>NZ_RFFG01000209.1 GCF_003696215.1 Actinomadura harenae | reverse complement strand
ACGGTCGCCGACCGCGCCGTGACGCGCCGCTCCCGCGCGCTGCGCACGGCGTTCCCGCCCGCCGACCTGACCGAGGCGGTCGCCGCCGTCGGCGCGCGGCTGCTCGGCGGCGCGCACGACCTGTCGGGCCGCCGTGCCGGCGCGCAATGGGTGATCCCGCAGGTCCGCTGGCTGCACGAACTGGATCGGCTGTTCCCGTACGGCGCGGGCGCTCCCGACAAGCACGCGCTCGCGCCGCCGCTCGACTACCGCCTGCCCGGCCTCCGGGACGTCCCGGAGGCGCGCCTCGGCCACCGCCTGCGGGACCTGCGCCGCCATCCGCTGTCGATGGAGCTCGCGTCGAACCGTCCGCTCGCCCTGCTGTCGCTCGCGGGCGAGGACGACCACGCGGCGTTCTCCGCCGACCTGTCGCTCGTCACGATCGGCATGGAGGAGGACGAGCAGATCGACCACATCGCGTCCGCGATGCGCGTCGAGTCGTGGCTCGAACCCGTGCTGAGCTGGCCGGACAGGTTCGTCCTGCCCTTCGAGGACCTGTCCGCCGGCCTGCCCTTCCTGACCGGCTGACTCCCGGGCGCCCAGCACCGGCTCCGCCGTGCCGGGAGACGGTTTCGTCACGATCGCCCGGTGAGCCTCCCGGCGGCCGGGGAGGGATCGGTACTTTTCTCCTCCCCCTGCACGCCGGAGGTCGGATGGTCACCGTCGCCGAAGGTACCGCGCCCGCGTTCGGGCACGTGAGTCCCGGGCCCGCCGCGTCCGGGCGCCCGATGCAGAACACCACGCGCCATCTCTGCGCGGCCGTCTACCTGAACCGCGCGGTCTGCGCGCTGGTGATCGACGAGTACCTCCGCGACGAGCACCGGGCCGTCGTGCCGTCCTTCGGCTTCGACCTGGACCCGGTGATCCGGCACGCGCTGCGCGCCCGCAGGCTGCGGATCTCCCGCGACGTCCTCCTCGCGCTGGCCTGGACGCTGCTGCTCGCCCTCGCGCCCGGCATCGCGGTCTCCGTGGGGTGGGCGCTGGTCAGCCCGGCGATCGCGGCGCGCATCCGCTGGCGGTCGCTGGCCTGGCCCTGGCGGGTCGTGACCGCCGGGGCGCTGACGCTCCCGTTCGTCTACGCCCTGCTCGCGCCGGTCCTGACGACCGCCGCCATGACCTCCTCGGACGCCGAGGAGCCCGTGCACTGGAACATCCAGCGCCTCTGGACGGTGTTCCAGGTCCAACACCCCCTCGCGACCCTGGCGCTGGCCTTCCTGTGCTTCGCGCTGATCTACTTCGGGCACCTCGCGCTGCTGTTCTGGACGCTGTCCCGCGAGCTCGCGCCCGGCGCGCACGGACCCGGGCCGCGCGTGTTCAGCCCCCGCGTGGAGGTCCTGCTGGAGCGGATCCGCGCCGCCCAGCTCGGCAACGTCACGCTGTACTCGGGCGACAACCCGTTCGTCGGCGCGGGCCCGGTGTGGTCCGGCCTGACCCGGGCCTGGTCGATCGTGCTGGAGCTCGACCGCCCCGGCGGCGGCCCGCTGGACGGCGAGTCAGGCGGCGACCCGCTGTCGATGGAGTCGCCCGGACGGCCCGACCCGATGACCATGCACCGGCGCGTCCAGGAGAGCGTCCGGGCCATGCGGGACGAGTGGCCGCCCAGCCCGGACGGCACGCCCCCCGACCGCGGCTCGTGGCTGCCCCCGAACGAGCGCGTCACCGGGCTGAACACCGGCTGGCACGTCGTCGCGCCGGGCCTGTGCGAGCAGTGGGAGCGGCCGGTCGGCGCGTCCGACCCGAGGCCGTTCCGCGGGCACCCGCTGATCGACGGCGCCGCGCGGCTGCCCTACTCCCTGGCCGGGGACGAGGCCGTGGACGCGCTCGTCCGGCACCCGCAGGGAGCGGTCCGCTGCTTCCAGCGGATCACCGTCGGCGCGCAGTCGCAGCCGGTGCTGCGCCGCGACGGCGGCCCGCTCGCGCCCGCCGCCGACCGCGACCAGACCCTCACCACCTTCGTCTACCTCGCCGTCGAGGGACGGATGCTGTACGGGCAGTTCGTCGCGACCGTCCTGCCGCCCGTCCGGTCCGAGTTCCGGGTCGTGGACCTGCTGTCGGCGTGGAGCGTGCCCGTCCTGCTCGGGCAGGCCGTCCGGGTCGGATGGCGCGGCTTCGCCGAGGCCGTCCTGCTGCCGGTGCCGAGGACGGTCGCGGCCGCGTGGGGGATGGCGGGCGGAGCGCTGGCGGCGGCGTCGGGCGGCGATCCGACGGCGCGGACCGTGCGCGACTACGGCTCGCGGCTCAGCGTCCGCGAGCTCGTCGCCGACACCGACGTGGACGACTTCCTCCAGGCCACGGACGTGGACAAGTACGCGAAGCTGATCGAGCGGCGCGTCAACGAGGCGCTGCTGGACTACCTGGGGACCGAGTGCGGTGTCGACGTGTCGGCCTTCCGCGAGCAGGCCGGGACCCTCCTGAACCAGGGCGTGATCATGACCGGCGGACGTGTCGACGGGCAGATCTCGGTCGCGGGAAGCGGTTCCCGCGTCCGCCAGGCCCAGGGCGTCAACCCGTAGAACGAGAGAGGAGCGTCATGCGGCGGCACGGCGACGACCGTGGAGTGCACATCGGCGGGAACGCCCGGGTGTCCGGGCAGATCTCGACCGGCGACAACAGCGTCCAGATCCAGGGCGCGCGAGGCGACGCCGACGAGGGGACCGCCGAGGCGCTGGCCCGCGTCGCGGAGCTCATCGCCGCGCATGAGGCGGACCTTCCCGAGGCCGCCCGCGCCCGCCGCGACCTCGCCGACGTCCGCGAGGAGGCGGAGGCCGACGACCCCGACGACGACCGCATGTCGGGCGCCCTGGCCCGCCTGGCCCGCCGCGTCGCCGGCGTCACGGCCCTGGCCGAGGCCGTCCACGCCCTCGCGACCCGCCTCGGACTCGGCTGACGTCCAGGCCCCCCGGACTGGACCGGCCTAGATCGACGCCTCGGTGCGGGACGACAGGTTCGCCTTCTCCGCGACCGGGTTCCAGAGGCCGATGAACTCGTGCTTGGCGTCGGTGGCCTGCTGGTTCACGTCCGCGACGTCGGAGTCCGACGGGCAGCCCGGGGACAGCTCGATGTACTTGGCGTTGGACGCGACCGACGCCTGCAACGCGCGGACCAGGGCGTCCTTGAGCCGCTGCCCGTCGTCGAGCGCGCTCACGTCCAGGCCCTGCGCCGTGGACAGCTCCGACTGCCGCTCGCCCTTGATCCGCTGCAGCCCGGCGGTGTCGCACCCGTCGGTCAGGACGGTCTGGAGGTCGCCGCGCGTCGTCGACATGTCGTCCAGCAGCGTGTTCACCTTGCCCGCCTGCGCGGTCAGGTCCCCGCTCGGGGACGGCGAGGACGCCGTCGCCGAGGGCGTGTCGGACGGCTGCCCCTGGCCGGTCGGCTGGTCGCTCCGCTGCTGGGTCGCGGGCGAGACGCTGCCCGCCTGCCCCGCCTTCCCGGATCCGGTCGGCCAGAACACGATCCCGAGCGCGATCGCCGCGAGGACGACCAGCCCGGTCGCGATCAGCAGGTAGGGCGGGCGCCTCTTCGTCTCGGCGGGAGGCGGCGGGCTCCACACCTGCGGCTCGGCCGCCCACGGCTCCGGCGACAGCGTGATCGTGTGCTCGCCCGGCGTGCCGTCCGGCGGTGGGGGAGGCGTGGCCGACAACCCCGACCCGCCGCCCCACGGCTCGGGCGGAGGCCCGTAGGCCGCGCCGGGATCGGAGGGCGGCACCGGAACGGGCGTCCCCAGGTCGTACGCCGTCGGCGGCGACGAGTACCCGACGTCCAGCTCGGTCGGCTGCTGCTCCCCGTGCCCGAACCCCTCCGGAACCCGTCCGGGCTCGTACCCGCCCGGCGTCCCGTACTCCTGAGGCGTCCCGTACTGGGACGGCGCACCCGGCTCGTGCGGTGCTCCGTACTCGGGCGGAGGCCCGTACGCGCGGGACGCGTCGTACTCGGAGGGCGTCCCGTAGCCGGAGGGCGTCCCGTACTCGGGCGGGGCGGCGTGTTCGTGAGGCGCCTGTTCGGGCGGGGGGCCGTAGTCGGACGCGTAGGTGGGCTCGTGTCCGGCGGGGACGCCGGGGTACGGGCTCGGTCCGTGCTCCGGGGCTCCGGGCTTCGAGGCACCGGGCTCCGGGACACCGTGCACCGGGGCTCCGGGCTCGGACGGCCAGGGAGGCGATGACGGCCAGCCGTCATCGCGTCGCGTCGCGTCACCGGAGGGGGACGTGCCGTCGTTCAGGGGCGCGTCGCACCGGGTACAGCGGGGGAGCGCCGGGGTCGTGTCGCTACCGCAGGCAGGGCACCGCATGAAAACCCCTCACCGTCAGGGTCCGTCGCGACCAACCTACCGTGACCGGACGCTCGCCGGGATGGTCCCGGCGCCGTCGGCCACCCGGTTGTGATCAGGCGCCCACCTGCGGTTGTGTCAGACTCCCGTCCAGCGGCGGGAGGGCTGGCCGGTCTTGCGGGCGACGGGGTTCCACAGCTCCACGAAGCTCTTCTTGGAGGTCGTGGCGCGGCGCTCGGCGTCGGCGCGGCCGGGCGCGTGGTTCGCGTCCGGCTTCGGCTTGCCCTTGCAGCCGTGCTGCGACTGGGTGGCCCAGGTGAGCAGGGCGCTGTCGACGTCGAGGGACGCCTGGAGCGAGTCGTGCAGGGACGAGCGCAGCTTCTCGCCGTGCTCCAGCTTGTCGACCTTGAGGGCCGCGGTGTGCTTCAGCTGGTTCTGCCGGCGCTGGGCGACCTCGTGGAAGGAGCCGACCGCGCTCGCCAGGTCCGCGCACTTGCGGGACTGGCCGAGGCCCTTCACCAGGGTCCGCTTGGTGTCGGCGCTGGCGTTGAGGATCTGGTTCAGGGCGTCCGCCTGCTGCTTGGCCGCCGAGTCCACCGAGATCTTGTTCTTCTGCGCGACCGGGGAGTTGGACGCGCCCGGTCCCGCGTTGCTCTTGCCGCCGCTCGGCCACAGCACGACCGCGACCGCGACGACCGCCGCGGCGACGAGCGCGCCGACGCCGATGAGCAGCGGCTTGTTCTTCTTGCCGCCTCCGGACGGCGCCCCGCCCTGGAAGCCCTGCTGGCCGTATCCGCCCTGGTCGAAGCCGCCCTGGTCGAAGCCCTGCTGACCGAACCCGCCCTGCTGGGGCTGGCCGAACCCGCCTTGCTGACCGAATCCGGCGTCCTGCCCGAAGTTGCCCTGCTGGCCGAAACCGGCGTCTTGGCCGAACCCGCCCTGCTGCTGGCCGAAACCGGCGTCCTGGCCGAAGCCCTGCTGCTGGCCGAAGCCGCCGGGCTGCTGCTGGCCGAACCCGCCCGGCGTCGGCGACACGGCGCCCGGGGTGATCATGGCGGTGGCCTGGTCGCCGCCGTTCGGGAAGCCGCCCCCGGGAGGCGGCGGCTGCTGGCCCCAGCCCTGGTCGGCCACCGTCTGCGGCTGGGACTGGGGCTGCGGCTGCCACTGCTGCGGCCCGGCGGGCTCGGACGGCTCGTCCGGACGGCGCGGCTTGGCGTACCAGGACTCGGGGACGATCGACTCGGCGGGCTGCTCGGCCGCGCCGTCCTGCCAGTTCTGCGCGCGGGCCGCGGCGGGTGACGGCGCGATGATCGTCTTCATGTCGGACGGGTGCGGATCGGCCGGCGCGGCCTGCGGGTGCTCCCCGGACTCGGCGGGGTCGAACACCCACCCCGCCGTCGACTCGGGGTCGCCGCCCCCGGCGGGACCGCCGGGAGAGGACGCCGCCCACGACGGAGCGGGCGGCGGGGGGACGCTTCCCTCCGCGGGGGACACCGCGAGCGTCGGCGGGGCGGCCAGCGGCATGCCGGGCTGCCCGCCGCCGAAACCGGACGGCGCCGCCCCCGGCCCCGCGGG
>NZ_RFFG01000208.1 GCF_003696215.1 Actinomadura harenae | reverse complement strand
GGATCGCCGGGGCCGTCCCCGAGCCGCCCGCCGGCACCGCCCCCGCCGGTGACGCCGCGGCCGAGACGGCCGCGGCGCTCGCCGCCCTCGCCGCCGTCGCCGACGACCTGGAGGCGCGGGGAGCGGTCGCCGCCGAGGTCGGCAACAAGGACGGCCAGGACGTCCTGAACGCGCAGGCGCTCATGGCCCGCGACCCCGGCCTCGCCGAGGGCGTCCAGGCCAAGGCCGCCGAGGGATACGCCGCCGCCCGCGCGGTGTTCGAGTCGTTCGGCGTGTACCGCGAGATCCTCGCGGGCGCGGGGGAGTACCTCGCCGCCCGGGTCACCGACCTCGACGACATCCGCGACCGCACCGTCGCCCGCCTGCTCGGCCTGCCGATGCCCGGCGTGCCCGAGTCGGACGAGCCGTTCGTGCTGGTCGCGCGGGACCTCGCGCCCGCCGACACGGCCGTGCTCGACCCGGCCAAGGTCGTCGCGTTCGTCACCGAGGAGGGCGGCCCGACCAGCCACACCGCGATCCTCGCCCGCACCATGGGCGTGCCCGCGGTCGTCGCGCTGCCCGGCGCGACCGATCTCGCCGACGGCACCCCCGTCCTGGTGGACGGCCAGGCGGGGACGGTCGTGGTGAACCCGTCCGAGGCGGTCGTGTCCGCCGCGCGCGACGCCGCGTCCGCGCGGGCCGAGGCGCTGTCCGGCGCGTCCGGTCCCGGGCGGACCAGGGACGGGCACCCGGTGCCGCTGCTGGCGAACATCGGCGGGCCCAGGGACGTCCCGGCGGCGGTCGAGAACGGCGCCGAGGGCATCGGCCTCTACCGCACCGAGTTCCTCTTCCTCGACCGCGCGACCCCGCCGTCCGACGAGGAGCAGGAGCGCGCGTACCGCGAGGTCCTGGAGGCGTTCCCGGGCGGTCGCGTCGTCGTGCGCGCCCTGGACGCCGGCGCCGACAAGCCGCTGGCGTTCCTCCCGCCTCCCGGCGACGAGCCGAACCCGGCGCTCGGCGAGCGCGGCCTGCGGATGCTGCGCCGCCACCCGGACGTGCTGGCGGCCCAGCTGTCCGCGCTGGCCCGCGCCGCGTCCGGCCAGGACGCCAAGCTCCAGGTCATGGCCCCGATGGTGACCGACGCCGAGGAGGCGGCCTTCTTCGCCGCCGCCTGCCGTGACGCCGGGATCGAGCACCCGGGCGTGATGATCGAGGTCCCGGCGGCCGCGCTGCGCGCCGGTGACCTGGCGCCGGAGGTGGAGTTCTTCAGCCTCGGCACCAACGACCTCACCCAGTACGCCTGCGCCGCGGACCGGCAGGTCGGCGGTCTCTCCCACCTCCAGGACGCGTGGCAGCCCGCCGTCCTCGACCTGGTCGCGTCCGCCGCGTCCGCCGGGATCCCGTGCGGCGTGTGCGGCGAGGCCGCGGGCGATCCGGTGCTGGCCTGCGTCCTGGTCGGGCTGGGCGTCACGTCGCTGTCGATGAGCGCGCCGTCGCTGCCGCTCGTCCGGGCGGCGCTGGCCCGCCACACGGTGGACGAGTGCCGGGCCGCGGCCGTGGCCGCGCGGGCGTCCCGGTCCGCGGGCGAGGCGAAGGAGGCCGCGCGCCGGGCCCTCCCGGGCCTGGCCGACCTCGGTCTCTGACCCGTCACCCGCGCACGAACGCGAGGCGGGGCGCCGCTCACCCGAGCGGCGCCCCGCCTCGCGTCGTTTGCGGGGTCAGGAGTCGGCGCCCGCGCCGACCGGCTTTCCGGCGACCGGGACGGGCAGCTTCCCCGTCGGCTTGACCTGCCCGGACAGGACGCGGGCGAGCGCCGTGATCGCGGGCGCCGCGGACGAGAAGGTCGCGACCAGCGCCTTCGCCCGGGTGGCCTTGTCCAGGTCGTAGGGCGCGCCGAGCGCGGCGACGACGGTCGGCTTGGACGCCAGCGCACGCGCCCTCGCGGCGGTGCCGGACGCGCCGTCGTTCAGCGTCGTGAGCAGCGCGACGTCCGCCTGGCCGAGCGAGCCGGCCGTCTTCACGCCCGCCGCGCGCAGCGCCGCGCCGACCCGGGCGCTCTTCGCGCCGGTCACGTAGACGGAGCGTCCCTTCAGCGGCAGGACGTTCCCGTCGTCGCTGACGACCGTGACGCCGTGCTCGGCGACGCTGAGCGCGAGCGCGTGGTGCTCGGACGTCCCGACCTGGTCCGCCGCCTTCGCCGGGTCGACCTGCGTGCCGCGGAACAGGCCGCGCCGCTCCTTGAGCCGCAGGATCCGCGCCACCGCGTCGTCCAGCCGGGCCTGCGGGATCCTGCCGGACTTCGCCGCCCTCAGCACCGCCTGGTACGCGACGGGCAGGCTCGGCGGCATGAGCAGCTGGTCGGCCCCGGCGTTGATCGCGCGGACCGGCACCGCCCGGTCGCTGTACTTCTCCCGGACGCCCTCCATCTGGAGCGAGTCGGTGACGATCACGCCCTGGAAGCCGAGCTTCTGCCGCAGCAGCCCGGTCAGGACGGTCTTGGACAGGGTCGCCGGGTCGCCGCTGTCGTCCAGCTTCGGGACGACGATGTGCGCGGACATCACCGCGTCCGCGCCCGCGGACGCGAACGGCGGCGCGTCCAGGCGCTCCCAGGTGGCCCTGCTGTGCCGGATCACCGGCAGGCCCGTGTGGCTGTCGGTCGCGGTGTCGCCGTGCCCGGGGAAGTGCTTGGCCGTGGCGGCGACCCCGGCCTGCTGGTATCCGGCGACGGCGGCGTGGGTCATCTTCGCGACGAGGCCGGGGTCGGCGCCGAACGAGCGGATGCCGATCACCGGGTTCGCCGGGTTGACGTTGACGTCGGCGTCCGGGGCGTAGTTCTGGTTGATGCCGACGGCGCGCAGCTCGGCGCCGGTCGCCTGCGCGGCGGCCTGGGCGTCGTCCGGACGGCCGGTCGCGCCGAGCGTCATGTTGCCGGGGAACCGGGTCACGAACGGCGTGCGCGACACGATGCCCTGCTCCTCGTCCACGCCGATCGTCAGCGGGATCTTGGACGCCTTCTGCAGCGCGTTCGACAGTTCGGCGGTGGAGCGGGGCGTCCGCAGGTTCTCGGGGAAGTAGATGACGCCGCCCACGTGGTAGCGGCGGACCATCGCCCGGCCCTGCGCCGCGTCGCCCACCGTGGGGACGAACAGCTGCCCGACCTTCTCGGCGGGCGTCAGCCTCGCGACGTAGCCGGGGATCCAGTCCGCCCGCTCCGCCGCCTGGGACGACGTGGGCGCGGGCCCGGAACCGCGCTTCCCGGCCTCGGCGTCTCCACCGCATCCGGCCAGCGAGGCGGCCAGGGCCGCGACCATCGCGACCCCGACCGGGGTAGATGGACGTGAAGCGCGCACAATACTCCCGAAACCCGTGACCAGCCCGTGACCTGACCCCGGCGACGGTAGTCGGAGCGCGGCGCGCTGTCCAAGACCGCGCCGGGTCATTGTCCACGTCATGGCCGCGCGTCCTGGGCCGCGCCACGGGGATCGGGGCTAGTGGCGGGCCTTTCCACGCCCCTTCGACTTCGGATCGGCGGACGGCGGCGGCGTCCCGTCCGGCCTCTGCCCGGGGGTTCCGGCCGCCTCGGAACGGCCGGACGGCGGCCGCGCGGGATGGACCGGGACGCGGCTGTCGGTCCAGTCGCGGACGGTCCCGGCGAACACGGGCTCGTCGAACGCCCGGACCGGCAGCGAACCGGAGATCCGCGCCATGAACGCGTGCCAGATCACGGTGGGGGCGTCCTCGCCCGAGATCGGCCGGTGCGCGGCGTCCCGCAGCGTCCGGCCGCGGGTGTCGGCCATCATCACCGCCGTGGACAGGTTCGGGACGTACCCGACGTACCAGGCGGCGCGGTTGTGGTCGGTGGTGCCGGTCTTGCCCGCGCTCACCCGTCCGGGCAGCGCGGCGCGGCGTCCGGTGCCCTCGGTGACCGTCCGGCGCGTCGCCCAGTTGACCTGCGCGGCCTGCTCATGGCTCAGCACCCGCGCGCCCGTCCGCGCCCAGGGCAGCGGGACGTCGTGGCCGGACGCGTCCACGATCCGCGTGACCAGGTGCGGGGCGACCGCGATGCCGCCGTTGGCGAACGCCGCGTAGGCGGCGGCCTGCCGCACCGCGGGGATCGTGGCGATGCCGAGCGTCACGCCCGCCTGCGCCCTGTACGGCCGGATGGCCGGCTCGGGGACGCCGAGGTCCTCGGCCATCCGGACGACGTTCCCGATCCCTGTCTCGAAGGCCAGTTTCATGTACCCCGTGTTGACCGACAGGGCCGTCGCGCGGCCGAGGTCCACCGGGCCGAGGGAGCCGATGTGCTCGTCGTTCTTGACCTTCATCCCGGGCGCCGCCATCGGCGTCAGCTCCCCGTCGGGGGCGAAGTTCAGCGGCGACGTCCCGTACACCCGGGACCGGACGTCGGTGCCGCGCCGGACCGCCGCCGCCAGGACGAACGGCTTGAACGTCGACCCCACCTGCGCGACGGGGTTGAACACGGCGTCGTACTGGCTGCGCGCCGGGTCCCCGCCGTAGAACGCCCGGACCGCACCGTCCTTCGGATCGACCGCCACCAGCCCGCCGCGCACGGACGCCGCCCAGCGCGACTCGCCCGCGCCGCGCACGGCGTCCCCGGCGGCCCGCATCCAGCCGTCGTTCAGGGCGGTGTAGATGCGCATCCGGCCGTTGACCACGCTCTGCGCGGGGATCCCGGACGCCTCCAGTTCCTCCAGCACCCGCTGCCGGACGAACGTCGACTGCCCGCTGACCCCGACGCCCTGCCACTCCTTGACGGTCCGGGGGAACCTCTCGGCGTCCGCCTCTCCCCGGGTGAGTTTGCCCATCGAGACCATGCCGTCCAGGACGTAGCGCCAGCGGTCGCGCAGCGCGCGCGCCGGGGCGTCGTTCCCCTGCGTCCGGAAGTACGCGGGACGCTGGATCATCGCGGCCAGGAGCGCCGCCTCGGCGACCGACAGCTGCCAGACGTCCTTGCCGAAGTAGGCCCGCGCCGCCGCCTGCACCCCGGACGTCTGCCGCCCGAAGTAGATGGTGTTGAGGTAGAGGTCGAGGATCTGGTCCCGGTTCCGCTGCCGGGCGAGCTTGACGGAGATCAGGATCTCCTTGACCTTGCGTCCCATCGTCCGCCGTTTGCTCAGGCCCTTGTAGTAGTTGCGGGCGAGCTGCTGGGTGATCGTGGACCCGCCCTGGGTGTCCCCGCCGGACGCGTTGTTCCACAGTGCCCGGAACGTCCCGCTCATCGAGACCCCGTGCCCGGTGTAGAACCCCCGGTCCTCGGCCGACAGCACCGCCCACCGCACGCGGTCCGGGATCTGGTCGTGCCGGACCGTCTGCCGGTTGGCCCCGAACCGGAAGATCGGCGTCCGGCCGTCGTCGAAGTACACCGTGGACCCCTCGTCGGTCACTCCGCGCTGGGGCTCGGTCGGCAGGGGCGTCGTCACGTAGAGCCCGGTGATCCCGCCGACCACGAGGGCGAGCAGGGCCGCCACCACCCCCAGGCAGACGCGCGTCCACCGCCGCCGGGGCACCAGCCGCCGGGGTGCCAGGCGCGAGGCGACGCGTCCTTTCCGCTCGGCCCGCCTGTGGTGCGTGGGCTTGTCCGGTGGGTCCGGCGGAGTCGCGTCCTGGGTGGGCCTGTCCGGCGGGCCGGACGGCGAGAGGCGGGCAGGGGTGTTCGGCAGAGGGCGCACGTCTGGGACCTCGATCGTCGGAGCCGGAGTTCGCCGCCGTCCGAGGCAGGGCGCGGTGGTGCCCGGAAGGGAGATCTCGGGCAGGGGAGGGCGATCCCGGATTCAGGCGGCGGGGGAGGATCGCGCCGGGCCTGAGGGGACGCCCCCTTCGTCCTGGAGAGGACGCGCGAGGCCGGACGGCGCTGCGTTGGCAGCCTTACGGAGGTCGCCACGTTCGTGGCCGGTGCGGTCGGCCGGGACCGGCACCGTGTCCTCCAGTCTAAGCATGATCATCCGAGGCGGCACAACCGAGACCGGGATCCGCGCCGACGCCCGCCGGACGAAAGGCTCACACGCGGTGAGTGCGCATTCACTCACCACAAAGCGAACAAATGGCACGTTCCAACAGAGAACGGGGCGTCGGCGCGGGACGGAGCGGCTACTCCGGAGGCGGGAATCCCAGCCGCCGCATCGCGAGGGACGCCGCCCCGACGGCGCCGTCGCCCGCGCGCCGCGGGTCGGCGCCGAAGCGGAGCCGCAGGCCCGCGCGGACGGCGTCGGCGACCGGGCCGTCCCGC
>NZ_RFFG01000207.1 GCF_003696215.1 Actinomadura harenae | reverse complement strand
GACATCCTGGCAGCCCAACGCCGAGAACGCGCCCGCATCCGCAGCCAACGCCAACAACGATGGGGCCGCCCCCGCAGCAAAGCCGCGTGACCAAACCCGGCAAACCTTCCCGGTCAGCGCACTAGCTCAGGAGATGTCGAAGCAGCCGTCGAAGCGCCAGAGCGGGTTGGTGACGGTCGCGCCGTCCGCGGCGGTGAGGGTGGGCGTGCCGTTCAGGTCGGACGGGCCGTCGCCGTCGGCGGTGTAGCAGCCGTTCGGCTGGACGTGCAGCTGGTAGTTCGCGGTCGCGGTGACGGCCGGGCCCGCGTTGAACCAGGACAGCGTGCATGTCCAGTCGTCGCCCGCGCCGCGCGTGGACGCGTCGGGCCCGGTCCCCCGGGCGCAGTCGGCGTGGGCCTTCACCGCGGCCTTGGCGACCTTCCGCCCCCGCAGCTGCTGTTGGAGGACGTACAGGTTCGCGAACGTCGGCGCGACGGCCGCGTTCACCCGGTCGCGGGTGACGGCCGTGGTGTCGCATCCCGTGAGGGCGGGCAGCGCGACGGCCGCGGCCAGCAGGGCCGCCGTCGCGCGGCGCGTGACGGTGCGGGGCACGGTGATCATCCTCCGGTGATGTCGCGGCGGCGGAGCAGCGCGTACGCGCCGCCGACGCTCAGGACCAGGTAGCCCGCGCCGACGAGCGCGCCCCACAGCAGCGGGCCGCGGAACGGCGGGTCGGCGAACAGGCCGTGCCAGGCGCCGAACGGCGTGGAGAGCAGCAGCGTCCGGACGGGGACGGGCAGGTCCACCATCGCGGCGAGCTGCATCACCAGGCCGATCACGACGGGTCCGCCGATGCCGAGCGCGCCGTTGCGGCCCGCGACCGACAGCAGCAGGCCGAGGCCGGTGAAGCCGAGGACGGGCGGCAGCGCCGACGCCCAGCTCGCCAGGACGAGCGCGGTGGCGTGGCCGGGCGCGATCAGCGTCCCGGACAGCCCGACCAGCGGCTGCCGACCGACGACCAGGACGCCCGCGAGCAGGCTGGACGCCCCCAGCAGGACGGTCACGGCGACGGCGTAGGTCAGCGCGGCCAGGGTCTTGCCCGCGAAGATCTGCGCGCGGCTGCGGGAGCGGGTCAGGATCGTCCGCCAGGTGCCGTGCCGGTCCTCGCAGGCGAAGATGTCCCCGGCGACGACGCTGGTCAGCGCGGGCAGCGCCCACTGCCCGGCGAAGCCGAGCACGACCAGCGGGATCGCGAACCCGCTGTCGTGCACCCACCGTCCGAACAGGGTGTCCTGCGGCGTGGTGGCCTGGACCTCCAGCGCCGCGGCGAACAGGAACGGCGCGACGACGCAGGCGAGCGCGACCAGCCGCGTCCGGACCTGCCGGACGAGCTTGGCCGTCTCCCAGCGGTACACGACCAGCGTCCCCCCGCGTCCCACGCCCGGCGCGGCAGACGCAGCAGACGCGGCGGACGCGGCGGACGGGGTGTCGAGAGCGGTCATCTCGCCGCCTTCTCCAGGGTCGGGGCGGCGGCCGGGGCCGAGGCCGTGGCCGGGGCGCCGCCGGTGAGGTCGAAGAACAGGGAGGTCAGGGCCGAGGTGCGGAGGGTCAGGCTCCGGACGGGGATCCCCGCGCGGCCCAGGTCGACGACGTAGGCGTCCAGGCGGTCGCGGGTCGCGCGGACCGACAGCGGGCCGTCGTCGCCGTCCTTCGAGACCTCCAGCCCGGACGCGCCGGACGCCAGTTCCAGCGCGGCGGCGGCGTCGCCGGTGGTCAGGCGGAACTCGGGCGCGGGCGCGCGTCCGCGCAGCTCGGCCATGGTCCCGTCGAACACCGCCGTGCCCGCGTTCATGATGGTCACGTCGTCGCAGAGGTCCTCGACCTCGTCCATGTCGTGGCTGCTCAGCAGGACCGCGACGCCGTCCCCGGCGAGCCGCCGGACCAGGTCCGCGACGTCCCGCATGCCCGCCGGGTCGAGGCCGCCGGTCGGCTCGTCCAGGATCAGCAGGCGCGGGGCGCGCAGCAGGGACGCGGCGATGCCGAGCCGCTGCCGCATGCCGACCGAGTAGCCGCCGACCTTGGCCTTCACCGCGTCGCCCAGCCCGGACGTCTCCAGCGCGTCCGCGATCCGGTCGCGGGCGTCGCCGCCGTCCAGGCCGGCGAGCAGTTCGAGGTTCGCGCGGCCGGTCAGGTACGGGTAGAAGCGCGGGGCCTCGACGAACCCGGCGACGCCGTCGCGGGCGCGGGCCCCGTCGGCGTCGTGCGTCCGGCCGAACAGGCGGAGCGTCCCGGCGTCCGGGCGGACGAGGCCGAGCAGCATCGACAGCAGCGTGGTCTTCCCCGCCCCGTTGGGCCCGGCGAGGCCGTGCACCCGGCCGGGCCCGACCGTGAGGTCGAGCCCGGCCACGGCGACGGTGCCGTCGAAGCGCCTGGTCAGGCCACGCGCTTCGACGGCCGCCACGGTCGGCTCGTCAGCCATGGTGCGGGACCTGCGCCCGGTTGCGCGGCAGGTCGGTGTCCCCGGTGTCCCGGGGGGCGTTCTGCGGGAACCTCGCGAGCACCTCGTCCGGCGTCATGACCTTGGTGTCACCCGGGTACGGACGCTTCCAGCCGGTGCTGGCGTACCAGGTCAGCCGGTTGAACGGGGCGAACGCGAGGTTGTCCTCGGACCTGAAGTCCTGCTTCTGCGACCAGGTCAGCCAGGTCTTCTCCAGCGGGTCGGTGACCTGCGCCGCCGCCTTGTTCATCGTGTCCAGCGGCACCTGGTTGGCCACCGCCGTGTACGGGGTGAAGTCCGGCTTGTCGGTGAACGCGTTGAACATCGGCACCGCGGCGAGGTCGAGCTGGTTCATCGGCGGCAGGCCGAGGATCTGCTCGATCGTCCGGGTGACGTTGATCTGGCTGTAGTAGGTGTGGTCGACCGCCCCGCGCTTGGCGTACGGGCTGGCGATCATGGTGACGTTGCGGTGCCCGTCCACGTGGTCGACGCCGTTCTGGGAGTCGTCCTCGATGACGAAGACCGCGCTGTCCTTCCAGAACTTCGAGTGCGAGATGGAGTCGACGATCCGGCCGGTGGCCAGGTCGTTGTCGGCGACCATCGCGGACGGCGTCGGGTAGCCGGGGGTGACGCCGTTGGTGTGGTCGTCCATCACCCACAGCATGTTCAGTGCCGGGAGCTTCCCGCTCTTCTCGTATCCGGCGAGGTCGCGCTGGAAGATGTCGGCCCGGTACTGGTCCGTGATGTTGGTCTGGAAGTTCGGGAAGTCGGGCGAGAGGATCTTGCTCAGCGACGGGACGTCGGTCTTGGTGGTGCAGGTCCCCATCGGCAGGTGCGGGTCGCCCTGCGCCTTGCCCTCGAGGATCTTGGAGTCCTGGTACCACTGCTGCCAGGAGCCGCCGCAGTCCTTGCCGTCCTTGGTGGAGAACCACTCGGCGTACTCGCCCCAGACCTTGGCGTCCAGGCCGTGCGCCATCGCGTTGTCCCACAGGAACCCGGACTTCGGGTAGACCATCGCGTCCGGCTGCCCGTAGTCGCGGACGTAGTTGGCGTACGAGCGCTCGAGGTAGTCGTTGACGAACGCGGCGTCCAGCCAGGTGTGCCCGGACGCGGAGTTCGTGCCGTCCGAGTACAGGTTGTCGATCAGCGGGAACCGCTTGGCCAGCTCGTGCGCGTTCGGCGTGACCTTCTGCCCGAACTGCGCGAGGTCGGCCTTGCCGTTGCCGCGCGCGTCGTCCCCGAGCACCTGGTCGTAGGTCCGGTTCTCGCGGACGATCACGAACACGTGCTTGATCTTGGACGGCGAGCCGGTGCGCACCGGGACCGCGACGGGCCGCGCGTGCGGCGAGCCCTTCCGGTTGCGCTCCTTCAGCCCGTGCCACTGGTTGTTGGCGAACACCTTGGAGGTGTAGGCCGCCATCTCCTTCGGCGTCGGCCGGTCGATCAGGCCGACCGTGCCGACGTCCGCGTACACCTGGCGTCCGGTGGCGGGGCCGGTGCCGGGGCCCTGGCTGATCGTCCGGTCCGGGCCGAGGGCGCCGACGCCCGCCTGGCTCGCGACGACGAGCTTGCCGAGCGCCGCGTCCCAGTGGAGCGTTCCGGGATACCAGCCGGTCGGGATCAGGCCGTCGAACGCGGGTTCGCGGTGGCCGCCCGAGTACCGGTAGACGGCGACGGCGTTGTCCCGGCCGAGGCTGACCGCCAGGTGCGTGGAGTCGAGGAACTCCAAGGCGTTGGGCGAGCTGCCGAACGGCTGGCCGGGCAGCGGGTTGACGTTGAACGTCCGGACGACGCGTCCGCGGGTGGTGTCGAGCACCGAGACCGTGTCGTCGCTGGAGTTGGTGACGAGCACGTCGGTGCCGTGCGCGAGCAGGCTGGACGGGTCGAGCCCGACCTTGTACGTCCGGACGACCTCGCCCGACGCCACGTCGACCTCGGACACCGTGCCGCTGTTCGCGCGGCCGTCGCGGGCGTCGGCGACGACCGGCGAGTCGTAGCTGAGGTTGGTGTGGTCGCCCGCGCCGGGGACGCGGCCGCCCTCGTTGCTGACGAACGCGTGCCGTCCGACGATCACGACGTCACGCGGGGCGACCCCGACCTTGGTCGGGGCGCCGAAGGTGTTCGTCTCCGGGTCGAGCAGGGCGATCCGGTCCCAGCCGCTGAACACGACGACGATGCGCTTGCCGTCGGGCGCCCAGGCGAGACCGGTCGGGAGGGGCTGCGCGGCGCTGCCGTCCGGGCCCTTCGGCACGGACGCGCTGGCCGGGACGGCGATGCTGACGGGCGCGCTGAGCGTGCCGTCGGCGGCGACCGCGAACCGCAGGATGTTCTTGGTCTGGGTGGCCCAGAGCGTGGTGCCGTCCGGCGAGTACAGCAGGCCGGTCACGCCGACGTTGCCGCTGCCCACGCCCTTCGGCGGGGTGTACTGCTGGAGGACCTTGTGGGTGACCAGGTCGACCACGGTGAACAGGCCGTTGCCGGACTTGGTGAGGTCGACGGCGGTCCTGCCGTCCGGGCGGACGGCCATGTCCATGGGCCGACCGGACTGCTCGATGCTCACTCCGGCGGGGGTGACGTACTGGTTGTTCGAGGTGAGGACGGAACCGTCCGACTGACGGCCGACCAGGTGGTCGGTCAGCGGCTTGTTCGCGCCCCCGGAACCGGCCGCGTACGCGGCCGTGGACACCGCGAGCACGGCTGCCGCGGTACCGAGGAGCGGAAGGGGGAGGGACTTCCGGCGCATTGGGGGGCCTCCGGATCATGGGCGGACTGCCCCGTGAAGGTAGACCCGGCGTCCCGACCCGGGCCGCAACGGCGCGTGAAGACCCGGTGAACTCCCCCACACACCACCGAAACCCACCGGATGACCCCAAATCCCCCGGGCGCGTCGGGCGGCCAGAGGAACGCTATCGTCCCTTTGCATGGAAGAGCTGGGACCGGAGGATCCGGAGAAGGTCGGCCCCTATCGGGTCCGGGCCCGCCTCGGCGCGGGCGGCATGGGCCGGGTGTACCTGGCCGAGACCCCCGCCGGACGCCGGCTCGCGGTGAAGGTCATCCGCGCCGAGCACACCGCCGACCCGCGGTTCCGCGCGCGGTTCGCCCGCGAGGTCGAGGCCGCGCGCAAGGTGAACGACTTCTACACCGCGTCCGTCGTCGACGCCGACCCCGAGGCCGAGTCGCCGTGGATGGCGACCGCGTACGTGCCCGGGCCGTCGCTCCAGGCGCTCGTCGCCGCGCGGGGCGCGCTGCCGCCGGAACGCGTCCGCGAGCTGGGCGCGGGCCTCGCCGAGGGACTCGCCGCGATCCACGAGTGCGGGCTCGTCCACCGCGATCTCAAGCCGGGCAACATCATCGTCGCCGAGGACGGCCCGAGGATCATCGACTTCGGCATCGCCCGCGCCCTCGACGCGAGCGCCATGACCGCGACCGGCGCCGTCATCGGCACGCTCGCCTACATGTCCCCCGAGCAGATCGAGGCGGACGAGGTCGGCCCGCCCAGCGACGTCTTCTCCTTCGGCGGCGTCCTGGCGTTCGCGGCGACCGGGCGGGGGCCGTTCGACGCGTCCAGCCCGGGGGCGATCGTCCACCGCGTCGTGAGCCGCGACCCCGACCTGGACGGCGTCGACCCGTTCCTCGCCGGGGTCATCGGACGCTGCCTCGCCAAGGCCCCGGCCGACCGCCCGTCCCCCGCCGCCCTCCTCGCCGACCTCCGCGTCGTCAGCGGCCCCGCCGCCCCACCACCGCCGGTCCCCGCCCCGCCGCCGGTGGCGCGGGTGGCGGCGCACCCGC
>NZ_RFFG01000206.1 GCF_003696215.1 Actinomadura harenae | reverse complement strand
CGCGCTCTGCCCCGACGCGCTCGGCGCGTGCGTCGCCGGGCACCGGTCCGCCGAGCCCGGCCACGCCGCCGCCGTCGCCCACCTCGGCCTGCGCCCCCTGGTCGACCTGGAGCTCCGGCTGGGCGAGGGCACCGGCGCGCTGCTGGCGCTTCCGCTGGTCCAGGGCGCCGTGCGGGTCCTGCACGAGGTCGCCACGTTCGACTCCGCCGGCGTCAGCGAGAAGGACGCGGGCGCGTAACACGATGATCACACTTTGAGGCACGCTCGGGTGTCGAGTGCCGGGGAGAACTCGGCACGGGCCCCCGGGGCCGAGTACCTTTGTCCGCAAACAACCATGTCCGTCACCTGGTCCACCGAACGAGAGATTTCCGTGCCTCCGTACCTGCTCGGCCTGCGACTCGGCGGGCGACGCGTCCTCGTCGTCGGCGGCGGCCGGGTCGCGCAGCGCCGCGTCCCCGCGCTGCTGGCCGCCGGGGCCGACGTCACGCTGGTCGCGCCCGCCGTCACCCCGGCCCTGGACGACCTCGTCGCGGACGGCCGGATCACCTGGCACGCCCGCCCGTTCGAGACCGGCGACTGCGAGGACGCCTGGCTCGTCCAGGCCGTGACGGACGACCCCGAGGTCAACGCGGCCGTCGCCGCCGAGGCCGAGGCCCGCCGCGTCTGGTGCGTCCGCGCCGACGACGCCGAGGCGTCCGCCGCCTGGACGCCCGCGTCCGGCCAGGTCGGCGAGACCACGGTCGGCGTCCTCGCCGGGGGAGACCCGCGCCGCGCCGCCGGGATCCGCGACGCCGTCGTCGACGGCCTGCGCGACGCGACCCTCGAGGCCCGCCACTCCCGCACCAAGCCGGCCGGCGTCGCCCTCGTCGGCGGCGGCCCCGGCGACCCCGGCCTGATCACCGTCCGCGGACGCCAGCTCCTCGCCCAGGCGGACGTCGTGATCACCGACCGCCTCGCGCCCCGCGAACTGCTCGACGAGCTGCCCGCCGACGTCGAGATCATCGACGCCGCCAAGATCCCCTACGGCCGCACCGTCACCCAGGACCGGATCAACGAGCACATCGTCGAGCAGGTCGCGCTCGGCAGGTTCGTCGTCCGGCTGAAGGGCGGCGACCCGTTCGTGTTCGGACGCGGCGGCGAGGAGGTGATCCACTGTGCGAAGCACGGCATCCCCGTGCAGGTCGTCCCGGGGATCACCAGCGCCGTCGCCGTCCCGTCCGCCGCGGGCATCCCCGTCACCCACCGCGGCGTCGCGCAGGAGTTCCACGTCGTCTCCGCGCACGTCGCGCCCGGCGACCCCGCGTCCACCGTCGACTGGGAGGCCCTCGGACGCTCCCACGGCACCCTGGTGTTGCTGATGGCGGTGGAGCGGATGGAACGCATCGCCGCGACCCTCATACGCTATGGTCGGGCGTCCGGCACGCCGGTCGCCGTGATCCAGGACGGCACCCTCCCCGGTCAGCGCGCGCTCACCGCCACGCTGGGCACCGTGACCGAGGAGATGGCGGCCGCGGGCGTCCGGCCTCCGGCGATCGTGGTCGTGGGCGACGTCGTCGCCGTGGCACAGCAGGTCGAAGACCTCCGAGCGGACATGGGGCGGGATCCGTGAGACCCCCGGCAGAGCAGAGCGCGGCGGGCGACCGTCCCGCCGCCCCGGACGCCCGTCAGGGCGCTCCGTCGCCCCGCCATGCCCGCCGCTCCGCCCCGCCCGCGTCCACCGCCCCGCCCGCGTCCTCCGATCCGTCCCCGTCTCCCGATGCGTCCCCCTCTCCCGGCCCGCTCGCGTCCGCCGAGGCGGGCGCGTCCGCGGCCCCCGCCTCCCTCGCCGCCGTCCCTCCGTCGCCCGAGGACCACACGTCCACCATGAGCGTCCACCCTGACTCCGCGCCGGTCTCCGCCTCCGTTCACGGCGGCGAGACCGAACCGTCCACCGAAGCGTTCACCGGCACCGGCGCCACGACCGAGCCCGAGGCGAACGTGCTGTTCAGCACGGCGAACACCACCCGGCCGAAACCGGGCGCCACCGGCGGGGACGAACCGTCCCCGGAGAGTCCCGCGGAATCCGACCTCTCCGGCATCGGCGGCTGGACGACCGGTGAGAGCCTGGTTGAGGCCACGCGCAAGGAGGAGGCCGCGCGAAGGGCCGAAGCCGCACAGAAGGCGGAAGCCGCCCGGAAGGCGGAAACCGCGCGGAAGGAAGAGGCTGCGCGGAATGAGGAGGCTGCGCGGAAGGAAGAGGCCGTGCGGAAGGCCGAGACCGGCCCGCTGCCCGGCATCGGGACGCGCCAGGGCGAGCTGACCCGGGCGCTGTCCGCGCTCCGCGACCAGCTCGGCGCGTTCGAGCTGGTCCTTCCCGTCCCCGGCGTCGAGGAGGCCCGCGAGCAGCGGCTCGACCTGCGCAACCAGCTCGTCGACTACGCGCTGCCGCGCATCGAGGGCGCGAGCGCCCCGATGCTGGTCGTCCTCGGCGGATCCACCGGCGCGGGCAAGTCCACGCTGGTCAACACGCTGGTCGGCAGCCGGGTCAGCGCCACCGGGGTGCTGCGCCCGACGACGTCCAGCCCGATCCTGGTCTGCCACCCCGACCACGTCGCGTGGTTCATGGAGGGCCCGCTGCTGCCCGGCATGGGCCGCGTCAAGGGCCCCGCGCCGGACGCGATCGCCGGCGACCAGCTCGTCGTGATCACCAGCGACGAGCTCCCGCCGGGCCTGGCCCTGCTGGACAGCCCCGACTTCGACTCGGTCTTCGAGGACCACTACGAGTTCGCGACCAAGCTCATGGCCGCCGCGGACGTCTGGCTCTGCGTCGTCACCGCGTCCCGGTACGCGGACGCGATGGTCTGGCAGATGCTCGGACGCGCCCGCGAGAACGGCGCGACCATCGGCGTCGTCCTGTCCCGCGTGCAGGACGGCGCGGGCGGCGAGATCGTCGAGCACTTCGGCGAGATGCTCGGCGAGCACGGCGTCGGCGACGCCCGCCGGTTCACCGTCCCCGAGACGAAGGTCGAGGAGAGCCGCCTCCCCGAGGAGGCCGTCGAGGAGATCCGCGCCTGGATGACCGGCATCGCCGAGGACCCCGACCACCGCCGCGTGGTGATCGGCGACACCCTCGGCGGCGTCCTGGACAGCCTCCGCACCCGCGTCCCCGAGCTGGCCGAGCACGTGAAGGCGCAGGTCGAGGTGCGCGGCGAGCTGGCCGGGCTGGTCGACTCCGCCTACGGCGACGGCCTTGCCGAGCTGGACGAGGCGACCCGCAACGGCTCCCTCCTGCGCGGCGAGGTCCTCGCCCGCTGGCAGGACTTCGCCGGCACCGGCGACCTCCTGCGCGCGCTCCGCACCCGCCGCAACAAGCTCGGCTTCGGACGGCGCTCCTCGCGCCGCCACCGCAGCCCCGCCCGCGTGCGCGCGCTGAAGGCGGCCCTGCGCGGCGGCCTGGAGTCGCTGATCGTCGCGTCCGCCGAGCACGCGGCCGAGCAGGCCGTCACCGCCTGGCGCGGCCGTCCGGCCGGAGCGCAGGTCCTGGCCGCGTCGCCCGTCTCCGGGCTCGGCGAGGTGTCGCCCGAACTGTCCCGGCGCGTCTCCCGCGCGGTCAGCTCCTGGCAGGACCACGTGCAGGAACTCGTCCGCACCGAGGGCGTCACCAAGCGCTCGGTCGCCAAGATCGTCTCGTTCGACACCGAGGCGCTGGCCCTCGTCCTGATGATCGGGCTGCTCGGCTACGGCACGTCCGAGGTGAACGTCGAGGGCGGCACCAGCGCCGTCCCGCAGCGGCTGCTCAAGGCGCTGTTCGGCGCCGAGTCGCTGCGCGGCATGAGCGCCAAGGCGCGCGCCGACCTGCGCAGCCGGATCGCGATGCTGTTCGACGAGGAGGGCCTGCGGTTCGGGCAGGCGCTCGACTCCGCGGGCATCCCCGACGAGACCGTGCCCGTCCGGCTCTACCAGGCCGTCTACAACCTCGAGGTCGCCCGATGACCACCTCGGCCCCGCCCGCCGTCGCCGACCTGCCGCGGGACCCGGCCGCCGCCCCCGGCCTCACCGCGCGCCTGGACGCCCTGGACCGGATCACCACCGCCGGCGCCGGACGCCTCGACACGACCCTGCTCGACGACGCCGCCGTCCTGCTCGACCGCGCCGGCCAGCGGCTCCGGCTGTCCGGCGAGCACACCGTCGTCACCCTCGCGGGCGGCACCGGCAGCGGCAAGTCCTCCCTGTTCAACGCCCTGTGCGGGCTGGAGCTCTCGCCGACGGGCATGCGCCGTCCGATGACGTCCCGCGCGCACGCCTGCGTCTGGGGCCTGGACGGCGCGGGCCCGCTGCTCGACTGGCTCGACGTCGACAAGCGGCACCGCTACGCGCGCGCGTCCGCCCTCGACCTCCAGCGCGCGGACGACTCGCTCCAGGGCCTCGTCCTCCTCGACCTGCCCGACCACGACTCCATCCAGGCGATGCACCGCGCCGAGGTCGACCGCTTCGTCACGGTCGCCGACCTGCTGATCTGGGTCGTCGACCCGCAGAAGTACGCGGACGCCGCGCTGCACCGCAACTACATCGTCCCGTTCGCCAAGCACGCGGGCGTGACGCTGATCGTCCTGAACCAGGTCGACCGGCTCGCCCCGGACGAGGTCGACGAGTGCGTCACCGACCTGCGCCGCCTCCTGGAGGCCGAGGGACTGGCCAAGCCCCGCATCGTCACCACGTCCGCCGTGTCGGAGGACGGCGTGCGCGGCCTGCGCGAGGTCCTCGTCGACGCCGTCGCCGCCCGCCAGGTGCGCGGCGACCGCCTCACCGTGGACGTCGACGACATCGGCGAGCGCTTCGTGCCCTACAAGGGCGACGCCGAGCCGCCCACCGCCGTCGACACCCCGCACCGGGACGGCCTCATGCGCGCGCTGACGACCGCCGCGGGCGCCCCCGCCGTCGCCGAGGCCATGGAGAGCGCCTACGAGCTGCGCGCCGCCGACTTCATCAACTGGCCGATCCTGTCCATGATCGCCCGCTTCCGCAGCGACCCGCTGCGCCGCATGCGCCTGGGCCGGCTCCGCGAGGAACTGCGCGGCGCCTTCACCGGCCCGACCGGCGCGCAACAGGGCGAGGTCGACACCGCCCTGCTGGACGTCACGGACGAGATCGTCACCGACCTCCCGGCCGCCTGGGCCCGCTCCGTCCGCGCCGCCGCGCGCCGGAACGCCGCCGGCCTGCCGGAAGAGCTCGGCGAGGCCATGCGCGACGCCCTCCCCGGCTTCAACCAGGTGCCACGCTGGTGGTGGCTGGTGAAGACGTGGCAGTACTTCCTCATCCTGGTCTCCGTCCTCGGCCTGGCCTGGATCGGACTCTTGGTCGCCTACGGCGTCGCCCACGTGGCCAAGGCCCCGACCGGCTGGATCGGCGAGGCCGGCCTGATCCCCTATGTGGCCGTCCTAGTGGTCTGCACCCTGGGCATGGGCCGGCTCACGACCGCGACCTGCCGGAACCTGGTGGCCCTGTCGTCCGCCAAGCACGGCGAACGCATGGAACGCCACATGCGCGACCGCATCGAGACCGTGGCCGAGCAGAAGGTCCTCGAACCCGTCACCGAGGAACTCGCCCTCTACGCCGCCTTCCGGGACGACGTGGACCTGGTCCGAGGCACCTGACAGGGCACTTGCCCGTAGCCTCCGCCTAAGCCACCCCACCGGTCGTCCACAACTCGGCGGCCGGCTTTCCACGGCCCTCACCCTCCGCGATCGTGGAGTGCGGGACGCGTCACAGGGACGCTCCCGCCCACACCGGAGGTTCCCATGAACGAGGCCCAGATCACCGTCATCGGCTGGGTGGCCGACGTCCCGCAGTACCTGATCACCGCGAACGGCACCCCGTACCTGTCGATGCGCCTGGCCTGCACCCCGCGCCGCTACGACCGCACCACCGGCCAGTGGGCGGACGTCGAGACCATGTTCCTCACCGTCAACTGCTGGCGCGGCCTCGCCGAGAACGTCAACGCCTCGGAGTTCGCCCGCGGCCATCCCGTGATCGTCACCGGCCGCCTCCGCATCCGCCAGTACGAGCGCGACGGCCAGTGGCGCTACTGCGCCGAGATCGAGGCCACCACCCTGGGCCACGACCTGAGCCGCGGCACCGCCGACTTCCGCGCCGCGTCCCGCTCGTCCTCCCTCACCGAGTCCGACCGCCGCGAGGCCCAGGAGGTCTCCGACCTCTTCGCCCTCACCGGCGACCACCCCTCCGAACCCGCCGCCGCCGACCCCAAGGCCGCCTGACCCAGGGCCGGGCCGCCCGAATCCGGCCCGGCCACCCCCAGCGAAGGGAGCCCACCCACCACCAGGAACCTGGTTCCAGCCCAGGAACGGACCCCACAACGTGGGTACGAACCATGCGGACCGCGGTCTTGCCGGACGGTCCAGGGCGGCCGGGCGGCCCGTGTGGGCGGTCTGCGCGGGCGGGCGGTCCGTGTGGGCGAGTGGGTGGCCCGGTGGGGCGGTCGGCCGGAGGGGCGGTGCGCCGCGGGGGCGGCGCGGCCCGTCCGGAGGACGCGGCCACCGGGCCTGGCGGTCACGCGGAGGCCGGGCGGGTG
>NZ_RFFG01000205.1 GCF_003696215.1 Actinomadura harenae | reverse complement strand
CGCGGCGCGAGCGAGGCCGGCACCCCGGCCCCCTCGAACAGCGCGGTCAGCGCCGCGGTCTCGGCCGCCGTGTCCGCCGCGTCGGCGGCGGGGGCGGGGCTCGAGGCGGCTGCGGGGTTCGAGGAGGGTGCGGTCTCGGAGTTCTCGGCGGAGTTCTCGGCGGAGGTGTCGCTCACGGTCTTCCCGGATGGCTGGTCAGAGTCTGGACGGATGGCGGCCGGCGGCGCGGCCGCAGACCGTTCCGAGCGTGCCACGCCCGGCCCGTCCGCGCGAACCGAGCCACGCTGACGCGGTGCCGATGCCGGTGCCGGTGCCGCACGCGCGGCGGCCTGGCGGGGGTCAGTGCGACGCCGCCATGTCCGAGACGTCGTCGAGGGCGCGGCGGATCTCGTCCGGCAGCGTCAGCGCCTCGCTCGCGAGCGCCTGGCCGAGCTGCCCGGCGGTCCGCGCCCCGACGATCGGCGCGGCCACGCCCGGACGGTCCCGGACCCAGCCGAGCGCGACCGCGAGCGGCGTCGTGCCGAGGCCCTCGGCGGCGGTCACGACCGACTCCACGATCCGGGCGGACTCCTCGTCCAGGAACGGCTGGACGAACTCGGCGAAGTGCGCGGACGCGGCCCGCGACCCGGCCGGGACGCCGGTGCGGTACTTGCCGGTCAGGACGCCCCGCCCGAGCGGCGACCACGGCAGCAGCCCGGCCTCGGCGTCCCGGACGGCGGGGATCAGCTCGCGCTCGGGGTCGCGGTTCAGCAGCGAGTACTCGGCGTGGACGGCCACCACGGGCGCGCGTCCCGGCCAGGCCCGCTGCCAC
This sequence comes from Actinomadura harenae, assembly GCF_003696215.1. Taxonomy (GTDB): domain Bacteria; phylum Actinomycetota; class Actinomycetes; order Streptosporangiales; family Streptosporangiaceae; genus Spirillospora; species Spirillospora harenae. The sequence goes on along the minus strand of NZ_RFFG01000205.1, from coordinate 5,911 downwards.
GCGGCGGCCTTGGCGGCCTGCCAGCCCGCGAAGTTCGCGACGCCGACGTAGCGGGCGCGGCCGGACACGACCGCCTCGTCCAGCGCGCCGAGGGTCTCCTCCAGCGGCGTGGACGGGTCGTAGACGTGCAGCTGCCACAGGTCCACGTACTCGACGCCCAGCCGCTCCAGGGACGCGTCGAGCGCCGACAGCAGGTGCCGCCGGGACCCGTCGTAGCGGCCGTCCGGCCGGATCGCGGCCTTCGTCGACACGACCAGGTCGTCGCGGTCGACGGTCTCGCGCATGAGGTGGCCGAGGATCAGCTCGGCGTCGCCGTCGCTGTAGACGTCGGCGGTGTCGACGAGGGTGCCGCCGGCGTCGGCGAACGCGATCAGCTGCGCCGCCGCCTCGTCGGGCTCGGTGTCCTGCCCCCAGGTCATGGTGCCCAGCCCGAGACGGGAGACGACGAGGCCGCTCCGGCCGACGTGACGCTCCTTCATGATGGGTGAGGGTATCCGCTCCGCTGCGGGCCCGGCCGGGCCGGTCCGGGCGACCGCTAACCTTCGGAGGGGCCCGGTCATCGGGCCCGGGACGCCGTCGACGGACACGGCGCATCCGCCGTCCCGCCCGGCCGACCCCGCCATCCCGCGCTCGCCATCCCGCGCTCGCCCCGAGGGGAAACCACCGACCGTGAACGTCGTCGAAGCGACCGTGCTCGGCATCGTCCAGGGCCTCACGGAGTTCCTGCCGATCTCCAGTTCCGGCCACCTGCTGATCGTCCCCAAGCTGCTCGGCTGGGAGGACCCCGGAGCGGCCTTCACCGCCGTGATCCAGCTCGGCACCATGCTCGCGGTCATCATCTACTTCTGGCGCGACCTGGTGAAGATCATCAGCACCTGGACCAGGAGCCTGTGGACCCCGGACCTGCGCCCCACCATGGACGCGCGGATGGGCTGGTACATCGGCCTCGGCACCATCCCGATCTCGGTGATCGGCCTGGCCACCAAGGACTTCGTGGAGAAGGGCGCCCGGAACCTGTGGCTGAACGCGTCCTCGCTGATCATCATGGGCCTGGTGCTGATGATCGCCGAGTGGGCGGGGTCCCGGAAGCGGGAGGTCGCCGACCTCAACCTGCGGGACGGCCTGATCATCGGCGGCTTCCAGTGCCTGTCGCTGATCCCCGGCTCGTCCCGGTCGGGCTCGACCATGACCGGCGCGCTGTTCCTCGGCTACACGCGTGAGGCCGCGGCCCGGTACTCGTTCCTGCTGTCGATCCCCGCGGTGGTGCTGTCCGGCCTGTTCGAGCTGCGCAAGGCGTTCGATGGCGGGCTCTCCTGGACGCCGACGATCATCGCGACCGTGGTGTCGTTCGTGGTCGGGTACGGCTGCATCGCCTGGCTGCTCAAGTACCTCACCCGCCACTCGATGATGATCTTCGTGTACTACCGGGTCGCGCTGGGCGGCGCCCTGATCGGCCTGCTGGCCGCCGGCGCGATCTCCGCCACCTGACCCCGCCCGCCCGCCCGCGCCCCCCGAATCGCCGCTCCGGCGGGCCGCGGGCCCTGAACGGCGGGTGAACACTCGCGGAACATGACACCGCCCTTCCCTGGGTTCCCCCCGGGGAAGGGCGGTGCTGTTTCAGGCGATCACCGACTCACGGATCAGTAACCGCGGTGGTGGTGATGGCGGTGGTGGTGCCGGTAGCAGTGGCGGTGGTGGCGGTACCACCGGCAGTAGTTGAGCTGCGTCGACGACTGGCCCGGCGTCGCGACCAGGGCCGGCGCGCTCGCCGGCGCGGGCGCGGGGGCGCTGGTGGCGAGGGCCGGGCCGGACAGACCGGCGACCAGCGCACCCGCGGCGACCGTGGTGACTATGAGCTTGGAGAGCATTTCGCTCCTCCCCTTGAAAGGTTGGACGCTGCTGTTCTTACCAAGCGTAATCAGCAGATCACAATACGTGGCCGGATGCGGCCATCTCGCCGAGACGCCCCGTAAATTCGCAGCTCAGCCCGCAGATGGCGGCGCGGTCGGGGGTGTGGCCGGAGGGGGCTCCGGAGGCGCTGGCGGGGGAGCCACCGGGGACTGGCCGCCCGTCCCGGCGGACTGTTCCATCCGCGGGGTGTGCTTGGCGAGCCATCCCGCCACGAAAGTGAACCCCGCGGTGACGGCCGCCGTGACCAGCGCCTGGAGGGGCGCGGCCATCGACGACAGCGCGGGCAGCTTCAACACCAGCCACCCGACGACGAACCCCGCGACCAGACTCGCTCCGCTGGCCGCCTTCACCTTGGTCTCGATCGGTGCCGCCATTCCTGACTCCCGGAGAGGACTCGCTGTCCCCTCATGGTCCGCCCGGCGGCCCCGCCTGCCTAGCCGGTAACCCCCAGAAATTTCCGGAAATTCTGGGGGCCCGGCGAGGCGGCGGGCGGGGGCCCGCTCAGAGCCAGCGGTTGCGGCGGAGGATGCGGAACAGCACGACGCAGATGGTGGCCATCACGGCCAGCGCGACCGGATAGCCGTACCGGGTGCGCAGCTCCCACATGTGCTCGAAGTTCATCCCGTAGATGCCCGCGATGGCCGTCGGCACGGCGACGATCGCGGCCCACGCCGAGATCTTCCGCATGTCGTCGTTCTGCCGCTGGCCGAGCAGCGCCAGGTGCGCGCTCAGGACGCTGTTGAGGAGCTCGTTGTGCGCGTCCACCTGGGTGTCGACGCGCAGCAGGTGGTCCAGGACGTCCCGGAAGTACTCGCGGACGTCGTGGCACTCGGTGACCCGGCCCCGCGCGATCTCCTCCATGACGGGCACGAGCGGGTCCTCGGCGCCGCGGAACTCCAGCACCTCGCGCTTGAGGGAGTAGATCCGCTCGGTCACGTCCGCCGCGTGCGGGTCGAAGACGGCGCGTTCCAGGTCGATGATCTGCCGCTCGACCTCGTGCGCGACGATCCCGTACCGGTCCACGACCTCGTCGCACACCGCGTACAGGACGGCGGTCGACCCGTGGCGCAGCATCTCGGCGTCCGACTCGAGCCGCTTGCGCACCGGGCCGAGCGGGTTCCCCGCGCCGTGCCGGACGGTCACCACGAAGTCGCGGCCGACGAACAGCATGATCTCGCCGATCCCGATGTCGGCGGTCGCCTCGTTGAACGCCAGCGTCTTCAGGACGACGAACAGGGTGTCGTCATAGCGCTCCAGCTTGGGCCGCTGGTGCGCCGACACCGCGTCCTCGGCGGCGAGCGGGTGCAGCATCAGCTCGTCCCGGACGAGCTCGAACTCCTCGGCGCTGGGCTCGAACAGGCCGATCCAGAGGAAGCAGTCGCCCTGGTCCCGGGCGGCGTCGAACGCGTCGCTGATATCGCCGTCGATATCGGTGCGACCCTTGTCGGTGTAGATGGCCATGTCCACGATCATGCGGGGCATTGTTGCGCAAACAGGGAACTATTCGCGGGCTTCGCGGGGAAAGCCGCCTCTCGTAGAGTGCTCGCTGTGACCACCCTTCTGCTCGTGCGGCACGGCCGCACCGCGCTGACCGGACCGGTGCTGGCCGGCTGGACCCCCGGCCTCGGCCTGGACGACCACGGCCGCGCGCAGGTCGGTGACCTGGCCGGACGCCTCGCCGGGACGCCGCTGGCCGCCGTGGTGTCCAGCCCCCTCGACCGCTGCCTGCAGACCGCCGAGGCCGTTGCCGCGCGCACCGGCGTCGAGAAGATCGAGGTGGACGACCGGTTCGGCGAGGTCCGCTACGGCGACTGGACGGGCCGCCCGCTGAAGGAACTCGCCGAGGAACCGCTGTGGAAGGTCGTCCAGGCGCATCCGAGCGCCGCGGTGTTCCCCGGCGAGGCGGGCGAGGCCCTCGCCGACGCCCAGCGCCGCGCGGTCGCCGCCGTCCGCGACTGGAACGCCCGGATCGCCGCCGAGCACGGCCCGGACGCCGTCTACCTGGTGTGCAGCCACGGCGACATCATCAAGGCGGTCGTCGCCGACGCGCTCGGCCTGCACCTCGACCAGTTCCAGCGGATCCAGGCCGACCCGGCGTCCCTCACCGCGATCCGCTACACCGAGCTGCGCCCGTTCCTCGTCCGGCTGAACGACACCGGCGGGGAGGTCGCCACGCTGCTGCCGAAGCCCGCGGGCGACGCGCCAGGCCGGGAGGGTGACGCGCCCGTCGGCGGCGGCGCGTAGGGTCTGGTGTCATGCCGGTCATCTCCTACGAACTGCCCGACCGTTTCGTCGCCGGGACCGTCGGCGAACCCGGCGGCCGCGCGTTCTTCCTGCAGGCCCGGGAGGGCCGCCGAGTCACCAGCGTCGGCCTGGAGAAGTTCCAGGTCAGCCTGCTGGCCGAGCGGCTGTCGGAACTGCTGGACGAGGTGCTGCGGCAGAGCGGCGGCACCGCGCACGTCCCCGCCGTCACCCCCGACGCCCTGCACGACGACGAACCCCTCGACGAGCCGGTGGAGGAGGAGTTCCGCGTCGGCACCATGGCCCTCGCCTGGGACCCCGAGGACGAGCGGGTCGTCATCGAGGCGCAGGAGGCCACCGGCGACGAGGACGACGACGCCGAGGTCGGCGAGCCCGACCCGGCGATCGCGGTGCTGCGGGTGCGGATCAGCGCCGCGCAGGCCCGCGCGTTCGCCGAGCGCGCCCTGAAGGTCGTCGCCGCCGGCCGCCCGCCCTGCCCGCTGTGCGGCCTGCCGCTGTCCGCCGAGGGCCACGTCTGCCCCCGGCAGAACGGCTACCTGGGGTGACGCCCGCCGGGACGCCCACCGGCCCCCGCGTCGTCCCGCCCCCGGCGCGGATCCGGGCCGTCCGCTGCTGGATCATGGCCGCCGGGCCCGGGAGAATGGACCCATGACGCAGGCTTCACGGGGGCGCACGCCCGCCGACGACGACCGCGGGGGGTCCGCCGGCGCCCGGGGCGTGTCACCCCGGGACACCGAGGCCGCCGAGCGGCTGCTGACCGAGGGGACGCTCACCGTCGAGGGACGCCTCGTCCAGGCGTCCAACGCGACCCTGTACTGCTCGGTCGAGCGGGACGGGGTGCGTGCCGCGTGCGTCTACAAACCCGTCGCGGGGGAGCGCCCGCTCTGGGACTTCCCGGACGGCACGCTCGCCGAGCGCGAGGTCGCCGCCTACGAGGTGTCGCAGGCGATGGGCTGGAACACCGTCCCGCCGACGGTGCACCGCGACGGCCCGTACGGCGTCGGCATGGTGCAGCTGTGGGTCGAGCCCGACCCGGACACCGACCTGGTGGCGCTGTCCCGGTCGGACATCGACGCGATCCGCCGGATGGCGGTGTTCGACGCGGTCGTCAACAACGCCGACCGCAAGATCGGGCACCTGCTCCCGCCGGGCGACGGGCACGTCTACGGCTGCGACCACGGCGTGTGCTTCTCGGTCGACTACAAGCTCCGCACCGTGCTGTGGCAGTGGCGCGGCAAGCCGCTGACCCCCGAGGCGCTCGACGCGCTCGGCCGGGTCGAGACGGCGATGCGGTCCGGGCGGCTCGGCGAGAGGCTCGGCGCGCTGCTGACCGCCGAGGAGGTGGACGCGACGCGCCGCCGGGTCGAGCTGATGCTCAAGCACCGCATCCACCCCTACCCGCCGGAGGACTGGCCCGCCGTTCCCTGGCCCCCGCTTTAACCGCCCTTGGGGCCGAATGCTCCAATGGGCCCCATGTGTACGGCGATCGTCAGCGTGGACCCCGCCTCCCCGGTCCCGGTGCTCCTCGTGGGCGTCCGGGACGAGTTCCTCGCCCGCGCCTGGGAGCCCCCCGGACGCCACTGGCCGGACCGTCCCCGCCTGCTCGGCGGCCGCGACCTCCAGGCCGGCGGCACCTGGCTCGCCGTCGACCCCGGCGCCCGCCGTGCCGCGACCGTCCTGAACGGCCGCGGCCCCCTCGCCCCCGCGGACCGGCGCCGCTCCCGCGGCGACCTGCCGC
>NZ_RFFG01000204.1 GCF_003696215.1 Actinomadura harenae | reverse complement strand
CGGCGCGGACGCGCTGCCCGAGCTCGCGGCCGCGCGCGGCCGGGCCATGGCCGAGCACAGCTCCGGGACGGGGGCCATGGCGGGCCTCGCCGCCCCGGCCGGCGACGTCGCGCCGCTGCTCACGGGCGCCCCGGTCGTCATCGCCGGGTACAACGGCCCGAACCAGACCGTCATCGCGGGACCGGCGGACGCCGTGGACGCGGTCGTCCTCGGCGCCGAGCGCGCCGGGATCGGCTGCACCCGCCTGGCCGTCTCGCACGCCTTCCACTCCCCGCTGGTCGCCCCGGCCGCCGACGCGTTCGAGGCGTGGCTGGCCGGACGCGAGTTCGGCCCGCTCGAGGGCCGGGTCGTGTCGACGGTGACCGGTGAGCCGCTGGACCCGGGCACCGACCTGCGCGAACTGCTGTGCCGCCAGATCGCCGACCCGGTCCGGTTCGGGCAGGCGCTGGAGCTGGCGGGCAAGGACGTCGACCTGTTCGTCGAGGTCGGCCCCGGCCGGACGCTGAGCTCCCTCGCCGCGGCGGCCTCCGACGTCCCGGCGGTCGCGCTGGACACCGACGACGAGTCGCTGACCTCGCTGCTGCGGGTCGTCGGGACCGCGTTCGCCCGCGGGGCGCCCGTCGACCACGGCGCGCTGTTCCTCGGACGGCTCGTCCGGCCGCTGGAGATCGGCGCGGAGTTCTCGTTCTTCGCCAGCCCGTGCGAGAAGGCGCCCGAGCTGAGCGTCGGGGCCACGGCGCCTGCCGGCAGGGCCCGGCCCGCCGCCGGGCCGGGCACGGCGGAGCCCGCCGCGTCCGCCGAGGCGTTGGAGGGCGGCGGCCTGGCGATCCTGCGGAGGCTGGCCGCCGAACGCGCCGAGCTGCCCGCCGAGACCCTCCGCGACGACAGCCGCCTGCTGGACGACCTGCACCTCAGCTCCATCACGGTCGGCCAGATCATGAACCAGGCGGCGCTCGCGCTCGGTGTCCGGCCGGGCAGCGCGCCGACCAACTTCGCCACCGCGACCCTCGCGGAACTCGCGGGCGTCCTGGACGAGCTCGCCGGATCGGGCGGCGGCGCGGAGGAGGCCCCGGTCGTCGCGGGCGCGGCGTCCTGGGTGCGGGCCTTCTCCATCGACCTGGACGAGACGCCCCTGCCCGCCGTCCCGGACGAGCCCGCGGACGGTGCGGAAGGGCTGTGGCAGGTGTTCGCGCCGGACGGCCACCCGTTCGCCGCGCCGCTCGCGCGGGCGCTGCGGGAGGCGCGGATCGGCGCGGGCGTACTGGTCTGCCTCCCGCCGGAATGCGCCGAGGCCGACCTCGCGCTCGTCCTCGAAGGCGCGAAGACCGCGCTGGGCGGGTCGCGGTTCGTGCTCGTCCAGCACGACCGCGGCGCGGCGGCGATCGCCAAGACGCTGCGGCTGGAGGACCCGCGGGTCAAGGTCACCGTCGTGACCGTCCCAGCGGACACAGCGGACACAGCGGACGCGGCGGACACGGCGGCCGTGCCGTGGATCGTCGCCGAGACCGCCGCGACCAGCGCTTTCAGTGAGGCCCGGTACGACGCGGACGGGGTGCGGCGGGTGCCGTCGCTGCGTCCGATGCCGGTCCGGAACGCCCGCTCGGTGGAGCCGCTCGGCGCGGACGACGTCGTCCTGGTCACCGGCGGCGGCAAGGGCATCACGGCCGAGTGCGCGCTCGCGATCGCCGAGGACTCCGGGGCGGCGCTGGCCGTCCTCGGCCGCTCCGCCCCCGAGGCGGACGCCGAACTCGCCGGGAACCTCGCGCGGATGGCCGAGCGCGGCGTCCGGGTCCGGTACGTCCGCGCGGACGTCACCGACGCCGACCGCGTGCGCGCGGCCGTCGCCGAGGCGGAACGCGAGCTCGGCCCGGTCACCGGCGTCCTGCACGGTGCCGGGCGCAACGAGCCCGCCGCGCTTCCCGGCGTGGACGAGGCGGCCCTGCGCGGCGCGCTCGCGCCCAAGGTCGGCGGGCTGGAGGCCGTCCTCGCGGCGGTCGACCCGGGCCGGCTGCGGCTGCTCGTCACCTTCGGCAGCATCATCGGACGCGCCGGGCTCGCGGGCGAGGCGCACTACGCGCAGGCCAACCAGTGGCTCGCCGACCTCACCGAGTCCGTCGCCGAACGCCACCCCGAATGCCGCTGCCTCTGCCTGGAGTGGTCGGTCTGGTCGGGCGTCGGGATGGGCGAGCGGCTGTCGGTCGTCGAGTCCCTCACCCGGGACGGCATCACCCCGATCCCGCCGGACCAGGGCGTCGCCGTCATGCGCCGCCTGCTCGCCGACCCCGACGCGCCGCGCGTGGTCGTGGTCAGCGGGCGCACCGGACGCGTCGACACCGTCCGGCGCGCGGCGGCGGAACTGCCGCTGCTGCGGTTCCTCGGCCGTCCGCTCGTCCACTACCCGGGCGTCGAGCTGGTCACCGAGGTGGAGCTGAACGCGGGCACCGACCGGTACCTGGCCGACCACCTGCTGGACGGCAACCTGCTGCTGCCCGCCGTGTTCGGGATGGAGGCGATGGTCCAGGCGGGGACCGCCGCCGCCGGGCGCACCGACCTCCCGGTCATCGAGGCCGCCGAGTTCGACCGTCCGGTGGTCGTGCCGCCGGAGGGCGCCACCGTCGTCCGCGTCGCGGCCGCCGTGACCGGCGAGGACACGGTCGAGGTCGCGCTGCGCAGCGCCGAGACCGGCTTCGCCACCGACCACTTCCGGGCCCGCCTCCGCTTCGCCGCCGGCGGCGCGGACGGCGCTCCGGCGGTGCCGGACGGGCCTCCGGACCAGGCGGCCCGCGGGCTGCCCGAGGTGCGGCTGGACCCGGCCGCCGACCTGTACGGCGGGGTGCTGTTCCAGGGCGGGCGCTTCCACCGGCTGCGCGGCTACCACCGCGCGGCGGCCCGGCACGTGGACGCGGACGTCGCGATCGAGCCGGCCGACTGGTTCGCCGCGTTCCTCCCGGACCGCCTGCTGCTCGGCGACCCCGGGATGCGGGACGCCCTGATGCACGGCAACCAGGTCTGCGTCCCCGACGCGACGCTGCTGCCGACCGGCATCGAACGGCTCTACCCGGCGGGCGACCGGGCGTCCGGGACGGGCGTCCTGCGGTACTGCGCGACCGAGCGGGAGCGCGACGGCGACACCTACGTGTACGACATCGCCGTCCGGGACGCCGAGGGCCGCACCGTCGAACGCTGGGAGGGACTGCGCCTCCAGGCCGTCCGCCGCACCGACGGCCGGGGCCCCTGGGTGCCCCCGCTGCTCGGCTCCTACCTGGAGCGGACCGTCGAGGACGTCCTCGGACTGAAGGCCGCGATCGCCGTGGAACCGGACGAACCAGGTGGTTCGGGCGGGGACGTGGCGGCGCGCCGGGCCCGGACGGCCCTGGCCGCCGGGCGCGCCCTCGGACGCCCGGTCACCGTGCGGTACCGCGCGGACGGACGGCCCGAGACCACCGAGGCCGGCGTCCTGTCCGCCGCGCACGGCGCGGGCCTCACCCTGTGCGTCGCGTCCGACACCACGGTGAGCTGCGACGTCGAGGCCGTCGCGACCCGGACCGGCGAGGACTGGGCCGGGCTGCTCGGCGCCCACCACGGGCTCGCCGGGGTGCTCGCCGCCGACCTCGACGAGGACCCCGGCGTGGCGGCGACCCGGGTGTGGGCCGCGGCCGAGTGCCTGCGCAAGGCGGGCCTGCCCGAGGACGCGCCGCTGACCGCCGCCGGGCGGCCCCGGCCGGGCTGGGCGGTGCTCGCCTCCGGCGGCTCGCGGGTCGCCACCTTCGCCACGACCCTGCGGGACCGTCCCGGACCGGTCGTGTTCGCCGTCCTGACCGGAGGCACCAAGTGACCGACTACTTCGAGTACCGGCACACCGTCGGCTTCGAGGAGACCAACCTCGTCGGCAACGTCTACTACGTCAACTACCTGAGCTGGCAGGGCCGCTGCCGGGAGATGTTCCTCAAGGACCTCGCCCCGGAGGTGCTCGCCGAGCTGTACGCCGACCTCAAGCTGTTCACCCTCAAGGTCGAGTGCGAGTTCTTCGCCGAGCTCACCGCGTTCGACGAGCTGTCGGTGCGGATGCGGCTGGTGGAGCTCGCGCAGACCCAGCTGGAGTTCGGCTTCGACTACGTCCGGCTCGACCCGGGCGGCGGCGAGACCCTCGTCGCCCGGGGACGGCAGCGGGTCGCGTGCATGCGCGGCCCGAACACCCGGACCGTCCCGTCCCGGGTGCCGGAGGCGCTGGTCCGCGCGCTGCGGCCCTTCCGGCCGGCGGCCCTCGCCGACGCGGGAGGGACGCCGTGACCCCCGCCTCGCCCGACGGGTCCTTCCCGGAGCGGAACCGCCGGGACGCGGAACGGGACGCGGAACCGGACGCGTTCGAGGCGCGGTTCGACGAGCGGTACGACGCCAAGGCGCTGCGCCGGATGTTCGGCGCGTTCGCGACCGGCGTCACCGTCCTGACCTGCGGCGGAGCACGGCCGCACGGGATGACGGCGAACTCCTTCAGCTCGGTGTCGCTCGACCCGCCGCTCGTCCTCGTGTGCGTCGACCGCGACGCGGTGATGCACGCGGCGCTGCTCGACACCGAGTTCTTCGGGGTCTCCGTGCTCGCCGCCGACCAGGAGAAGGTGGCGCGGCACTTCGCCGACCGGCGCCGTCCCCTCGGGATGGCCCAGTTCGACGCGATCGACTGGGAGCCCGGCGAGTGCACCGGCGTGCCGCTCGTCGCGGACGCCCTGGCGTCCTTCGAGTGCCGCCGCTGGCGCGGCTACGACGGCGGCGACCACACGATCTTCGTCGGGCGGCTGCTGGCGGCGAGCCGCCGCGACCCCGACGCCCTGGTGTTCCACGACGGGCGGTTCCGCAGGCTCAGTCCCGAGCCCACCCAGGTCCCGCTGTGACCGGCCCCGAGCCCGGCAGGAGGAAGGAACCGCGATGACCGTCGACCAGGAGCGGACCGCCCCGGGGACGGGGCGGGTGCCGCCCGGCCCGCCCCGGCGCGCGATGCCGGGGGTGCTGGCCCGGCTCGTCCGGGACCGGCTCGCGCTGATGACCTCGGCGGTGACCGAGTACGGGGACGCCGTGCGGGTCGCCGCCGGCCCCCGCACGATGTACATCTTCAACCACCCCGACCACGCCAAGCACGTCCTCGCGGACAACGCCGCCAACTACCACAAGGGCCTCGGCCTCCAGCAGGCCCGCCGCGCCCTCGGGGACGGCCTGCTGACCAGCGAGGGCGAGCTGTGGCGCAAGCAGCGCCGGACGATCCAGCCCGCCTTCCAGAGCGCGCGGATCGCCGCGCAGGCGGGCGCCGTCGCCGAGGAGGCGGAGCGCCTGGTGGAGCGGCTGCGGGCCCACCGCCACCGCGGCCCGGTGGACGTGACGGGCGAGCTGACCGGGCTGACCCTCGGCGTGCTCGGCCGCACCCTGCTGGACGCCGACCTCGCCGCGTCCGCGTCGGTCGGGCACGCCTTCGAGGCCGTCCAGGACCAGGCGATGTTCGAGATGGTGTCGCTGAGCTCGGTGCCGACCTGGGTGCCGCTGCCCAAGCAGCTCCGGTTCCGCCGGGCCCGGAGCGAGCTGCGCCGCGTCGTGGACCGGCTCGTCGCCGAGCGCGCCCCCGGCTGGTCGCCGGAGGCCGACGACGTGCTGTCGCGGCTGGTGGCGTCCACGCGGGCGGAGCCGGACCCGGTCGTCGGCGCGCGGCGGCTGCACGACGAGCTGGTCACGCTGCTGCTCGCCGGGCACGAGACCACCGCGAGCACGCTCGGCTGGTCGCTGTACCTGGTGGACCGGCACCCCGAGGTCGCGGAGCGGCTGCGGGACGAGGCCCGCGAGGTGCTCGGCGACCGGGCGCCCGTCCACGACGACCTGCACCGGCTGACGTACACGGCCATGGTCGTCCAGGAGGCGATGCGGCTGTACCCGCCGGTGTGGATCCTCACCCGGCAGGCGCTCCAGGACGACGTGGTCGGCGGATACCACGTCCCGGCCGGTTCGGACGTGCTCGTCAGCCCCTACACACTGCACCGCAACGCCGACTACTGGGACGACCCCGACCGGTTCGACCCGGACCGGTTCGACCCGGCGCTGCCCAACGACCGTCCCCGGTACGCCTACATTCCGTTCGGCGCCGGGCCGCGGTTCTGCGTCGGCAACAACCTGGGGATGATGGAGGCCGTGTTCGTCCTCGCCCTGATCTCCCGCGATCTGCGCCTGAGGGCGGTGCCGGAGCGTCCGGTCCTGCCGGAGCCGATGCTGTCGCTGCGCGTCCGCGGGGGACTCCACATGACCGTCCACAACGCCTGATCCCACCCGAGGGCCGCAGGGCCCCGGACCGTTCACCGATCCGAGGGAGCAGGCCCTGCGCGGCCTGAGGCGACGTCGACCGGCGTCGACCGGTCCTTGCCGGTGAGCGCGTGCTGTTCGGTGCGTGCTGTTCAGCGCGTGCTGTTCAGTGCGGGCCGTTCGGTGCGGGCCGTTCGGCCGGTGTCGTTCAGTCGGCGTCGAGCGCGGAGGCGAACCGTTCCCACGCCATCGCGCTCTGGCGCGCCAGCCCCGCCACGGCCTCGCGGGCGTGGCTCGGCACGGCCGAGGCCAGGCCGGTCCAGTCGTCGGCGGCCAGCGCCTGGGCGTTGAGGACGCGCAGCAGCTCGCGGCCGGGGTCGGTGTGCCGCAGCGCCGGGTCCTTCATCAGGCGGAACAGGACGTCCCGCACCTGGACGGGCCCGACCGGGCGCTGCGCGGCGTCCGGGCGTTGCGGGGCGTCGGGCGGCGCGGGCCGGGCGTGGACGGCGGGCCTGGCGG
>NZ_RFFG01000203.1 GCF_003696215.1 Actinomadura harenae | reverse complement strand
CCGACCCCGGCCGCCACGGGCCCGGCCGCCACGGGCCCGGCCGCCACGGGCCGGGGCGGCCCGCCGGCCTTCGGGAGCCTGGTCGGCACGCCCGCCTACATGGCGCCCGAGCAGTTCTCCGGCGCGGCGGTCGGGTCCGCCGCCGACCTGTTCTGCTGGGCCGCGACCCTGCTGTTCGCCGCCACCGGCACCGACCCGTTCGGCAGCGGGCCCACCACGGCGGTGATCTCCCGGATCCTGTGCGAGACCCCGGACCTGTCCGCGCTGCCGCCGCACCTGGCCGAGCCCGCCGCGGCCTGCCTGGCCAAGGATCCGGCGTTCCGTCCCACGGCCGAGACGATCCTGCTGGGGCTGCTCGGGGCGCCCGCCCGGACCGTTCCAGTTCCCCCTCCGCCCGAGCCGACCGAGCCGTCCGGGCCGTCCGGGCCGTCAGGGCCGGGGAGCGGGCGGGGGCGGTCGTGGGCGCTCAGGGCGGGCCTCGGGCTGGCGAGCGTCCAGGCGGCCGGGGACGTGGCGGGCCTGGCCGCGTTCGTCGCGCAGCCCGCCCTCAGCGCCGGACGCGCCGGGCCGCTTCTCATCGCGGTCGCCGTGGTCTTCGCCGTGCTCGCCGTCGTGACGTTCGTCGCCGCCGTCCCCGCCTGGCGCGGCGCGCGCGGCGCGATCTGGACGGTCGCGTCCGTCCGGACCGCGCGGGTCGTCCTCTGGGCCGCGGGGAGCGTGGGCGTCTCGGTGCCCCTGACCTCCCTGATCATGCAGGCGGCGCTGTCCGCGCTGATCGTCGTCCTGCTGTTCCCGGGCGGCCGCGAACGCCGCCGTCCCCGCTCCCGTCCGGAGGCCCGCCCATCGCGCCGCGCGGTCAGGGCGCCGGGGCGGGGTCGGCGAAACCGGACACGTCGCGGCGTTCCAGCGCGGCGGCCATGAGGTCGGGGAACGCGTCGGGCGTGCACGCGAAGGCCGGGATGCCGAGCGCGGCCAGCGCGGCGGCGTTGTCGTGGTCGTAGGACGGCGTGCCCTCGTCCGACAGGGCCAGCAGCACGATCACCTGGACGCCCGAGCCCGCCAGGGCGGCGGCGCGGCGCAGCATCCCGTCCCGGACGCCGCCCTCGAACAGGTCGGTGACCAGCACCAGGACGGTCTCGTTCGGGCGCGTCACGAGCGTCTGGCAGTAGGCGAGCGCCCGGTTGATGTCGGTGCCGCCGCCGAGCTGCGTGCCGAACAGCAGCTCGACCGGGTCGTGCAGCTGGCCGGTGAGGTCGACGACCGAGGTGTCGAACGCGACCAGCGACGTGCGCAGCGACCGCGTCGACGCCAGCACGGCGCCGAACACGCTCGCGTACACCACCGACGCGGCCATCGACCCCGACTGGTCGACGCACAGCACCACGTCGCGCCGGACGGCCCGTCCGCGCCGTCCGTGCCCCACGAGGCGCTGCGGGACGAGCGTGCCCCGGTCGGGCTGGTAGTGGCGGAGGTTCGCGCGGATCGTCCGGTCCCAGTCGACCTCGGACGGACGGCGCGGGCGGGCCGTCCGCGCCGCCCGGTCGAGCGCGCCGCCGACCGCCGACCGGGTGCGCTCCGCGAGCCGCCGCTCCAGCTCCCGGACCAGCGACCGGACGACCGTCCGCGCCGACTCGCGGGCCCGGTCGGGGAGCACCCGGTTCAGCGACAGCAGCGTCCCGACCAGGTGGATGTCGGGTTCGACGGCGTCGAGCAGCTCCGGTTCGAGGAGCAGCCGGGTGAGGTCGAGCCGGTCGATCGCGTCCTTCTGCATGACCTGGACGACCGGGGACGGGAAGAACTCGCGGATGTCGCCGAGCCAGCGCGCGACCGACGGAGCCGAGTCGCCGAGCCCGGCCCCGCGCCGTCCGGGACGCGACCGGCCGCCCGCGTCGCCGGAGCCGTAGAGCCTGGCGAGCGCGCCGTCCATGCGCGCGTCGTCGCCGGTCGGCGTGACGCCCGTGCCGTCGGCCGCCTCGCCGCCGAGCACCAGCCGCCAGCGCCGCAGCCGTTCCGCCTCGGGGGCGTCGGTCATGATCCGGCCTCCGTTCCGAGGATCCGCAGGACGGTCGCCGTCGCGGGCCCGGCCCGCACGGGATCGACCGGGTCGTCGCCCGGGCGCGCCGACGGCCCGCCGGACAGGTGCCGGACGCGGTCGCCGATCGCGCGCCGCTCGGCCGCCGCGAACTCGCCGAACGCGCGCCGCAGCAGGGGCAGGACGCCCGTGAACGCCTCGGCGGGCAGGCCCGCGATCCAGCCGTCCACGAGCCGGAGCAGGACGTCGTCGTGGACGAGCACCAGCCCGCCCTCCGACAGGAACCCCTCGACCCACGCGGCGGCGCGCGCGGGCTCCGCCCCGGCCGAGACGGCCCGCGCCATCCGGCCCGGCGCGTCGGCGAGGATGCCCGCGTCGAGCAGCAGCCGGGTGAGCCGTCCCTCCAGGAGCCCGTGCAGGCCGTCGCGGTCGACGAGGGACGCGAGCGTGGTGTGCCAGCGAGCGGTGTGCGCGGCGTCGTCGAGCGTCGCGAGCGCCGAGTGCGCGCGGTCGAGCCGGCCGAGCAGGTCGCGGGCGGCGTCGTCGTCCAGCCCGCGCGACGCCGGGGGAAGCCCGACGCACACCCGCACTACCAGGCCGTCCACGACCGTGCGGAGCGGGCCGGTGCCCGTGCCGCGGACGTCGCCGTAGCGGAGCGCGCGCACGAGGGCGGGTAGGGCGTCCATGAGGTGCGCGACGTCGCCGTCCAGCGCGGCGCGGTCGGCGAGCGCGCGCATCACGCCGGGCAGCGCCGTGCCCAGCCCGGCGAGCAGGCAGCGCTCGGCCACCGACGTCAGCTCGGCGAGCGACTCCGCCGCCTCGGCCATCGCGCCCGCGCGCGCGGCGGACGCCCCCGCGACCGTCGTGCCCCACGCGCTCGCCTCGATCAGCTCGACGTCGAACTCCGGGCGCCAGCACAGCGTCCACGTTTCGCGGAACGTGCCCCTGCCGCGGCTTTCCGCCGGGACGCCCCAGTCGACCTCCAGCAGCCGCAGCCGGTGCAGCAGGCGGCTGCGGTCCAGGTCGCGGTCGCGGCGCAGGTCGAGCTCCAGGTCACGGCCGTCCGCGGACGGCGCGAGCCGCAGCCGCCGCTGCCGGTCGGCCAGGTCGCGCTGGAGCGGCACCATCGGCGTGTCGTCCGGGACGGACCCGAGGCGCTCGCCGACGACCATCCGGCTCCGGATCAGCTCGACCGGCAGGTCCGCGCCCTCGCACAGCACCGCGCGCGTCGCCTCGGTCACCTCGTCCAGCCCGGCGAGCGGGCGGCCGCGCAGCGCGGCCAGCGCCTCCGCCAGCCGGACGGCCTCGATGACGTGCGCGGACGAGACGTGCAGGTCCTCCCGGCGGAGGACGGCCGCCGCGTCGGTCAGCCATCGCTCGACCGGACGGTCCGGAGCGGCGAACAGGTGCGCGTACCAGCCCGGCGACCGCACGCCCGCGCCGTAGCCGGACCGCTCGGCGAGGCGTCCGTGCGTCCACGGCACCCACGTCATCGACACCTTCGCCCTGGGCAGGCCGCGCAGCGTCCGGTCGTCGCGCGCCGCCGGGACGCGCGCCAGGATCGCCGGGACGTGCCAGGCCCCGCACACCACCGCGACGCGTTCGAAGCCGTCCCTGAGAGCGCGGCGCAGTGTCCGGCGCATCGCGGCCTCGCGCTGCTCCTCGCGGACGAGGTGCCCGGGTGGCGGCGGCCCCGCCGCGGACGGCCCCGCCTCGGACGGCCAGGCCGCGACGCGTTCGCGCAGCTCGGACATCGCCTCGGCGATCGCGGGGAACGGCGACGGGCCGCCGTCGCGATGCTCGACGACGTCGTCCCACCAGCGTTCGGCGTCCTCGTATCCGGCCGCGCGCGCGAGCCAGCCGAGCGGATCGAGCCGGATGCCCTCCCCGTCCCCACCACCGTCCCCACCACCGTCATCGTCGTCGGCCTGCGCGGGAGGGATGAGCTGGTTCGCGGCGGGCAGGTCGCAGAACCGGACGGCCGCGCCCTCGTCCAGCGCGTACCGGACGGCCTGCCACTCCGGGCTGAACTCGGCGAACGGCCAGAACGCCGCGCGCCGGTCGGACCAGGACGCGGCGTCGTCCCCGGGCGCGGGCGGCTCGCCCGGCGCGTAGGCCAGCAGCGCCACCGGCGGCACCATGCCGGGATCGGCGGCGAGGTCGACGATCGCGTCGGCCTCGGGCGGGCCCTCGATCAGCACGGCGTCCGGCTTGAACTCCTCCAGCGCCCGCCGGACGGCCCGCGCCGACCCCGGTCCGTGGTGCCGGATGCCGAACACCTCGACCCGCGCCCCCGCCGTCCCCCGGGCGGCCGCCACGTCCGTCAAGAGACCTCCCGGCACGCGCGGTAGAAGTCGGCCCATTCCGGACGGTCGCGCACCACGGTCTCGAGGTACTCCTGCCACACGACCCGGTCGGACGCCGGGTCCTGCAGGACGGCGCCGACGATGCCGCCCGCGACGTCCGGGGCGCGCAGGACCCCGTCGCCGAAGTGCGCGGCGAGTGCGAGTCCGCTGGTCACGACCGAGATCGCCTCGGCGGTGCTGAGCGTGCCGGACGGCGACTTCAGCTTCGTCCGGCCGTCGCCGGTCAGCCCGGCGCGCAGCTCCCGGAACACCGTGACGACCCGGCGGATCTCCTCCAGCCCGGCCGGGGCCTCGGGCAGCTCCAGCGCCCGCCCGAGCTGCGCCACCCGGCGCGCGACGATCTCCACTTCGTCCGCCTCGGACTCCGGCAGCGGCAGCACGACGGTGTTGAACCGGCGGCGCAGCGCGGACGACAGCTCGTTGACGCCCCGGTCGCGGTCGTTCGCCGTCGCGATCACCGTGAACCCGCGCCGCGCCTGCACCTCGGCGTTCAGCTCCGGCACCGGCAGCGTCTTCTCCGACAGCAGCGTGATCAGCGAGTCCTGGACGTCGCCCGGCATGCGCGTCAGCTCCTCGACGCGCGCGACCATGCCGCGCCGCATCGCGCGCATGAGCGGGCTCTCGACCAGCGCCCGCTCGGACGGCCCCTCGGCGAGCAGCCGCGCGTAGTTCCAGCCGTACCGGACGGCCTCCTCGGGCGTCCCGGCCGTGCCCTGGACCAGCAGCGTCGAGTCGCCCGAGATCGCCGCCGCCAGATGCTCCGACATCCACGTCTTCGCCGTGCCCGGGACGCCGAGCAGCAGCAGCGCCCGGTCGGTCGCGAGCGTCGCGACCGCGACCTCCACCAGGCGGCGCGGGCCGATGTACTTGGGCGAGACCTCCGTGCCGTCCGGGAGCTCGCCGCCGAGCAGGTAGGTGGTCACGGCCCACGGCGACAGCCGCCAGCCCGGCGGGCGCGGCCGGTCGTCATGCTCGGCCAGCAGCGCCAGCTCGGCGGCGTACTGCTGCTCGGCGTGCGGCCGGAGAACCTCGTCGCCGGCCGTCTCGGGGGCGGTTCCGTTGTCGGGCACGGCTCCGTTGTCGAGGGCGGTTCCGTTGTCCAGGGCGGTTCCGTTGTCGGGCACGGTCACGGATGGAGCTCCTTCAGCATCTCGGCGCGGAACCGGAGGGTCTCGGTGAGTTCGGTGAGGACGGCCCCCGCCACCCCGCCCGGATCGGCGGTCAGGTGACGCCCGGCCAGCTCCTGGAGGCGCGGCGCGAACGCGGGGGAGAGGCGCTGGTCGGCGAGGCGGCACAGCAGGGTCAGGGTGTGCTCGTGCCGGTGCGTCTGCCGGTCGGCGGCGGTCGACAGCGTCGCCACCACGGAGTCGGCCAGCTCGCCCGTCCACGGGCCGGGGACGCGTTCCAGCACGCGCGGCAGCTCCGGCCCGCCCGCGACCCAGCGGATCAGCCCGGCCGCCGCGCCCTCGCGCTCGCCGTCCGGCAGGACGGTCAGCAGGTCGGCCAGGGCGTCCGGCTCGTCCACGACGACGCCGCCCTTCAGCAGCGCCCGCGCCCATGCCGGGTCGCGCTGCCGCAGCGCCGCCCGCGCCCACCCGATGTGGACGTCGCGCGCGGCCCTCCCGGCGTCGCCCGCAGCGTCCGTGATCGGGAGGCAGACGACCTCCATCGGCGGCAGGGCGAACAGGTCGGTCCAGGTCGACAGGGGAGTGCGCGCGAGGATCTCGCGCAGCCACGCCGCGCGTGTGCCGACCGGGCCGCCTCCCGCGCCCCCGGGCGCGAACGACCCGCTCGGATGGAACGGGACGCCGTCGCGCGCCAGGTCCTCGTCGTGGGTCTCGGGCGGCTCGACCACGACCCACCTCTGCCGGCGCTCCCGGACGGTGCGGGTCTCGGCGCGCAGGCACGCGCGGGCGCGCGAGGCCATCCGCAGCCCGTAGGCCGAATCGGGAAGCCGCGCCAGCAGGTCGGACGCGAGCTGCCGGACGTCCTTGCCCCGGTCTTCGAGCGCGCCTTCGAGGAACGCCTCGTCGTCCATCGAGAGCCCGCGCGCGAACGTGCCGAGGAACGCCGCCCGGTCGGGCGCGGGCTCCCTGGCCCACACCGTGCCCAGCGTCTCGCGCGCGCCCGCGGGGTCGCTCCCGCGCAGGCGCGTGAGGAACGCGACGCGCTGCTGCCGGGTGCCGGTCTCCCACACCTCGTCGCCGCCGCCCGGGTCGTCCCCGGACCCGATCAGGTACGCCCAGTCGGTGTTGCGCAGCGCCAGCCACACGCCGCGATGCCCGGCGGCGCGCGCGATCGCGGGACGCAGCATCCGGTCGCCGCGGCCCTTCTCCAGCAGGTCGGGCAGCAGCCGCGCGGGCACCCGCCGCCCGCCGCGGGCCGCCGCGTCCAGCCACTCGGGCAGCACCTTGACCTGCTCACCGGCGAGGATCCGGGCCAGGCGCCGCGCCGCCGCCCGCGGCACCACGGGAAGCTCCTCGTCGGGCGCGACGGCGACCGCCTCCACACCCTCGCGGCGCGGCACCGCCCCCGCCCGCCGCC
>NZ_RFFG01000202.1 GCF_003696215.1 Actinomadura harenae | reverse complement strand
TCGCGGCGGCGTGGGCCGCGGCGGTGCGGCGGCACGACCGCGGCGCGGCCGTGGCGAGCTTCGCGCACGAGGTCGTCGCCGTGGTCGGCGCCGACGGCGACGATCCGGACCTCGACGGTGGACCGGTCCATACGCTCCTGAAGGAGGCCGCCGCGCTGTTCGCCGAACATTCGTCCGTCCGCCGGACGTTCTCGACGGGCATCGGCCGCACCGTCGTGTCGCCGTCCCGGCTGCCGGAGGCGTACGAGCAGGCGCTGAAGTCGGTCCGCGTCGGACGGCAGCTGCACGGCGACGGCGCGCGGGCGCACTTCGACCAGCTCGGCGTGTACCGGCTGCTCAGCCTCGTCCCGGATCCGGAGGAGCTGCACGCGTTCGTCCGCGAGACGCTCGGCGACCTCGCGGCCGACGACGAGCCGGAGCTGGTGGACCTGCGCCGGACGCTCCAGGTGCTGCTGGAGACCAACCTCAACGTCGCCGAGACCGCGCGGCGGCTCCACTTCCACTACAACACACTGCGTTACCGCATCGGGAAACTGGAACGACTGCTCGGCCCGTTCACCGAGGACGCCCATCTCCGCCTGAACCTGACCCTCGCCCTGCACGTCCTGCGGATGCGGGGGATCTAGCGGCCGCGCGCCGGACCCGGCCGCTGCGCCACCCCCGGTGGTGCGCGGCCGGGCCCGGATGCGGCATTCTCGTTCACGTAGCGTAAACGAGAATTTCAGGAGATGTGGATGGCGTTCGGCTGGAAGGTGCACGGCGACGGGAAGACGCCGCCGCCGGGGGAGGTCGTCCGCCCGGACGAGCGGCTCTCCTGGCCGCGCACCGCGGGCATCGGGGCCCAGCACGTGGTGGCGATGTTCGGCGCCACGTTCGTCTTCCCCGTGCTGATGGGGCTGGACCCCAACCTGGCGATCATGATGTCCGGCGTCGCCACCATCCTGTTCCTGCTGATCACGAGCGGGAAGGTGCCGTCCTACCTCGGGTCGAGCGCGTCGTTCGTCGGGGTCGCGGCCGCGATCCGCGCGGCGGGCGGCGACTCCGGGACGGTCACCGGAGCGATCCTCTGGGTCGGCGTCGCGCTGCTCGTGGTCGGGCTGGTCATCCACTTCCTCGGCGCGAACGTGCTGCACGCGGTGCTGCCGCCGGTCGTGACGGGCGCGGTCGTGGTCCTGATCGGGTTCAACCTCGCGCCGGTCGTCGCGAACGTCTACTGGCCGCAGGACCAGTGGGTCGCGATCGCGACGATGGCGTTCGCCGTGCTCAGCGCGGTGCTGCTGCGCGGCTTCTGGGCGCGGATCAACGTCCTGCTGGCGCTGGTGTTCGGGTTCGCGCTGTCGTGGGTGCTGGACAAGACGGCGGGCCGGGTCACGTCCGTCCAGGGCGGCAGGAACCTGCTGGACGCGTCGGGCCACCCGTGCCCGACCGAGGGCCCGTACTGCGTCGCGACGGCGTTCCCGCACGACCGCGTGGACTTCTCGGCCGTGAGGTCGGCCGATTGGCTCGGGCTGCCGCACCTGCACGGCCCGAACTTCAAGATGTCGGCGATCCTGCTGGCGCTGCCCGTCGTGATCGCGCTGATCGCCGAGAACACCGGGCACGTGAAGGCCGTCGCGGCGATGACCGGCGACGACCTCGACCCCTACATCGGCCGCGCGCTCACCGCGGACGGCATCACCACGACCCTCGCGACGGCGGTCGGCGGCGCGCCGACGACCACCTACTCCGAGAACATCGGCGTCATGGCCGCGACGAGGATCTACTCGACGGCCGCGTACTGGGTGGCGGCGGTCGTGGCGATCGCGGTCGGGTTCGTCCCGAAGTTCGGCGCGCTGGTCGCGGCGATCCCGGGCGGCGTGCTCGGCGGCATCACGGTCGTCCTCTACGGGATGATCGGCCTGCTCGGCGCGAAGATCTGGGTCGAGAACCGGGTGGACTTCGGCGACCCGGTCAACCTCGTCCCGGTCGCGGCGGGCCTGATCCTGGCGATCGGGAACGTCACGCTGCACATCACCGACAGCTTCCCGCTCCAGGGCATCGCGCTCGGCACGATCGTCCTGCTGGTGGGCTACCACCTGCTGAACCTGGCGGTGCGGCGGCCGAACGACAACGGCGGCGGGGTCATCGCGCCGAGGGAGCGGGAGATCGGCGGCGACGTCCGCCGCTCCACCGAGTAGCGGTCCCCTGAGGGGACGCGGACGTGGTACCGGCGGGGTCGGCTCTCGGGGAATGGGGGACCTCGACCCCGCCGGTGCATGAACCCTAATGCGCAGGTGTCGGGCGGCTCAGGGCAACCGCGAATCGTCCCTGTTCGCGGCCTACCTGCGGAAATGTGGGTCAGGCGGGCGGGGCGTCGGGCGCGTCGCCGCCCAGCGAGCGCGGCAGGTAGTTCTGGACGGCGGCGGGGCGGAAGCCCTGCTGCTTGATCCAGCCGAGCAGCATCCGGAACTCCCCGGCCAGACCCTTGCGGTAGTGCATCAGGACGATGTCGCCGGGCCGGAACCCCTTGCCCAGGCCGTCCCCGCGCGCGAACCCGTTGAACCCGACGCCCGGTCCGGTCGTCCCGTTGTAGAACTCGGCCGTCCAGGTCAGGATCGACTTGATCCCGCACGCCTTCGCGGCCTGCCGGGTCGCGGTGTTGTACGACCCGAACGGCGGCCGGAACAGCTCGGGACGCCGCCCGTACTGCTTGGTGATCGTGTCGGACGACTGGCAGATCTGCCGCTGCTGCGCCTCCAGCGGGAGCGTCTTCATGTCCGGGTGGGTGACGGTGTGGTCCTCCATCCGCGACCCCGCGTTGCGCAGCGCCCAGAAGTACTGGCCGTGCCCGCGCACGTACGTGGTGGTCAGGAACGTGAGGATCGGCACCTTCTCCGTCCGGACGATGTTCACGAACTCCGGGTCGTACTCGTAGCCGTCGTCGATCGTCAGGAACACCACGCGGTCCTGCGTGCTGATCTGGCTGATCACCGGGGGCAGGCCGTCCGCGGACGGCTTCGGCGGCGTCCACGAGCCGGGCTTCGGGTGCTCCCACCGGTGGTCGGCGAGCGCCGCCGTCAGCTCCGAGCGCAGCCGGTCGTCCCCGCCCCCGCCCCCGGACGGCAGCGCCGACACCGCCGGCCAGAGACCGGCCGCGATCCCCAGCGCCGCCGCCACCGCCGTGTACCCCTTCGGAACACCGCCACGCATCCCCGCGTCCCCCGTGCCCTACCGCTCATCCGAACAAGAACGGACATATCTGATCACGTCAGGGCATCACGGGAGACGGCGACGCTCCGCTGTTGCCGACCTGTGTCCGAACTCTCGTGCCTCCGCCGGTGACGAGGCGTGTGCGGCCGGGGTCAGGCGTCGCGGCGCTGGAAGAGGACCAGGGCGAGGGCCAGCAGGACGACCGTGTACAGCGCGAACACGCCGAGGCCGACCCAGGGCGACAGGACGTCCGAGGACGGCCGGGTCCCCATCACCGCGCCGCCCGCGGCGGTCGGCAGGAACTTGCGGATCGTCACGCCGAAGTCGCCGGGCAGGAACGAGCCGATGATCGGCAGGACGAACAGCAGGCCGAGCACCGTCGTGACCGCGCCCGCGGTGTGGCGCAGCAGCATCCCGAACGCCAGCGCGAACAGCGCGATCAGGGTCAGGAAGAGGCCGCCGCCGATCACCGCGCGCAGCACGCCGTGCTCCCCGAGCCCCTCGTTCAGGTTCCGGTCCGCGAAGATCAGCTGGGACAGGAAGTAGGAGGCGAACGACACGATCTCCCCGACCACCAGCACCAGCAGGCCGAGGACCAGCGCCTTCGCCGCGAACAGCCGGGTCCGGCGCGGCACCGCGGTGAGCGAGGTCCGGATCATCCCGGTCGCGTACTCGCCCGTGACGACCAGCACGCCGAGCACGCCGAACGCCACCATGCCGAACTGGATGCCGACCAGCCCGTAGGCGGTCGGGTCGAACTGGAACCTGTCGCGCGGGGTCAGCTGGTCGTAGGCGGAGACGAACACCAGGGCCAGCAGGACGCTCAGCCCGATCGTCACCACGAGCCCGGCGAGCAGCGTCCAGAACGTCGACCGGACGGTGCGGATCTTGATCCACTCGGCGGCGACGGCGTCCGCGAACGAGGCCGGGCGGCCGGCCGTCCCGGGCCGTCCGGGCTGTCCGGGTGGTTCGGGCCGTTCGGCTTCCGCGGGGGTCTCGGGCGTGGTCATGACCGTCCTCCCTGCCAGATTCCGGTCGGCCCGGCCGGTGGCGGCCCCGAGGGTCCCTCGTCCGGCGGCGATCCGGGAGGAGGCCCGGCGGGCGGCGATCCCGGCGGCGGTTCTGGCGGCGATCCGGGTGGTGGTTCGTCGGGCGGTGTTCCAGGCGGCGGGGCTTCTCCGGCGGGACGCTCGGCGTCGTGGAGGCCGCCCGCGTGGTACTCGACGGTGTCGCCGGTCAGGCGCATGAACGCCTCCTCCAGCGACGGCCGGACGGGCGAGAGCTCGTGCAGCCGGACGCCGTGGTCGGCGGCGACGTCCCCGACGGCCGCGGCGTCGGCGCCGAAGACGCGGAGCGAGCCGTCCGGGTCGACCTCGACGCGCCAGTCGTGCCGGGCCAGCAGCGGCCCGAGCTCGGCGACCTGCGGCGACCGCACCCGCACGTGGCTGGTCGCGTCGCCCCCGATGAACTCGCGGACGGACGTGTCGGCGAGGATCCGGCCGCGTCCGATGACGATGAGGTGGTCGGCGGTGAGCGCCATCTCCGACATCAGGTGGCTGGACACGAACACCGTCCGGCCCTCGGCGGCCAGGCTCCGCATGAGCGTCCGGATCCACAGGATGCCCTCGGGGTCCAGGCCGTTCACCGGCTCGTCGAACATCAGGACGGCGGGGTCGCCGAGCAGCGCGCCCGCGATGCCGAGCCGCTGCCCCATGCCGAGCGAGAAGCCCTTGAAGGGCTTCCTCGCGACCGTCTGCAGGCCGACGAGGTCGATCACCTCGTCCACGCGGCGTCTCGGGATGCCGTTGCTGCGGGCCAGGCAGAGCAGGTGGTTGTAGGCGCTGCGCCCGCCGTGGACGGCCTTGGCGTCGAGGAGCGCGCCGACCTCGTGCAGCGGCGCGCCGAGCCCCGCGTACCGGACGCCCGCGACCGTCACCGTCCCGCCGGACGGGTGGTCGAGGCCGAGGATCATGCGCATGGTCGTGGACTTGCCCGCGCCGTTCGGGCCGAGGAATCCGGTGACGTGACCGGGCCGGACCGTGAAGCTCACCTGGTCGACGGCCGTCTTGTCCCCGAACCGCTTCGTCAGCCCCCGCGCCTCGATCATGCTGGGCTGATACCGACGCGTTTGCCTGCGGAAACGGCGACGGCGGGCATCCGGAGCAGATTTCACTCCCGGATTGCCCGCCGTTGAAGCGCTTTTCGGGGGTTCGGTGCCGGGGTTCGGTGCGGGGGTTCGGCCCCCCGCCCGACACCTCCCGCCGACTACTTCACGTCGACGAGGTCCACCACGAAGATCAGCGTCTCGTTCGCCCCGATCTTGGGGGACGGGCTGTGGCTGCCGTAGGCCAGGTGCGGCGGGATGACCAGCTTGCGCCGGCCGCCGACCTTCATGCCCTGGATGCCCATGTCCCAGCCCTTGATGACGCGGCCGGCGCCGAGCGGGAAGTCGAGCGGCCCGCCGCGGTTCCAGGACGCGTCGAACTCCTCGCCGGTCGAGAAGGCCACGCCGACGTAGTGGGCGTAGACGGTCGAGCCCTTGGTGGCCTCCGCACCGTCCCCGACCGTGATGTCGGTGATGTCAAGGTTCGTCGGGGGCTGGCCCTCGGGGAAGTCGATCTCGGGACGTTCAAGCGCCATCTGCTGGCTCCACCCGTCATGTCAGGGGTCGAAATACGGACGCGGCAAGCCTAGTCGGCCTCGCGGGCCACCCCGTGCGCACCGGTCCGCCCGGCCGAGGCACGGACGGTGGCCCGGACGGGGGTCAGGTGGCGTCCTGGGTGGGGCGGACGGCGTGGAACGCGGGCCCCGCGACGGCCGTGCCGTCCACGAGGAGGTCGGCGCGCTCCCGGGTGCGGTCGGACGCGAAGTGACGCGACTCGCGCCCGGACCACGCGTCCCAGGCATCGGCGTAGGTGAGGCCGTCGCGCTGGAGGGCGCGGGCCCGGCGCAGGTCGCGCGGGGCGTCCACCCAGATCCGGAACGCGGCGGGGGACCCGCGCCAGGCCGCGCCGACGCCCTCCACGACCAGCGCCCCGGCGGGCGGCAGCTCCTCGTCCGGGCCGTAGACGTCGCGGTGCCAGTCGTAGCGGCGCAGGTGGCCGGGGTGTCCGGCCATGATCGGCGTCAGGACGTCCCGCTCGAACGGCGGCCACCAGGTCAGCGGATCGGCGTCCCAGGGGACCCGGAAGTCGTCCGACCGGACGAGCGGCATGGCGGCGGAGGCCGCCTCGCCGAGGGCGGCCGCGAGGCGCGGCGCGAACGTGGACTTGCCGGACCCGCTCGGCCCGTCGACGGCGACCAGCCGCACCGGCCCCGCCGACGGGGGCAGGGCGAGCAGCAGGTCCGCGAGGGCCGGGTAGGTCGTCGGAACGTCCGTCACGAACGGCATACTTCCAGCAGATGCCGGTCGAACCCGCATCGCGGGCGGGCCCTTTGCCGGGCGTTGCCCGTTCTCCCGGCCCCCAGCGAAAGGGACGCGCCCGATGGACCTTCTCGGCGGACCCCGCCCGGACGACCCCGGCCGTCCCGCGCTCACCGTGGCCGGACGTCCCCTGAGCCGTCCGGCGCTGGACGCGTGGGCCGTCGCGATCGCCGCCGAGATCCGGGACGCGCGGGCCGTCGCCGTCCACGCGACCCCGACCCTGGAGACCGTCGCCGCCGTCGTCGCGGGCCTGTTCGCGGGCGTCCCCGTGGTGCCGCTGCCGCCCGACTCCGGCCCGGACGAGCGCGCCCACATCCTGCGCGACTCGGGCGCGACGCACCTGCTCGCCGCGTCGGAGGCCGCGTTCCCGGACGGGCCGGACGTCCCGCCGCTCGTGGCCGTCGACCGGCTGCGTCCGGCCGGGGCCCCCGACGGCCT
>NZ_RFFG01000201.1 GCF_003696215.1 Actinomadura harenae | reverse complement strand
GGCCTGGGCGGCCCGGTGGGCCGGAGGCGCCGGGCCGCCGGCGTGGCCCGGCAGGGCAGGTCGGGGCACGTCGGGCATGGCGTGGCCCGACGCGGCGTGGTGGGCGGACGGGTGGGTCAGGGCACGACGACGGTGCCGGTGGCGGTGACGACGGTGATCGGGTCGGTGAGGACCTCGGCGGCGGATTCGCCCTTGTCGGGGCGGCCGCGGCAGATCACGCGGGCGGTGAGGGCCAGGGTGCGGCTGCGGCGGCCGACGCGGGTGACCTCGGCGGTGGCCTCCACGACGTCCCCGGCGCGCAGGGGGGCGCGGAACTGCACGTCGGCGTAGGAGGCGAACAGGCCCTCGTCGCCGTCGGTGCGGATGCACACCTCGGTCGCGACGTCGCCGAACAGGCCGAGGACGTAGGCGCCGTCCACGAGGTTCCCGGCGTAGTGGGCGTGGGAGTAGGGGACGTAGCGGCGGTGGGTGACGGTCAGTCCGAGCCGCGGGTCGGCCCCGGCCCCCGTCCCGGCGTCGGTCCCCGTCCCGGCGTCGGTCCCGGTCTCGTTTCCGGTGGCGGGTGGTGCGGTGGCGTCGGTCATGGGGTCTCCTGGGTGCCGGTCGCGGCGGCGGGCAGCAGGGCGTGGACGAGGAAGGACGCGACCTCCGAGGGGGTGGTGCCCTTGCCGAAGATGCGGTCCACGCCGAGGTCGGACGGGGTGACGGTGTCGAAGCGGGGTCCGCCGACGACCAGCAGGGGCCGGCCGATGCCGGCGGCGACGGCGGTGGGGTACTCGGCGTGGAACGCGGCGGCCATCTGCTTGGTGTTGTGCAGGTGGGCGTTGCGCTGGGTGACGACCTGGGAGACCAGGACGGCGTCGGCGTCGGCGTCCTTGGCGCGGTCGACGAGTTCCTCGACGGTGACCTGGGCGCCCATGTTGATCACGTGGATCTCGCGGTAGTACTCCAGGCCCTTCTCCCCCGCGAAGCCCTTGACGTTGAGGATCGCGTCGATCCCGACGGTGTGGGCGTCGGTGCCGATGCAGGCGCCGACGACGACCAGGCGGCGGCCGAGGCCGGTGCGGATCGCCTGGTTGATCTCGGGCGCCGACAGCAGCGGGTACTCGCGTCCCTCGGGGACGGGGATGGAGGCGTAGTCGATGAGGTGGCCGGTGCGGCCGTAGACGATGAAGAAGGTGAAGTCGGGGCCCATGGGCTTGGCGTGGACGACGCTGGCGGGGTCCAGGCCCATCTTGGTGGCGAGCTGGAGCGCGGCGGCGTCGGCGCGGGGGCCGGCGGGGACGGGCAGGGTGAACGACATCTGGACCAGGCCGTCGCCGGTGGTGTCGCCGTAGGGGCGGATGACCTGGCGGGTGTCGGCGGGTTCGGCGGGCGCCTGGGTGTCGGCGCCGGTCACGACACCGGTCGCGGTGCCGGTGCCGGATCCGATGGTGGTCCCGGGGCCCTGGGTGGGGTCGGTGGTCATGCGGTCACCTCCTGCGGGGCGCCGGCGGCGTGCGGGTCCTCGTTGTCGAGGATCTCGATGGCGGGGTTGACGTACCCGTCGGCGCGTTCGACGACGCCGGACAGGCCCTTGCCGGCGTCCGGGGGGCGGCGGGTGACGCCGAAGGTGCCCTCGGCGATGGCGGTGAGCAGGCCGTCCCTGTCGACCTTGTCGAGCAGGTCGATGGATTCGGACAGGACGCGGCGGGCGCGTTCGCCGATGAACCCGTCCGGGCGGGGCACGAAGTCCTCGGCGAGGCCTCCGGCGGCGTCGCGGACGTAGCGGACGTTCTCCAGGGCCAGGTCGCGGTCCGACAGCCAGGGGGTGTGGATGCCCTCGGTCATCATCCCGATGAGGATGATCGACTGGCCGGTCATGACGCCCGCGAGGTTGAAGAACGCGTCGAGCAGGTACCCGGCGAAGATGTTGCCGGTCATGTGCTTGGTCGGCGGCATGTACTTCAGCGGCGCGTCGGGGAACAGTTCGCGGACGAGCTGGGCGTGGGCGAGTTCCAGCCGGAACGACTCGGGGATCTTCGGGTTGATCTCGAAGGCGTGGCCGAGGCCGAGTTGGGCGTCCGACAGGCCGGCCTCGTGCCCGAACCGCTCGTTGAGCAGCTGCGACACGATGACGGTGTGGGCGGCGTCGACGGCGTCGGCGGTGGTGAGGTAGTTGTCCTCGCCGGTGTTGATGACGATGCCGGCGCGGGCGTGGATCTGCCGGGAGAACCTTTGGTCGATGAAGGTCCGGCGGGGGTTGATGTCGCGGAAGATGATGCCGTACATGCAGTCGTTCAGCATCATGTCGAGGCGTTCGAGCCCGGCGAGGGTGGCGATCTCGGGCATGCACAGCCCGGAGGCGTAGTTGGTGAGCCGCACGTACCGGCCGAGTTCGCGCGACACGTCGTCCAGGGCGGCGCGCATGAGCCGGAAGTTCTCCTGGGTGGCGTAGGTGCCGGCGTAGCCCTCGCGGGTGGCGCCCTCGGGGACGAAGTCCAGCAGCGACTGCCCGGTGGAGCGGATGACGGCGACGACGTCGGCGCCCTCGCGGGCGGCGGCCTGGGCCTGCGGGATGTCCTCGTAGATGTCGCCGGTGGCGACGATGAGGTAGATCCACGGCTGGGGCGGGTCGCCGACCTCGGCGAGCATCCGGTCGCGTTCGGCGCGGCGCGCGTCGATGCGGTCCATGCCGCCGCGGGCGGCGCGCCGGGCGGCCTCGTGGGCGGTGCGGGCGTCCGAGCCGGTGGGCAGGCGGAAGTCGACGCGTCCGGCGGCGGCGGCCGCGGCGAGTTCGGCCAGGGAGCCGTGGCCGCCGCGGGCCAGGGCGTCCCAGACGGGCAGGGCGACGCCGTGTTCGAGGCCGACGTGGGCCTGGACGGTGTCGACGAGGTGGTTGGCCCAGGGCTTCCCGTCCGCGTCCGCGCCCGAAAGACCGGAAAGACGTAGCAAAGCGCGTTCGACCGACACGGTGGTGTGGGTACGAGCCATCTGGATGACGGGTTCGGCGGCCCGGGCGGCCAGGTTCCGCGCCTTGCGGACGACCTCCGGGTCGAGGTCGAGCTTGCCGCGCGTGTTCGGGCCGGTCACCGGGGATTCTCCCTCGGCTGGTCGGTCGGCATCGCCGTTCCCTTCTCCGCCGCGCCCGCCTCAGATGTCCAGCATCGGGCATGCCGGACGGGCCGCGACGAACAATCGTCCTCATTGACGCGTTCTCTACGGAAGATCTTCCGGTATGCACCATGTCACGCGCAAGAACCTCTTTGCAGTCCGTCCGGAAAGAGTGTTCCGGGCATCGACAGGCCGCCTGACCGGCATGAAACAAGTTTGTTTGGCTAAGTAACTGAGGGACGTACCCCAGCGACGAGAGGTGAGCACGATGTGCGGAATCACCGGATGGGTGGACTTCGGCCGCGACCTGACCGCGGGCGCCACCACCGCCGACACCGCCCGGACGGCGGCCGAGATGATCGCCACCATGGCCTGCCGCGGCCCCGACGACCAGGGCGCCTGGACCTCACCCCACGCCGTCCTCGGCCACCGCCGCCTGGCCGTCATCGACATCCAGGGCGGCCGCCAGCCCATGACCGCCCCCGCAACCCGGGAACCCGACGGAACCGAAGGCGTGCCCGCCGCCGTCCTCACCTACAGCGGCGAGGTCTACAACTTCACCGAACTGCGCGCCGAACTCGCCGCCCACGGCCACACCTTCCGCACCCGCAGCGACACCGAGGTCGTCCTGCACGCCTACCTGCAATGGGGCGAACACCTCGCCGAACACCTCAACGGCATGTACGCCTTCGCCGTCTGGGACACCCGCACCGAGGAACTCCTCCTGGTCCGCGACCGCCTCGGCGTCAAACCCCTCTACTGGAGGCAACTGCCCGGCGGCCTGGCCTTCGGCTCCGAACCCAAGGCCATCCTCGCCCACCCCGCCGCCGACGCCGTCCTGGACGCCGACGGCCTGCGCAGCGTCCTCGGCTTCTTCAAGGACGTCGGGAACTCCCCCTACCGCGACATCAAGGAACTCCGGCCCGGCCACGTCCTGCGCGTCCGCCGCTCCGGCATCACCATCCGCCGCTACTGGCAGCCGCCCGCCACCCCGCACACCGACGACCTGCCCACCAGCATCGCCACCGTCCGCGGCCTGCTGGAGGACATCGTCGCGCGGCAACTGGTCTCCGACGTCCCACTGTGCACCCTGCTGTCCGGCGGCCTGGACTCCAGCATCATCACCGCCCTCGCCGCCGCCCACGGCCCCGTCCGCTCCTTCGCGGTCGACTTCGTCGGGCAGGCCGAGAGCTTCATCCCCGACCCCGCCCGCGACACGCCCGACACCCCGTTCGTCCACGACCTCGCCGCCCACGCCGGCACCGAACACGCCGACATCGTCGTGGACGCCGCCCGCCTCGCCGACCCCGAACTACGCGCCACCGTCGTCCACGCCTTCGACAACCCCGCCATGAACGGCGACATGGACACCTCGCTCTACCTGCTGTTCCGCGCCATCCGCGGCAAGTCCACCGTCGCGCTGTCGGGCGAGTCCGCCGACGAGGTCTTCGGCGGCTACCAGTGGTTCCACGACGCCGACGCCGTCCGCGCCGACACCTTCCCCTGGATCGCCGCCGGCATGCGCGAAGGCGGATCCCAGCGGTTCGGCGTCGACCGCCCCGGCCCCCTCGACCGGGGCCTGCTGCAGACCCTCGACATGCCCGCCTACGTCGCCGACCACTACGCCAAGGCCATCGCCGAGGTCCCCCGCGTCCCCGGCGACAGCGAACACGAACGCCGCATGCGCCGCGTCTGCCACCTCCACCTCACCCACTTCCTGCCGATCCTGCTCGACCGCAAGGACCGCGCCAGCATGGCCGTCGGCCTGGAGGTCCGCGTCCCGTTCTGCGACCACCGCCTCGTCGAGTACGTCTACGGCACGCCCTGGGCGATGAAGACCCACGACGGCCACGAGAAGAGCCTCCTGCGCGCCGCCGGACGCCACCTGCTGCCCGACTCGATCATCGAACGCCGCAAGAGCCCCTACCCCGCCATCCAGGACCCCGCCTACGAACTGGCCCTGTGCGACCAGATCCGCGAACTGATCACCGACACGACCGCGCCCGTCACCCCGCTCCTGGACCGCGCCTCGCTGAAGGAGATGGCCGACCGGCCCATGGACCCGACCGTCGGCACCGGCTTCGGCGGACGCCGCAGCGCCTTCGAGATCGTCCTCAGCATGGACACCTGGCTCCGCGACCAGTCCGTCCGCATCGAACTCTGACCCACACCGAACTGACCCACACCGAACACCGACCCGCATCGAACTCTGACCGATCCCGCATCCGAACCCGCTCACGGGCGTGAGCGACGCCCGGCCCGGACCGCACCCCGGGCCGGACTCCCCTTACCCGCCCGTCTTCCCTGACTCCAGGGAATGCTTCACCTTCCACTCCCGTCACACCGGCACGCGAAAACTCCTACAACCACGCAACGTGAAAGTAAAATCACGACGCGTCAGCACTGGAGTCGGACCGGAACCCCGGGAGTGGACCATGCCCGTCTACCTCTTCGCGGCGGCGTGCGCCGTCGCCGTCGTGGTCATCGCCAGCCGGCTGCTGCGCCGCACCCGCGGCGGCACCGACGACGACGCCCCCGACGGCGCCACCAACGGCCACGCCGGATCGATGCTGTCCGCGCTGTTCCTCCTCGCCTTCGCCATCGCGGTCGTCGTCCCCTGGACCAACGCCGACGCGGCCCGCTCCAACACCAACGCCGAGGCCCAGGCCCTCGTCGAGACCTACTGGGCCGCCGGACGCCTCGACCCCGCCGACGCCACCCGCACCCGCGCCGAGGTCGCCGACTACGCCACCTTCGTCCGGCGCACCGAATGGCCCCTCATGCGCGACCACCGCCGTCTCAGCACCGACGGCTGGGCCCGCCTGGACCGACTCCGCCGGGAGACCATGGCCGTCCCCTTCAAGGACGGCACCGAGTCCGCCGACGCCCGCACCACCGTCCTGAACCACCTCACCGAGGTCTCCGCCGCCCGCCACCAGCGCGCCACCGACGCCCGCGCCCACCCGCCCACCGGCCTGCTCATCATCACCCTCCTCACCGGCCTCGTCGTGATCGTCCTGCCGCTCCTGGCCGGCGCCCGCCCCCGCGGCTGGGCCCTGCTCCCCCTCGGTCTCATGGCCGCGCTCCTGGCCGTCGGCATCTACCTCACCGTCGACATCTCCCACGTGTTCTCCGGCGCGATCGCCGTCCACCCCGACGCGTTCAGCTCCGTGTCCGCCGAGTTCACCCGCATCGGCCAGGGAGGCTGAGGTGCGCCGTGCGCTCGCCCTGCCCCCGCTCCTGCTGATCGGCGCGGCCGCCGGCGCGCTCTCCCCTGCCCTCGCCCCCGCCTCCCCCGCCGCCGCGGCCGACACCCCGGCCCCGGCGGGAACGACCGCCACGGGAACGGGCACCGGCGGGACGGCGTCGTCGCAGCCCCTGCCGTCCCCGTCGTCCCTGTCGTCGTCCTCGTCGTCGCTGGTGTCCCTCGCACCGCCCGCACCTCTTGCCCCGCCCGCCCCGCCTGCCTCGCCCGTCCCGTCCGGTACCGGGTCCTCCTCGGCCACGCACGTCACACCGGTCGTCCCGCACGCCCGGCACCACGCCCGCCCCAAGCGGGACACGCCCCCACGGCACGTCAAAGCCGACGGCGGGGGTGCCCCCGGGCCGAGGCCGGACAAGGCGGCGGGCGGACAGAAGGGTGCGGGAGGAGGCGGAAGCGGCGGCGGGACGAGCGGAGGCGGGGGGACGGCCGGTGGCCGGGCCAAGGTTCGGGTGACGAAGGACGACCCGCCGCCTCCCCCGCCCGTCTGGATGGCCGAGGGCGGCGTCGTCGCGATCGTCGGGTCGGAGTTCGGGAGCGAGGTCATCTCGATGGTCCCGCCGCCGCCCCCGCCCTGGGTCAACGGCGGCGGCGCGACCGTGTGCATCGAGACCGGCGTCGACATCCAGGTCTCGATCGGGATCGTGATCTTCGGGAGGCCGTGCCACCCGCACCCGGCGCCCCCGGCCCAGCCGCCCGCGCCGCCGGTGCCGCCGGTGCCGCCCCCCGTGACCGTCCCGCCCGTGACCCCGCCGCCGGTGAACCCGCCGGTCCCACCGCCCCCGGTG
>NZ_RFFG01000200.1 GCF_003696215.1 Actinomadura harenae | reverse complement strand
GGTCGCGGGCCGGCGTCTCCCCGGGGGGCGGCCGTCGCCGGTCGGTGCCGAGCAGCGCCGCGCTCACATGCTCCGACCAGCCGCCAGCGTCGTCCGGCCGGCCGCCAGCGTCGTCCGGCCGGCGACCGGCAGCCTCCGGCCGGTCGCCCGCGTTCTCCGCCCAGGTGCTCACAGTGGCACGACCCCCTCGTCGGGATGCCAGAGGGCCAGCGGATGCAGCCCGTCCGGCGTCCACTCGCCGGACAGCGTCACCGGCCCGCCCCCCGACACCGCCAGCAGCGGCCACGGGTCACTCGCCCGGACCGGCAGCGCGTCTCCGTCGGCGTCGAGAACGTGCAGGTCACCGCGCTCGTCCCGGGCCGGGCGGACCCGCGTCAGCACGGCGGGCCAGTGGTCGAGCCACGGATCGCCGGCGAGGGCCGCCGCGTACTCGTCCAGCAGGCCGCGCACGGACGTCCCGGCCGGAGCCCGCCGCGGCCCGGCGCGTTCGGACCGCTCGGCCGCGAGGGCGCGCAGCCCGTCCGGATAGAACGCCAGCACGGCGTCCACCCCGGCGCCGAGCCTGAACGACGCGTCCAGTGGACGGCCCCGGGCCGCGAACGACAGCACCAGCGCCGGGCGCCCGCTCTCCATGCCGCGCAGCCAGACGCGGCGCGTGGTGAGCTGGTCGAGCGTCGTGTCGCGCGCGCCGATCACGCACCACGTGTCGTGGACCCGCTCGCCGTGGGCGAGCACCTCGTCGTGCGGCAGGGTGAACCCGATGCGTGCGCGCACGATCTCACGCAGGCGCGGCGGCAGCGCGTCACGGCCCTGGTACGCGCGCACGAGCAGCCGCAGCAGCGCGTACTCCGCGAGCAGCCGGTCGGGCCAGCCCGCGCGGCGCGGCACCCCGGCGAGCGCCTTCACCTGCCCGGCCAGGGCCCCGGCCGACGCGTCGACCAGCCGCCGGGACGCGTCGTCCCACAGCCGGTACGGGGCCCGCTCGGCCCGCGCCAGACCCTGCGCGACCTGGTCGCGCAGCCACTGGTCGAGCTCGGCCAGGCCGTCGTCGACCCGCCGCTCACGGCGCTCGGCGGTCTTCGGATCGCGCCCGCGCCCACCCGCGTTCGAATCCTCGCTCACACCGTCGAACCTATCCGCCGGGTACGACATTCTCCGGTGTTCCCGACAGCGCGTCAGAAGGCCTGGTCAGCACCCATAAGTCGGCCTTCCCCGGCCGGTGCGGCGACCGTGCGGGGCCCGTTCGAGGCCCGTTCGGGGCCCGCCCGTCAGCGGCCCCGGCCCTTGCCCGCCGTCGGACGGCTGCGCTGCCTGCGCGCGCGGAGGCGGGCCTTGCGCTTGCGGTGGTAGGACCCTCGGTCCAGCTTCTTCGCGGCCATGGCCCATGGTCCGTCGGCGCGTCCGCGATGGCGAGCGCGTGGCCGTGTGCGGACAGGTGTACTCAGGTACACCAGCCGGTCGGTGTTCAAGCCCATGGGGAACGAAAGCGGTGGTCGGCAGGCTTGAGCACGTGAACAACACCATGCAGCGCATCGCCTCCGCCTCCCTCGCCACCGCCGCCCTGACCGCCGCGGTCGTGCCGGCGACGGCCCTCGCCGCCTCCGCCTCCACCGCCCCGAAGGCGAGTGCGCTCCAGCAGGCCGCCGACCGCCTGGTCAAGGACGGCCAGCCCGGCGTCATCGCGCTCTCCCGCCGCGGCGACAAGGTCACCCACGTCACCGCCGGTTACGCGAACACCGCCACGCACCAGAAGATGACCCCCGACCTGCGGTTCCGCATCGCCAGCGTGAGCAAGACCTTCACCGCCGCGATCGTGCTGCAGCTGGTCGCCGAGCACAAGCTGTCCCTGGACGACACCGTCGCCCGCCGCCTGCCCGGCGTCCTGACCCGCAACGGCAACGACGGCCGGAAGATCACCGTTCGGCAGCTGCTCGCCCAGACGTCCGGCCTGAACGAGTACGTCCAGGACCCGCGGATCTGGCAGAACCCCGGCCGCGTCTGGAAGCCGCGCGAGCTGGTCGACATCGCGCAGGAGAAGGCCCCGCTCAGCAAGCCGGGCGCGAAGTGGAACTACGCCAACACCAACTACGTCCTCGCCGGGATGATCGTGGAGAAGGTCACCGGCCACCCGTTCGGCGTCGAGCTCCAGCGCCGCATCGTCAAGCCGCTGAAGCTGCGCCACACGTTCCTGCCCGTCGCCGACACCGGCTTCCACGGCTCCTACGTGCACGGCTACTTCGGCCAGTACGGCGACGTCAGCACCATGATCAGCCCGTCCAGCGGCTGGGCGTCCGGCGGCATCGTCTCCACCGTGGACGACGTGGCGCGGTTCCAGCGGGCCCTGGTCACCGGGAAGCTGCTGCCCGCCCGCGTCCAGAAGGCGATGATGACGACGCGTCCGGTCACCGACGACTGGGTGAAGGAGAACTACGGGCTCGGGCTCGCCCGCATCAAGACGTCCTGCGGGTTCGCGTGGGGCCACGACGGCGGCTGGCCGGGCTACCGGACCTGGTCCTACACCAGCCCGGACGGCAAGCGCCAGGCCGTGATCACCTACAACCAGTCCGACCCGGGCCTGGAGGCCAAGCCCGCCTTCCGCGCCGACATCACCAAGGCGATCGACGCCGCCCTCTGCCGCTAGGCACGACGGCCTCCTCCCGCGAGGGGGAACACGAAGGCCCCCGCCGGACGCGTGCCGGCGGGGGCCTTCGGCCCGCTCAGAGTTGCGGCTCAGAGTTGCGGCTCAGAGGTGCCGCTCAGAGGTGCGGCTCAGAGGTGCGGCGTGGACGCGCCGTCCGGGATGAGCAGCGCGCCGCCCGCCACCAGCGACAGCAGCGCGACCAGCCCGAACACCGTCACCCAGAACATGCCGGGGACGCCGGTCAGGTGCGCGAGCTGGTCGGCGTCGGAGCTCGGGGCCATCCGGCGGGTCCGCATCCGCTGCAGCTCGACGACCGGACGGGTGCCCGCGAGCAGCAGGAACCAGGCGGCCAGGTAGCCGAAGACGGCCTGGACGGTCTCACCGGCGAACCAGGACACCCCGAACACCACCGCGCCGGTGAGGATCACCGACAGCGCGCCGTAGGCGTTCCTGATCATGACCAGCGTCCCGGCGAGCAGCAGCAGCGAGAACCACAGCATGAGCGTGATCCGGCCGCCCGCCAGCAGCGCGGCGAACAGCAGCCCGAGCAGCGGCGGCGTGATGTACCCGGCCATCGCCGTGAACACCATGCCGGGCCCGTGCGGCTTGCCGCGCGACACGGTCACGCCGGACGTGTCGGAGTGCAGTTTGATGCCGTCCAGCTTCCGGCCTGTGACCAGCGCCACCAGGGCGTGCCCGCCCTCGTGCGCGATGGTCACCACGTTGCGGGCGAGCCGCCAGGTCGGGCCGTGCGCGACGGCGGCCAGGGCCACCAGGGCGGCCAGGGCCACCAGCCACCACGGCGGGGCCTGTTGTGTGCCGGTCAGCCGGTCGAACATGTCGGCGATGCTCACCTGGTCGTTCACGTCCACCTCGGGTCTTGTCGGATCGCGCTGCCCAAGAGTAGGACGTAGGGGGTAAGCCCCGCGTTCGGTCACATCCGAGTCGGCCTTCCCACATGATCGACTTTGTGGTGATCGGCGTTGCGAAAAGCCGGTCCATGCGGTGGGGTGCGGGCATGAGGTACTGGATCGCCGCGGGGCTCACGTTCGCCGGGGGAGTGGCGCTCTCGGCCGCCCTGGAGGGCGAGGGGGCCGTCAACATGGTCGGCCTCGTCGGCGTTCCCGGGCTTCTCCTCGCGCTGTTCGCGGCCCCCGCGCTGTCCTCCGCGCGGCCCGGCGACCTCGGACGCGTCGCGGCCGGGGGCTCGGTCCTGCTGCTCGTCGGGCTGCTGCTCCTGTTCGCCGTCTCGCCGAGGTGGGCGCTGTTCCTGGCCCTGCTGGGCGCGCTGGCCCTGACGCTCGGATGGCCGCTGGCCGCGTCGGCCGCCTGCGTGATGGCGGTCGGGTCCGTCCGCGCGGTACGGGCGCGGAACGGCCCGCGCGTCTGGTCGCGGATGACCTGGACCTGGCTGCTGGCCCTCGCCGCGACCTACGGGTTCGGCCTCACCCACTTCGACGACGCCATGCAGGACGTCAAGGACCGTGTGTGCCGGGCCACACCGGACGGAGCCGTCCCGAACCATGACGGAGGCCAGTCGCTGCTGCCGCTGAGCGACACCTCATGCGGGGCCGACACGGTGCCCGGCTACGTGAACCCGCTGCTCGCGGTGCTCGCCGCGCTCGTCGTCGTGTGCGTGGCCGGGTACGGGAGCGCGCGCCTGCGGGCGGGCCGTCCGCGCCCCGCCTCCTGACACGTCCCGGAGGCGGCCGCGGCCCGGCCCACCGCCGGACGCCCTGCTCAGAGGGCGGTGACGCGGCCCCTCGGCGGGCACCAGGAGGAGTGGAGGTCCTCGAACGGCCAGGTGCCCGTGCGGGCCCCGGCCGCGTAGGCGCTCTGCAGGAAGTCCAGCAGGGTGCCGCGCGGGTCGTCGGCCTTCCGGACGACGTCGTAGGGCAGCCGCGCCTGGTGGGTCATCCCGGTCTGCTCCCAGGACGCCTCGGCGGGCGAGAGCGGCTGCCGGGTCAGGTCGTCCGGCTCGGGGTGGGTGTAGGAGTAGAACGCCGAGTGCGGGTAGTTGCGGTCGCCCGCCCACCAGCCGCAGCTGATCACCTCGTGGCTGTAGGCCTCGGCGGTCACCGGGTCCACGCCCTCCATGGGCGGCGCGGAACGGCCCGAGAACCGCGCGGTCGCCAGGTCGAAGCTGTGCCAGAACAGCTGCACCGGGCTCGCCTTGCCGTCGAACCAGCTCTGGAACTCGCAGAACGTGTCGTCCGCCCAGACCAGCGCGTCCCGGAACCGTTCGACGGCCGCCTTGTCGTAGGAGGCGTGCTCGGTGTCGTCCGCGAACGGCGTGGTCATCGGGACGCCGAACGGCTCCGCCTTGATCTTCACGCGGATGCCCAGCTCGCGCAGCAGCGCCTCGAGCTCGTAGTAGAACCCCGACACCGACAGGCCGTCCCGGAGCGGGACCGCCTCCTCGCGGTCACGGGTCCGCACGACGACGCGGTGCTGGACGAGGTCGAACGAGATCCGGAAGTGGACGCCGTCGTGCAGCAGGCGCTGGGTGGAGTAGCCGTGCTCGTCCACCCGCAGCGTCACGTGCCACCAGTGGTTGCGGGGCGCGGTCGACGCGAGCTGGATCTTCCCCACGATCTGCGTCCACAGGTGCAGGGTGTCCTTGGTGTCGGCCCAGTCGGCGAAGGGCAGTTCGGGCAGTGCGGTGGTCATGCCCCGCCTTCTACCCCGCCCCGGTCCCCGGCACAACCCGGGATGCCGCATCGTGTCCGTCCCAGGGAGATCCCTTGTGCCGTCGGTGAATATATTCCTCCCATGGTGTCCCCTTCGAAGAACACGGCGCCCCGGGAGGTGCGGCCCCCGACGGCCGCCGACCTGCGCGTCGCCGCCGGACGCGTCGCCGCCGCGCTCGACCCGACGCCGGTGCTGCCGACCGCCCTCGCGCCCGGCGCCCTGCTCAAGGCCGAGACGCTCCAGCCGACCGGCTCCTTCAAGATCAGGGGCGCGCTGTCGGCGATCGCCGGACTGCCCGCCGGGGCGTCCGCCGTCACCGCCAGCGCGGGCAACCACGGCCTCGCCCTCGCGCACGCCGCGGCCCGCGCTGGTGTGGACGCGACCGTCGTCGTGTCCGAGCACGCGTCCCCGGCGAAGGTCTCCAGGATCGCGTCCTACCCGGTCGCGCTCGTCCGGCACGGCGCGGACTACGACGCCGCCGAGGCGCACGCGCTGTCGCTGCCCGGACGGTTCGTCTCGCCCTACAACGACCCGGACGTGATCGCCGGGCAGGGCACCATCGGCGTCGAACTGGACGAGCAGACGGACGGGCCGCTGACCGTCGTCGTCCCGGTCGGGGGCGGCGGCCTGCTCGCGGGCCTGGCGCTCTGGGCGTCCACGCGGGACGACGTCCGGCTGGTCGGCGTCGAGGCGTCGGTGTCGCGCGGGCTGTCGGCCGCCGTCGCCGCCGGGCGGGTCGTCCCGGTCGAGGTCGGCGACAGCGTCGCGGACGGCCTGGTCGGCAACCTCGAACCCGGCTCCGTCACCCCGGGCCTGGCCGCCGCCGCGCGGCCCGTCCTGACGCACGTGTCGGACGCCGAGATCCACGCCGCGATGCGCTGGCTGTTCACCGAGCACGGCCTGGTCGCCGAGGGCTCGGGCGCCGCCGGGGTCGCGGCCGTCCTCGCCGGGAAGGCCGAGGTCACCGGGCGGCTCGT
Organism: Actinomadura harenae; assembly: GCF_003696215.1. Lineage (GTDB taxonomy): Bacteria > Actinomycetota > Actinomycetes > Streptosporangiales > Streptosporangiaceae > Spirillospora > Spirillospora harenae. Next base: position 864 of record NZ_RFFG01000200.1, on the reverse strand, counting down.
GGTCGTCCTGACCGGCCGCAACGTCACCGTCGACACCTATACGGGGGCCATCGGGCGCGGCTGAACCCCTTCCCGGGCCCTTCTTGTCGGGAAATGGAAGGCATGTCCGGCGACATCGTTAAGCGTTCCTTCAATTCCGCGTCGGCGCACCTTCGCGCTCCCTAGCTTGGGGTCGTCATCGATCCGCGGGAGCATGCGCAGAAGGAGTCGCCGCGATGCCGGACGACGTCACGACGAAGGCCCGGGCGGAGGCGCTGTACGGCGACCTCGTCCGCATGGCGTATCTCGTCCTTCCGGGAACCGAGAAGCGCGTCTACCGCCTGGCGCTGGCCCGCCGCATCGTGGACGGCGCGCTGTCCGGACCGCTCGGCCTCGTCGCGCCCCTGGGCACGGCCGAGGCCGGGAGCGCCGAGGCACGGCTGCGCGCGCGGGTCCTGCGGCGCGCGGCGCGCCCGTCCAGGCTGCTGCGCGCCGGGCTGAACCCCTGGCTGAAGGCCCTGCCCGGACGGCTGCCCGACCCGGCGCTCACCGGCGCGCTCGCCCGGCTGGACATGCCGGAACGCGTCGCCTGCGTGCTGCGCACCGTCGAGGGACGGTCGCGCTACCAGGTCCGGGACGCGCTCGTCGGCCTCGGCGTGAAGGACCCGTGGGCGGTGATCGAGGCAGCCGAGAAGATCCGGCTCCCCGTGGACGCCGCGCCGTTCGAACTCTCCTCGCCCCAGCCCGTCCGCCGCCGCTCCAGGACGCCGATCGCCGCGGCGTCCGTCCTCACGGCGGGGCTGCTCGGCGCCCTGGTCGTCACCGAGAACGGCGACGCGCTCGGCGAGCACGGCGCCCGCGGCCCCCGGCTCGTCGCCGCCGTCC
>NZ_RFFG01000020.1 GCF_003696215.1 Actinomadura harenae | reverse complement strand
CTGCGGGCCACCCTGCGGGGCGGCCGCCGGACGCGGAGCGGGGGCCGGACGCGGGCCGGGACGCGGTCCCGGAGCGGCCGGACGGGCCTCGCCCGCCGGGGAAGGGGCGCCCGCGCCGTTGCCCGAGGGGCTCGGCTTGGGCGGGGTCGGCCGGGGAGCCTGTGGCTTCTTCCCGGCCTTGGGGCCAGACTTGCCGGACCCCTGATTGAAAGCTTCTGCGAGCCTGCGAACGACCGGCGCCTCAATCGTGGAGGACGCCGAACGTACGAACTCACCCATCTCCTGGAGCTTGGCCATGACGACCTTGCTCTCAACACCGAACTCCTTGGCGAGTTCGTAAACCCGGACCTTCGCCACTGCACTCCCTACCTCGGTCCGGGGGTGCGGCCTCCGGACCGTCGTTACCTTGCCGTACTCATCGCGGCGTGCTCATCGAGCGCTCATAGCAATCTCGACCTGCTTCCGACTAGACGTCGCTTACTGTCCGGCCATCCTGCTGCTGCGCGGCGTATGCCGCAAGTGCGGAATCCAGCCCGCTGTGATCGAGCGCTCCCTGGACGCGAAAGGCCCGGGGGAACGCCCGACGCTTGACGGCGAGCTGGAGGCACTTCGGATCGGGATGCAGGTGAGCACCCCGGCCCGGTAGCCGCCCCTGCGGGTCGAGGACGATGACATCGTCCCGGACCACCAGGCGCAACAGGTCGGATTTGGCCGTGCGAACCCGGCAGCCCACGCACGTTCGTGCGGGGACCGCCCGGTCACCACCCATCAGTCTACCGCGCCGAGGCGTCGGCGGGACCGGCGGCCGGGGCCGCAGGCGAAGAAGATCCGGTTTCGCCGGATTCTTCCTCCCGCCGAGGGGTGCCTTCCGTCCGGTTCCGGGGCCCGCCGGCCGCGCCGGTCTCGGGACGTCCGGCGGCCTGTCCCGCCGGGCCCTCGGCCCCGCCCGCCGACTCGGTGTCGGAGCGGATGTCGATCTTCCAGCCGGTCAGCCGCGCGGCCAGGCGGGCGTTCTGCCCCTCCTTGCCGATGGCCAGGGAGAGCTGGTAGTCCGGCACCACCACGCGGGCGGTGCGGGCCGCCTCGTCCACCACGGTCACACTGTTGACACGGGCGGGAGACAGGGCGTTGCCGACGAACTCGGCCGGGTCGTCCGACCAGTCGACGATGTCGATCTTCTCGCCGTGCAGCTCGGCCATCACGTTGCGGACACGGCTGCCCAGCGGGCCGATGCACGCGCCCTTGGCGTTCACGCCGGGCTTGCGCGAGCGCACCGCGATCTTGGTGCGGTGGCCGGCCTCGCGCGCGATCGCGGCGATCTCGACGGTGCCGTCGGCGATCTCCGGAACCTCCAGCGCGAACAGCTTCTTCACCAGGTTCGGGTGGGTGCGCGACAGCTGCACCGACGGGCCGCGGTGGCCCTTGCGGACCTGCACCACGTAGGCGCGCAGCCGCTCGCCGTGCTCGTACCGCTCCCCCGGGACCTGCTCCTGCGGCTGCAGGACGGCCTCGAGCTTGCCCAGGTCGACCAGCACGTTCCGCGGGTCGTTGCCCTGCTGGATGACACCGGAGACGATGTCGCCCTCGCGCTCGGCGTACTCGCCGAGGGTCAGCTCGTCCTCGGCGTCGCGCAGCTTCTGCAGGATGACCTGCTTGGCCGTCGTCGCCGCGATGCGCGAGAAGTCGTCCGGGGTGTCGTCGAACTCCCGGACGACCGCGCCCTCGTCGTCGGTCTCGGTCGCCCACACGGTGACGTGCCCGGTCGCGCGGTCGAGCTCGACGCGCGCGCGGCCGGCCGCGCTGTCACCCCGGTGATAGGCGATCAGCAGCGCGTCCTCGATCGCCTTGACGGCGACGTCCAGCGAGATGTCCTTCTCGCTCTCCAGCAGCCGCAGGGCTGTCATGTCGATGTCCACGAGGCTCCCCCCTCTATTCCGGCTCGGCCGGAGAACGTGTTTCCTCGGCCTCGCCCGCGAGGTCGTCCACGGGCTCCCCGTCGCCGTGCTCGTCCGCATCGGCGTCGATCTCGGCGTCCATGTCCAGGTCGTTCAGGTCATCCAGGTCATCGGCGGCGTCGGTGGCGTCGGTGGCGTCCTTGCCGGCGCCCGCCTTCGCGTCCTTGCCGGCGGTGTCCGCGTCGGAGCGGAACTCGACCTGGACGTGGCCCGGGCCGAGGTCGGCGTACGCGAACTCGCGCCGCACCGGCTTGACCGGACGGCCCTTGACGCTCTTGCCCTTCGTGGGCGTGACGTCGATGACGACGCCGTCCTCGTCGGCGGAGACCACGCGGCCCTCGATCTGGCCGCCCTCCCCGTCCGTCAGCGGCGCCACGACCAGCCGCCCGGCGGCGCGCCGCCAGTGCCGGGCCTCGGTGAGCGGGCGGTCGACGCCCGGCGAGGTGACCTCCAGCACGTACGGGGCGGTGCCCATCACGTCCGAGGCGTCCAGCAGCTCCGAGGCCGCCTGGCTGAGGTCGGCGACGTCGTCGAGGCTGACCCCGTCGTCGCCGTCCACGACGATCTTCACGAGCCGGCGGCGTCCGGCCGGACGCACCTCGACCGCCTCCAGGTCGAACCCGGCGGCCGCCACCTCGGGCGTGAGCAGCCGGGTCAGCTCGGCGGCCGTCTCGTCGCGGGGCCGTCTGGCCCCGGCCTGCGCGGCCGGGCCCCCGGTCGGGGCCGCCGCGTCGGCACGGCCCCGGTGAGCGCTGCCGCCACGGGACTCGACGCTCATGGGACCTCCTCCTGTTGTGCGGAATCCACCGTGTGTCCGGTGACCCCTCAAGACTATCGACAGCCGGACACCTCAGCGGCCTTTCGGACAGCTCACCGGCGTGCCGCCGGGCCGCCGCGAGCGCCGGGATGTGGGATGCTTGGCCACTCCACCCACCCTCGTGATCCGGTGAGGAGTCGCGCGTGCCCGAGGCCGCGGCAGGGAAGGGCCTGTCCACGCGTCCGGCGGGGTCGCCGGCGGCATCGGCCGCGGAACCCCCCGCGGCGTCCACGGCACCGCCTTCAGCGCCCCGGACCGCGGCTTTGCCGCGCCGCTCGGTGCTGGGCGGATCGGCCGTCCTGGCCCTGCCCGCGCTGCCGCTGCTCGGCGGCTGCAAGGCGGTCGAGCCCGCGAAGGCCGACACGTCCGCGCTGCCCGTCCTGGTGGCCGCGATCACCGCCGAGCAGGACCTGGTGGCCCGGTACGAGGCGGCGCGTTCGGCGCACGGCGACCTGGCCTGGCTGCTCGACCCCGTCCTCGCCCACCACCGTTCGCATCTGGACGTGCTGCGCCGCCACTACGTCCCGGGGTCGGGACGGCGGGCCGGCGAGGGCGGCAAGATCCCCGCGTCACCGCAGGTCAAAGCGCCTGAAGGCGGGGTGGGTGCGGTGCTCGCCGATCTCCGGCAGGCCGAGACGGGGGCCGCGGCGCGGCTCGTGGCGGCCGTCGCGAAGGCCGACGCCGGGCTGGCGCAGGTGCTCGCGAGCATCGGCGCCTGTGAGGCCGGGCACGCCGAGGCGCTGGGGAGGGCGTCGTGACCGAGGTGACACCGGTCTCGGCGCTCCAGGAGGCGCTGAAGGCCGAGCACGCCGCCGTGTACGGGTACGGGGTGCTCGGGGCCAGGCTCCGCGGGACCACCCAGGACACGGCCCGCACGATCTGGGACGACCACCGGGCGCAGCGGGACGACCTGATCTCACGGCTGGCCGCGCGGGGCGTCCGGGGCGTGGCGGCGTCGCCCGTCTACAGGATTCCGGTGCGGCCGACGTCGGGACGGACGGCGGCGCAGCTCGCGGCGGCGCTGGAGCGCGATCTCGTGACCGCGTACGCGGGGCTCGCCGGGGTGGCGGATCCGGCGCTGCGGACGGTCGCGGCGCGCGAGATGCAGCAGGCCATGACGCGTTCGGTGCGCTGGCAGGCGATGGCGGGGACGGGCCGGACGACCGGGCCGTCCAGCGCGTTCCCGGGGCTGCCGGCGGCGTCGCTGGCCCCCGCGCCCGAGCCGGGAGGCACCGGCGGCTGATCCACCGGACGGTCCTATTCTGGGAACTATGAGGCTCTGGTCCTCGTTAGTCGGATTCGCAGGGTGCTGGGGCCATCGGGGGAAGGAATCCAGACCGTCATGTCCGTGACGCATGAGAAGTCCGCGCAGGGGAAGACCGCGCGTGGGAAGTCCGCGCGGGAGACGTCCGCTTCGGCGCCGGGGGCGGCGTCCTCGCTGGACGAGCTGAAGGCGGCCTACCAGGCGCAGCTGGCGCACCTGGCGGCCGAGCGCGACGAGGCCAGGCGCCAGGCGCGCCGGGCCAAGGCCGAGGCGGACGTCGCCCGCGCGAACCTGGCCAGCCTCCGGGCGCGGGTCGACCGGCTGCTCGGGTCCGTCCGCGACCAGCTCGGCCTGCCGCTCGCGACGGGCGCCGAGCCCACGCGCAAGCCCGCGGGCAAGGCCGCGGACGCTTCGGCGAAGGCGAGCGCGGAGCCCGCGGCCACGGCGGGCAAGGCAGGCAAGGCGGGCAGGGCCGCCGCCAAGGCCGAGAAGGCGGCGCGAAGGGCCTCCTGAGGTCTGTGGGCGGAGGCCGGCCTGGGGCCCGTCCTTCCTCTGTCGGGCGGGCCGGGCGGTCGATCTTCCGTCAGGCGGACCAGCGGTCGATGTGCGGGAGCAGGTCGCCCAGGCCGCCGTGCAGGACGGCGTCCGGCTCGGTCTCCCAGGTCGGGACGGTGCTGTTCGGCATGAGGGCGGCGCGCATCCCGGCCGACTTGGCTCCGTGGATGTCGTCGAACGGGCGGTCGCCGACGAAGACGCAGGTGGACGGGTCGTCCACGTCGACGGCGGCCATCGCGGCGCGGAACGCCTCGGCGTGCGGCTTGGTCCAGGGGATCTCGCTGGAGTAGACGGCGCCGTCCAGCAGGCCGAGCACGTCGTCGCGGGCGAAGATCCGCTCGTGCCAGTCGCGCGTCCACATGGTGTTGGACAGGACGCCGACCTTGACGCCGCGGGCCCTCAGCTCGCGCAGGAGGCCGGGGGCGGCGGGGTCGATGAGGGTGTGCGGCGTCCAGAGCTCGTAGACGGCGGTGAGCAGCGCCGCGCTGGGCTCGACGCCGGCCACGGCGAACACCTCGTCCAGGGTGGCGCTGCGGTGCTCGTCCGTACCGCGCCGCCACAGTTCCAGCTCGGCGGCGTTCAGGCGCTCGGCGGCGTCCGCGGCCTCGTCCGGGGCCAGGCCGGCGGCGCAGACCTCCCGCCACATGCGGGCGATGTCGATGTCGTGCCAGGGGGTCAGCGTGCCGCCCCAGTCGAAGATCACGGCCTTGACGCTCATGTCCGGAATCGTAGCCGCGAGGGGTGACGTCCCCGGCCCGGCTCGTGAACGCGGGCCGGGGGGCGTCCCGTCTCGCGGAACGCCCCCCGGGCCAGGGTGGATCAGCGGTCGCCCTTGGGCTGCAGGCTCTTGCGGTAGGCCCAGTAGACCATCCGCTTGCCGGCGTGCTCGGTGACGCCCCAGATGCGGTCGCCGCCCGAGTAGGGGTCGAAGGCGAAGGACTCGCCGCCGATCACTCCGGGGAGCGTGTACGGGTCGCGTCCGGCGCGGTCACTGATGATCCTGCCGGGACGGGTCGCGCCGCCGCCGCTGACGGAGTAGTAGACCGAGACGCCCTGGCCGGCCTTGTAGTAGGTCGCGACGCCCTGGACGTTCGGCGTGACCGTCCCGTAGACGGCCTTGGAGGTGACCACGCCGCCGCTCGCGGCCAGGGTCCCGTTCGAGGCCAGCGGCCACCGGACCACACGGATCGGACGGTTCGAGCTCATCCCGCCGGCGAGCTTGTACTCGGTGGTCACCAGGCTCGGCGTCGTGAAGGTCGGGTCGTAGCTGACGGTGCTGAAGCAGAGCTGCTTGTTCTGCGCCGACGGCTTGACGTCCCATGCCGGGCAGCTGCCGTTCGCGGTCCGGTCGAACTGGTAGCGGCCGGTCTCGAACAGCACGTAGTGCTCACCGTGCGCGTGGAACCTCCCGTCCGAGCCGACGCCCAGACCGCCGCCGGGCGTCACCTTGTAGGTGCGGCGGAGGTCGTAGACGCGCAGGCCCGCGGCGGTGTCGGGGAGGTAGGCGTAGTTGCCGACGATGGAGAGGCCGCCCGCGTGCTGCGGGGCCTCGGCGACGCCCTGGGCGCTCATGCCCCCGGTCGCGTGGCCGAGGTCGACGCTCACGTCCTTGGCCACGATCTTGCCGGACGCGTCGCGCGTCGGCACCGCGAGCTGGACGGAGTGGTAGCCGCCCGTCTTGGACACCTCGGGCCGCTTGCCGACGGTGAGGCGGGCCATGTCGGTGACGGGGCTCTTCGCCTTCGGGTCCTTGACGTGGTACCAGCTCAGGGCGAGGCCGTCGAGCCGGCTCGTCCTGCTGGTGGCGACGCCCTGCGGGATCCAGTTGGCGGACCCCTCGTCGTTCTTGCCGGTGCGGAAGTCGGGGCACCAGGCGCCGACCTTGACCTTGGCGTTGAGCGCCGCGACGGCCGTCTGGGCGGTCTTGGAGCAGCCGCTCTTGTAGGTCAGGCGGCGCACGTCGGTGCCGTCGGCGGCGACGTCGCGGAGCGAGACGGCCTTCATGGCGGTGCGCTTGTCCGCGACAAGGCGGTCCAGCGCGGTCAGCGCGGACGCGTCGGTCGGCTTCCAGGTCAGCTTGAAGGAGACGCCGGGGAGCGTCGAGGTCTGGCCGGGCGTCGTGGAGATCGCGGCGCGCGGCACCGCGGCGACCGTGTCGTCGGCGTCGTGGGCCGCGGCGATCCCGGTGGCGACGAGACCGGTGGCCAGTGCGCCGCAGGCGACGCCGAGCACGGTCGACACGCGCCGGGAGGGCATGCGGAGGGTGGGCATGCTGGGGGGCATGGCGTCCTTCCCAGGGGGCTCGGCCCCATGGACGGAGGGAGACGGAGGGAGACGGAGGGAGACGGGGGAACGGAAAGAGATCGACGGGCGAAGATCGCAATAAAGCGTAAGGAATCCGGCAATTCCCTGCGAGGCGGACACTCAGGACCGCGGGCCCGCTGTGACGGGACTCACGTTGCGATTTCGTGACCCGTGACAGGGAACACTCTTACCGATCACCGAGTTGCCCCTGCTGAGCGAGTTTGCGAGGTGACCGTGGCATGACAGCTTCCGTCGCGGCCCCCGTCTCGGATCCGGCGTCGGCGGAACGGCCGGATCTGCCGCTCGGGTCGTCCCGCGAACCGCGTTCACGGCGCGGACGGCGCATCGGAGCCCTCGTGCAGTGGGGGCTCGTCCTGGTCGCGCTCGGCTCACTCGTCGCGTTCAGCGACGAACTTCCCGACTTCCGCGCGATGTGGCAGGCCACCCTCGACGCGGACCGCCTGTGGCTGGTCGTCGTGGTCCTCGCCGAGGCGCTGTCGATGGGCGCGTTCGCCCGGCTCCAGCGGCGGCTGCTGCGGATCGGCGGGCACCAGATGCCGGTCCGCCGCGCGTTCGCGATCACCTACGCGGGCAACGCGCTGTCCACGACGCTCCCGGCCGGTCCGGCGGTGAGCGTCGTCTTCACCTTCCAGCAGTTCCGGCGGTCCGGCGCGTCCGCGCGGGTGGCCACGGCGGTGATCGTGGTCGGCGGCGTGATCACGACCGGGACGTACACGCTGATCGGGCTGCTGACGCTGCTCACCGACCCCGTCGCGCGCGGCCCGGCGCTGACCGCGCTGTCCTACCCGGCCACGGCCGCGGCGGTGCTCGCGCCCGCGCTGTTCTGGCGTCCGCTGCGGGTCCGGCTGGCCGTCCCGTTCCGGTGGGCGCACCGGCGGCTGACCGCGCACCCGAAGATCGCGCCCTGGGCCGACAAGCTGCTGGACGCGGCGCTCCTGCTGCGCCCGAGCGCACGCGACGTCGGCGTCCTCGCGGTGTTCGCGGTCATGAACTGGGTCTGCGACATCCTCGCGCTGTTCGCGGCGGCCCGTGCCGTCGGCCTCGACCTCAACCTGACCGGCGTGACGCTCGCCTACTTCGCCGCGCAGGCGGCGGGCAGCCTCCTGCCGCTGCTGCCCGGCGGCATCGGCGCGATCGAGTCCAGCATGGCCGCCTCGCTGGTCGCGCTGGGAGCGGCCGTGGCCCCCGCGGCCGCCGCCGTGGGCCTGTACCGCCTGGTCTCCTACTGGGGCGTCGTGGGCGCGGGCTGGGTCGCCTGGCTGGCCCTTCAGGAACGTGCGGGCGCTCGTGCGCGCGCGGCCCTCAGCCGGGTCGGACGCGTCGTCGTCGAGGGATGCGGGAGCTTCGCCTCCCTCACCCCGTACGGGCCCACTCCCCTGCCCCACTCCGCCGAACACCCTCACCACTGACGTCCGCGCGCGACGCGCTTCCGGGTGACGCCGTGACTAGCGTCCCAAGCGAGCGCTTGGTTATCTTGTCTCTGACAGCACAGCGGAACGCTCGGAGGCTCCATGTCGTCGCTACGGGTCAGCCTTGGTTATGAACTTGAGGTGCGTGGTCGCTCCCGCGAGGTGGAGCGGCAGGCGTTCCACAACGTCATGGAGCAGGTGGTGCTCGCCGACCAGCTCGGCTACGACACCGCCTGGTTCGTCGAGCACCACTTCACCCGGGGCTTCTCCCACTCGTCCGCCCCGGATCTGGTGCTGGCGGGGATCTCGCAGCGGACCGAGCGGATCCACCTCGGGCTCGGCGTGGTGCTGCTGCCGTTCCAGTCGCCGATCCGCACCGCCGAACGGGTCGCCACGCTGGACGTGATCTCGAACGGGCGCGTCGAGTTCGGCACCGGGCGCGGCGCGTCCCCGCTGGAGTACCAGGCGTTCCAGCGGCCGTTCGAGCAGTCGCGCAAGCTGTGGGAGGAGCACCTGGAGGCCGTCCTGGCGATCTGGGAGGCCGACGGGCGGCCGGTGACCCGCAGCGGGGAGTTCTTCGAGGTCCCGGACGTGGGGGTCTATCCGCGTCCGGTGCAGGAGCCGCATCCGCCGGTCTGGGTCGCGTCGACCTCGCTGGACGGGTATCTCGCCGCCGCGAGACAGGGGTTCAACCTGCTCGGCATGACGATGCTCAAGGGCCTGGACGACGTCGCCGAGGACATCGCGAAGTACAAGCAGTGCCTCGCCGACAGCGGCTTCGACCCGGACTCGCGCCGGATCGCGCTGATGATCCCCTGGTACGTCGCGCCCACCCAGCAGGAGGCCGTCGACACCGCCGCCGACGCCGTCCTGTGGTACCTGCGCAGGCAGATCAACCTGGTCGCGCCGCCCGGCTACACCGACGCGCGGCACGCCACCCACCGCGTCCTCGGCCAGCAGGCCGTCGGGATGCCGCCGGACGAGGCGATGGCGGTGCTCCGCGAGCAGACCATGGTCGTCATCGACGACGTGGCGGGCTCGCGGAAGGCCGTCGAGGCGCTCGAGGCGGCCGGCGCCACCGACCTGATCCTCCAGGCGCAGGTCGGCGGGCTCGCGCACGAGCACGTCTGCAACTCGATGAAGCTCTTCATGCAGGAGGTCGCGCAGTGAGCCGCTGGCTGACCAGGCACGGATTCCCGGCCGGGACGCGCGCGCGGGGGCCGCTGGCGGTCTCCTCCGAGGGCGACCTCGTCGTCCCGCTGCCGGACGACGCGGTCGGCATCGCCGCCGAGACACTGCGCGCGGCGGGGGTCGGGCCGTCCGACCGGGTCGTGGTCGCGCTGAACGACGACGGCGAGCCGGGCGGATCACTGATCGCGCGGGCCGCGGCATCGGTCGCGCAGGCGTCGGCGTCGGTGGGCGCGCGCGGGAGGATGCGGCTGCACTCGGCGCTGGAGGCCGTGGAGGCGACGACGCTGATCATCACGCCGACGGGCGCGATGGATCTGCTCGCGCGGCTGCACCTGGAGTTCCTGCTCGATCCGCTGGATCTGGAGCTGGAACGGATTCTGGTGGTGGGTGAGATTCCGTCACCGAACGCCGCGGCGCAGCTCGCCGCCGAGTTCGAGGCCGAGGTCCGGGAGCTGCTCGCCGATCCGTTCCTGGGCGTGCCCATTGCTTGGAAGCGGCCGTCCGATGCGGTGCTGACGGTTGTGCGGGACGGGGGGCTCGGGCTTGCGGCCCCGGACAAGGATGTGGTTCTGGAGGCTCCGCTTGGTGCAGGGGTCGCCGAGCTCGTGGTGTTCGCGGGTGACGAAGTGCGCCGCACGGGGTACGCGGTGCGGCTCGCGGGCGGAGAGGACGGAGTGCCCGCTCCCGCTCACACGGTCGGCGAACACGTGCTGGTCAGGGGGCGGTGGATCTCCGTCCCGAAGCTGGAGGCCGCGCTGTCGAAGATCGACGGGGTGGCGCGCTGGGACCTGCGGATCACCCGCGAGGGCACCCTCGACGCCGCCGCGCTCCACGTCCGGTTCAACCGCGACACGCTCGTGCGGAACCCGATGTGGAAGGGCCGCATCGCTCAGGCCCTGTACGCGCTGACCCCGGTGTCGATCGAGGTCGTCGTGGAGGAGGAGGTCGCTGAGTCGCGGCGTCCGGGCAACGTCACCGACGTCCGGGGACACCACCTCGGGCGCGACCGCTCCGCGCTGGGGGTGTGATGGACCTTGAGCCCGTCCCCGCGTGGGGGACGATCCCGCGCATGCTCCGGTCCCAGGCCGCGTACCATCCGGACGCCGAGGTGGTCGTGGCCGGGGACGTCCGGCTCACGATGGCGTCCCTGGCGGAACGGGCGTCCGAGGTCGCGCGTTCGCTGATCGCGCTCGGCGTCGGGCCCGGCGACCGGGTGGCGGTCTGGGCTCCGAACAGTCCGGACTGGGTCGTCGCCGCCTATGGGATCTGGGACGTCGGCGGGATCGTCGCCCCGGTCTCGACGCGTTTCAAGGGGCTGGAGGCGGCCGGGCTACTGCGGAAGGTCGGCGCGTCCGTGCTGCTCGCGGTTGAGGGCTTCATGGGGACGTCCTACCTGGGCATGATCGCGGACGCCGACCTGCCCGAGCTGCGGCATCGGGTCGTCCTGGGGGCGGGCGTCGCACCTTCGGGGGCGATGAGCTGGGACGGCTTCCTCGATGGCGGGGAGAAGACGTCGGCTTCGGAGGCCGAGGAACGGGCGCTCGCGGTCGGCCTGGACGACATCGCCTCGATCATGGCGACGTCCGGGACGACCGGCACGCCCAAGGGCGTCATGCTGCACCACTCGCAACTGCTGCGCGGGTACTGGGACTGGGCGGAACTCGTCACCCTGCGTCCGGGCGACCGCTATCCGATCATCGCGCCGTTCTCGCACGGCTTCGGGATCAACGCGGGCCTGCTCGCCTGCGTCCTGCGCCGCGCGACGATGATGCCGATCGCCCTGTTCGACCCGTCCGGGCTGCTCGATCTGATCGAGGAGAACCGGGTCAGCGTCCTGGCGGGCGCGCCGCCGATGTTCTTCAAGATCCTGGACGAGCTGGACGGGCGCGACGTGTCGTCCTTGCGCGTCCTGATCTGCGGGGCGGCCGCCGTCCCGCCCGAACTGATCCGCCGGCTGGTGGACCGGGTCGGCATCGAGCGGATGATCAACGCGTACGGGCTGATGGAGGGCACCGTCGTCTCGATGACACGGCCGGACGATCCGGTGGAGGTGATCGCCGGCTCGACGGGCCGTCCGGTGCCGGGCGTCTCGGTGCGGGTCGTGAACGACGACGGCGACGACCTGCCGTCCGGTTCACCGGGCGAGATCCTCGTCGGCGGGTACGGCGTCATGCGCGGCTACTGGAACGACCCGGAACGCACCGCCGAGGCCGTCGACGCGGACGGCTGGCTGCACACCGGCGACATCGGCATCGTGGACGACGCGGGCAACGTCGCGATCGTCGACCGCAAGAAGGAGATGTTCATCGTCTCCGGCTTCAACGCCTACCCGGCCGAGATCGAGGGCCTGCTGCTGACCTGCCCGGACGTCTCCCAAGTGGCGGTGATCGGCGTCCCGGACGACCGCCAAGGCGAGGTGGGCTGGGCCTACGTCGTCCCGCCGCCGGGGCAGGAGGTCCTGCCAGAGGCCGTCGTCGCCTGGGCGCGGGACAACATGTCGAACTACAAGGTCCCGCGCCGCGTGATCCCGGTGGACTCCCTGCCCGTGAACGCCAACGGAAAGATCGACAAACCCGCTCTGCACAAACGCGCCGCCGCCGAACGAGCGGGGTGAGTTCGGTTCAGCGCTGAGCGGCGTCGGGGCAGGTCTGCCGGTAGGGGGCGTCTGGAATGAGGCGTTTCCACTCGGTCGGGGTCAGCCCGCCTGCTGCGCGTTGGCAGACGGTGGACTGGGCGCTAACGAGGTCGATCCGCTGACGTTGCAGTGGGGCCCGCTGGTTGGCGATGTACAGGGTATTGCCGTCCGCGCTAAAGGCGAGGGCCATGGGGATGTCGCCGGAGACTGGGAGCGGGGAGCCGACGGGACGGTGCGAGCGGGTGTCCCAGAGCCGCACGATGCCGTTCGCGGTGGCGACGGCGAGGAACTGGCCGGCTGGGCTGAAGGCCATGGCCGTGACCCCGCCGGGCTCGGGCTCGGACCCGGCGAGGTCGCCCAGCCGCCGGGTGGCGTCGCCGTTCCAAAGGCCGACCCGACCGGCCCGGTCACCGACGGCGAGTTGCTTGCCGTCGGGACTGAAGACCATGACCACAGCCTCGCCCGGACGGTCCGCCGCAGGCCGAACCCGCCCTGAGGGAAGCTCGAACGCGAGGGACTGGTCGGTGACGAGAAGCCTGCCGTCGGGGTGCAAGGCCACGGCCGACAGCGTGCCTCCGATTCCTCGTGAGGGGATCGGCAGTGTCGCGACGGTGGCTCGACGGCGCATGTCCCACAGCCGCAGAGCGCCGGACTCGGCACCCGTGGGGCTCTCCAGGAAGAGCACCGATTCGGCCCCCGGGCCGAAGGTGACGCTGTTGATGGACCTGTCGCTCAGGCCGGTCAACGGTGTGGCACTCTGTCGGCGCAGGTCCCAGAGGGACATGCGGTTGCGTCCGGATTCGGGGCCGATCACGCTGCTGCCGAAGAGTAGTGAGTTCCCAGCGCCGTCAAAGGTGAGCAGCGGTTGGCACTGCGGGTCAAGGACTGGACGTGTGTAGTTGTCCCGGCACGGGACCGGCGGGAGGGTGGCGACGGTTCGTCCGGTGTCCGGGCGGGTCAGGCTGATCTGGAGGGTGCCGCCGTCCGGGATCGGGCGCATGCTGGCGAGCATCGTTCCGTCGCGGGCGAAGGTCGCCTCGGCGGCGGGGACATCCCGCCATGGGGCACCGGGATTCCGCAGGTCGAGGGTGTAGACCGTCCGTTCGGTGCCCGGAGGTCCGCCGATGTACCGAAGGCGCCCGGCGTGGGGATCGACGCGGATGTCGGTGGCCCGCTGGCCGGTGAGCGCGTGCCGGAAGACGGGCGTGTCGGGCCGGTCGAGCCGCCACAGCAGGATCTCCGCCCCGTCGGTGCCGACCAGGTGCGTGCGATCCTGGCTGAAGGCCGCTTCTTTCAGGGCGTTGTGGTCGACTCTGGCGGTCTGCCGCCCGGACGCGATATCCCAGACGCGCACGCCGTCGTCGTCGACGAAGGCGAGTCCCTTGCTTTCGGGGGTGAACAGGACGTGCTCCCTCAGACACTCGTAACCCGCTCGCGGAGCCCAAGGTGTGGGCAGACGGCGTCCGCTCCGGACATCCCAGATCCGGATCCGCTCGCCCGAGACGCACACCGCGAGACGGCGTCCGTCGGGGCTGAGCGTCGCGTCCGGGAAGACATCTTCGGTCAGAGGACCCGAGCGGCGTTCACGAATGAGCCGCCGGACGACGGAATACCCCTTGGTGGCATCGCCGCTGGCCAGACCGTTGTCCTTGCCGTGCACGCGCGGAAAGGACAGTTCGAGCAGCTTCTTCCCTTCGGACACGTCCCACAGGCGGACCACGTTGGCAGTGTTGGTCATCGAATACCCGATCACCCGGTCACCATCCGGCCCCATTTCCGCGCCCGCGTCGGCGGGGAACTCCCGTGTGACCCGGGCTGTGGTCAGATCACGGAGGACGAAGGTGCCGCGGGACCAGTCTCGGGGGAACACCGGGACGATCGGGGCATCCGAACGCAGGAACCCTGCCGACTCCGCGTCGCCGCCTAGGCCGGGCCAGAGGCTGACACGCTGCCCAGTGTCCAGGTCCCACCGGGTCGTCTGGTCGGCGCCGATGCTCGTCAGTGTCCGGCCGTCGGTGCTGAGCCTGCGGATCACCGCGGCTCCGCTGGTCGGGTCGGTGAAGGCGGCACTTTCCGGCTGCCAGGCGGCGGATAGGAGGGCTGAGCGGGACTCGGGGAGGTCGGCGATCTGGGAGGCGGCCAGGGACAGGCGCATCGCGGTGGTGGGGGCGGAGGAGCGCAGGCTTTCGGCGATGTCCGCGGCGCGGCGGGCGGCCGCCTCGGTGCGGCGCCGGTCGCCGATCTGGTTCTGCTGCCAGGCGACCAGAGAGGCCAGGACGGCGACGGCCAGCAGTGCGGACAGGACGACGTTCCGTGTGCGGCGTCGCCGACGGGCGCTTTCGCGTGCCGCGACGGAGCGGTCCAGGAACGTCCGCTCCAGTATGGTCAGGCCGTCCCGGTCGCCGGGGAAGCTGCGTTCGGCGAGGGCCAGGTTCGCGCCCCGGTAGAGCGCGCCGGAGTCGCGGCCGAGGGTCTCCCAGCCGTCGGCGGCTTCGGTCACCCGCTGCTGGACGCGGATCCGGTCCCGGTCCTGGTCGATCCATTCGCTGAGCCGGGGCCATGCCGTCAGGAGAGCCTCGTGCGCCAGGTCGGCGGTGCCCTCGTCGAGGGTGACCAGCCGGGCGGCGACGAGTCGTTCGAGCACGTCGGCGGCCTCGTCCCCCTCACCGACGCCGAGTTCGGCGACGGCCGTGGGACGGCGGGTGTCCTGGGTTCCGCTGCCGGGGGCGACCAGCCGCAGCAACAGGAGCCGGGCCACCTCGCGCTGCCGGTCGGTCAGCTCGTCGTAGAGGGCCTCGGCGGTGCGGGCGATCGCGCCCCGGATCCCGCCCGCCGCCTCGTAGGCGGTCTCGGACAGCGTCCGGCCGCGACGCCGCCGCCAGGTCTCCAGCAGGGCGTGGGACATCAGCGGGAGCCCTCCGGGTTCCCGCGCGACCTCGTCGACGATCCGGGCGGTCAGGGACCGTTCCACCACGAGCCCGGTCGCGGCGGCGGGCTTGACGACGGCTTCGCGCAGCTCGTCCGGGCCCATCGGCGTCACCAGGACCGTGCCGTCCTCGATCGCCTCGGCGAGGGCGAGGTGCTGGGCGCAGTGCCCGAGGAAGTCCGCGCGCACGGCGAGGACGAGACGTGCGTCGTCGTCCTCGTGGGCGAACTCCAGGAGGAGGTCGATGAAGCGTGCCCGCTCGTCCGGATCCTCGCGCAGGGTGAAGACCTCTTCGAACTGGTCCACGATGAGGACGCTGCGCGCGTTCTGCGGCTCGATGCGCGTGCACAGGTGTCCGCGTCCCGGTGTGACGACCCGGACGGCGGAACCCGCGTCTTCTAAGGCCGGGGCCAGCCCGGCGCGGAGCAGTGTGGATTTTCCGCTTCCGGAGGGTCCGACCACGAGGCTGACACTCCGGCTCTCGACCAGGGCGGCGAGCCGCTCCACGAGTCGGTCGCGGCCGAAGAAGCGGTCGCGGTCGGCGAGCTCGAAGCGCGCCAGTCCGGGATAGGGGCAGACGAGCCCGTCGTCGCGGGGCCGGTCCGCGATCTCTTCCGCTACCTCGTCCCAGCGCGACGCCCACTCGTCGGGGTCGCCGCCGCACGCGGTGACGTAGGCCAGGGCCACCTCGCGGGACGGGAGCCGCCGTCCCGCCGCCGCGTCGGCGAGGGTCGCGGTGGAGTAGTGGGCCTGGGCCGCCATCGCCCGGTAGGTGATCCCGCCCGCCTCGTCCCTCAGCTTGCGGAGTTCGAAGGCGAATCGTGCGACAGGTCCGTCCGTCGGATCCAGCGGTTTCTCACGACGCCCCAAGGTCGGTCCCCTCGTTCGTTCCCGGTCCCTGCCGCGCGGGCATGCACCCGGCCGCGCGCCCACATCTTGATCAAGATCGGGCGAGCCGTCCATCCGGGAAAACGCCTACTTCGCCGTCACGAGACGGATCCCCCCGCTTTGTCTGGAGTGACGGAGGGGACTGGCCAGACAATCCGGTGACTGACAGAACTGGAGAAGCCGCAGCTCGGAGGGGAGACACACCGGGCGGCGGCCACATGTCGCGAGTCACACCGCACGAAAGGACACCAGACACCCGTGAAGCACATCCGCATCACCCGTGGGGCCTCCGTCCTCGCCGCACTGAGCCTCGGCCTGACCTCCCTCGCCTCCGTGGCCACCGCGCCGGCCGCGTCCGCCACACCAGCGGAGTGCGCCTCGTGGCCACGCCCGTCCTCCCTCCCGCACGGCACCGTCATCCGAGAGGAGGCGCTGGAGGGTGACAAATCCATCAAGCTGGTGGTCGGTCAGATCAACGGCCGTCAGGCGGGCTGGGCGGTGATCGGCGGCTGGACGGGCATGCATGACTTCTTCTGGCTCGATGTCTCCACCACAGGGGGCAACGGGAACATGCAGTGCGGGCCGTTCTCCAGCTCCGGCCCCAATGAGCCTTGGTGGACGCCCGCGCACTACGCCAGCTCGGACCCGAACCTCAGGTTCCGCGCCTGCGCCCGGGCGGCGTGGACCGACTACGACGTCTGCACCAGCTGGTGGTAAGCCACTGATGGGCGCGACTCCTCGCGGTGCGGATGCGGGGCCCAGACGATCGGGGGAAGGAGCGGCGCTCAGCCGCGGTCGCGGACGGGGCGCCAGTTGATGAGGGTCTCGTCGTCGTGGTCGGTGAAGACGGCCTCGACGGCGAGACCGTCGTGGACCTCGGCGGGTTCGGTCAGGTTGCCGTACATGAGGAGGTCGTCGCCTTCGTCCAGGCGGACGGCGAGGATGGTGATCGGCTCGGTCATGGACGGGGCGAAGCGCTGGTGGTTGACGATCCAGGAGTAGACGCGGCCTCGGCCTGAGACGGGGGTCCAGGTCGAGGCGCGGGACCGGCAGGCGTTGCAGATCGCGCGGGCCGGGAAGCGGAGGCGGCCGCAGTCGGCGCACTGCTGGACGGTCAGTTCGTGTCGGCGGACGGCCTCCCACCAGGGGCGGGAGTCGCGGTCGGGTTCGGGGCGGACGATCACTGGTCGCTCCGGAGGACGAGGGCCGAGGTTCCGGCGAGGACGTAGCCGGGCTGGGCGGTCGAGAGGGCGGTCCGGGCGCCCGGGACCTGGCGGTCGCCGGCGTCTCCGCGGAGTTGGGAGACGGCTTCGGCGATGTGGTTGATGCCGTGGACGTACCCCTCGGACAGGAAGCCGCCGTGGGTGTTGACCGGCGGGCCCTCGCCGGATTCGACGTAGGGGCCGCCTTCGCCCTTGGGGCAGAAGCCGTAGTCCTCCAATTGGACGAGCACCGAGTAGGTGAAGCAGTCGTAGAGCTCGGCGACGTCGATGTCGGACGGGCCGACACCAGCCATCTTGTAGAGGCGTGGGGCCAGGCGGGCGGCTTCGGTGACCGTCCAGTCGGTGCCGGACGGAGTGGAGCCCGCACCGGAGAACATGCTGTCGCCGCCTCCCCAGGCGGCGGCGGAGATGAGGACGGGTTTGCGGCGGAGGTCTCGTGCGCGTGCGCGGGAGGTGACGACGACCGCGCAGGCGCCGTCGGTCTCCAGGCAGCAGTCGAGCAGGCGGAGGGGTTCGGCTATCCAGCGGGACGCGAGGTAGTCGTCCAGGGTGATCGGGTCGCGTTTCAGTGCGCGGGGGTTCTTCGCGGCGTTCTCGCGTTGGCGGACGGCGATACGGCCCAGTTGCTCGTGGGTCGTTCCGTAGCGGCTCATGTGCGCGCGCGTGTACATCGCGAACTGCTGCGGTGGGGCGAAGTAGCCGTAGGGGGCCTGGTACTGGACGTCAAAGATGGGCGCCGGGGCGCGTCCGGTGCCGCCCATGCGGAACTCTGAGCGGGCGTTGATGGCGCGGTAGCAGACGACGGTCTCGGCCATGCCGGACGCGACGGCCATGGCGGCCTGGGCGATGACGGAGTGGGAGACGCTGCCGCCGCCGAACTGGTCGAGGTACCAGGTGACCTCGGGGACGCCGAGGGCCGGGGCGACGACCCAGGGGGGCGTGCTGTCGCCGACGCGGTGGGTGGCGATGCCGTCGACGTCGTCCACGGTGAGGCCGGCGTCGGCGAGGGCGGCGGTGATCGCGTCCACGGCGAGGGTGAGCGTGGAGACGCCGGAGTCCTTGCTGAACGGGGTGTAGCCGACTCCGGCAATCGCGGTCCGGTCGCGGAATCCCGGCACGGGCGTCCTCCCTGAGATGCAGGCAAGCAAGCGCTTGTGTGACTTTACCATTCGGTGCGCTTGATCTTTCTGTCCGGAGAGGTCCGGATACGGGAAGAAGGCCCGAGGGCGCCGTGCTTGACAGTATCGAGAGGGCCCGCCTATCGTCCAAGCAAGCGCTTGGCTAAGAGAAGGGAACGGGTGTGATGGCCGAACACGCCACCGCGCTCCCGGCGACCGGGTCGGCCGAGCGACGCCACGGACCGGGAGTGGAACGCCGCATGCACGGATCCCCCAACGGGCACTCGGCCAGCGGTTCGGCGCCCGGAGCCGCCCGGACGGACGGCAAGGTCACCGACATCGACAGCGCCCGGTTCCGGTCCGTCCTCGGACGGTTCGCGACCGGTGTCGTCGCGATCACCGGCATCGACACGGCGACCGGCCGTCCCACCGGCCTCGCCGCCAACTCCTTCACCTCGGTCTCGCTCGACCCGCCGCTGGTGGCGTTCTGCGTCGCGCACACGAGCACGACCTGGCCGCGGCTGCGCGACGCCGAGCGGCTGTGCATCAACATCCTCAGCGAGCCGCAGCTCGAGGTCTGCAAGCGGCTGGCGCTCAAGGGCGGCGACAAGTTCGCCGACATCACCTGGACCGGGTCCCCCGGCGGCAGCCCGGTCATCGAGGGCGCGCTCGCCTGGATCGAGGTGTCGGTCGAGAACCAGCACGTCGCGGGCGACCACGTCATCGTCGTCGCGCGCGTCCACCACCTGGACAAGCACCACGAAGGCGAACCCCTGCTGTTCTACAAGGGGGCCTACGGCAGCTTCGCCTAGGAGTTCACCGGTTCCTCTTCCGGGTCGCGCAGGCGCGCGAGGACGTGCAGCGGGTCTTCGAGGACGTCGGCGAACGCGAACTCGGCGGCGCCGAGGAGCGTCGTGTCGTCGCCGAGCTGCGCCGTCCGCAGCCGGACGCGCTCGCGCGGCGCGGCCATGCCCTCCGTCGCCAGGACGCTGCGGACCTGCGCCGCCGACCCGAGGTAGACGTCGCGGAGCGTCCCGCCGAACACGACCAGGCCCGGGTTGAAGATGTTCACCAGGTTCGCCACGCCCCGGCCGAGCCACGTGCCGACCTGGTGCAGCGCGTCGCGGGCGACGACGTCGCCGCGGTCGGCGGCGTCCACGATCGCGCGGACGGCCTCCCGGCTCGTCATCCCGGTCAGGTCGGCGCGGCCCGCGAGGGTCAGCAGGGTCCGCTCCCCCACCTCCGACTCCAGGCAGCCGCGCGCGCCGCACGAGCACGGCCGGCCACCCGGGTTGACGCCCATGTGCCCGACCTCGCCGCCGTAGCCGTCCTGGCCGCCGAGCAGCCGTCCGCCGACGATGATGCCGCCGCCGACGCCGACGTCCCCGTGCAGGTAGACCATGTCGTCGCAGCCGACGCCCGCGCCGCGCTCGTGCTCGGCGATCGCGCCCATGTTCGCGTCGTTGGCGACGGCGACCGGCACGCCGAGCGCGAGCCGCCGGGACAGCATGTCGCCGAGCGTCACGTCCCCGACCCGCAGGTTCGGCCCGAACCGGATGACGTCGTCGCCGCGCCGGACGATGCCGGGGAACGCCAGCGCCGCGCCCACGCACACCGCGTCCCGGCCCGCCTTGCGGACGAGCGAGCGGGCCAGCCCGGCGAGCGTCCCGACCAGTTCGGCGGGCTCGACGGGGCCGCGTCCCTCGTGCGGGGACTCGCGCCGGTCGAGGACGACGCCGCCGAGCCCGACCCGCGCGACCGCGAGCCGGTCCACGCCGACGTCGAACGCCAGGACGTACACGCGCGTGGACTCGGGACGCACCACGAGCGACGGCCGTCCGGCGCGGCGGCCGGGGCTGCGGGGCAGTTCCTCCCGGACGAGCCCGGCCGCGGTGAGGTCGGCGGTCAGCGCCATGATCGTGCTGCGGTTCAGCCCGAGCGACTCGGCGAGCGTCGCGCGCGACGCCGGGCCGCGGACGTGGACGTACCGCAGCAGCGTGCCGAGGTTGTGCCGCCGGATGTCCTCCTGTGACGGTCCCGCCTTCATCCGCGGATCCCCAGCGACTCGCAGCGGCCCGCGGTGATCAGCTCGACGACCTGGGCGTGCGTGACATCGGCGGCGCGCACCTGCGCGACCGTCCGGCCCAGGTAGAGCGCGGCGATCCGGTCCGACACCGCGAACACGTCGTTCATGTTGTGCGAGATCAGGATGACCGCGAGCCCCTGGTCGGCGAGCCTCCGGACGATCTCCAGCACCTGCTGGGTCTGCGCGACGCCGAGCGCGGCGGACGGCTCGTCCAGCACGACCACGCGCGAGTCCCACAGCACCGCGCGGGCGATCGCGACAGTCTGCCGCTGCCCGCCGGACAGTTCCGACACCTTCCGCCGGACGGACCCGATCGTCCGCACGGACAGCTCGGCGAGGGTGCGGCGCGCGAGCTCCTCCATCGCCGTCTCGTCCAGGACGAGGCCCCGGCGGCGCTCGCGGCCGAGGAACATGTTCTGCACGATGTCGAGGTTGTCGGCGAGCGCCAGGTCCTGGTGGACGACCTCGACGCCGAGCGCGGCGGCCTCGCGGGGACTCGTCGGGCGCACCGGGCGGCCGTCGAACAGGTACTCGCCTCCGTCGATGGGGTGGATGCCGCCGACGCACTTCACCAGCGTCGTCTTGCCCGCGCCGTTGTCGCCGACGAGCGCGGTCACCTCACCCGCGTACGCGGTGAAGTCGACCTGCTGGAGGACTCGGACCGGCCCGAAGCTCTTGTCGATGCCGCGCAGGTCCAACACAGGGGTCTGTGACATTCCGGGGGGCTCCCACCAAGCCGCGCCGCCCGCGCGCGTGGAGCGGTCGTGGGCGCTGAGCGTAGCAGCCGGGACGTCCCGGCCCACAACCGCTCCCGCGCCGTCCCACGGGCCTGTTCCGGCCTCGGCCGGGGACGCCGTGAAGGGCGCGGCGGGAGACGCCGTGAAGGGTGTCGCGGGCGGGGCGTCCCGGACGGGAGTGGAGACGGGCGCGCCCCGGGGCCCCGCGTTGGCGGGGTCCCCGGGGCGCGGCCGGAAACGCATGACGCGTCCCGCTATCTTCCGGTCGCCGACCGGCGCCGGCGCGAGAGCGCGTCGATGCCCGCCGCCAGCAGCAGCACGCCGCCGGTGATCAGGAAGTTGGCGTAGGCGTCCACGCCGAGCAGGCCGAGGCCGTTGTCGATGATCGCGATGACCAGGCCGCCGAGGATCGCGTCCCGGGCCCGTCCGCGCCCGCCGAACAGGCTCGTCCCGCCGATGACGGCCGCGCCGACCGCGTACAGCAGCGTGTTGCCCGCGCCCGAGTCCGTCGCGACCGAGTTCAGCCGGGACGCCGCGACGATGCCGGACACCGCGGCCAGCCCGGAGGCGATCATGAAGACCGACATCCGGATCCGGGTCACGTTGATGCCCGCGCGGCGGGCCGCCTCGGCGTTGCCGCCGACCGCGTACAGGTGCCGTCCGTAGGCCGTGCGGTCCAGCACGAACGTCGCGATGATCAGCAGGACGGCCACCAGCGGCACGCCCCACGGGATGCCCGCGAGGGTGACCAGCGGGCTCGGCGCGCGGTCCAGGCTCAGCACGAACGTGCCGAACAGCAGGATCACGGCGACGACCAGCACCCGCGCCGCGACGAGCTGCACGGGCTTGCCGTGCAGGCCGCGCCGCCGCTGCCGGTCCCAGCGCCACAGCTGGCTCCCGGCGTAGCCGAGCGAGACCACGACGGCCAGCGTCCAGCCGAGCCAGATCGGCATGTTCTTGTTCGCGAGCGCGACGATGACGTCGTCCCGGACCGGGACGGTGCCGCCCTTGCCGATCAGCTTCAGGGTGATGCCCTGGAGGCCGAGGAACAGCGCGAGCGTCACGACGAACGACGGGATCCGGATGACCGACACCAGCCAGCCGATCGCGGTCCCGATGACGACGCCGACCGCGATCGCCGCGATGACCGCGACGTACCAGGGCTGGCCGGAGTCGACGATCAGCTTGGCCATGACCGCGCCGCACACGCCGCTCGCCACGCCCGCCGACAGGTCGATCTCGCCCAGCAGCAGGACGAAGACCAGGCCCATCGCGAGGATGGTCACCGGCAGCGCCTGCGTGAACAGGTTCGCGACGTTGCCCTTGGACAGGAACGTCTCCGGGCGGAGCCCGGTGAACAGCACGACCAGGAAGGCCAGGGCGAGGATCGCCGGGATCGCGCCCAGCTCGCCCGCGCGCACCCGCGCCCAGTAGTCGGAGACCGCGGAGCGCACGTCGAGCTGCCGGCGGTCGGCGGCGAAGTCAGCGTCCGCCAGCCTGGGGATGTCGGTGGACATCGCTTCCCCTATCAGATGGTCTCGGCCGCGGACGTCGGAGCCAGCCCGAGGTCGCCGGAGCGGCCCGCGGTGATGAGCTCCACGACCTGGCCGTGGGTGACGTCGGTGCGCTTGACCTCCGCCGCGACCCGGCCGAGGTACAGGGCGGTGATGCGGTCGGAGACCTCGAACACGTCGTTCATGTTGTGCGAGATCAGCACGACCGCGTGGCCGGTGTCGGCGAGCCTGCGGACCAGGTCGAGCACCTGCCGGGTCTGCGCGACGCCCAGCGCGGCGGTCGGCTCGTCCAGCACGACCACCTTGGAGTCCCACAGCGCGGCCTTGGCGATGGCGACGGTCTGCCGCTGCCCGCCGGACAGGCTCGACACCTGCTGCCGGACGGACTTGACGGTGCGGACCGAGAGGCGCGCGAGCGTCTCGCGGGCCTTCTCCTCCATCGCGTCCTCGTCCAGGACGATGCCCTTGCGCTGCTCGCGTCCGAGGAACATGTTCTGCACGATGTCGAGATTGTCAGCGAGAGCGAGATCCTGGTAGACGATCTCGATGCCGAGTTCGGCGGCGTCGCGGGGCCCGCCGATCTTCACCTCGCGGCCGTCGTACTCGATGACGCCGGAGTCGATCGGGTGGATCCCGGCGATGCACTTGATGAGGGTCGACTTGCCGGCGCCGTTGTCGCCGACCAGAGCCATCACCTCACCCTGGCGGAGGGTGAAGTCCACGTCGTGCAGGACGTGCACCGGGCCGAAGCTCTTGTTGACGCCGACCAGGCGCAGGACGGGTTCGCCGTTTTCTGCCACGTCATTCCCTTCGGGTTCGCCGTGCGCTCCGGAGCGCGCCCGGCCCGGTGGTGCCATGGGCCGGGCGCGTTCCGGTACTGCTCAGCGGTCGGTCGTCACTGGATGCCGGCGGCCGTGCACTTGGCCGCGTAGGCGCCCTTGCACAGCTCGTCCTTCTTGACGAAGCCGTCGTCGACGACCTGCTTGACGTTGTCCTTGAAGACGCCGATCGGGCTCAGCAGCATCGACGGGACGTCCCGCTTGCCCTGCGGGTCGTTCGTGGTGCCGTTGGTCTCGCCCTTCTGGCCCTTCATGACGTCGATGGCGAGCTTGGCGACCGCGTCGGCCTCCTGCTTCACCGGCTTGTAGACCGTCATGCACTGGGTGCCGTCCAGGATGTTCTGGAGGCCCTGCACCGTCGCGTCCTGGCCGGTCACCGGGACCTTGCCGGCCTGCGAGTTCTTCTTCAGGATCGAGATGGCGGCGTTGCCGACGCCGTCGTTGGCGGCGAGCACGCCGTCGATCTTGCCGCCCTGCTGGGTCAGCATCTGCTCGAAGATCGTGGCGGCCTTCTGGTTGTCCCAGTCCGGGACGGCCTGCTCGGCGACCTTCTTGTAGGTGGCGACCTTGTCCAGGACGCTGTGGGCGCCCTGGGCGAACAGCGTCGCGTTGTTGTCGGTCGGGGCGCCGTTCAGGTAGGCGATGTTCGCCTGCTTGTCGCCCAGGCACTTCTGCAGGCCCTTGCCGAGCTCCTCGCCGACCTTCACGTTGTCGAAGGAGACGTAGTAGTCGGACACGCCGCCGAGGGTCAGCCGGTCGTAGTCGATGGTCTTGACGCCCTGCTGCTGCGCCTTGCGCTGCACGGCGGCGGCCGAGTTGGAGTCCAGGCCGTCGACGATCAGGACGGTCACGCCGTTGGTGATCATCTGGTCGGCGATGGTCTGGAACCGCTGGGTGGAGCCCTCGGCGTTCTGGATGTCGTACTTGACACCGGCGGCCTTGAACGACTGCTCGAGGAAGGGGCGGTCGAAGCTCTCGTACCGGACCGAGGACTTGGTGTCGGGCAGGATCACACCGATCTTGCCCTTGGCCGCGGCGTCGCCGCCGGACGCCGTGTCCTTCTTGTCGTCCCCGCAGGCGGTGAGGGTGAGGGCCGCCGCGGCGGTGACCGCAGCGAGACCGATGATCCCCTTGCGCATGTGCCCGGGTCCTTTCTGGGGTGGCCGCGTCGCCGCGGCCGGTCGTCGGGGGTGGGAAGCACGCGGGACGGGTCAGTGGGGCTCCCCCCTCGCCGTCACGCGAAATGTTGTGTCCCGCAACTTATGTCGGGTTCGGCGGTGATGTCACCCCCAGGGCCGGATGAATTTGTTGTGAGCAGTAACAATCCAGTAACGCCAGCTCAACACGGATGAAACACCCGCCACCAGGACGGACTTCACGGCCCCCGCCGAAGCATCAAGATCAAGAAAAAGTTCGCCGCCCCAACATAAGTCCCGAAATCCGGCACGGAGGCCGGGCGGGCGTGGGCGGGAGCGCGGGAGCGGGCGGGAGCGGGAGGGCGCGCGGGAGCGGGAGAGCGCGCGGGAGCGGAGTCGCGGAGGGCGGCCATGCGAAACGGCCATGCGGGTGCGCATGGCCGTTTCGACGGGTTTCCCTTGTGCGCGGTGGGCGTGCCCGTGCGGGTGCCGCCCGTGCGGGTGTGGTCAGTCCAGCGCGGCGAGAACGCGTTGGATCAGGTCGGCGGCGTCCGCGACCGAACCCGCCGGGGCGAGGCGCTCACCCCAGGACCAGCGGTACCACCAGCCGTCCGCGTCCTCCTCGGCCAGGATGTTCTCCGTCAGCGCGGACGCGTCCGGGTTCGTCACGTGCAGGCCGGGCGCCTGCCCGCGCGGCACGGTGAGCCGTACCCGCAGGCCCCGCCTGACGAGCTCGTCGCCGAGCTCCTCCAGATATTCGATCCGCGTCTTGACCAGCGCGGCGGTTCCCGTGTCGTCAGGCGTCATCCTCGCTTCTCCCGTGGAATCGCGTGGCCCGACGAGCGTCAGACTGGCACGCCGCCGCCCGGGGCGCACGCACTGACGGCCGTGGCGCGCCCGTGTTCGATCACTCGGCAGGTCGTGGACGGCGTGTGCGAACCGATCCGCCCGATCATGTGTCTGATAATCGGGATATCGTGCGCTTGGCCAAGGCGAGGAAGGCGGGAAACCGGGATGAGTGGGGCTGATCGGGACTGGCGGGCCGACCTGACGAGGCCGGACAACCGGCTTCCTCAGCGGCCCGATGACGCTCGGTTCGGTTCCGCGCCACCGGCGTATCCCGAGCAGGCCGCCGTGTCGGCGTCCGGCCCGGGTCCGGTGACGCCGCCGGGACCGAAGCGGTCCGGGGCGTCCGCGTACTGGCACCGGCTGCACTACCCGGTCGGCGTCTTCCTGATCGCGTACGGCCTGGCGAGCGCCGTCGCGGCGGTCCTGTCGTGGAGCGACCGGCGCGACCAGGTCGCGTCCTACCTGGACTCCGGCGTCGCGGGCACCGTCCTCGCGGGGGTGAAGGGGCTGGAGCTGCTGCTCGTCGTGCTCACCGTCGCGGGGCTGCTGCGCCGCCGCGACGTGTGGTTCCTGCCGCCGCTCGCGGGCTGGATGGCGGGCTTCGGCGTCCTCGCCGTCCTGGACGTCCTGCGCGGCAAGTGGGGCGGCCTCGCGGAGCACTTCGGCTACCTGATCCTGTTCGGCGTCCTGCTGTTCGTCTCGTACGGGCTCGGCGTCAAGGCCCGTCTCAACAGCGGCTCGGGCGGCGCGGCCGACGGCGGCGGCCTCACGCGCACCCAGGAGCTGGCGCTGGCGGCACTGAACCGCATCCCCCGCCCGGCTCCCCCGTCGCGCTCCTGACCACCCGAGAACCTTGAGCCGTGCACCGGGCGCCTTGACGGCGCCCGGTGCACGGCGTTTTTGACGCTCCCCCACAAGCCACAGGTCCCACACGAGCGTTCGGCCACGGCCACGCAGGACGAAGCGGTACGGCCGCGCGGTGGACGCGGGGGCGCGGGTGGGGTCTCGTTCAGGGGCGGACGATGATCTTGGCGTGGTGTTCGGGGTCGGCCAGGTCGGTGAAGGCCTGGGCGAGGCCGGGGAGGCCGACCTCGCCGGTGATGATGGAGCCCGCGTCGATGCGGCCGGCGGCGATGTCGTGGAGGGTGGCCCGGTACTCGTCGGGCATGGCGCCGAAGGTGCCGCGGACGGTGATCTCCTTGGACGCGGCGACGCCCGGCTCGACGGTGTCGGGCTGCATGCAGACGCCGACGAGCATGACCGTGGCGCCCGCGGGGGCGCCGTCGATGACCTGCTGCAGGACGCCGGGGACGCCGACGCACTCGAACACGACGGCGCCGGGCGGCGTGGTTCCGAAGAGCTCGGCGGCGATGCGGTCGACGGTGGTGACCGGGACGCCGAACTCGGCCCAGCGGGTGTACGGGGACGCGACGGCCGGGTCGATCACCTCGTCCGCGCCGAGGGCCTCGGCGAGGGCGCGGCGGCGCGGGGAGAAGTCCACGGCGATGACCGGGCCGTGGCCGCGGGCCTTGAGCTGGGCGACGACGCCGAGGCCGATCGGGCCGAGGCCGAGGACGACCGCGACGTCGCCGGACGCGATCCCGCTGCGCCGGACGGCGCGGGCCCCGACCGAGAACGGCTCGGTGATCGCGGCGACCTTCGGGTCCAGGCCGTCCGGCACGGGCATCGCGAGGCCCTCGTTGAGGATCATGTACTCGCCGTACCCGCCGGGGAACATGGGGGCGTAGCCGACGATCCCGGCGCCTTGCGGGCCGAGGGCGATGGGCGGTCCGCAGACGACCGTCCCGACGGGCAGGGTCCTCTCGGTGCCGGGGCCGTGGGCCACGATCTCGGCGGCGAACTCGTGGCCGAAGACGAGGCCGTCGCGCGGGTCGTAGGGGGTGCCGCCGGAGCGGCGGGTGGTCTCCATGAAGCCGTCGGGGTCGGCGAGGGCGTGCAGGTCGGAGCCGCAGATGCCGCAGGCGAGGGTCCGCACCAGGAGCTGCCCGTCGAGGGGCACGGGGTCCGGGACGTCGGTGACGGTGAGGCTGTTGTCCTTGGTCGTCAGCGCGGCGCGCATCGGTTCCTCCCAGTATCCGGTGGCGGATTGTCGCTCCCCGCACCGAACCACGTTCGCGCCCCGTGCGGTAGCCCCGGGCGGAGGACGGATCTTGGCAGAAGTTGCCCTTGGTGCATGACGGGACATATGTCACCTTGCGAAGGCATGAGAGCCTCACGCCTGGCGGTGTCGCTCGTCGCGGCCGCGTCGCTCACGACGCCGGCCGCGCTCGCGACGTCCGCCTCCGCCGCACCGCCCTCGTCCCCCTCCTGCGACCCCACCCGGACCACGCCCGTGTACCGGGGGAAGGTCCCGTCCCCGAAGCAGGTCCTCGGCATCGAGCTGGGCGACCGCGAGGTGACCGCCGCCGAGTCCGACCGCTATCTGGAGGCCGTCGCGGCGTCCAGCGAACGCGTCGTGTCCGGGACGCTCGCCAAGACCGCCCAGGGGCGTCCGCTGAAGTACGCGATCGTCGGACGTCCCGAACTGCTCACCCGTGCCGGGCTCGCGCGCGTGCGCGAGGACGCGGCGACCCTGCGCGATCCCAGCACGCCCGCGAAGCTCGCCGAGCGGCTCGCCAAGCACGGCGTCCCGATCCTGTGGGTCAGCGCCAATGTGCACGGCGACGAGCCCAGCGGAACCGACGCGGCGCTGAAGGTGCTGCGCGACCTGGGCGACCGCACCGACTGCGCCGCGCGGACGATCCTCGACAACGCGCTCGTGGTCGTCCTGCCGACCCAGAACCCGGACGGCCGGACGCTGGACACCCGCCAGAACGCCTACGGCTTCGACATGAACCGCGACTGGTTCGCGCGCACGCAGCCCGAGGTCGACGGCAAGCTCTCGATGCTGAACCAGTACCCGCCGGTGCTGTACATCGACGCGCACGAGATGGGCGGGACGTCGTTCTTCTTCCCGCCGAACGCCGACCCGATCTACCACGAGACGCCCGAACAGGCGATCGGCTGGATCAACGACGTGTACGGCGCGTCGATGGCGGCCGAGTTCAAGCGCCAGGGCATCGACTTCTTCAACCGGGACACCTACGACCTCTTCTACCAGGGGTACGGCGACACGGTCCCGATCTCCGGCTTCCTCGCCGCCGGGATGACGCTCGAGAAGGGCGACGAGAGCCCCTACCCCGAACGGGTCGAGGAGCACTACCTGACGCAGTGGGTGTCGCTGTCGCAGGCCGCGCTGAACCGGCGGCGGATCCTGACCGAGTGGCATCAGATGGCCGTGGACGCCTACCGGCAGGGCGTGGCCGGGAAGCTGGAGCCGAACCAGATCTACAACCCGCCGAACAAGATCGACCGGCAGGTCCCGGACCGGCTCGTCCGGACGTACTTCCTGCGTGCGGACGATCCGGCGAAGGGGCCCGAGGTCCGGACGATCGTGCGGCGGCTGCAGCGGATGGGCGTGCGGGTGGACCGGCTCGTCCGGCCGTTGAGCGTGCCCGACTTCAAGCCCTACGGACGCGCCGAGACCTCGGCGACACTGCCCGCGGGGACCTATTCGATCAGCATGGCGCAGGGCCAGAAGCACTGGATCCAGGCCATGCTGAACGAGGATTCGTATACCCCGTTCCCGTACTTCTACGACGTGACCGCGTGGTCGATGCCGCTGCTGCAGAACGTCGCGGGCGGGTCGTCGGGGGCGGTGCTCCGTCCGGCCGTCGAGAAGGTCCCGCCGCTGCCCGCGGAGACACCGGGGCATTCCGGAAACGTGCCGAAGATCGGAATTCTCCAGTTGTCCGGGACGTCGTCCAGCGCGCGGCAGTCGGCGGGCTGGCTGCGGTCCCGGTTCGACCGCGAGTGGAGGCTGCCGTACACGCTGCTCAGCCCGGCCGACGTGGCGTCCGGGAAGCTCGCGGGCGTGCGGGCGCTTGTCGTCCCGGACGGCCCCGCCGAGGCGGCCGACCAGGCCCTGGGCGACGCGGGACGGGCCGCCCTGACGACGTTCGTCCAGGGCGGCGGCCGGTACGTCGGCTGGCAGGGCGGCGCGCAGCTCGCCGCGCGCCTGGGCATCACGACCGACACGTTCACCGACCCAACGTCGGACGTCCCGGGCTCGCTGTTCCGTGTGAAGGTGGACGGCCGCAGCCCGCTCGCGCGCGGGGTCGGCGCCACGGCCTGGCAGTTCTACGCCTACGACCCGGTGATGCGGCAGAGCGACCCGGCCAAGGTCGCGGTCGGCTACCCGGACGCGTCGTCGGCGGACTGGTTCGTCTCGGGCTACGAGCACGGGGCGTCCGAACTGGGCGGGACCGCGGCCGTGACGGACGAGCCGGTGGGCAAGGGCCGGACGGTCCTGTTCGGCGGCGAGCCCAACTTCCGCGCGTTCAGCGACGGAACGGCGAAGCTGCTGTACAACGCTCTGCTCGGGCCCGATCCGAAGGCCGGGGTGTCCGGGCTGGCGGCGGCTCGTCCGCGCGCGGTGGCGAACGCTCCGCTCCAGGTCGAATCCCCGATCCGGGTGTCGGTCAAGGTGGGCGACGCAGACCGGACGGCCGCGATCCTGCGTTCGGTGGGCGCGCACTATGCGGAGCGGCGTGCGGGTGATGTCGTCCACTACGTGATCGACAATCCCGGTGGCCTTCCGACCGACCACCACCCGTTCGCGGGACGGCTGCCGTCCCTCATCCGCCAGGCGGGCATCGTCCCCGTGGCGGTCGTCCTTCCCTGACGCAGACGCCCCTGAGGGCGGCCACCAGGCTCTGGGACCTGGGGCCGCCCTCAGGGCACGGTCGGCGTCAGCCCGCGATCCAGGCGATGGCCGTCATGGTTCCGGGCGGGACCTCGGTGAACCCGCCATCGCGGACGGCCACGGTGGCACGGTCCACACACTCGTTCCAGGGGACGTCCCGGGCCAGGTGCACGCGCAGGCCGTTCTCGAGCCAGCTCTTCCGTGCGCGCGCGCCCGCCTGCCGTAGCAGGAGGTGAGCGGCGTGCCCGCTCTGGGCCGCGGCCTTACCGGTGGTCATCGTGACGTTCGGGTTCAGCGCGATCTGGGCGTGTGGGCCGTCCGGCGGTGGGAGGGGCTCCTCGGCGAGCGGCAGATCCAGGCCGGCGACCTGAAGTTTGGTGATCTGTGGCGGGACCTCGTCCATCGGGCCCGGAGGGAACGCGCGCACCTGCGCGCCATAGGCCTCGGCCGTGACGCCCGGGAGTTCCTGGGCCTCAGGCCATCGCACTCCGCGCGCGCGCCGGGCCACCTTGCGGATGCGCCGTGACTCCCAGCCCTGGACGCAGGCGTGCCATTCGCCCTCGGGCTCCTGCGCACGCGGGTCGGCCAGCAGCCGCACCACGGCCGTCGCGGCCGCGGCGCACACGGCGTCATGGCTCGGTGGATCGGTCTTCTCCACGCGGACCACCAGTTGCATCGCCCAGGGCGGATCGTCAAGCGGGTCGTAGTCGGGTCGCACGCCTGGAGTATCCCAGTTCCAATCTCCTGCCCCGGACGCGGCTTCCCCGCCACGCATCGGGGTACGGGCACACATATCGCTTCGACGCCGCAGGGGACGCGGCGCGCGGGTGCGGCCGGAGAGGAATCCGAGCGGCGCGAGGCGGTTCGGAGGTCGCCGTGGCCAGGAGAACCTGGAACGAGTCCATTCCAGGCATCGGAACATTCTTCGTAGGAATCGACATCCAACCCGGCCGCTACCGGTGCGATGACGGCAAGGGCGGCTGGTGGGTCCGCTTCGCCGGGACGGGCGGCGGTGACCCTGTGGGTTCGTGGCCGCTGCCCGACGGTCCCACCGAGGTCGAGATCCCCGCTACCGACTTCGCGTTCGAGACCCATGTGCGCACGTACTGGCGCCGCGTCGCGGACGTGGGGTCCGAGCCGTCCCCGGACGCCTCGGAGCCCCGTCCGGTGACCGACCCGACGCTGCGGGCCGAACTCGACCCGCTCGTCCGGCGGCGGCGTCCGCTGGTGGCGCTCGCACCGTTCTCGGTTCTGGGCATGGGGTTCGCGGGGCTGCCCGTGCTCGGATCCATGTGGCTGCTCGGCATGACGATGCTGGCCGCCCTGGTCGCGATCGGCGCGCCGACGGTCTTCCTCGACCTGACGCGCGCGCACGAGCTGGACAAGCGCCGGGACCGCTTCGTCGTGCCGGAGGACCTGGACGACGAGGCGCGGGCCCTGCTCGCGCGCACGCAGACGGCCGTGGACGCCGTCCGCGCGAGCGAGGTCAACCGGGAGGGCCTCCTCGAGAGCGCCGAGAACGCGGTGATCCTGCCGCGCGAGGAGTGGGAGATCGCGCACGCCCTGGCCCGCCAGTCGCGCCTGCGCGCGGACGAGCCGGAGCGGGACGGCGACGTCCCCGAGGTCGAGGCGGTGCTGCGTCCCCTGCGGGAGAAGCTGAACCGGTCGGTGACCGCCGTGACCCGCCGCGTCGAGGCGCTGGAGCGGTACGCCGACCATGTCCGCGCGGCCGACGAGGTCCTCGTCGCCCAGCGCCGCGTGGACGACCTCACCGGGCGCGCGCACGAGTACGACGAACTGCTCGCCGAGACCGTCCGGGACGACATGGCGCTCCCCGAGATCGAGCGCATGACGGAACGCAGCGACGATCTCCTCACCCTCCTCCGCGCCCGCCTGAAGGACTCGGCCCCGGACGCCTAGGCCCTCCCCGTCGGGCATCGTCGGGCCGGTTTGGGACAGGCCGTCCTGGCAGGGCGCCGGGTTCGATGGCATGAGCCGCCGCCGGGCCCGCCACCTGCGTCCCCGGCACGAAGCAAGCGCTAGATCCCCACCTCCGGAAGGGGAGCGCGGCAGATTTGAGCAAGCGGTTGGGCGGACGCGGCATAATGAGAGCGTGACGACCACGAGCACTAATTCCGGACGACCCGAATCCGGCGGCGGGGAGCCCGCCGCCCGCCGCCGCGGCAGGGGCTCGTCGGCCGCCGCGTCGGAGCGCCGCGAGCACCTGGTGCGGCTCGCCGCCGAGCTGTTCGCCGAGAAGGGCTTCCAGGCCACGACGGTGCGCAACATCGCGGACGAGGCGGGCATCCTCTCCGGCAGTCTCTACCACCACTTCGACTCCAAGGAGTCGATCGTGGACGAGATCCTGTCCGGGTTCTTCGAAGAGATCATGACCCGGTACCGGGAGGTCATCGACCGGGGCGAGGACCCGCGGACGACCATCGCGGGCCTGGTCCGCATCGCGTTCGGCACGCTGGAGCCGCACCGCGCCGCGATCACGGTCATGCAGAACGACTGGAACTACCTCAAGGGCATGGAGCGGTTCGCCTACCTCACCAAGTCCGAGGACGAGGTGGAGAAGATGTGGGTGGACACCATCAAGGCCGGTCAGGAGCAGGAGCTGTTCCGCGCCGACGTCGACCCGAAGCTGACCTACCGGATGATCCGCGACACCGTCTGGGTCGCGGTCCGCTGGTTCAAGCCCGGTGGGCGCCTCAACGCGCAGGGTCTCGCCGACCACTACCTGAAGGTCATGTTCGACGGGATCAACACCCACTGAGGTTCGGTTCTTCTGGAGCCCGCTCCGCGCGCCGTGGCGCCGGAGCGGGCTTTTCGTCTTCCCTGGGCGCCTTCCCTGGGCGCCTTCCCTGGGCGCCTTCCCTCGGCGCCTTCCTGGGCGCCTTCCCTGGGCGTCAGTCGATGTCGAGGCTGTAGCGGCCGGTGGCGCAGCCTCCGACCCGCCAGGCGCCCGCGACGCGGCGGCCGGTGAACTCGACGTTCTTCCCGCGCGTGACGAGGACGGGGCGGGCCGCCGAGTCGGGGAGCCAGATGTCCAGGGCGCAGTCTCCGCCGGAGGCCGTCCCTTCCAGGTGGATTCCTCCTGCGCGCGTGTGGGTGAGCTTCGTCAGGCGTCCTGGGACGGCGCGGGGGTAGGCGCGGGACAGGGTCTCGACGGTGACGGAGTCGCGCGGGAGGTCCTTGCCCGTGGCGCAGTCCACCTTGTTGAGGGCGTTGCCGATGGGTTCGGCGCCGTTCTGGGGGTCGCCGCAGGCCTGCTTCCACACCCAGAACGCGCCTCCGATGCCGTGACGGTCCTCTTGGGCGGCGTAGCGCCGGATCTTGTCGTGGATGCTCTGCTCCGAGCCCCAGTAGCCCCATTCGCCGCTCCAGACCGGGATGTTCCGGGCGATGCGGGACGCGAGGGTGAAGCCGTGCTCGACCGACGTGATCGCCGGGAGGCCGAGCGAGGCGTCCATGGTGATCGACTCGGCGTAGAGGTGCGGGGCGAACACCACGTCGGGGTCGCCGGTGAAGGAGCCGCGGGGCATCGGGTCGAAGCCGGTGCCCGACCAGAAGATGCTCGGCTCGGCGAAGAACAGGTGCGGGCGGGCCTCGGCGGACCGGATCCGCTCCAGGACCCGGTCGTAGAAGCGGCCGAGCAGCAGCGTCGAGGTGACCGGGGCCTGCTCGCCGAAGCCGGGCTCGTTGAGCGGGTCGAATCCGGCGACGGACGGGTCGGTGCCGTAGCGGGCGGCGAGCATGCCCCAGGTGTCCACGAGGCGGGTCTGGACACCGTCGCGGTCGTAGTAGAAGTTCGTGAACGCGCGGTCGCCCGCCGGGGAGATGTCGCGTCCGGTGAACTGGCAGCGGGGCGCGCCGTCCGCGTGCGTCGCCCAGGTGGGCGCGCCGTCGTAGCCGTCCATGCGCGAGGTCCCGGCGGGGCAGGACGCGCCGCGCGGGGTCGGCGCGTTGCTCCACCCGTCCTGGTGCATGTCGAGGACGGTGTACATGTCGTTCGCGCGCGCCCAGGCGATGGCCTGGTCGACCCGTCCCAGGTAGGACTGGTCGTAGCGGCCGGGCGAGGGCTCGATCGCGGACCAGGAGACGCCGAGCCGGACGACGTCGAACCCGAGCCCCGCCATCTGCCGGAAGTCGTCCTCGCCGAGCGGACGGGTCGCGGGGAAGCCGGGGCGTCCGGCGTAGAAGTCGACGAGCTGGTTGACGTTGACGCCGCGCAGCAGGACCTGGCGTCCCGCCGCGTCCACGATCCGCGGATGGTCGCCGCGGACGGCCCGCAGCGGCGACAGCCCGTCCCCCACACGGCCGGACGGCACGGTGGACGCCCCCGAATCGGAACCGCCCGCCGCCACGACCACGCCCGCCAGGACGACGACCGCGAGCACGCCGGGGACGGCCCGTCCGATCCGGTGGGCGGGCCGGACGAGGCGGCCGGCGGGGACGGTGAGGAGGAGCGCGGCGAGTCCGGCCGTCCAGCCGACCGCCAGGCCCAACGAGACCCCCTCGGCGATCCGGACGTACAGGGCGGCGGGGGTTTGGAGGGGGCTTCCGAAGCCGTCCGAGATGACGAGCGCGACGACCTGTGCGACGCCGAGGCCCGCGCCCGCCCAGAGCGTCGCGATCCAGCCGCCCAGGAAGGTCGCGGGGAGGCCGCCGGAGCGGCGGGCGAACGTCCGCTGCGTGCGTGCGAGCAGGAGGAACAGGACGGCGAGCCCGGCGGCGAACGCCCAGGGTTCGGCGTCCGGGGACGCCGACGGCACCCACCCGGGCAGGTCCCGTGACCAGTGCGAGGACACCCACGGGCCGCTGACGGCCGCCGCGAGCGTCGCCGTCCCCGCGACCGCCCAGGCGGAGACGGGCGCGGCCTCCGCTTCCGCTTCCTCCGCGGGCCGGGACGAACGGCCGAACCACCACGCCACCGCCGCCGGGAGCAGCGCGTACAGCGCGGCCTTCGGAACCGTGTACGACGTCGACCAGACGATGTCGCCGAACCCGAACATCGGGACCGTCGCCACGGCGACCGTCACGGCCTTGGCCACCAGGACGGCGAGGACGGTTCCGGCCCAGACCGTGGCGAAGCGCCTGCGCGGCAGGCGTCCGAACACGTGCGTCACCCAGGCCGTCCCGGCGAGGACGAGCGGCAGGTGCACGGCGAGCGGCGCGAGCTGCCAGCGGGTACGGGGGGTGAGGTCGCCGGGCAGACCGTAGAGTGCGAAGAACCCGACGGGGTCGAGCAGCGCGGTGGCGACCACCGCGACGGCGAGGACCCCGGCGGTCAGGAACGGAAGCCGACGCGACGCCAATGCGACCCCTCGATGTGCGCTGCGCCCCTGTGACGCAGGACACGGAAATTACATGAAAAACACTCACATTCGCTAGGGGTGCCCGCGACCTGGCCACCGTCGGCTCCGTGAGCCCGGGAAACCCTCACGGCACGTCCCTCCCAGGGGCCCCGGTGCTTTTCGTCACACCTTGCCAAGTTAGGGTCACACGCGAAGCGACGGGGCCGTTGTGAACGATGAGGACTTCGGGGGGAGGGCGGCATGACGGGAACACCGGGACACAGGGCCGGACGGGAGGAACCGCCGCCCGCCGAGCTGCGCGAGGCGATGGCACGCGGGCTCATGGAGCAGTTCCCCGGCGTGCGGGTCTGGTACGGCGAGGCGACCGGCGCCTGGTGGGCGATGGTTCCGCTGCGCTCCGGCCCGCGGCTGGTCGAGGCCGAGACGTTCCAGCAGCTCAGGGACGCCATCATGAGCGTCCGCTCCCGAGGCTGAGCCGAGGGCGATCCGGCACGCGAACGGAAGCGCGTCGGCTTCGCCATCAGCGCGTCGGCACCGGGGCGGGCTCGAGCTCCGAGCGACGCCGGCGGAGGAACCTCGGGGTCCACCAGTTGGCCTCGCCGCAGAGTTCCATCAGCGCGGGGACGAGCAGCATCCGGACGACGGTCGCGTCGATGAGGATCGCGACGCCCATGCCGAGGCCGACCTGCTTGACCGCGACGTCCGCGCCGAGCAGGACGGAGAAGAAGACCATCACCATGATCGCGGCGGCGGCCGTGATGACCCGGGCCGTACCCGCGAGGCCGCCCGCGACGGCCTGCCGCGTCGGCATGCCGAGCTCGTGGTTCTCCCGGACGCGGGAGACCAGGAAGACCTCGTAGTCCATCGACAGCCCGAATAGGATCGGGAACATGATCATCGGGACCCAGGTCGCGACCGGGATCGCGCCCGGGAAGCCGAGCGCCTCGCCCGCCCAGCCCCACTGGACGACGGCGGTCAGCACACCGTAGGCGGCGGCGATCGACAGCAGGTTCATGAGCGCGGCCTGGACGGCGACGACGACCGAGCGGACGAGCGCGACCAGCAGGAACAGCGACAACCCGACGACGACCGCGACGAGCCAGGGCAGGCGGTGCTGGACGTTGTCGGCGAAGTCGATCGAGGCCGCGTTCGGGCCGCCGACGAACACCTTCCCGGCGAGGCCGGTGCCGCGCGTGGCGTCCGGGACGACCGTGTCGCGCAGGCGGTGGACGAGCGTCTGCGTCGCGGCGTCCTGGGCGCCGGTGCGCGGGTAGGCGATGGTCACCGAGGCCGCGCCGTCGGCGCTGGGACGCGGCGGCTGGACGCTCTCGACCCCCGGCGTGGCGCGGACGGCGTCCGCGACCCGGGTCGCGTCCCCGCCCTCGGCGACGATGACGAGCGGGGCCTCGACGCCCGGGCCGAAGCCGCGTGCCAGGATCTGGTGCGCCGCGTACGCGGAGTTGCCGTGCGGCTGCGTGGACGAGTCGGGCAGGCTGAGCCGCATCGACAGCGCCGGGACGGCGAGGACGAGGAGCAGTCCGGCGGCGATCAGCGCGGCCGGGAGGGGACGCCTCTGGACGACGTCCGCCCAGCGCTCGGCGAGGGGGCGCCCGGCGCGGCGGCCGAGGCCGGGCACGCGCAGCCGGTCGATGCCGCGGCCGGTGAAGCCGAGCAGCGCGGGCAGCAGGGTGACGGCGGTGACCATCGTCATCAGGACCGTGGTGGACGCGGCGACCGCGACCCCGGCGAGGAGCTTGTCGCCCATGACCAGCAGCCCGAGCATGGCCACGACGACGGTCGATCCGGCGAACAGGACGGCGCGTCCGGCGGTGGACAGGGCGGTGACAGTCGCGGTCTCGGGGTCCTCGCCGTCGTGCAGGGCCTCGCGGTAGCGGGTGACGATGAACAGCGCGTAGTCGATGCCGACGCCGAGGCCGATGAGGGCGGCGACGATCGGGCTGAACGAGGGCGCGGGCAGCAGGTGGCCGATCAGCCCGATGAGCGCGAGGGCGGTGCCGATGCCGAACAGCGCGGTGACGATCGGCAGGCCCATGGCCAGGACGGATCCGAACGCGATCAGCAGGATGACCATCGCGGCGAGGACGCCGATGCCCTCCGTGGGACCTCCGCCGGGCGTCTCGGCGGAGGCGACCGAGCTCCCGCCGAGCGCGAGCCGGACGCCGTCCTTGGTGCCCCGGACGTCGGAGATCAGCTTGGTGACGTCGCCCGCGGGCATGTCGTTGGACGAGACGTCGAGCTGGGCGGTGGCGAAGGCGCTGTGCCCGTCGGAGGAGATCCGGCCGGGCGCCTGGTAGGGCGAGACGACGCCGGTGACGTGCGGGGTCCGGGCGAGCCGCTGGAGCGCGGGCTGGACCAGGGCCCTGACCGCGGGGTCGCGGACGTCCCGGCCGTCGGCCTGGATCGCGAGCGTGACGCTGTCGCCGTTCGCCTGCGGGAAGTGCGCGTCGAGGATCTTCTGCGCCCTCGCCGATCCGGAGCCGCCGCCCCCGAAGGTGTTGGACGCCTTGGCCGACATCGAGAAGCCGATCGCCATGACGGCGACCGCGCCGAGCACCCAGAGCAGGACGGCGAGCCGGCGCCGCCGGTAGCAGAGCCGGGCGAGGCGGGCGACCGCGCCGTCGGTGGAGATGGTCTTCGTGGTCATGGCAGGAGGGTCCCTCCGGGGCCCATCCCGGCGCGTCGGGTGTCCGGAGACACTTCGCGGCACGGCTACTCCCCCCGGAGTACTCCCCCGGGAGTGTCCGCCGGCGCGGCGGGGGCCGCGGGGAGGACGGCGACGACGCGGAACCCCCGGTCCGGCCCGGGGGCGGCGGTCAGGGTCCCGCCGACGGCCTCGGCGCGTTCGCGCATGCCGGTGAGGCCGTGGCCGCCCCCGGAGGCGTCGGCGTCCGAACCCTGGGTCCCGCCGGGGCCGTCGTCGGCGATCTCGACGCGGACGTCCCGGCCGGAGTGGTCGATGGTGATCCGCGCGGTCGCCGTGTCGCCCGCGTGGCGCAGGACGTTGGTGAGCGACTCCTGGAGGATGCGGTAGGCGGCCTCGTCGGTCGCGGCGTCCAGCGGGACGGCCGTCCCGGACACCTCGACCTCGACCGGCAGGCCCGCCGAGCGCACCGCGTCCACCAGGCTCGGCAGGCGGCCGAGGCCGGGGGCGCGCGGCCCGTCGCCGTCCCCGCGCAGGAGGCCGAGGGTGGCGCGCAGCTGCGCGAGCGACTCCTTGCTGCTGGCGCGGATCGCGGCGACGGCGGCGCGGACCGGGTCGTCCGCCGGGTGGTCCGCGAGGCGGCGCAGCGCCGCGCCCGCCTGGACGGTGATCGTCGCCATCCCGTGCGCGACGGTGTCGTGCAGGTCACGGGCGATCCGGAGGCGTTCCTCGGCGGCGCGCCGGGCGGCCTCGCGCTCCTTCTCCTCGCCCGCCATCCGGAGCCGCTCGCGGGTCTCGGCGGCGAGCGCGCGGCGGCTGCGGATCACCTCGGCGAGCAGGATCACGACCGTGACCAGCGCCCACTGCTGGAGGAACGCGGCGACCGCGGTCGCGGGCGGGTCGCCCTTCCGGATCACGGCGAGGAACCCGAAGCCGAAGAAGAACGCGTTGATCCCCGTCGCCCAGCGCAGGTATCCGGCGAGGACGGCGGAGAACGTCGGCACGCCCACCACCCAGATCGGCGAGAAGCCCGGCGCCCCGGACGCGAAGTAGGCGGTCAGCAGGAAGCCCGCGAGCAGCAGCGACGTCATCGGCCGCCGCCGGTGCAGCAGGACGGGCAGCGGCAGCAGCGCGCCGAGCACGTAGTCGCGCGGGATGGCGGGGCGTTCGCGCGGGTCCTGGCTGACGTACACCATCAGCTCGACGATCCCGGCGACCAGCAGCGTGAGGACGCCGTCCACGACCGCCGCCGGCACGCGGGGCTTCCGGATGCCTCCCACCCCGTCACGGTAACCCCGCCCGGGGCGTCCGGACGACCTGCCCCGGAGGGCTTCAGGCGCGGGTGAGGACGGCGGCGCTGCCGTAGCTTCCGCCGAAGCCGGTGCAGAGGGCGACCGAGGCGCCCGCGACCTGGTTCGTGCCGGTTCCGCGGAGTTGCCGGACGGCCTCGGCGACGTTGTTGAGGCCGTGGACGTAGCCCTCGGACAGCAGGCCGCCGTGCGGGTTCACGGGATGGCGGCCGTTCCAGGCGATCTCCCCGGCGGCGAGCATGACGCCCAGGTCGGGCCGTCCGACCAGGCCGAAGTCCTCGAGCTGGCGCGGGACGAGCCAGGAGTAGGCGTCGTACAGCAGCGCCACGTCGATCTGCTCGGGTCTCATCCCGGCCGCCTCGTACAGCGGAGGGGCGACGTACGCGGAGAAGAGGCGGGTGACGTCGCCCGCCCGGTCCATCGTGGACGCGCCGGGCCCGCCGCCGCGCACGACCGCGTGGACGCGCGGGGCGTCCGGGGCGAGGTCGGCGCGGGTGAGGACGAGCGCGCACGCGCCGTCCGTCTCCTGGCAGCAGTCCACGCGCCGCAGCGGGGACGCGACCATCGGGCTGTCCTTGTAGTCGGACATCGCGAGGCGGCGGCGCTGAAGCGCGCGCGGGTTCCGGACCGCGTGCGCACGAGACTGGGCCACGACCGCGTACAGATGCCGTTCGGTGAGGCCGGTGTCGTACAGGTACCGCTGCCCGGCCAGGGCGAACTGGTGGACGGGCCCGGCCATGCCGTAGGGGTGGGTGAACTGCTCTTCCGTGCCTTCGCCGAGTTTGAGGCCGAGCGCGTTCATCCGCTTGCCGGAGCGTCCGTTCAGGGCCCGGTACACCAGGACGGTCCGGGCGAGACCCGCGTCGATGAGCATCGCCGCGTCCGCGAGGATCGACGCGCTCTGCGTCCCGCCGCCGTAGATCTCGTTGTGCCAGCCGATCTCGGTGACGCCCAGCTCACGGGCCAGGTAAAGAACGGGCGTGGAATCGTTCAGGTGGTAGCTGAGGATCGCGTCGGGCGTGTCGGCGGCCCCGCCGGTCGCCTCGGCGGCCTCCGCGAGGGCCGCGCGCGCGGCCTCGGCGGCGAGCGCCAGTTCGGTCCGGCCGGACGCGCGGGACAGCGCCGTCATCCCGATCCCCGCGACCGCCGCGCGTCCCGAGAACCCCTGCCTCATCCGGCCTCCGGCCGCGCCGTGTCGTCCGGGACGCCGCGGGCGCCGGTGCGCGCCCGCGGGGACGCCCGCCGGAGACGGGGCGCGATCCGTCCCCGGCGGGCCTCGTCGCCGAACCTAACCCGGCCACGGGGATTAAGACAAGCGCTTGCTCGGTTAGACTGGCGGACGAGCCCTGGAGCGCGGGCCCATGGCGACTCAGAGCTCGTACTGGACGGCGGTCCGGGACGCGATGAGCGGCTTCATGCCGTCCACCACGGCCCGGTGCTCCGGGTTGTCGCGGTAGGCGAGATAGGCGTCGCGGTCGTCGAAGTCGGCCACGATCGCGAAGTCGGCGCTGCCGGGGTTGACCCCCGCGTCCGACCCGAGGCTGTAGGCGCGGATCTCGGGGACGACCCCCGGAAGATCACTCAGCCGCGCGGCTACCTCCTCGACCTGGGCGGTGGTCGTACCCTCGATCCATGTGAAGAGCACCACATGACGGAATCCAGTCATGGAAGCACCGTAGCGGTGGGTAGGACGGAACCAGGCGACCTGTCCACGCATCAGAGAAACTAGGCCCAATGCCCCACCAAGGCCGTAAATAAACGTTTCCAGGCGGGAATGGGTTCCCACGGACCGTGGTTGCAGCCGTTCGGAGGTGTCTTCCGTGGACGCAGCGAGGCACGACGCAGCGAGGAGCACTGCGGCGCAGGACCCGGCGCTGGACACGACCACGGGCACGGCGACCGGCACAGGGTCAGGCACGGCGTCGGGGACGGGCGGGAGGCCGCACGCGGGGATGCACGCGGCGCCCACCTGGCCGCACGCCGTCGCGACGCTGGGGGTCGGGGCGATGCTCTCGGTCCCCGCGGTCCACGGCACGCCGTCCTGGCTTGACCGGCTGTCGCTGCTCACGACCGGGCGCCCACTGGCGCCCGCGCACGCGGTGGTGCTCGCGATCGCGCTGGTCTTCGTCGCCCGCGGGGCGCTGCTGCGCCGCCGCGCCGCCTGGTACGGGCTCATGGTCATGGTCGGGATGGGCCTCGCGGCGGTCGCGATCGGCGGCGACGCCTACTGGCGGCTGCCCGTGCTCGCCGCCGCGGCGGTCGCGCTGTGGTTCAGCCGCGACACCTTCGTCGTCCGCCCGCACCACGACCGGATCCGGTCGGCGGTCCGGCTCGGCGCGGTCCTGGTGGTGGTCGCGGCGGTCCTGACCGTGGTGCTCGGCGGGGTGACGATCCGCTCGGTCGGCCCGGACGTCGCGCACGGCCTGTCCGCGACGGGCGGGCCGTCCGGCGGGGCGGCCTGGCTGCCGGGCGCGCTGTCGCTGATCGGCGGGGTCGGCCTGCTGGTCCTGGTGGTCACGCTCCTCGCGCCCGACCCCGCGCCGCCGCCCGGCGACGAGGACGAGCGCCGCCGCGTCGCGGGCCTCGTCGCGCACCCCGGCTCGGACACGCTCGCGCCGTTCGCGCTGCGCCGCGACAAGGCGTACGTGTTCAGCCCGGACGGACGGGCCGCGATCGGCTACCGGGTGCTGTTCGGCGTCGCGGTCGCGGGCGGCGACCCGGTCGGCGCGCCGGACGCGCACGACTCCGCGATCAACGCGTTCCTCGACCTGTGCCGCCGGTCCGGCTGGCGTCCGGCCGTGCTGGGCGCGAGCACCGCGCTCGTGCCGTCCTGGGGCGGGCTGCGCTCGTTCGGGTTCGGCGACGAGGTCGTGCTGTTCCCCGAGACGTTCTCCCTGTCCGGACGGCAGATGCGCAACGTCCGGCAGGCGGTCCGGCGCACCCACAACTTCGGCGTGACGTCCGAGATCGTCCCGGAGCGGGAGATCGGCGACGAGCTGCGCGGCGGCCTGCTGGACGTCGCGAACCGCTCGCTCGGCGGAGCGGCCGAGCGCGGTTTCTCCATGAACCTGGACGAGCTGCTCACCGGCTACCACCCGGGCGCGGTCGTCGCGGTCGCCTACGGCGAGGACGGCGCGCCGATCGCCTTCCAGCGCTACGTCTCCGCCGGTCAGGGCCTCAGCCTGGACGCGATGCGACGGCTTCCGGACGCCCCGAACGGGCTGAACGAGCGGCTGATCGCCGACATCGCGGAGTGGGCGAAACAGCGGCGGATCGACGTCGTGTCGCTGAACTTCGCCGCGTTCCGCGAGCTGCTCGACGCCGACGAGCGCGGCCCGGTCCAGAAGGCCGGCTACCAGGCGCTGCACCTGCTGGATCCGTGGATCGCCGTCGAGTCGCTGTACCTGTTCGACCGCAAGTTCCGTCCCGGCTACCGGCCGCGCAGCATCGTGT
This sequence comes from Actinomadura harenae, assembly GCF_003696215.1. GTDB lineage: Bacteria > Actinomycetota > Actinomycetes > Streptosporangiales > Streptosporangiaceae > Spirillospora > Spirillospora harenae. The sequence goes on along the minus strand of NZ_RFFG01000020.1, from coordinate 70,696 downwards.
TCCGCTCGTGGGGCGACATCGGCTGGCTCGCGGCCGCGCTGCTCACGCTGGAGTTCGGCCGCGTCGGCGACGTCCCGGCCGCCGACCACGCCCTGGAGCCCATCGCGGACCCGTCCGGGTTGGGCCATCCAGGCCGCACCCACTGAGTCTCCGACGAGAGAGCCCGCCGCCCGGACCGCAGAGTCCGGGCGGCGGGCTCGTCTTCAGGGACGCGAGGTCACTTGACCTTGCTGATGTCGACCACGTCCGCCGGGGCGTCGATCTGGAGCGGCGCGTCGTACTCGGAGAAGTCGAAGGTGCCCTCGGGCAGCTCGCCGACCGGGGCCGTGGAGTTGATCCGGAGCAGCTGCGGCGTCCCGTTCGCGGACACGAACACCGTCGTCTTCCCGCTCGAGCCCGTGAGGCCGATCGCCGGGACTCCCCCGATGTCCTCGCGGCGGGTCCTGATCCCGCCGGACGCGGTGAACTCCTTGCGCAACGGGGTGAAGACCTCCTGGTCGAACTGCTGGAGGCCGAGGAAGGTCTGGAACTGCTTGGCCTGGCTCGACGGGAACAGCACCCACTTGCCGCCGAGCACCGCCCCGGTCGTCTTGTCCTCGAGCGTGTCCGCCCAGAAGGCGGTGTCGGCGTTCATGTAGAACTTGCCGCCCGTGGTGCGGATCTTCACGGTGGAGGGGCCGCTCCCGAAGCCGCCCTGCATGGTGCCGTCCGCCTTGTCGGTGCCGACCCGGGCGTCAAGGCGCATCGCCTGCCCGTCGTCCTTGAAGTCGCCCCTCATCCGCACGGACTTGGCGTTCTTGAAGGCGTCGAGCGCGGTCTTCACGAGCTCCGCCGGGGGCTTGGCGGAGTTGTCGGCGCCGGACGGGGCGGCGGACGACGTGGCCGCGTCGAGGGTGCTCTTCGGTGCGGCGTCGTCCTTCTTGCCGCCGTCGCCGCCGCAGGCGGTCAGGGTGAGCGTCGCGGCGAGCAGTGCGGCGCCCGCGGTCATGGTGGTGGTGCGTCCCACGTGTGCCGTTCCTCTGGTCGATCTGGTGGTGTGAGTCCGAGGTGGGGCGCCCAGAGGTGAACGTAAGTTGACAAGTCGCACATAACACTTACATCTCATCGAAACGGGCGAACCTCCAGTGCGGCTCCCGTCCGGCCGGGCAGGCTGTTAGGCTTCCCAAGCGAGCGCTTGGTACGTAATGTTGGCAGGGTGCGGCTCCGCCCCCGGGGCGGGCGCCCGCCCCGCGCGTTGACGAAGGAGCCTGCGACGTGGCTGACCGCCCGATGAAGTTCTCGACCTTCCATCTGTTCCACCAGTTCGCGGGGCAGACCCCGGGCGAGGTGTACGAGTACCAGATCGAGATCGTCGAACTGCTGGAGGAGCTCGGCTTCGACGGGGTGTGGATCGCCGAGCACCACTTCCGGGAGTACGGCACCGTCCCGAACATCTTCACGATGCTGGCGAACCTGGCCGCGCGCACCGAGCGGCTGCGGCTCGGCACCGGCATCGTCGTCCTGCCGCTGCACAACCCGATCCACGTGGCCGAGGAGGCCGCGATGGTGGACCAGCTGTCCGGCGGACGCCTCCAGCTCGGCATCGGACGCGGCTACCAGGCGATCGAGTTCGAGAACTTCGGGCTCGACCTCGCCGAGGCGCGGGACCGGTTCAACGAGGCCCTCGACGTCATCCTCGGCCTCTGGACGCAGGAGAACTACGAGTACAAGGGCCGGTTCTTCGAGACCGAGCACCCGCTGAACCTGATGCCGAAGCCCGTGCAGCGGCCGCACCCGCCGGTGCACGTCGCGGCCGTCAGCCCCGAGACCGTCGAGATGTACGCGGCGCGCGGGCTGCCGATCCTCGCCGACCCGGCCGCGCCGTTCAAGAAGATCGCCAAGGCCGCCGCCACCTGGCACGCGACCGCCGCCGCGCACGGCGTGGACACCGATGACGTGGAGCTGGTCGCGAGCCGGATCGTGTACGCCGCGCCGTCCATCGAGCAGGCCCGCGAGGACCAGGCCCGGTTCGAGGCGGCGTTCGACCGCTCCCGGATCTTCAACCTGCAGAGCGCGCCGATCGACTCGGCCACCGGGCAGGCGGCCAAGGGCTTCGAGTACTACCAGAACCGCTATCTGAAGGGCGGTTCGGTCGACAGCGAGTTCCGCTGGGAGCAGCTCGAGGTGATCGGCGACCCCGAACGCGTCATCGGCCAGATCCAGGCGATCCGGGAGATGGGCTTCGGGCACCTGATGTGCGACTTCGGCTCCACCCGGCCGATGCCGCTTGCGGAGATGAAGAAGGTCCTGAGGTTCTTCGCGGCCGAGGTCATGCCCGCGTTCCGCTGATCCCACCCCCTGGAGGCGCGATGTCCGCAGTACACCGGCTCACCCTCGGAGACGTCCTCGCCGAGCACGCCCGCGGCAGGCCCGCCGGCGCGGCGGTCGTCGACGGCGACGTCCGGCTGACCTATCCGGAACTCGACGACCGGGTCGCGCGGCTCGCCGGGGCCCTCGCCGCGGGCGGCGTGGAGCCGGGCGGGCGGGTGCTGTGGCTCGGCCAGAACTCCTTCCGCGTCCTCGAACTGCTGCTGGCCTGCGGACGGCTCGGCGCGATCTTCTGCCCGGCGAACTGGCGGCAGTCCGCCGACGAGCTCGCGCACGTCCTGGCCGACCTGACCCCGAAGGTCGTCGTGTGGGAGGAGTCCGAGGCCGTCGAGAAGGCGCGCGGGCAGGTCCCGCTCGACGCGCGGTGGCTCCGGTCGGGCGAGGAGTACGAGGCGTTCCTGGCGTCCGGGGACCCCTACCTGCCGGAGGCCGCCGACGGCGGCGCTCCCGTCCTCGCGCTGTACACGGCCGCGTTCGACGGCCGTCCGAACGCGGCGCTGCTCAGCCACACGGCGCTCGTCGCGCACAGCATGGCCCTGCTGCACATGCGGCAGATGGAGGACGGCTTCACGTTCCTGGCCTGCGGCCCGATGTTCCACGTCGGGACGATGATGTTCACGCTCGCGACGTTCCAGCTCGGCGGACGGCTCGTCGTCACGCCCGCGTACGAGCCGGACGAGGTGTGCCGCCTGATCGACGCCGAGCGGTGCACGCAGGCGTTCCTGTTCGGGCCGATGATCGACGGGCTCGTCCAGGCGAACGCGGGCGGGAAGTACGACCTGAGCTCGCTGCGCTTCGTGTCGCACTCCCCCGAGTGGGACGCGATGATCACGGTCGACGACAGCCCGTGGTGCGCGTCCGGGATGGGCGGGTACGGGCAGACCGAGGTCGGCGGGATGCTGACCTTCCTCGGGCTCGGCATGGGCGGCGCCGGGTTCGCCGGACGGCCGTCCCCGCTCGTCCACGTGCGGCTGCTCGACGCCGACGGCAGGGAGGTGCCGCCGGGCGAGGTCGGCGAGATCTGCGCGCGCGGGCACAGCCTGTTCTCCGGCTACTGGAACCGTCCCGAGCTGAACGCCGCGAAGGCGGCGGGCGGCTGGCACCACACCGGTGACCTGGGACGGCGCGAGGCCGACGGCACGCTGACCTTCGTCGGCCCCACGCTGCGGATGATCAAGTCGGCGAACGAGAACATCTACCCCGCCGAGGTCGAGCGCGCGCTGAAGACGCATCCGTCCGTCGCGGACGCGGCCGTCATCGGCGTCCCGGACGAGCGGTTCGGCCAGTCCCCCAAGGCGGTCGTCGTCCTGAAGGACGGCGCGGAGGCGACCGCGGAGCAGATCGTCGAGCACGTCCGGGGCGAGATCGCGTCGTACAAGAAGCCGCGCGAGGTCGTTTTCGTGGAGTCGATCCCGAAGCGCGGCCACACGCCCGACTACGACGCCCTGGACGCCGCGCACGGCGGAGGCGCGTACCCGGGCGCCTGAGCCTCACCTGAGCGCCGGCCGGCGTCCGCGGGGACACCGGCCGGCGTTTCTTCGCATGAAAGTGGTCGGACCAGTTGACGTGCCGACCATCAGATCACCAGAATTCCGGCATGAGCGGTTTCTCCCCCGTCGAGCGGACCTCGGTGGCGTCGGCGGTCTTCGACCAGATCGCGGCCCGGATCCTGGACGGCACGCTGCCCGTCGGCGAACGCCTCCCGGCCGAGCGCGCGCTGACCGAGGAGTTCGGCGTCAACCGGCAGGCGCTGCGCGAGGCGCTCCAGCGGCTCGACCAGCTCGGCCTGGTCGAGATCCGGCACGGGGGCGCGACCCGGGTGCGCGACTTCCGCCGATCCGCCGGGCTCGACGTGCTGCCCCGGCTGTTCCTCGGCGCGGACGGCGGCATCGACGCGACGATCGTCCGGTCGGTGATGGAGATGCGGACGGCGATCGGCGCGGACGCCGCGTCCCTCGCCGCCGGGCGCGCGTCCACCGAGGTCAGGGCCGCGCTCCACGGCGTCCTCGCCGACCTGGACGCCCTCGTCGCGGGCGGTGGCGCGGACGACGCCGCCGGGCTCGCCGCGATCGACGTCCGGTTCTGGGACCTGCTCGTCGAGGCGTCCGGGAACGTCTGCTACCGCCTGTCGCTGAACGTCCTGCGCGACGCCTGCCGCCCGGTCGAGGCGCTGGTCGACCTGCTCATCGTGGACGAGCGGCGCGACGTGCCCGCCCACCGGGACCTGATCGCGGCCGTCGAGGCCGGGGACGGCGAGCGGGCCCGCGCCCGCGCCGCCGCCCTGCTGGACCAGGGCCGCGCAGCCGTGCTGGCCCACTTCTCCGAGGAGGACCGAGCGTGAGCCCCCGACCCGAGACCCCCGGCTGGCTCAAGCCGGGACTGACCCTGACCGGCGCGGCCCGCGAGTTCTTCCGGCATCCGAGCCCGAAGGTGCTCGTCCCGGCGGCCGTGACCGCCGTGGCGGCGCGCGCCGCACTCGGCCGCTGGACGCGCCGGGACGCGGCCGTGGCCGCCGGGATCGTCGCCGGCGAGCCGTTCGTCGAGTGGATCGTCCACGTGGGCGTCCTGCACTGGCGGCCGAGGACCGTGAACGGCCGCCGGATCGACCCGCTGCTCTCCCGCAAGCACCGGGCGCACCACCGCGACCCGCGCGACGCCGAGCTGGTGTTCGTCCCGATGCCGGTGGCCACCCGGGTGATCGCGGGGATCGTCGGCCTCAACACCGCGATCCTGCGCGACCGGCGGCTCGCGATGACCGGTGTCGCGACGTCGCTCACCGCGCTCGCGGCCTACGAGTGGACGCACTTCCTGATCCACTCGTCCTACCGCCCGAAGCACGCGCCCTACCGGGCCGCCTGGCGCAGCCACCGCCTGCACCACTACCGGAACGAGCGCTACTGGTTCGGCGTCGTCACGCCGATCTCGGACCAGGCACTCGGGACGTACCCGGCGAAGGACGACGTCCCGGCCTCCCCGACGGCCAAGACGCTCGGCATCGAGGAGATCGAGGAGCCGCTACCGGCCTGACCGGTGGGGAACGGCGGGCCGCCCGGCGTGGGCGGCCCGCCGTCCCGCTCGGGCGTCAGCGGTGCTGGGCGCCCCGGTAGACGGCCAGCGCGTCCTTCTGCCACTGCGCGCCGCAGGCGTCCCTGCCGCACGAGCCGAAGTAGCTCGCGGTCTGCCAGCCGACGCCGGTGCCGCTGTTGAACCTGATGAGGAACGGGCCGCCGCTGGCTCCGCCGCTCATGCCCTTGCAGTTCGCGAGGTAGATGACGCGCTTGTCGCTGCTGCCGCGCGGCTTGCCGGAGCAGCGCCACGGGTAGTCCCTGTCGCCCGGGATCCCGAGCAGGTTCGTGGAGTAGGAGCCCGGCGAGTAGTTGAACGCCACGCCCTCGGCGCCCGCCGCGTCCTGCACGTGCCTGCCGCTGCGCTTGTTCAGGACGATGAACGCGTTGTCGCCCTTCACCCCGGACGTGGTCACCCAGCCCGCCTTGCGCCAGGTGAACCAGCCGCGCGGAGCCTTGCCCTTGGAGTACGCGGGGGCGAACCGGTAGTTGCCGCCGCCCTCGCCGAACCCGCAGTGCCGCGCGGTCGCGATGGTGTCGTGGTTGTCGGACACCACGACGGTCGCCGAGCACATCCAGGTCTGGCCCTTGAGGCTGAAGTACAGCCGTCCCAGTGCCGGGGGCTGCCGCCACTGCGCGGTGACCTTCCCGGCCTCGCCCTTCGGCAGGACGCCGGAGCGGACGTAGGGCGCGGCCTGCGCGGACGCGTCCGCCGAGGCGCCGCCTCCGGCCGACGCGGCGGCCGTTCCCCGGTACTCCCTGGCGCTCGCGATCCGCTCCTTCGTCCAGAACGCGTCGACCTGCGCGGAGCTCTGCCCGGCATCGACGAACCGGACGTTCGGGGCCGGCGCGGCAAGCGCTGCAGGCGCGGCAGGCGCTGCAGGCGCGGCAGGCGCTGCGGGCGAGGCGGTGGCGGCGGTCCCGGTGAGGGAGACGGACGCGGCGGCGAGCGCCCCGGCCGCGCCGGCCATCACGAGTCTGCGCATCTGGCGTCCTCCTTGCTCTGGGGGATGGGACCTCCGCAAGGCTGTCCACGGACGATCACCCGTTGGTCACTTTTGTGTGGCCATAGAGCGAATATTCAGGCACTGCACAGCCGATCGATAGGACAGGGTCAGAGGACGGCCACGGGGGTGACCGGGCTCGCCGTGCCGCCCTCGATCCGCAGCGGGGCGGCGAGGAACAGGAAGTCCGTCCGGGACGTCTCGGACAGCTCCTCCAGCCACAGCATCTCCAGCAGCGGGATCCCGTGCCGCCAGAGAAGGATCATGTGGAGGTCGTCGGCCAGGCCCTCGTCGGCGAGCTGGCGCTCGTTGAGGCCGCCGATCGCCGCGTTGTCGGACGCGACCGCGCACACGTCGAGCCCGGCGAGCCAGCGGCCCGCGTCCGCGGACAGGCCGGGCTGCCCGCTCCAGTACGCGTCGGGGCCGTCCTCCCAGGTCAGCGGCCATCCGGTGCGGATCACGGCCACGTCCCCGGGACGGACGTCCACCCCGCACGCCTCCAGGTCCTCCGGGGTGACGCGGTCGCCCGCCGCCAGGTGCCGGACGCCGCGCAGGCGCGGGACGTCGAACAGGACGCCGCGCGCGACGACCGGCCCGGCCTTGTCGATGCCGCAGCGTCCGGCACCGTAGGAGCGGACCCGGTTCGCCGGGTGCCCGTTGTACAGCTCGTCGCCCGACCACATGTGGCAGAGGGCGTCCATGTGGGTGGTGGTGCCGTGCGGGGTCACGACGAGCGCGTCGTCGGCCATCCGCAGCCCCGCGCCGATCGCCCTGGTCCCGGCCGCGTAGTCGCCGCCGTCCACGGACATGAAGTGCTGTGGCAGCGGGCGTCCGCGCAGGTGCGGGACCGTCGTCGGCGCGGGCGAGGACGTGGCGCCGCGGATCGGCAGCGACAGGCCCAGCACCCGTCCCTCCCGGACGCAGGACGCGGCGGCCAGGACGGCCTCCGGGGTCAGCAGGTTCAGCGCGCCGCGCTCGTCCGAGGCACCCCAGCGTCCCCAGTTGTTCGGCTCATCGAGCATCATTCGGTTCAGACCCTTCCCGAGGAGAGGACGCCGCCATGACCGCGCAGGGAACCACGGTGCAGGGGCACTGCGATCCGGCCTTCGCCGCCGTCCGGGACGTGTTCGAGCGGAACTTCGCGGAGGGCCGGGAGATCGGCGCGGCCGTCGCGGTCTACTCCGGCGGCCGCAAGGTGGTGGACCTGTGGGGCGGGCTCGCCGACCGCCGCACCGGGCGCCTGTGGCTCGAGCACACGCCCGCGTTCGGCTTCTCCTGCACCAAGGCGCTGACCGCGACGGCCGCCCTGCTGCTCGCCGAGCGCGGCGCGTTCGACTGGGACGCGCCGGTGACCGCCTGGTGGCCCGGGTTCGGCGTCCACGGCAAGGACGCCGCGACCAACGAGCACCTGTTCACGCACCAGGCCGGGCTTCCGGCGTTCGCGCGTCCGGTGACGGCCGAGGAGGCCGCCGACGCCGACGCGCGCGCCGCCGAGCTGGCCGCTCAGGAGCCCGAGTGGAAGCCCGGCACCGCGCACGGCTACCACGCGCTGACCTACGGCTGGCTCGCGGGGAACCTGGTCCGGCACTTCGCCGGGATGCCCGCCGGGGAGTTCGTCAAGAAGGAGTTCGCGGCGGACCTGGACCTGTGGGTCGGGTCGTCGGACGAGGTGATCGAGCGCGCGGCGAGGCTGACGAACGTCCGCGGCGTCCAGAACGAGACCGGGCCGCGCGCGGTGGACGACGAGGCGCGCCTCACCCGCCTCGCCAACGCCTTCCTCGACACCGAAAGCCGCATGAACCGGGGGCTGAACAACCCGAGCCCGGGCAAGGGCGGGTTCAACAACCCGGTCGTGCTGCGCGCGGGCTGGCCGTCGGCCGGGATGGTCGCGACCGCGCGCGCGTTCGGACGGTTCTACGCGAACCTGGTGGCCGGACGGTACGTCCGCCCGGAGACCCTGCGCGAGGGCATCCGGACGCGGGTGCGCGGCGAGGACCTGACGCTCACCGTGGACAGCGCGTTCGGCCGCGGCTTCATGCGTCCGTCGATGACGTTCTTCACGCCGGAGGCGGGCCAGGAATCGGCGTTCGGGCACACCGGCGCGGGCGGCGCGCTCGGCCTCGCGGACGTCGACGCGGACCTCGCCATCGCCTACCTGCCGAACCGCATGGGCGACCAGCTCTCCGGCGACCTGCGCTCGTACCGGCTGGTCGAGGCCGCCTACGCCTCTCTGTAGCCCGGTCACTGCATCGTGATCCCGCCGCTGACCGAGAGGGTCTGGCCGGTGATGTAGGCGGCGCGGTCGGTGCAGAGGAACGCGACGAGGCCCGCGACGTCGGAGGGGCGGCCGATGCGGCGCAGCGGGATCTGCCGGGCGAGCTTGTCCAGCAGGTCCGGGTGCCGCTCGGCCACCTTCCGGACCATGGGCGTGTCGGTCGGTCCCGGGCAGACGACGTTGCTGGTGACGCCGCCGCGCGCGGCCTCGCGGGCGAGGGTCTTGGCGAGTCCGAACAGCCCGGACTTGGTGGCGGCGTAGGCGCCCTCGCCGCCGGATCCGGCGCGCGCGCCGTCGGACGAGACGAACACGAGCCGGCCGTGGCCGCGTTCGGACATCCCGGGCAGCAGGGCGCGGGTGAGCTGCATCGGCGCGCGCAGGTTGATCTTCCACATCAGGTCCCAGTGCGCGGGGTCGCTCTCGGTGAACGGCTCGACGAAGCTGACGCCCGCGTTGTGCACGAGGACGTCCACCGGCCCGACGTGCGCGGTGAACGCGTCGATGGACGCCGAGTCGGCGAGGTCGACGCGGCGGGCGGTGGCGCCGAGCGGCTTCGCGGTCTCGGCGGCGGCCTCCGCGTCGAGGTCGGCGACGACGACGTGCGCGCCGAGGGAGGCGAGGTCGGCGCAGATCGCGCGGCCGATGCCGCCAGCGCCGCCGGTGACGACGGCGACGCGTCCGGTGAGGTCGAGACCGTCCATCAGCCCTCCCAGGCGCGGACCAGGTCGCCGGCGGTGGCGCGCGCGGCGAGCAGCGGGATCGTGTGGGCGAGGACGGCGTCGCCGTACTCGGCGGGCGTCCCGGCGACGGCGTCGGTCACGCAGACGACCCGGTAGCCGAGGTCGACCGCCTCCAGGCACAGGCCGGGGATACCGAGGTTGAGCGACAGCCCGACGGCGACGACCGTGGTGACTCCGAGCGAGCGCAGCGTCATGTCGAGGGACGTCCCGGTGAACGGCGAGAACCCGTGGTACCGGCGGGATTCGAGGTCGGACGGGTCGGACAGCTCGGGCAGCACCTCGATGGCGGCTGTCCCCTCCAGCATGTGCGAGGGGTCCTTGAGCAGGGCGCGCAGGAAGGGCGAGTTGCGCGTGTGGCTGCCCGCGCGGTCGGGACGGAACGCGGCCGTGCACTGCACGACGCGCACCCCGGCGGCGCGGGCGGCCGCCGCGACGCGCGCGGCGTTGGCCGTCACGTCGCGGTCGGCGCAGGTCTTCACCAGGTCGGGGAAGCGGGCCAGGTCGCCGGCGACGCCGCGCTGCATCTCCATGACGAGCAGCGCGGTGTGGCCGGGGGCCGCGAGGTCGGTGAGATCGGTCGGCACCCGGCCAGCCTAAGCGACCTAGCATTTGCTTGGGTAGTCGCGGGTCAGTCTCGACGCTCCGGCCGGGGACGGCTCTGCCCGTACACGTGGACCCGCCGCCCCCGGTACTCGGTGTCGCGCAGATGGCGGTGCCCGATCCGCTCGGCCACGGCGACCGAGCGCTCGTTGCCCGGAAGGATCAGGGAGACCACCTCCTCGGCGTCCAGCACGGTGAAGGAGAAGGCGAGCGCCGCGCGGGCCGCCTCCGACGCGTACCCCTTGCCCCAGTGCCCGCGCGCCAGGCACCAGCCGACTCCGAGGCCGGGGAAGCCGTGCGGGCTCCACGGTCCGGCGCGTCCGACGAACGCCCCGCTGCCCTTCTCGATGAGCGCCCAGTGCGAGTAGCCGCGGATCTCCCGGTGCCCGATGAACATCGCCAGATTGCGCCACACGTCGTCCACGGACCGCCCGACCCCCTCGGCCAGCCCCGCCCCCACCTCCGGGTCCGCCATCATCGCGGCGTAGTCGTCGAAGTCGGCGCCCGTCAGCGGCCTCAGCACCAGCCGCTCCGTCTCCAGTTCGGTCATGGGCCAAGTCTGGGGCGGCGCTACGGTTTCCGCCATGGAGATCACGGTTCCGCACGCCTGGCCGTCCACACCGCAGGAGGCCGAGGCGATCCAGAACGCGTTGCGCGGGCAGGTCGACGCGTCCGGTTCGGTGACTCCGCGCACGGTCGCCGGACTGGACGTCTCGTACGCGGGCGACGGCGGCGGCGTCCACGCGCGGGTCGCGGCGGCGGCCGTCGTGCTGGACGCCGGGACCCTCGACGTCGTGGAGGAGTCGGTCGCGGTCGGCACGTCGGACTTCCCGTACGTCCCGGGCCTGTTCGCGTTCCGCGAGCTGCCGACGCTCATCGAGGCGCTGCGCGGCCTGTCCACGACGCCCGACCTGCTCGTCTGCGACGGCTACGGCCTCGCGCATCCGCGCCGGTTCGGGCTGGCGTGCCACCTCGGGATCATCACCGGCCTGCCCGCGATCGGCGTCGCCAAGACCGCGTTCGTCGGCACGCACGAGCAGCCGGGCGCGAGGCGCGGCGACGGGTCCCCGCTGCTGCTGGACGGCGCGGAGGTCGGCCGCGTCCTGCGCACCCAGGACGGCGTGAAGCCGGTCTTCGTCTCCGTCGGCCACCGCGTCGGCCTGGACGAGGCGTGCCGCCTGGCGCTCGCGCTCGCGCCGCGCTACCGCCTGCCCGAGACGACCCGCCGCGCCGACCGGCTCTCCCGCGACCGCCTCGCGGCCTCGTAGGGAACGCCGGACCCGGGCCGCATTCCGCGCTCTTGTCGCTCAACCAAGCGTGCGCTAGTTTGGGCCGCGATGGACGACCCGCGCCCCGCTCCGACGCCGAGCCCGCCGACCGAGCCCTACTGGGCGGCCTGCCGGCGCGGTGAGCTGGCGCTCCAGCGCTGCGCCGGATGCCGCCGCTTCGTGCACTTCCCCGAACCCCGCTGCCCCTACTGCGGCGGAACGGAGCTCGCGTACGAGGCGGTGTCCGGACACGGCACCGTGCACACGTTCACCGTCGTGCACCGTTCGTTCCTCCCCGGATTCGCGCCGCCCTACACCGTCGCCTGGCTCGACCTCCCCGAGGGCGCGCGCGTCTTCGGGGACGTCACCGGGTGCCCGCCGGAGGACGTCCGGATCGGCATGCCGGTCCGGGTCCGGTTCGCCGACCTGCCCGGGTTCGGGCCGATCCCCCACTGGAGACCCGCATGACCGATCTTCCGCGCCTCGGCAACGTGCTCTACCCCGCGCAGGACGTCGAGCAGGCCGTCGCCTTCTACCGGGACGGGCTCGGCCTCACCCTGAGGTTCCAGGACGGCGGGCGGTACGCCGCGTTCGACGGCGGCGGCGCCACCTTCGCGATCGCCGGGCCCGAGGAGGACGTCACCGGCGGCGCGCCCGCCGCGTCCTTCAAGGTCGAGGACGTCGCGGCGACCGTCGAGCGGCTCACCGCCGCCGGGGCGACGCTCGTCCGCGGCCCCGAGGACGGCCCGCACGAGGTCCGCGCCGTCCTGCGCGACCCGGCCGGGAACCCGTTCGTGCTCTATTCCTCCCGCTGACCGACCGCTTCCGATCCACCGATCGCCTTCCTCGCCTCCCGCCGTCCGTCCGCACCCACCCCCTGCAGCTTGAGCCGAAGGAGCCGAGCCGTGGCGCGAGAGAACAGTCCTTCCACCAGCAGCGACTTCAGCAACTACGCCCACGCCATCCTGACCGCCAACGCCCTCCGCACCCCCGACAAGACCGCGCTGACCTACTGCGGCGAGCAGAGCTTCACCTATGACCAGCTCAACCGGCGGGTCAACCGCGTCGCCCACGCCCTGCTCGCCGCCGGGATCACCCCGGGCGCGCGCGTCGCGTCCCTGATGAACGAGACCCTGCACGTCGCCGAGGTGTACCTCGCGCAGATGAAGATCGGCTCGGTCGTCGCCGCGCTGAACCCGTACTGGCCCGCCGACACCCTCCGGCAGGTCGTCGAGCACTCCGAGTGCACCGCGTTCGTGTACGACGCGACCGTCGAGGGCCTGGTCGAGCAGATCCGTCCCGGGCTGCCGAACGTCAAGCTGTGGCTGCGCGTCGGCGGGGCGGCCGAGGACACCGTCGACGTCGACGCGCTCGCCGCGAACGCGGGCGAGAGCGAACCCCCGCTCGGCGGGTTCGGCGACGACCTGCTCGCGCTGTTCTACACGTCCGGGACGACCGGCCTCCCGAAGGCCGTCATGCACACGCACTTCTCGTCGCTGGCGTCCGCGCAGATCTGGCTGGACGTCGAGCACGGCCCGGACTCGGTCATGGGCACCGGCGCGATCATCTGGGGCATCGGCTTCCCCGCGCTGGTCGGCCCGGCGTTCTACGCGGGCATGACGCTGGTCCTCGAACAGGACTGGGGCCCGGCGAACTTCCTCCGGGTCGTCCCGCGCGAGAAGGTCACGCACGTCTCGCTGATCCCGAGCTTCTTCTCCGCGCTGCTCGGCTCCGACGACCACGAGGGCGTGGACCTCTCCTCGCTGCGGGCGATCGTGCTCGGCGGCGAGCCGCTGCCGCCCGCGCTCCGCGAACGCATCCTGACGCGCGTCCCGGGCGCGGCGATCTACAGCTACTACGGCCAGACCGAGGCCCCCTACACCTGCTTCGGACGGCAGGACGACGGCAGCCAGGACATCTCGTCCGTCGGCCGCGCCCGCACGTCCTGCGCGGTCCGGATCACCGACCCGAACGGGAACCGGGTGCTGGACGAGGTCGGCGAGATCAACCTCGCCGGGCCGAACATGATGGCCGGCTACGACAAGCTGCCCGGCAGGACCGCCGACGTCCTGCGGGACGGCTGGTACGTCGGCGGCGACCTCGGCCGGATGGACGCGGGCGGCTTCGTCCACGTCCTCGGACGCCGCGAGGACGCGATCCTCAAGGGCGGCCAGTGGACCCAGCCCGTCGAGATCGAGGAGGCCGCGATCGAGCTCGACGGCGTCGCCGAGGCGGGCGCGGTCGGGATCCCGGCGCACCCCGAGGGGCAGGACGCGGTCGAGCAGAAGGTGCTGGTCGCGGTCGTCGCGCGCGCGGGGGCGTCGCTCACCGAGGACGCCGTCAAGGCCGCCCTCGCCGCCCGGCTGCCCGCCCACCGGCACCCCGACGCGGTCGTCATCGCCGAGGAGCTCCCGCACACGCAGGACGCGTCCGGCGGCCCCGGCAAGCTGCTGCGCCGCGGCATCCGCGACGCCTACGCCGACCGCGTCTGAGGAGGACCGTGAACCACGTTCCCGAACACCAGGTCAAGGCGTGGATCTCCGGATTCGGGGTGAGCGTGCCGCGCGGCGCGACCGCGAGCGCCCCGGACGGGCTCGAGGCCGCCGCCGCGGAGCTGACGCCGCCGCTGGTCGTCAAGGCGTTCGGCCCCGGCCTGCTCCACAAGAGCGACGCGGGCGCCGTCCGGCTGGGCCTCGGCTCCGCCGGGTCCGCCGCCGAGGCCGCCGCCGGGATGCTCGAGGCGCTCACCGCGAAGGGGATCGTCCCGGACGGCTTCCTGGTCGAGGAGCAGGCGGAGCCGGGCGTCGAGATGATCGTCGGCGCGGTGCGCGACCCGGCGTTCGGGCCGGTCCTGATGGTCGGGCTCGGCGGCGTCTGGACCGAGGCGCTGCGCGACACGTCCCTGCGGCTGGCCCCGATCGGCGAGGGCGACGCGCACGCGATGCCGACGGAGTTGCGCGGTTCGTCCCTGCTCGACGGGTTCCGGGGACGTCCGCCGGTCGACCGCGACGCCCTGGTCGCGGTGCTGCTGGCGATGAGCGACATGGTCACGGCGCTCGGCGAGGGGTTCACCGAGTTCGAGCTGAACCCGGTGATCTGCGGGCCGTCCGGAGCGGTGGCCGTGGACGCGCGGCTCGTCGGACGCGACGACCTGGACCTCCCCGCGCCCTCCGTGGACGCGCCGCCGCCGGTCACCGACTTCGACCGGCTGTTCGCGCCGCGCGGCGTCGCGGTCGTCGGGGCGTCCACGAAGCGGCCGAACTTCGGGAACATGTTCCTCACCTTCTACAAGGCCGTCGGGTACCAGGGGCGGCTCGTCGCCGTCCATCCGTCGGCGGAGGAGATCGACGGGGTGCCGTGCGTCCCGTCGCTCGCCGAGGCGGACGTCGACTACGCGCTGGTCGCCGTCCCCGCCAAGCAGTGCGCCGACGTCGTGCGGCAGGCGAGCTCTCAGAACGGGCACGGAGTGCCGTTCGTGCAGGTCATGAGCGGCGGCTTCCGCGAGATGGGCGAGCCCGAGCTCGAGACCGACCTCGCGGAGGCGGCGCGTGAGGCGGGCGTGCGGCTACTCGGCCCGAACTGCATGGGCGTGTACTCCCCGGCGGGCGGGCAGACGTTCATCGGCGGCGAGCCGGGACGGCCGGGACGGATCGCGGTCGTGTCGCAGAGCGGCGGCCTCGCGGGCGAGATCATCAAGGTCGGCGAACGGCGCGGCCTGGCGTTCTCCAAGGTCGCGACCGTCGGGAACAGCCTCGACGTCACCCCCGCCGAGCTGCTCCGCTACCTCGACGCCGACGACGGCACGTCCGCGATCGGCCTGTACCTGGAGGACCCGCGCGACGGACGCGGCCTGTTCGACGCGTTGCGCGCGGCGCGCCGTCCGGTCGTCGCGCTCGTCGGCGGACGCAGCGCCCAGGGACGGACCGCCGCCGCCTCGCACACCGGCGGGATGATCGGCGACGACCGGATCTGGACCGCGCTCGGCGTCCAGACCGGAACCGCGATCGTCCGGTCCCAGGACGACCTGATCGGCGCACTCGACGGCCTCGACCTGCACGGACACCGTGAGGTGCGCGGCGACGGCGTGCTCGTGATCGGCCCGAGCGGCGGCGCGAGCGTGCTGGCCGCCGACGTGTTCGACGGCGCGTCCCTCGGCCTGCCGCAGTTCCCGGACGCCGCCGTCGAGGCCCTGCGCGGGCTCGGACTCGGCGCGGGCAGCTCGCTCGCGAACCCGCTCGAGATCCCCGTCGGGCCGCGCGGCGACCCCGACCTGGTCCGGAACGCCGTGGCGGCCATCCTGGAGCGGCGCGCGTTCTCCGACGTCGTCGCGCACGTCAACGTGCAGAGCTTCTTCACCTTCGGGAACAGCGCCGACCCGCTCGTCGCCTACACGCGCGCGGTCGGACGGCTCCAGGCGGACGTCCCGGACACGCGGATCACCCTGGTCGTCCGGAACGCCGAGTGCGCGCCGCCCGGCGTCGAGGACGAGGTGCGGGCCGTCGCGCGCGAGGCGGGCGTCCCGGTCTACCGGAGCATGGAGGCCGCCGCGAGCGCGGTCGCCGCGATGAGGAGGACCCTCGATGGGAAGTCTTGACGGCAAGGTCGCGATCGTCACGGGCGGCGCGCGCGGCATGGGCAAGGCGCACGTCCGGCGGTTCGTCGCCGAGGGCGCGCGCGTCGTCGCCGGCGACCTCCTGGAGGAGGCCGGGGCCAAGCTCGCCGCCGACCTCGGGGACGCCGTCCGGTTCGTCCGGATGGACGTGACGAGACCCGACGACTGGGCGAACGCCGTGCGCACGGCCGTGGAGACCTACGGCGGGCTGCACGTCCTGGTCAACAACGCGGGCATCCTCAAGCACAAGACGATCGAGGACATGACGCTCGACGAGGCGCGGGCGATCATCGAGGTGAACGTGCTCGGCCAGTGGCAGGGCATCAAGGCCGTCACCGCCGCGATGCGCGACTCCGGCGGCGGGTCGATCATCAACGTGTCGTCCACCGAGGGGTTCATCGGCGCGGCCGGGCTGTCGGCGTACAGCGCGTCCAAGTTCGGTGTGCGCGGGCTGACGAAGTCGGCGGCGCGCGAACTCGGCAGGTACGGCATCCGGGTCAACTCCATCCATCCCGGAGGGATCGTCACCGGGATGTCGATGCAGCAGGACGTCATCGACGCGACGGCCGACCGCGCGGAGGCCCTGATCGGGGGCCTGCCGCTCGGCCGGCTGGGGAACTCGCGCGAGGTGTCCGGGCTGGTGGCCTACCTCGCCTCGGACGACGCGTCCTACTGCACGGGCAGCGAGGTGCTCGTGGACGGCGGCCTGGTCACCGGCTCGGGCTACTGACGCGGGCCACCGCCGCGGGCAACTGACGCGGGCAACTGACGCGGGCTACTGACGCGGGCCGCCGACGGCCTCGGCGGGACGCCGGTCGGCCCAGTTCTCCACGGCCTCCAGCTGCGCGGCGAGCGAGATCAGCGTCGCCTCGTCGGAGTCGTGGCCGAGCAGCTGCGCGCCGATCGGCAGGCCGTCCCGGCTGAACCCGGCCGGGACGTTCACGCCCGGCCAGCCGAGGACGTTCCAGGTCCAGGCGTAGGGGCAGGCGGCGGCGACGCCCGACTGCGTCCGCTGGTACCCCGCCCCCTCGAACGCGCCGACCCGCAGCGGCAGCTGCGCCGTGGTCGGCGTGAGGACGACGTCGGCGGTCTGGAAGATCCGCCCGACCCGGTGCCGGAAGTACGGGTCGAGGCGGCGGGCGAGCGGCAGCAGGCGGCGGCCCGCGATCCGGCCGATCCTCGCCTCCACCTCGGTGCGCGGCTCGGGGCGCGGGTTCGGCATGGCGTCCAGCCAGTCCGCGACGCCGGTCGTGCCGCGCGGCACCAGGCCCATGAAGATCGGCCCGTAGTCCGGGTCGGCGGGGAACACCTTGTGGCCGAGCGCCGTGAGCCGCCGCGCGAGCCGCTCCACCGCGAGCCGGATCTCCGGGTCGAGCCTGCCCGGCACGCCGAACGCGGTCCGGAACGAGACGGCGACGCGCAGGCGCCCCGGCTCGCGCCGGGCGGCCTCGGCGAACGGGGTGACGGGACGGTCGAGCCGGTAGGCGTCCTCGGGGTGGCTGCCGGTCAGGACGTCCAGCATGAGCGCCGCGTCCCCGACCGTCCGGGCGAGCGGGCCCCAGACCGTGATCCCGTTGAACGGGTCGCGGTTCGGGAAGCCCGACACGCGTCCGCGCTGCGGCTTGATCCCGACCAGGTGCGACCAGGCCGCGGGGATGCGGATCGAGCCCGCGCCGTCCGAGCCGACCGCCGCCGCGACCATGCCCGCCGCGACCGCCGCCGCGCTCCCCCCGGACGACCCGCCCGGCGTCCGCTCCGGGTTCCACGGGTTGCGCGCCCAGCCGAACCCGGGCGACTCGCTGAACGGCCACAGCCCGATCTCGCAGGTCGTGGTCTTGCCGACGATCACCGCTCCCGCCGCGCGCAGCTTCCGGACGACCTCGGCGTCCTCGGTGGCCGGCCGGTGGTCGCCGATCACCGCGAACGGCGTGGTCTCGCCCTGGAGGTCGGTGTCGTCCTTGATCGCGACCGGGACGCCGAGCAGCGGCAGCCGCTCCCCGTCCGCGAGCCGCCGGTCCGCCTCGTCCGCCTCCGCCAGGGCCGCCTCGTGCCGGACGACCCGGAACGCCCGCAGCGACTCCAGCGCGTCGATCCGGGCGAGGGTCCGCTCCACGAGTTCCCGCGACGAGACCGCGCCGCCCGCCAGCAGCGCCGCCTGCTCGGCCAGGCCGAGGAAGTCGTCCATCCGGGCACCTCTCTCCAGTTGTCGTTCGTTCGAACGAACGATAGCTCCCGGCGTCGGGATGGGGAAGACTGGACCCGATATGAGCACCACCCCGCGTGACCGCATGCTCCAGGCGACCCTGGACCTCATCGCCGACCAGGGCGTCGGCGCCGTCACCAACCGCGCCGTCGCGCGCGCCGCCGGGGTCTCCCTCGGCTCGCTGACCTACCACTTCCCGAGCCAGTCCGACCTGCTGCGCGAGGCCCTCGCCGCGTTCGTCGACGACGAGATCACCCGGATCACCGCGCACGTCGAGCAGCTCCGCGACGCGGGACTCGACCCCGACCGCGCCGCCGACGAGGTCGAGAAGGCCATGGCCGGCTTCGCCGCCGACCACCACCAGATCGCCAACCTCGAGCTGCACCTGCACGCCGCCCGCGACCCCGAGGTGCGCGCCACCTCGGCCCGCTCGGTCGCCGCCTACGACCGGCTCGCCGCCGCGATCCTCACCGCGCTCGGCATCAAGGACGCCGACCGCCACGCCCCCGCGGTCGTCTCCCTGCTCTACGGCCTCGCCGTCCGGCGCCTGGCCACCGGCGCCACCTCGGCCACCGGCACCGCCGACGCCCTCCGCACCCTCCTGGTCGGCCTCCCCCGCTGACCCCGGAAACGCGACCGGCCCGCACGGCCCCGAGCGGGGTCACGCGGGCCGTACGGACCGATCACCTGTCAACCAGAGCCAGAGCCAGACCCTGGCTCCCGCCACACTAAGCACCCGAACCCCCTCGCCAGGCCTCCCTTAACCCTCCCTTAGGCCCAGCCTGAGCCCCCGTTATCCCACCGGCTCTGAGCTGCGAAAGAACGTCAGGACTCCCGCGGCGGCGGACGGGTGGCGGGTGGGGGCGCTTAGGATTTCGGGATGCGGGTTCCGTCTGATGGGGAGATTCGGGGGCTGCACGAGAAGCACGCTCCCTCGGCCGAGGCGTTCGAGCTGGTGTTCACGCACTGCGAGATCGTGGCTCGGATCGCCGGGCAGTTCAGTGACAGTCCGCTGGTGCGGGCGGGGGCGCTGCTGCATGACATCGGCGTGTACCGGCTCTACGGGCCGGACGGGCGGCTCGACTCCGCCGACTACATCCGGCACGGGGTGCTCGGTGAGGAGCTGTTGCGCGAGGAGGGCCTGCCGGAGGCGTTGTGCCGGTTCTGCTCGCATCACACCGGGGTCGGCCTGACCTGCGCGGACGTGCGGGAGCAGGGGTTGCCGCTGCCGGAGGCCGACTTCCTCGCGGAGACAGACGAGGAGGCGGTCGTCATGTACGCGGACAAGTTCCACAGCAAGTCGACGCCCCCGGTGTTCGTGTCGGCGGCGACCTACACGGTGAAGGTCGGGCGGTTCGGCGAGGACAAGGCGCTGGCGTTCAAGGCGATGCGGGAGCGGTTCGGGGATCCCCGGCTGGACGTGTTGGCCGGAGAGTACGGCTTCGCGATCATCTGAGGGGCAGGGCGCCGTCCGATGAGTTTTGGGATGTCCCGGGGTCTGTCCTTGCGCTAATCGGAGCAGGGAGGTCCATATGAGCGGTATCACCGGAATCTGGGCGGCGGGCGTCCCGGTCAGTGACCAGGACAAGGCCGTCGACTTCTACGTCGGCGTCCTCGGCATGGAGGTGCGGCGGGACGTGCCGCTGGGACGGTTCGGCGGGCGCTGGATCGAGGTCGCCCCGGCCGGGGCGGCGACGACGATCGCGCTGGTCCCGGCGAGCGAGCAGTCGCCCGCCGGGCGGCGCACGGAGATCCGGCTCGCGACCGCGGACGCGCGGGCGCTGCGTGACGAGCTGGTGGGCAGGGGCGTGGACGCCGACGACGTCCTGGTCTGGGAGGGCGCGCCACCGATGTTCGCCTTCCGCGACCAGGACGGCAACGGCCTGTCCGTCACCCAGGTCTAGTCGGACCGCGTGTGCCGCCGCCGGACGAGGCGGCGGGAGCGGCGCTGCGGCGGGAGCCAGCGGGTCCGGAACCACATCTGGATCTGGGCCCCGCCGAGGGCGGACCGGTGGATGCGCAGGTGGCCGCCCGTGGACTCGGCGGCGCGGCGGGCGATGTCCAGGCCGAGCCCGGTCGAGCCGCCGCCGCTGCGGCCGCGTTGCAGGGCCGCCTCGGGGTCGGCGATGCCGGTCCCGGCGTCCGCGACGAGGATGCCGGTGACGCCGCGTCCCTGGTGCAGGGTGACCGCGAACCCGGCGCCCTCGGCGGTGTGCTTGAAGACGTTGCCGAGCAGGGAGTCGACGGCGGCGGCGAGTTCGCTGCCGGGCAGCGGCAGCGGCGCCGGGCGGTCCGCGCCGATCAGCTCGCACGACCGGCCCTCGTCCTCGGCGAGGACGGACCAGAACCGGACCCGGTCGCGCAGCACCTTCGCGGCGTCGCAGCTGCCCCGCGCGGTCGGCCGCCGGACGGTCCGGATGATCTGGTCGACCTCGCGTTCGAGCCGGTCCACGGCCTCGCGGGTCTGGTCGGCGACCGGCCCGTCGCCGAGGGCCTCGGCGTTCAGCCGCAGCGCGGCGAGCGGGGTGCGGAGCCGGTGCGACAGGTCCGCGGCCATCTCGCGTTCGGCCGCCAGGAGCTGGACGACGTGGTCGGCCATCGCGTTGAACGCGAGCCCGGCCTCGGCGACCTCGGGCGGGCCGTCCGGGGCGACGCGGGCGCCGAGGTCGCCGTCGCCGAACGCGGCCGCGGCGTCCGAGAGCCGCCGGGTCGCGCGGATCACGCGCGCGCCGTGCCGGTCGGCCGCCAGCACCGCGCCGCCGACCAGCACGGCCGCGACCAGGCCCATCACCAGCCAGGACCGGGTGACGCCGCGGGTCAGCTCCGAGCGCGGCACGACGACCTCGACCACGACGACCCGGCCGCCCGCCAGGGACACCGGCTGGAGCAGCGACTCCCCGCCGGGCACCGGGACCGTGGTCGAGTGTCCGCGCGCGATCGCGGCCACGACCTGCGCGGACGTGGCGCCCGGACGGTGCGGCGCGGGCACGGTCGAGTCGTCCGGAAGGTGAAGGACCATGCGGTGGGCGGCGCCGGCGGGCCGTGCCGCGACGGCGCGCTCCAGGTCGGCCGGGGCGGACGCGACGGCGAGGTCGGGCACGATCGACGCGGCCTGCCGTTCGGCGGCGCTCACCGCCCGGTCGCGCGCGGTGTCCCGCATCAGCAGCGCGAGCGGGACGAGGAACGCCAGCGCGGCCATCGCCGAGGCCGCGAGCGCCACCATGACCAGCGTCCGCCTCACCGCGCCGCCCCCGCCACCCTCACAGCCCCGCCCCCCTCACAGCCCTGCGCCCCCGGGCCCGGCCGGCCGCGTCACGGGGCGGTCAGGCGGACGCCGACCCCGCGGACGGTGTGCAGGTAGCGCGGGCGCGCGGCGGTCTCCCCGAGCTTGCGCCGCAGCCAGGACAGGTGGACGTCGATGGTCTGGTCGTCGCCGTACGGCTGCCGCCACACCTCGGCGAGCAGCTCGCGGCGCGCGACGACGCGTCCGGGGCGGGCGGCGAGGTAGGCGAGCAGGTCGAACTCGCGGCGGGTCAGCTCCAGGGGCGCGCCGTCGAGCGCGGCCTCGCGCCGGTCCGGATCGATGCGCAGCCCGCCGACCCGCAGTTCCGCGACCGGGCCGGACCGCGCCGCCCGGCGCAGCACGGCGGCCAGCCGCGCGGACAGGTGCTCGGCGGAGAACGGCTTGATCAGGTAGTCGTCCGCGCCCGCGTTGAGCAGCCGGACGATCCCGGGCTCGTCGTCGCGGGCGGTGGCGATGACGACGGGCACGTCCGACACGCCGCGCAGCATCTTCAGCACCTCGCCGCCGTCCAGGTCGGGCAGCCCGAGGTCGAGGACGACCACGTCGGGGGGAGCCTGGGTCACCTCGCGCAGCGCGTCCATCGCGGTCCCGGCGCTGCGGACCACGTGGTCGCGCGCGCCGAGCTCGCGGACCAGCGCGGTGCGGACGTCCGGATCGTCCTCCACCACGAGCACTCTCGCCATGGTCCGCACGGTATGTCAGCGCCGGGGCACACGGGGCGGGATGTCACATGTTGTCAGGGAGGTCGAAGGTTTCGGCGAAGGTCTCGGCGAAGGCGGCCACGGCCTCGACCGCGTCCCGGGAGCGCCGCCAGGGCCGGACGATCAGCCGGTCCACCCCGAGTGCCGCCCATTCGTCCACCTCGGCGGGGTCCTCGAGGGCGTAGGCGTGCGCGGTGATCTCGAAGGGTTCACCACCGCGTCCGGCCTCCTCACGGAGTTCGCGGAGCAGCTCGATGCGGGGCCGGATCCGGTCGGGGGTCTGGGGCATGGAGATCCAGCCGTCGCAGAGGGTGGCGGCCCGGCGGAGGGCGGCCCTGGACTCGCCGCCCGCGAGGACGGGCAGGCGCGGCTGGACGGGTTTCGGTTCGAAGGCGACCTCGGGGAAGGCGTAGAACTCGCCCCGGTGCTCGACGGCGGGTTCGGTCCAGAGGCGGCGGGAGACGGCGATGGCCTCGTCCAGGCGGCGGCCCCGGGAGGCGAAGTCGAGGCCCGCGGCGAGCCATTCGCCCTCGTACCAGCCCGCGCCGACGCCGGCGATCGCGCGGCCGTTGGAGATCTGGTCGAGGGTCGCGAAGGCGCGGGCGGCGGTGAAGGGGTGCCGCAGCGCGTAGAGGTAGACGGCGGTGCCGAGCCGGACACGGCTGGTCAGCGCGGCGAGGGCGCAGAGGTAGGCGGGCGCGTCGTACAGCGGCGTCGCCGGGTTGATGCCGGGTTCGTCGGTGCCGGGGTAGGTCGCGGTGGACAGGTCCGTCGCGAACACCAGGTGCTCGGCGAGCCAGACCGACTCGAAACCGGCGTGGTCGGCGGTGACGGCCAGGTCCTTCCAGGCCGCAGGGTGGACGAGGCCGAGCGGAATGCCGAACTTCACGTGATCCTCCCGTCGGCGCGGTCGCGTGCGAGGGCTTCGGGAGCGCGCCGGCCGGACGGCCCGTGGCCCCCGCCGCCGGACGTCTCGACGATCAGGGCCTCCCCCGCCGCGAGCGGCTGCCGGGTGGCCTTCGTGCCGAGCGGCTCGGTCCTGCCGTCGGCGCGTTCGCGCAGGTAGGAGCCCGCGCGTCCGGGTGATCCGCCGGACGCGCCGGGCGGCGGGCGGCGCAGGCGCTCGCCCCGGGTGTCGACCCGCGCGTCGTCGAGCACGCGCAGGACGGTCCGTGTGCCGAGGCCGCCCCGGTGCCGTCCGGCGCCGCCCGAGTCGGGGATCAGGGAGATCTCCTCGATCCGCAGGGGCAGCCGCGCCTCGACCGGCTCGACCTGCGGGATGATGTTGCGGCCGCCGCCGAACAGCGCGCCCGTGGCGTCGACGCCGTCGCCGTCCGGCCGGGCGCCGGTGCCCCCGAGGTCGAACGCCATGTGCAGCCAGGGCGTCCGGACGCCGCTGATGCTGAACGCCTGGAGGATCCCGGACGCGGCGGCGCCGTCCGGGGCGATCGCCGCGAGGACGGCCTCCTCGGCGGCGGCGACCGTGCCGAAGCGTCCGCCTCCCGGGAACGGCGGCGTGCAGTGGACGAGCGTGCCGCGCGGCAGGCGGACGTCGACGGGCGTGAAGCAGCCCTCGTTCATCGGCAGCGCCGGGTCGACGAAGCACCGCACCGCGTACAGGACGCCGCCGATCGTCTGCGAGAACCCCGAGTTCACCGGCAGCGGGACCTGTTCGTCGGTGCCGTCGAAGTCGACCGTGAGCGCGCCCGCGCCGTCCGAGGTGACGGCGACGCGGACGGTGTGCCCGTCGTCCAGCGTGTAGGACGCGCGGCGCGTGCCCGCCGGGATGTCCGCGAGGCCGTCGCGCATGCGGCGTTCGGTGTGCGCGAGGTAGTCGGCGATGCCGCGCGCGAGGCCCTCGGGCGTGTGCGCCTCGATGATCTCCTCGAGGCGGCGGGCGGCGACGTTGGCCCCGGCGATCAGCGCGCGCAGATCCCCGACGAGCCGTTCGGGCGTGCGGCTGTTCGCCGCGAGAACGCGCACGAGATCGTCGGCGAGCCCCTCGGCCGTCGCGATCCGGACGGGCGGCAACTGGAGCCCCTCAAGGAACACGTCGGTCGCGTCGGAGGCCATCCCACCTGCGGAGATACCCGAAAGGTCGGCGACGTGGATGAGCGTTCCCGTGAAGTAGGCGGGCGCGCCGTCCACGAGAACGGGCCTGAAGACGAGCAGGTCGTTGGCGTGGATGCCGCCCTGGTAGACGTCGTTCAGCACGAACACGTCACCCGGCTCCATGGTCTCGGGCGGGTGCGCGTCCAGCAGGAACGGCAGGGCGCCGCGCAGGCTGGCGCACTGGATCAGCGCGGTCGAGAGGGAGTGTGCGACGAGCCGTCCGCGCGCGTCGAGGATCGCCGCCGCCGCGTCCGCGCCCTCCACGATGAACGCCGAGTACGCGGACCGGACGACCACGATCCCGGCCTCCTCGGCCGCGACGCACAGCGCGTTCCGCAGGATCTCCGCCGTCAGATCGGGGGACGTCATGACCGGGCCTCCAGGAGGATCGCGCCCTCGTCGTCCACGGTGCCGCGCCATCCGGACGGGACGAGCAGCGAGCACTGCGGTTCGGTGACCATGCAAGGCCCGTCGAACGACTCGCCGGGCGCATGGCTCGTGCGCGCGCGTACAGGCACGTCCACCCACTCACCCGAAAGCCAGATCCGGCGGGACGCCGTAGGCGACGGCACGGGAGTGATCCGCGGCGAAGGCTGAGCGTCCCCGGGAAGCGTCACTCGTACGCGCGCGGTGGTCAGCTCGGCGGGATCGCGCAGGTCGATGCCGTACGACTCGTGGTACCGCTTGTAGAACTCCTGGGCCGCGCCCCGGACGGTCTCCGGCGTGACGGGCCCTGCGGGCAGCTCGACGGTGAACGCGTGCGCCTGCCCGACGAACCGGACCCCGACCGACCGGACGACCACGGCCTCACCGTCCGCCGACAGATCGGCGCGCGCAGCCCGCTCCAGCTCGGCCAGCAGCCCGGCGAGCTCCCCCAGCGACTCCCGGCCGGCCGAGCAGGACGTCAGCCGCGCGACCGGCTCGAGGAACGTCCGGGCCCGCTCGATCGCGAGGTCGGCGTGCAGCAGCCCGGCCGCCGACCCGACCCCGGCGTGCGGCGGGACGAGCACCCGCCCGATCCCGAACCGCTCCGCCAGGCCGGCGGCGTGCGTCGGAGCCGCGCCGCCCAGCGCGACCAGCGTGAACCCGCGCGGGTCGATGCCGCGCCGGACGGTCACGACGTGCACGGCCGCGCCCATCTGCGCGCCCGCGATGTCGTGGATCGCGGCGGCGGCGCGGGTCACGTCCACGCCGAGGGGACGCGCCACGTGCTCCTCGATCGCGGCGCGGGCGAGCGACGCGTCCAGGCGGAACGCGCCGAAGCCGTCCGGGTCGAGGTAGCCCAGGACGAGATCGGCGTCGGTCACGGTGGGGAGGGTCCCACCGCGCCCGTAGCAGGCGGGGCCGGGGTCCGCGCCCGCCGAGCGCGGCCCGACGCGCAGGGTCCCGGCGTCCGCCCAGGCGAGGGACCCGCCGCCGGACCCGACCTCGGCGAGGTCGATCGCGGGCACCTTGATCGGGACGCCGGTCCCGGGACGCCGTCCGCCGTGGCTGCCCTTGCCGCCGACCTGGAACTCGTGCGTGACGCCCGGACGCCCGCCCCGGACGAGCCCGGCCTTCGCGGTCGTCCCGCCCATGTCGAAGCAGACCAGGTCGGCGAGGCCGCGCCGGGCCCCGAGCCGCGCGGCGGCGACGACCCCGGCGGCGGGTCCGGACTCGATCGTGTACACGGCGCGGTCGGCGGCGAGCGCCGCGGGCAGCACGCCGCCCGCCGACTCCATCACCCGGACCGGCGCGCGGACCCCGGCCCCGCGCAGCCGCTCCTCGAGTCTGCGCAGGTAGGCGGCCATGACCGGCCCGACGTAGGCGGACATCAGCGTCGTCGTGGCCCGCTCGTACTCCCCCAACTCCGGCCACACGTCGCAGGACGCGACGACCGGCGTGCCGTCCGGCAGCCGCGCCGCGACGATCTCCGCGAGGCGCCGCTCGTGCGCGGGGTTCAGGTACGAGTGCAGCAGGCAGATCGCGACGGCCGAGACGCCCAGCTCCGCGATCCGTCCGGCCACGGCTTCGGCGGCCGCCTCGTCCAGGGGGGTGAGCACGGCGCCCGTGGCGTCCAGCCGTTCCGGGACGGTGAACGTGTGCGTCAGCGGGACGGGCGGCTCCGGCTGCACGAAGAACCGGTCGTACCGGTCCTCCTCGACCCGGGCCTGCCGTCCGAGCGCGAGCATCGACCGGAACCCCTCGGTCGTGACGAACGCGACCGGCACGCCCGTCCGCTCCAGGATCACGTTGGTCGCGAGCGTCGTCGCGTGGACGACCCGGGTGACCGCGCCCGCCGGGACCCCCGCGTCCGCGAGGACCCGCCGGACGCCGCGCAGCAGCCCCTCGGTCGGGTCGTCCGCGGTGGTCAGCGTCTTGGCGACCACGACGCGGCCGTCCGGCCCGGTCAGCACCACGTCGGTGAACGTCCCGCCGACGTCGGTCGCGAGGGTGACGCTCATCCGCACCTCCGCAGCATCACCTAGCTAGCGCTTGGTACGTTAACGGGCATGATGCTGGACGGCAAGATCGCGGTGATCACCGGTGCGGGCCCCGGCCTCGGCCGCACCCTGGCGGCGCTCATGGCGCGCGAGGGCGCGGACGTCGCCGTCGCCGCGCGCAGCGCCGACACCCTCGACACCATCGCCGGGCAGGTGCGCGCCGAAGGCCGCGACGCCCTGCCCGTCCCCACCGACATCGCCGACCCCGCCCAGGCCCGGCGCCTCGCCGAAACGGTCATGGCCCGTTTCGGCCGCGTCGACGTCCTCGTCAACGCCGCGTTCCCCGGCTCGCACCGCCGCGCCGTCCTCGACATGGACGATGCCCACCTCGACCAGTGGCGCAGGTCCGTCGAGATCGCCGCCTACGGCACCCTCCTGGCCTGCCGCCACATCGCCCCGCACATGGTCGCCGCCGGGACGGGCTCGATCGTCAACGTCACGTCCATGTCGTCCCGCAGCGGCTACGCCGGACGCAGCGACTACGCGGCGGGCAAGGCCGCCGTCCACCTGCTGTCCCACTGCCTCGCGGACGAGCTCGGCCCGTCCGGCGTCCGCGTCAACTGCGTCGCGCCCGGCTGGATCGCGTCCGACGTCCTGGACGACTGGATGCGCGCCCGCGCGGAGGCCGAGAACACCACCTTCGAAGACGTCCAGGCCCGCGACACCGCCGCCATGGCCCTGCGCCGCATCGCCACCGAGGAGGACGTCGCGCGGGCCATCGTCTTCCTGGCGTCCGACCAGGCGGCCGCCACAACAGGCGCGACCATCGACGTCAACGCCGGACAGCACTTTTCCTGACGCGGCACTTTTCCTGACGCGGCGCTTCGCTCAACGCTGGGGCGCGATGAACAACGCCTTCGCCTCGACGGTGACGAGCCCCTCGGGGTCGAGAATGCGGCCCGCGGCGTGGGACCGGCGGCCGGAGCTGCCGGTGACCTCGGCCTCGACCGTGAGCGGAACGCCGATGGGCGTGGGACGCCGGTACCGGAGTTCGAGGGACGCGGTGACGCCCGGGACGGCCTTCGAGGCGGCCGCCATGCCGAGCACCTGGTCGAGGATCATCGCGGTGATACCGCCGTGGACGAAGGTGGGCGGCCCCTCGTAGACGTGGTTGAGGGTGAATCCGGCGCGCGCGCCCGTCTCGGTGAACTCGATCGTGAGCGGCGGCGCGAGCGGGTTGCCGAGACCGGTGACCGGGTTGGTGACGTGGCGGAGGGGGCCGTGGCCGCCGTAGCGGGCGACGGGCGGCGCGTCCCGGCGGACGGCGGCGAGGCGCCCGGTGAGCGCCTCCACCTGCTCGCCGACGGCCGCCAGCTCGTCGATCTCCACGTCGGTGAGGACGACGGCCTCGGTCAGCTCGCGGACCCGGTCGGCCAGGGCGGCCAGCGCCGCCAGGTGCTCCTCGTCCAGTGCCCGGCGGCCCCTGCGGGCCCGTTCGATGGCCGATCCCACACCGGTCATGCGCGCCTCCCTTGTCAGAACGCGATTCTAGAAGGCGGACGGCGCGCCGTGCCGCTGACGGCGCGCCGTGCCGCTCGCTCCCGCCCGAATCCCTGACGGTCTCGGCGCGGATCGTGCCATTTGCTTCGGCAGAGGTGACGATGTTGGCGTGACGACGGATATTCACGGATTCTTCGAGTGCCGGATGCGCAGCGACCCGCTCGACCGCTGGCGCGGCGTGCTGGATCTGCGGGACGTGTACGGCGGGCGGTCCGACCCGGCGTTCGGATGCCTCTTCGGCGTGCACGAGCGGCTGGGCTTCCGTCCGGTGGCGAGCGGGCGCGGCCTGCCGCTGGACGTCTCGCCGCAGACGCGCGGCGCCCAGCGCGAGGGCCTGTCGGGGCACACCTGGATCGGCTGGCAGGAGCTGGCCGGCATCGACTGGGACGAGCCGTCCGAGCGTCCCGACAGCCGCGTCCGGCACTACCGGCGGCGCGACGACGGGACGCTGGAGCTGGTCGGCACCTACC
The DNA here is from genome assembly GCF_003696215.1 of Actinomadura harenae. Classification (GTDB taxonomy): domain Bacteria; phylum Actinomycetota; class Actinomycetes; order Streptosporangiales; family Streptosporangiaceae; genus Spirillospora; species Spirillospora harenae. The sequence continues at coordinate 41,992 of NZ_RFFG01000020.1, read as the reverse complement.
TGTGGGACACCGGCTTCACCGGCCGGGTGGACGTCGAGACGAGCGCGGGCGGCCCCGCCGACTGGGCCGAGCGGCGGGAGTGGACGGACGGGAGCACGGTGTACCGGGCCGACCGCGCGCGCCGCCGGGACGCCGTGGACACCACCGTCTGGAACCCGGTCTGGAAGATCATGGAGGTGCTGGCGGACGTGCACGGCCCCGGCAACGTGCGGCTGGTGGTCTGGTTCGGCTGACCGGCGGGCCCGATCCACCGGCACTGTTCCCAAGCAAATGCTTGGTGCTACCGTGAGCAGCCGATCCCGAGGGAGGCCACGGTGGCGGAGACGGTGATGCGCGCGGCGGTGCTGCGGACGTTCGGCGAGCCCTTGGAGATCGCCGAGGTGACCATCGCGGCGCCGCGCGCGGGCGAGGTGGCGGTGCGGATCGCCGCCTCCGGCGTGTGCGGGTCCGACATCAAGGCCCTGGACGGCAAGAGCCCCGTCGTGCGGCACCTGCCGTGCGTCCTCGGCCACGAGAGCGCGGGCGTCGTGGAGGAGGTCGGGCCGGGCGTGCTGAACGTCCGGCCCGGCGACCACGTGGTCATCGCCATGAACGGCCCGTGCGGGCGCTGCCGCGCGTGCGCGCGAGGCCACGCCCACCTGTGCTCGGGCAAGACCCGGATGTCGTCCATCATGGGCGTCTTCCCGGACGGCTCGACCCGCCTGTCGCTCGGCGGCGAGACCGTCCGGCCCTACATCGGGATCGGCGCGTTCGCCGAGCGCGCGGTCGTGACCGAGGCGATGTGCGTCAAGGTCTCCAAGGACGCGCCGCTCGACCTGCTCGCCCTCACCGCCTGCGGCGTCGTCACCGGATACGGCGCGGTCATGAACACCGCGCGCGTCGAGCCCGGGTCGAGCGTCCTGGTGGTCGGCTGCGGCGGCGTCGGGCTCAACGTGATCCAGAGCGCGGTGCTCGCCGGGGCCACCATGATCATCGCGGCGGACGTCGTCCCGTCCAAGCTGCGCCTGGCCGAGGAGTTCGGCGCGACGCACACGCTGCTGGCCGACGACCTGCCGAAGCAGGTGGGCGAGATCGTGCGCGGCGGCGCCGAGTACGCGTTCGACGTGACCGGCGTCCCCGAGGTGCTCGCGAAGGCGTTCGCCGCGACGCAGCCCGGCGGGACGACGGTCATGGTCGGCTCCCCCGCCGCCGGCGACGACCTGCGGATCCCGCCCGGGCAGCTGTTCGCCTCGCGCCGCCTGATGGGCACCCAGGGCGGCGACGCGACCCCCGCCCGGGACCTGCCGATCCTCGCCGACCTGTACCGGCGCGGACGCCTCAACCTGGACGGGCTCGTCAGCGAACGCGTCCCGCTGGAGAAGGTGAACGAGGCGGTCGCGCACGTGCGCGGCGGCGCGGTGGCCCGCTCGGTCGTCGTCTTCGACTGAGCTCACCGAAGGGACCGGGCGCGGTGTCACGCCTCGTCCGAGGAGCTCGTTCACGGTAAATTGCCAGGTCGGCACCCCCGTCCACCTGGAGAATCGTGAACGAGCTCCCGCCAACGCCGCCCGGACCCCAGCCACCGCCCGAATCTCAGCCGCCGTCCGGATCCCCGCCGCCGACCGAACCCCGGCCACCGTCGGACGACACCCCGATGTACGGCCCGCCGCCGCACCCCGCCCCTTACGGCTCGCCGTACGGCGCCCCGGGCGGCTACGACCCGCGTTACGGCTACGGCCCGCCCGGCGTCCCGCAGAACCCGTACGCCCAGCAGGGCATGGTGACGTCGCAGGAGACGAACGCGGTCGTCCTCGGCTACGTGCTGATGCTGTTCGTCGGCTTCCTCGGGCCGCTGGTCGTCTACCTGGTCAAGAAGAACACCTCGCGGTTCGTCCGGCACCACATGGCGCAGGCGCTGAACTACCAGCTCACGATGCTGATCCACCTGCTGGCGCTCGGCACGGTCTGCGCGGTCCCGGCCATCCTCACCGGGAAGCCCGCGTTCCTCATCCCGCTGGTCCTGGTCTACCTGGAGCTGCTGTTCGGCGGCTGGGTCTTCCCGATCTACGGCGCGGTGACCGGCGGCAAGGGCAAGTGGTCCCGGTTCCCGACCTTCTTCTGCCTCCGCATGATCCGCTAGCCGACCGGACGCGTCAGCCGGGCAGGTGCTCGGCGGCGTACCGGTCCAGGACGGGCAGCACGGCGTCCCGCCCGCCGCCGGGGACGCGCAGCACGACCTCGTCCACGCCGATGCCCGCGAAGTAGGCGAGCTTCCCGGGCGTCGGCACGGTCCCGAACGGGACGACCCGCGCCATCGGGCGCCCCGCCGCCTCGCACGCGGCGCGCAGGGCGGGCAGCGCCTCGCGGACGCCCGCGCCGCCGATCGGCATCCAGCCGTCGCCGTACTCCGCGACGTGCGCGAACAGCGTCGGGCCGGGCGCCCCGCCGAGCAGCACCGGCACCCGGCCCGCCACGGGCTTCGGCCATGACCAGCTCGGCGCGAACGACGCGTACTCGCCCTTGAACGCGGCCTCGTCCTTCGTCCACAGCTCGCGCATCGCGAGCAGGTTCTCTCGTACGCGCGCGCGTCGTGTCGTCCAGTCGACGCCGTGGTCGGCGGCCTCCTCACGGTTCCAGCCGTAGCCGACGCCGAGGACGACGCGTCCGCCCGCGATCCGGTCGAGCGTCGCGACGGCCTTCGCGGTGACGACCGGGTCCCGCTGGGCGGCGAGCATCACGCCGGTCCCGAGCGTGATCGTGCTGGTCAGGACCGCCGCCGCGGAGAGCGCGACGAGCGGGTCCGGGGTGCGCCCGTACTCGCCTGGCAGGGTGGCGTCGCCGGTCGGCGGCGGAGTCGTCCGGGCCACCGGGATGTGGGTGTGCTCGGGCAGGTAGAGCGAGGCGAAGCCGCGTTCCTCGGCGGCGACGGCCAGCTCGTGCGGCGGCATCGTGCGGTCGGTGGCGAACATGGTGATCCCGAGGCGCATCCGGGTTCCCTCCCGCGCGGCCCCGGGCCGGGCCCGCCCCGGCGGCCGCGGGCGGCGCGACACGCGTCACACTGTATCCACAACCAAGCGATTGCTTGCCCTCCGTCGATTGATGTAGCGTGCGCTTGTTCGGTCAATCCGAGGAGGTCGGGCCGATGCCGTTCGCAGAGCTGGGCGACGTGCGGCTGTTCTTCACCGACGACCCGCCCGCCGACGCGGGACGGGAGCCGCGCGGCACGCTGCTGCTCGTCCACGGCTACGGCGCCGACTCCGACGACTGGGTCTTCCACCTCCCCGCGTTCACCCGGCGGTACCGGGTCATCGCCCCCGACCTGCGCGGCCACGGCCTGTCGTCCGCCCCCGCCGGCGGCTACGCCCCGCGCGACCTCGCCGGAGACCTCGTCCGGCTGCTCGACCACCTCGGCGTCGCCGGGCCCGTCGTCGCGATCGGCCACTCCCTCGGCGCCATGGTCGTCAGCGCCCTCGCCGTCGAGCACCCCGGGCGCGTCCGCGCCCTGGTCTGCGTGGACCCGGCGTACGGCCAGTCCCCCGAGGTCGCCGCCGCCTTCCCCGCGATGTGCGCGGGCCTGCGCTCCGGCGACCCGTACCCGACCGCGCTGGCGAACGAGGACTGGTGCCACACCCCCGCCTCGCCGCCCTGGCTGCTCGCCTGGCACCGCCGCAAGATCCTCGCCACCGCGCCGCGCGCCCTCGCCGAGGCGTTCCCCGCCATGTACGAGGGGGACGCGGCGTTCGGCCTCCGCCCGCACGGCGACGCCTACCTCGCCCGCCGCGCCTGCCCGGTCCTGTCGTGCTGGTCGGCCGCCCAGGCCGACACGTCCGCCTGGGAGCGGGGCCTGCTCCGGCACCCCGCGTCCCGCTCCGAGGTCTGGCCCGGCGGCGGCCACCGGCTGCACGCCGAGCGCCCGGCCGAGTTCACCCTCGTCGTCCGCCGCTGGCTGGACGGCCTCGACCGCACCCACCCGGCCGGAAGCCCCCCGATCGGGGACCTCCGGGCCGCTTCCGCCCCGACCGAACCCGCTCACTGAGGAGACGCCCGCGTGAAGTTCGCGATCTTTCTGAACCCGCAGATCCCCGGCTCCGGGTGGGCCGCCGAGGAGAACGCCAAGGCCCGGCGGCCGATCGGGCGGGACCGCGAGTCGTACCAGAAGCTGCTGCACGAGGTCCGCGAGATCGCCGTGCACGCCGACCGGATCGGCTTCGACGCCCTGATGATGACCGAGCACCACTTCCACTCGGAGGGCTTCGAGTTCTCGGTCAACCCGCTGATGTTCCTGACCGACCTCGCCGCCCGCACCGAGCGCATCCTGCTCGCGCCGCTCGGGCTCGTCCTGCCCACCTGGGACCCGATCCGCGCCGCCGAGGACGTGGCGCTGCTCGACCACTTCTCCCAGGGACGGCTCCGGCTCGGCGTCGCCCGCGGCTACCAGGCGCGCTGGGCGAACGTGCTCGGCCAGCGCTGGCACGCGTCGGCGGCCCGCTCGGACGGCTCCAAGTCCGACAACCGCAACTTCGACGTCTTCGGCGAGGTCCTGAAGATCATGAAGCTGGCGTGGGAGCAGGACAGCCTGCGCTACAAGAGCGACGTCCTCGACTACGAGGTGCCCGCGCCGTTCGAGGGACTGGAGGGCTGGCCCGCGCAGGAGTGGACCCGGACGTTCGGCGCGCCCGGCGAGATCGACGACCAGGGCGTGCTCCGCTCGGTGTCGGTCTGCCCCAAGCCCTACCAGGACCCGCACCCCGAGCTGTGGCAGCCGTTCACCGTGTCGGACCGCTCGGTCGTCCGCGCCGCGCAGGAGGGCATCCTGCCCTGGATGTTCACCCCGAACCCGGACGAGCACGCCAAGAAGGCCCGGCTCTACCAGGAGGAGTGCGCCAAGCTCGGCCGCGCCTACAAGCTCGGCGAGCACACCGGCATCCTGAAGATCGTCGGGATGGCCGACACCCGCGAGGAGGCCATCGCCACCTACGGCAAGGGCATGCAGAAGGACTTCGCGTCGTTCTTCGGCCCGTTCGGCTACCTGGAGGTCCTGCGCACGCAGGAGGACGACAAGCACAAGCCGATCTCGCCCGAGAAGGGCGACTACAAGCGCATGGCCGACGTCGAGATGGCGCTGATCGGCGGCCCGGACGACGTCAAGCGCGGCATCCAGCGGATGCTCGACCGGATGCCCGACCTGGAGTGGTTCGGGCTGTTCATGCAGGGCCAGCAGGGCGTCCTGCCACTGGACACGGTCAAGCGGAACCTGGAGCTGTTCGCCACCAAGGTCATCCCCGAGTTCCAGGACTGACGCGGTGGAGTTCTGGCTCGGCGCGTCCTTCGTGGACGCCGGCGAGTACCTGCCGCTCGCCACGGCCGCCGACCGGCTCGGCTACGACGTGGTCGCGATCTCCGACCACCTCTTCCACGCCGACTACGGGTCGCCCTACCCGTACAGCGAGACCGGCGCGCCGCCCTACCCCGAGGGCACGCACTGGCCGGACGCGTGGGTCGCGATCGGGGCGATGGCGGCGGCGACGCGCCGGGTCCGGTTCGCCACGAACGTGTACATCGCCCCGGCACGCGACCTGTTCACCGTCGCCAAGGCCGTCTCGACCGCGGCCGTCCTGTCCGGCGACCGGGCGATCCTCGGCGTCGGGGTCGGCTGGTGCGAGGACGAGTTCCGGCAGACCGGCCAGGACTTCCGGACGCGCGGCAAGCGCCTGGACGAGATGATCCCGGCGCTCCGCGCGCTCTGGAAGGGCGGCCGGGTCGAGCACCGCGGACGGTTCTTCGACCACGGCCCGCTCAGCATCGCGCCCGTGCCGTCCGCGCCCGTCCCGGTGTTCATCGGCGGGGACAGCGACATCGCGCTGCGCCGCGCCGCCCGCGTCGGCGACGGCTGGATCGGCAACCGCATCTACAAGGAGGACGAGCTCTCCGACCTGCTCGAACGCCTCAAGGGCCACCTCGCCGAGCACGGCCGCGCCCTGGACGACCTCCAGATCGTCGCCCCGATCGCGAAGCGGCCCAGCGCCGACCTCTACCGCAAATGGCGCGAACGCGGCGTCACCGGCACGCTCGCCGCGCCCTGGTGGATGCCGACGGACGAGGAGAAGGCCCGGTACACCGGCGCCGACCTCAAGATCGCGAGCATGGAGCGCTTCGCCGACGAGGTCATACGGAAAATGTGATCCTCACGTAAGGAGCCGGGCGACGGCGCGCACCGGCGCGCCGTCGCCCGTGCCCGGCCCCTCCAGCCGCAGCGGGAACAGCGTCACCTCGGCGGGCCCGGTGATCCGCTCCAGCCCGGTCAGGTTCTCGCAGACGACGGCGGACGCCCCGAGCAGCACGCGGTGCGCGTCCAGGGAGTCCGCCGGGTCCACGCTCGCCGTGTCGATCCCGACCGTCCGGACCCCGGCGGCGATGATCGCCGAGGCCGTCTCCGGAGCCAGATAGGGAGGGGACGTCCAGTACTCCTCGCTCCCCCACCGCCCTGACCAGCCCGTACGCACGAGCAGCACCACGCCCGGACGCAACCCGTCCGGCAGCAGGCCGGGGCCGATCGCCCGCCCCGGCGCACCCGGCGTCTCCATGACCCCCGTCGCGTCCATGACCACCACCGGGCCCGCGAACCGCTCCAGCGGCAGGTCCGCCAGGCGCGGCAGCGCGTCGTCGATGTGGAACGGCGCGTCCACGTGGGTCCCGGACTGCGAGCCGAGATGCAGCCGCGCCACGTTCGCGCCGTCCGCCGCGACGGTCAGGGCGGGTTCCGCCCGCACCTCCGGATCGCCCGGATACACCGGCATGCCGCGCTCCACGGGGTGCGTGAGGTCCACGAAGGTCATGGGCACATCATCGCGTCCGATAGCGTTTCGTGTGTGCTGCCGCTCGTAACCGCCATCCGGTACGTGACACCGCTCCGCGAGGGCGGGTCGCTGCCGGGCGTCGTCGAGGCCGACGACCTCGGCACCTACGTCATGAAGTTCCACGGCGCCGGGCAGGGCCGCAAGGCCCTGGTCGCCGAGGTGATCGCCGGGGAGCTGGCCCGCCGGCTCGGCCTGCGCACCCCCGAGCTGCGGGTCATCGACCTCGACCCGGTGATCGGACGGCACGAGCCCGACCCCGACGTCCAGGACCTCCTCAAGGCCAGCTCCGGCTGGAACCTCGCGGTCGACTTCCTGCCCGGCTCGCTCGGCTTCGACCCGATCGGCTGGACGCCGGACCGGAGGTTCGCCTCCCGCGTCCTGTGGTTCGACGCGTTCATCGGCAACGTCGACCGCAGCTGGCGCAACCCCAACATGCTGGTCTGGCACAAGGACGTCTGGCTGATCGACCACGGCGCGAGCCTGATCTTCCACCACGCCTGGGCCAACGCCGAGCGGCTGTTCGCGGGCCCCTACGACGTGGACGACCACGTCCTCACCCCGTACGCCGGGCACCTGGCGGAGGCCGAGGCCGAGTTCCTCCCGAAGATCACCCCGGACCTGCTGCGCGAGCTGACCGCGCTCGTCCCGGACGCCTGGCTCGAGGGCGAACCCGGCTTCGACACGCCGGACGACGTCCGCGACGCCTACGTCCGCGTCCTGACCCGGCGGGTCGCCGACCCGCGCGACTGGCTGCCGTCCCTCGACGTCTCCGACCGGCGCCCCCACACCGAGGAGCGGCGCGGCGAGAAGCGTCCCGGCTGGCTCGGGGGTCCCGCGTGAGCGCCGTCCGGCCGAGCAAGGCGAACGTGGGTGCGACGGCGTCCGGCAAGCAGGTGTTCGAGTACGCCACGCTCCGCGTGATCCCGCGCATCGAGCGCGGCGAGTCCATGAACGTCGGGGTGATCGTCTACTGCCGCGCGCTCGACTACCTCGGCTGCGCCACCCGGGTGGACGAGCCGCGCCTGCTCGCCCTCGACCCGTCCCTCGACCTCGACGGGGTCCGCACGGCGCTCGCCGCCGTCAGCGGGCTCTGCAGGGGCGGGCAGGACGCGGGGCAGGCCGCCGAGGAGTCGCCCGGCGGGCGTTTCCGCTGGCTGACCGCGCCGCGCAGCACGATCGTCCAGCCCGGTCCCGTCCACGCGGGCCTCACCGGCGACCCGGCGGCCGAACTCGACCGCCTGCTGACGCTGCTCGTCGCCTGAGCCCGGCGCGGCGTTCAGAACAGGGCGGGTTCAGAAGAGGATCGACATGAACTCGCCGACCTCGGCGAAGCCGACCCGGCGGTAGGCGGCGCGCGCGCGGACGTTGTAGTCGTTGACGTACAGCGACACGACCGGCGCGATCGACCGCAGCGACTCGCTGACCAGGGCCGCCATGCCCGCCACCGACAGCCCCTGGCCGCGCAGGTCGGGCGGCACCCACACGCCCTGCACCTGGCAGGCGTGCGGCGTGACGGCGCCGACCTCGGCCTTGAACATGACCCGGCCGCCCTCGATCCGGGCGAACGCGCGCCCGGACCGGATCAGCTCGGCGACCCGGGCCCGGTACAGGACGCCGCCGTCCCCCGAGTTCGGCGAGATCCCGACCTCCTCGGTGAACATCGCCACACAGGCCGGGTAGACCAGGTCGAAGTCGGACATCAGGACCCGCCGGACCCCCGGGTCCACGGGAACCGCCGGGGCCCGCGAGGTCGCCATGACCGGCTGGAGCCCGCGCACCGCGCGCGGCGGGCCCCAGTACGGGCCGAGGATCTCCCAGAGCCCGGTCACCGCGGCGACCGGGCCCACGATGGACGAGCAGCGCCGGCCCTGCGCCTGGGCGCGTTCGGCGAACGCGCGCACGGCGCCCGGGCCGGCGTTGACCGGGATCAGGTTCGCCCCCGCGTAGCAGAGCGACAGCAGCCGCCCGTCCCGCTGGTAGCCCCACATCTGCGCGCCGAGCCGCCGGGGGTCGAGCCCGGCGGCGTGGACGCGCGAGCCGACGAACACGTTCGCGACCGGGTCGGCGTCCAGGATGCGCAGCGCCTCGTCACGGTGCCGGTCGTCCAGCACCCGCACCGGCGACGCCCCCAGCATCCGCATGGCTATCGGGCCGCCATCACCGTTGTCAGCACCACGTGTCCAAGACTAGATCCTCCCCCCGACCGGTGCGGACACCGGTCCGGGGGCCTGGACGCGGACCGGTGTCCGGTGCCGCGCGGACGCGTCGCCCGGGGTGGGCGGCGGCGGGGCCTTGCAGGTGGCGTTCTTCCTCGGAAGGGCGCCGGACGCGAAGTAGCGGGCGACGGTCCCGTCCACGCAGGTGTCGCCGTTCAGGGTGACGCCGTGGATGCCGCCGCCGACCTGGACCAGCAGCCGGGAGTTCGGCAGCAGCCGGTGGGTCTCCTGCGCGCCGTTGAACGGGGTCGCGGCGTCCTCGGTGCCCTGGACGAGCAGGACGGGCGTCAGGTTCGCGGGCCCGTGGACCTTCGGCCGCGGCCCGCCCGCCGTCCTCCAGGTCGCGCACGGGGCGTTGTACCAGGTGTTACTCCAGGTCTCGAACGTGTATCCCGCGCGATAGAGACGGACGCTGTCGTCGTGCCACTTCTTCCAGTCGCGCGGCCACGCGGCGTCCCGGCACTGGACGGCGTTGTAGACCGCATAGTCGTTCTGGTCGAGGAAGCCCGGCTTCTCCCACGCCGCCCCGAGAGGCGCGGGATCGCCGCTCCGGAAGGCGGACAGCACCTTGGCGTGGGTGGGCCAGCCGATGGTGCTGTAGCCGTCGCCGAGGAACAGGTCGTCCAGCTCGGACGCGCCGATCCGGCCGTTCACCGGGTGGGCCTTCAGGTCGGTGCGGGCCTGCCGGTAGGCGGCGGCGACCTGCTTCTCGTCGGTGCCGAGGTGGTACACCGAGTCGTACTTGGCGATCCAGGCGAAGTACGCGCGGATCCGCTTCTCGAACGCCACGTCCTGGTCGATGTTGTCGTCGTACCAGACGCCGCTGGGCCGGACGACGCTGTCCAGCACCATCCGCCGGACCCGGTTCGGGTACATCGCCGCGTACACCGTGCCCAGGTAGGTGCCGTACGAGTAGCCCATGTAGTTGATCTTCCGCTGGCCGAGGGCGGCGCGGATGTCGTCCAGGTCGGCCGCCCAGTCCGCGGTGCCCATGTGCGCCAGCAGGCGCGGGTAGCGGCGGGCGCAGTCGGCCGAGAACCGCGCGGCGCGGGCGCGCCAGGCGCTCTCCTCCGCGGCGTTCGCGGGGGTGGTGTCGGCGCGCGGACGGCCCGGGTCCTGGTAGGCCTCGTCGCAGATCATCGCGGGCTTGCTGCCCCCGACGCCGCGCGGGTCGAACCCGATCCAGTCGTAGGCGGCGGCGACGCCGTGCGGCATCCCGGCGGCGAACAGGGTCGGCATGTCGCGGCCGTGCGCGCCGGGCCCGCCGCGGTTCAGCAGGACGATCCCCTGCGACCGGGCCGCGGTGTGCCGCGCGCGGGTCAGCGCGAGGGTGATCTTCTCGCCCCGGGGGCGGGCGTGGTCGAGCGGCACCCGGACGGTGCCGCATTCCAGGCCGCGCAGGCGGCTCTTCTCGACGGGGTCGTTCTTGGGGCAGGGCCGCCAGACGACCGCCTCACGGGCGGCGGCGGGAACGGACAGGACGGCGAGGACGGCGACCGCCGCGGCGGCCCCGGCCGTCGCGCGGTGGACTATGGGGTTGCGCACCCTGGAGTTCTACCGGCCGGGTCCCGCCGGTCCCGCGACCCGCGATTTCCGCGATTCCGGGCGAAACCCATGGAAGCCCAGGAAGGCGGACGCGCAGGTCAGAGCATGAGAAACGGGGCCGCCCCGGAGGAGCGGCCCCGCGTGTCTCACGGGTGTCCGGACGTCAGAGACGCGTGCCCGGATGTCAGAGACGGGTGTCCGAGCGTCAGAGACGGCCGGCCGGGAGGTCCTTGCCGGCGTGGACGCCCGCCGAGCGCAGCTGCTGCGTCGGGTTCGGGTCGTTCAGCGCCGGGTCGGCCTTGCAGGAGTCGTTCACGCCCTTGCCGGCCTTCGGCAGCCACCCGGTGGACAGGTACTTGCCGACCTTGTCGTCCAGGCACTTGTTGCCGTTGAGCGTGTTGGCGTGGGTCTTGCCGTCGATCTCCAGCAGCAGACGCGAGGACGGGAAGCGCTTGTGCATCTCGTAGCCGCCCGCGACCGGGGTCGCGGCGTCCAGGGTGGACTGGACGAGCAGGATGCCGCCCAGGCCCTTCTTGCCCTGGATCTTCAGCGCCGGGCCGCCCTTGAACGGCCAGTACAGCACCGGGGCGTTGTACCAGACGTTGCTCCAGGTGTTGAAACGGTTGCCCTGCTTGACGAGCTTCTTGGCGTCGCTCTTCCACTTGGCCCAGCTGCGCGGCCACGCGGCGTCCGCGCCCTGGACGGCGTTGTAGACGGCGAAGCCGTTGTCGTCGTCGCCCGGGTCGACGCTGTCGAGCAGCGGCTTCGGGTCCTTCTTGACGATCCACGCGGACAGGGCCGCGGCCGGGTCCTCGTAGGCCGAGGTGTAGTAACCGGCGGACAGCACGATGTCGTCGAGCTCGTCACCGCCGACGAGGCCGCCGATCGGCTTCTTCAGGGCGGCGGCGCGGGTCTTGTAGTACAGCGCCTCGACGGCCTTGCCGGACTTGCCGAGGTGGTAGACCGAGTCGTACTTGGCGATCCACGCGAACCAGAGCTTGATGTTCCGCTCGAACGCCTTGTCCTGCTCGATCTGCGAGCCGTACCAGACGGTCTTCGGGTTGACGTTGCCGTCCAGCACCATGCGGCCGACGCGCTTCGGGAACATGGTCGCGTAGGTCGCGCCCAGGTAGGTGCCGTAGGAGAAGCCGTAGTAGTTCGTCTTCTTGGCGCCGAGGGCGGTGCGGATGCTCTCCATGTCGCGGGCCACGTCCGTGGTGCGCATGTGCGGCAGCAGCCAGCCGAACTTCTTCTGGCAGTCCTGCGCGTACTTCTTGGACTTGGCCAGCCAGTACTTCTCGATCTTGGCCGAGGTCGGCGTGTAGTCCGGACGCGGCGGCTTGGCGTAGTGCGCGTCGCAGGTCAGCGCCGGCTTGCTGGATCCGACGCCGCGCGGGTCGAAGCCCACGAAGTCGTACTTGGCGGCGGCCGCGGCCTGGCCGGTGCCCGCCATCCAGCGGGGCAGCTTCTCGGAGTACAGGTAGCCCGAGCCGCCGGGGCCGCCCGGGTTGCCGAGCATGATGCCCTGGTAGTTCTTGGTGTCGGTGTGGTGCGTCCGCGAGATCGCGATCTGGATCTTCTTGCCGTTGGGCTTGGCGTAGTCCAGCGGGACGGTCACGAAACCGCAGTCGGCCTTGGCCTTGATCAGGCTCGGGTCGGTGCACGCGACCCAGCTGACCTTGGCCTTGGCCGTGCTCTGCGACGGGGCCGCGACGGCGGCGGACGCGGTGCCGCCGACGCCCACCACCGCGGCGGCCGCGGCGATGACGATCTTCTTCATCCAGTGGTCCTTCGGGAGGGGGCGCGCCCCGCCTCGGGGGGAGGCGGGGCGCGCCGTCACGTGGTGTTCGGCGCCGTGGTCCGCGGTCAGCGGATCTTCGGCAGCGCGAGCTCGGGCAGGCCGGCGACGGCGGTCAGCGACTTGGCCGCGACGGCGGTCGGGTCCGGGTCGTTGGTCGCCGGGTTGGCGTCGCAGCTGTCGTCGACGCCGCGGGAGCCCGCCGGGACGGACGCGGTGTCGAGGTAGGACACGGCCTTGTTGAACAGGCAGAGGTTCCCGAGGCTGTTGGCGTGGGTCTTGCCGCCGACCTCGACGAGCAGGCGCGAGTTGAGCTCACGGTGCTGGACGAGCACGCCGTCGTACGGGGTCGCGGCGTCCAGGGTGGACTGGATCAGCAGCGTCGGCGTGGCGGTCTTGTGCGCGTTGACCTTCAGCTTCGGTCCGCCGTTGAACGGCCAGTAGAAGATCGGCGCGTTGAACCAGACGTTCGGCCAGGTGTTGAAGCGGTAGCCCTGCTTCACCAGCTTGACCGCGTCGTTGTGCCACTTGTTCCAGTTCTTCGGCCAGTGCGCGTCCGCGCCCTGGACCGCGTTGTACACGGCGAATCCGTTGTCGTCGGACGTGTCGCCCTGGCGGTCCAGGAGCGGCTGCGCGTCCTTGCCGACGATCCACGCCGACAGCGCGTCCGCGACGCCGACGTACTCACTGGTGTAGTACGGCGCCTGCTGGACGATGTCGTCGAGCTCGTCCGGGCCGATGGTCCCGCCGATGGGGGCCTTGGCGGCCGCGGCGCGGGCCTTGTAGTAGTTGGCCTCGACGGCCTGCGCGGTGGTGCCCAGGTGGTACTTGGAGTCCCACTTGGCGATCCAGCCGTTGAACAGCTTGAAGTTCCGCTCGAACGCGCGGTCCTGGTCGAGCTGGGTGTCGTAGAAGACGCGGTCCGGGTTGACGTTGCCGTCCAGGACGAAGTGACCGGTCTTGCCCGGGAACAGCGTCTCGTAGGTCGCGCCCAGGTAGGTGCCGTAGGAGAAGCCCCAGTAGTTGAGCTTCTGGTCGGCGCCGAACGTGCGGCGGATCTGCTCGAGGTCCTTGGCGGCGTCGGTGGTGCGCATGTGCGGCAGCATCCAGCCGAACTTCTTCTGGCAGTCCTGCGCGTACTGCTTGGACTTGGCGAGCCAGGCCGCCTCCTCCTTGCGCGAACCCGGGTTGTAGTCCGGGCGGACCGGCTTCTGGAAGTCGCTGTTGCAGCGCAGCGCGGGCTGGCTGTGGTCGACACCGCGCGGGTCGAAGCCGATCAGGTCGTACTTGGCGGCGAGCGCCGCGTAGCCGCGCTTGTTCAGCAGCAGCTTGAAGTACGGGCCGTAGACCAGGCCGCCCCCGCCGGGACCGCCGGGGTTGAAGGTCAGGACACCGCGGTAGTCCTTGGTGTCGGTGTGCTTGACGCGCGTCACGGCGATCGAGATCTTCTTGCCGTTCGGCTTCGCGTAGTCCAGCGGGACTTCCAGCTGGCCGCACTCGGCGTTGGTCGCCTTGTAGTAAGCGCCGTAGCCGTCGTCCGGGCAGGAGCCCCAGGCGACGCTGGAGGCGCCGGCCTCGGCCTTCGGCGCGGTCGGGGCCGGGTCGGCCACCGCGGCGGTCGCGGCGCCGCCGACGCCGAGCGCGGCGGCGGTCGTGATCAGGAGGAGCTTCTTCACCAAACCCCCTCGGCCGGGGCGCACCACACCCCTCGGTGGGGACGTCTGGGGGGCAGACCCCGGCATCGCTCCGTCAACAGTTAGGCAGATTGTGGTGTTTGTTCGGGTTCTGACGGGAGAGCCCGATGTGAGTAGATATCAAACTGTGATCAAAGTGCGGGAACACGCTGCGCACTCCGGACGTCACGCCAATCATCCGAGAGCCTCGGGAATCGCCGCCCGAGACCCTCGGGAATCGCCGCCCGAACGAAGGCGGCCCCCGCCGACGAGGGTCGGCGGGGGCCACGGAATCGCAGGTCACAGCGCCGTCACCGGAGGCGGCGGCAGCGGCAGCGGCAGCGGCGGCGGCGGCGACTTACTTGGTGATGTCCAGCCCGAGGCCCTTGACGGACGTCGAGGCGAGGCCGTTCGCGGGCGGCGTCGGGTCACCGGTCGACTTGACGAAGGTCAGGCCCGCGGACGGACGCTGGCCGGTCAGGAAGTAGGTGTCCCACACGCTGTCCACGGCCGGGTTGCCGCGGTGCACGATGCAGTGCGTACGGCCGTCGGACTCGACGAGCATGCGCGAGCCCTTCAGCGCCCGGTGCAGCTCCAGCGCGCCCGGGTACGGCGTCGCGGCGTCGCTGGCGGCGTTGAACATCATGATGTTCGACGGCAGCTTCTTGACGTGGCGGACGTCCACCGGCGTGCCGGCCTTGGCGGGCCAGTTCAGGCACGGCGCGTTGAACCAGACGTTGCCCCAGGTCAGGAACGGGTGCTTCTTCTGGATCTTGTCGTTGTCGCGCTGCCACTTGGCCCAGTTCGTCGGCCACTGCACGTCGGTGCACTGGACGGCGTTGTAGCCGAAGTAGCTGTTGTCGTCGGACTCGCCGGTGGTCTGGCCACCGAACGCGTCCGCGAAGCCGGCCATGTCGCCCTTCTTGTAGGCGGCCAGGCCGTTCGCGGGCGGGAACCAGTAGCTCGGCAGCCGCCGGTACGCCGCGTTCTGGATGTTGTCGGTCAGCGAGTCGGACGAGACCGCCGTGACCTCACCGGACGCCGGGTCCTTGTAGAGGACCGGGTTCTTGGCCAGCTTGGCGCGCAGGTCGTAGAACCAGCTGCGGACCGCGGCCTTCGTGGTGCCCAGGTGGTACACGTTGTCCCACTTGGCCAGCCAGCCGAAGAAGTAGTCGATGTTCCGGTCGAACCAGATGTCCTGCTGCAGGTTCGCGTCGTACCAGACACCGCTCGGGCCGATGTTGCCGTCGAGGGCCATGCGGCCGACGTTGTTCGGGAACAGCGCCGCGTAGACCTGGCCCAGGTAGGTGCCGTAGGACGCGCCGTAGTAGTCGATCTTCCGGTCGCCGAGGGCGCGGCGGATGGAGTCGACGTCCTTGGCCGAGTCGATGGTCTTGTCGTGCTGGAGCAGGCCGATCTTGTCGGCCTTGCCGCAGTCCTCGGCGTACTTCTTGGTCTTGGCGAGCCAGACCTTCTCCGACTTGGCGTCGCCCGTGCCGTAGTCGGGCCGCGGCTCGAGCTGGAACGACAGGTCGCACTGGATGGCCGGGACGCTGTGCGCGACGCCGCGCGGGTCGAACCCGACGAAGTCGTAGGCGTCCTGCATGGCCTTGCTGCTCTGGTTGAACACGCGGCCGCCGAAGTAGGCGCCGCCGTTGCCCGGGCCACCCGGGTTGACGACCATCTGGCCCTTGGCGGGGCCGGAGCCGGTGTGCGGCGTGACGGTCACCTCAAGGGTGATCTTCGTGCCGTTCGGCTTGGCGTAGTCGAGCGGGACGCTGAGCTCGGCGCACTTGATGCGCTTGGAGCCCTGCGCCTGGGCGGTGTCGGTCGCCGACACCGACTTGACGATGTCCGCCGAGCAGGCGTGCCAGGCGAGCGACGACGCCGGCTTCGCCGTCTGTGCGGCGGCGGCGGCCGTGCCGAGCCCGGCGAGCCCGAGTCCGGTCACCGCGGCGACCGTGACGAGTCGTTTCACGGACCACTCCTCCTTCGGACCCCCGCGCGGGAGGGTCCTGAAATGGACGTACCGAGCGATCTTCGTCAACGCGACATATGGGAAGTCAGCCGCCAAATTGTGTTGTATCCATACCGAGTCCTCGCCGAGACCCGATCGAGATCAGGCCGATTCAGGACACCGAGGCTGAATAGGTGATATTCGGCCGACCAAAAAGGAACCGGGCCCCGCCTCCGAGGAGGCGGGGCCCGGCAGGGGGACGTCGCTTACTTGAGGACGTCGTTCAGCAGGGCGCCCGTGGCGGCCGCGCTGCGCATCCCGGCGGGCGGGGTGGGGTCACCCAGCTGCGGGACGTGCACGGTGCTCTTCGACGGCAGCTTCCCGTTCAGGAAGTACGCGTCGAAGTAGGCGTCCACCGCCGCCGAACCGCGGTGCACGATGCAGTGCGTGCGGTCGCCGTCCTGGACGACCAGGTGCGAGCCCTTGAGGCGGCGCTGCATGTCCTGCGCGCCCTTGTACGGGGTCGCGGCGTCGTCGGTCGCCTGGAACATCAGGATGTTCTTCGGCAGGTTCTTGACCGCGCCGACGTTGACCGGCTTGGCGGCCTTGGCCGGCCAGCCGAGGCACGGCGAGTTGAACCAGACGTTGCCCCAGGTCCCGAACGGGGCGATCTTGTTCGACTTGACGTTGTCCTTGTGCCACTTCTTCCAGCTCGTCGGCCACTGCACGTCGGTGCACTGGACGGCGTTGTAGACGGCGAACTCGTTGTCGTCCACCGGGCCGGACGTCGGGCCACCGAAGGTGTCGACGAAGGTGGCGATGTCGCCCTTCTTGTAGGCGGACAGGCCGGTGGCCACCATGTTCCACATGGACGCGCTGCGACGGTAGCCGGCGTTCTGGGCCACGTCGACGAGGCTGTCGGAGCTGGCCGCCGCGCTCTTGTCGGCCGAGTAGACCGGCTTCTTCGCGAGCTTGGAGCGCAGACCGTAGAAGTAGGAGCGAACCTCCTTCTGGGTCTTGCCCAGGTGGTACACGGAGTCGTACTTCGCGACCCAGCCGAAGTAGTAGTCCATGTTCTTGTTGAACGCGACGTTCTGGTCCAGGTTGGCCTGGTACCAGACGCCGGACGGGCCGACGACGCCGTCGAGGACCATGCGGCCGACCTTGGTCGGGAACATGGTCGCGTAGACCGAGCCCAGGTACGTGCCGTAGGAGGCGCCGTAGTAGTCGAGCTTCTTGCTGCCGACGGCGATGCGGATCGAGTTGACGTCCCGCGCCGAGTCGGTCGTGTGGATGTGCTTCAGCAGGCCGATCTTGTCGGCCTTCTTGCACGCGGCGTCGTAGCCGTAGGTGCGCTTCAGCCAGATCTTCTCCGACTTGGCGTCGCCGTTGCCGTAGTCCGGACGCGGCTCACGGCCGTAGGCGGTGTCGCAGCTCAGGGACGGCTTGCTGTCGCCGACGCCGCGCGGGTCGAACCCGATGACGTCGTAGGCGGCGCGCATCGCCGGGGAGTTCTGCGCGAACACGCGCGGGCCGAAGATGCCGCCCGCGCCGCCCGGGCCACCCGGGTTGACGACGATCGAGCCCTTGGCCTTGCCCTTGCCGTTGTGCGGGGTCTTCGTCACGAACAGGCTGATCTTCTTGCCGTTCGGCTTGGCGTAGTCCAGCGGAACCTGGAGCTGACCGCACTGCACGATCTTCGAGACCGGGAAGATCGGGTCGTAGTTCGCCGCCACCGTCTTGACGAAGTCGGTGGAACACGCGTGCCACTTGACCTTGGACACCTGGTTGGCGTCGACGGAGCCGGTGGCGGCCGAAGCGGCGGTGGCTCCGAGGGCGGTGACCCCCAGGCCGGCCGTCGCTGCCACGATGACGAGTCTCTTCACAGACCACTCCTCCACACCGGACCCTCCAACGGGTCCGGTTCACGGTGATTCGCCCGAAATCTTGGCGATCACGGAGGTCGCGGAGGTACCCCAAAGGCATCGATCGTTGTTACATGGTTGCCTTTTCGTGATTTTTGTCGCTTAGATGAGGGGAAGGTAAAAATCACCATGAACGCGAAAAAGCCCCTGGGATGTCCCAGGGGCTTCGCGTGCGCGCGGAGGTGCACCCGAGGGGGCGCGGCCTCGGCGTCCCTCCGGCGACGGAGGGGCCAGGTGTGTCCAGGAGCCAGGTGTGCCCAGGAGTCAGGTGTGCCCAGGGGCCGGGTGTGTCCGTCGTGTCAGGAGACCGTGACGGTGGCTCCGGGGCCGCTCACCGTGCCGTCCTCGCCGATCTCGAGGCCCATCTCCTCGGCGATGCGCATCGCCTCCTCGATGAGGGTCTCGACGATCTGCGCCTCCGGGACGGTCTTGACGACCTTGCCCTTGACGAAGATCTGGCCCTTGCCGTTGCCGGACGCCACGCCGAGGTCGGCCTCGCGGGCCTCGCCCGGGCCGTTCACGACGCAGCCCATGACGGCGACGCGCAGCGGGACGGGGAAGCCCTTCAGCCCGGCGGTGACCTCTTCGGCCAGGGTGTACACGTCGACCTGGGCGCGGCCGCAGGACGGGCAGGACACGATCTCCAGGCCCCGCTGCTTCAGCCCGAGGGACTCCAGGATCTGCGTGCCGACCTTGACCTCCTCGACCGGAGGGGCCGACAGGGACACCCGGATGGTGTCGCCGATGCCCTGCGCCAGCAGCGCGCCGAACGCCACCGACGACTTGATCGTGCCCTGGAACGCCGGACCGGCCTCGGTGACGCCGAGGTGGAGCGGGTAGTCGCAGGCGGCGGCGAGCTGCCGGTACGCCTCGATCATCACGACCGGGTCGTTGTGCTTCACCGAGATCTTGATGTCGCGGAAGTCGTGCTCCTCGAACAGGGAGCACTCCCAGAGGGCGGACTCGACCAGCGCCTCGGGCGTGGCCTTGCCGTACTTCTCCAGGAGGCGCTTGTCGAGGGAACCGGCGTTCACGCCGATCCGGATCGGGACGCCCGCGTCCTTGGCGGCCCGGGCGATCTCGCCGACCTTGTCGTCGAACTTCTTGATGTTGCCCGGGTTCACCCGGACCGCGGCGCAGCCGGCCTCGATCGCCGCGAACACGTACTTCGGCTGGAAGTGGATGTCGGCGATCACCGGGATCGGGGACTTGCGCGCGATCGCCGGGAGCGCCTCCGCGTCGTCCTGCGACGGGACGGCCACGCGGACGATCTGGCAGCCGGACGCGGTCAGCTCCGCGATCTGCTGGAGCGTGCTGTTCACGTCGGCCGTGAGCGTCGTGGTCATCGACTGCACCGACACCGGGGCGTCGCCGCCCACCGGCACGCCGCCGACCATGATCTGCCGGGACTTGCGACGTTCGCCGAGCGGCCAGGCCGCCCCGGCAGCCTCTCCGTCGCCGCTCCGGATCGTCGGAATACCCAGTGAAACGCTCATCCCACTCCCTCACGCTTTCGCCCACCCAAGCCTAAGTGCCTGAGGTGGGTGACGTGACGCGGACGGGTGACGAAGTCGGTCACTGTTTGTAGCTATCCCGTGTCATCCGGGTATCTGGAGGGGGTTGAACAGGTCCGCGACTATCAGGAGCAACCCGAACCCCACCAGTATCAGGACGGCCAGATACGTGATCGGCATGAGCTTGGTCATATCGACCGGGCCGGGGTCCGGCAGGCCCTTCCGCCGGGCCAGCCGCGCCCGGACCCGCTCGTAGGCCACGACGGCCAGGTGCCCGCCGTCCAGGGGCAGCAGCGGCACCACGTTCAGGGCGCCGAGGAAGACGTTGATCGACACCACCAGCTGGAGGAACAGGAAGGTCTTGTCGCGGGCCGAGCTGTGCGAGGAGAAGATCTGGCCGGACACCTCCGTGGCCCCGACCACACTGCCGACCTGGCCGCCGGGAGTGCTCGCCCGGTCCGGGGAGAACAGCTTGGGCACCGCCTGCGGCAGGCTCACCACGACCTGCCCCACGGCCTTGAGCATCGTGCCGAGCGACTCGCCCGCGTAGCCGAGGGCGGCGACCGGGCCCAGCCGCTCGTAGTGCCGTCCGACGATCTTGGACGCGACGCCGATGAAGGCCGCGCCGTCCACGCCCGCGAGGGTGACCCGGAAGGTCAGCCGCGAGCCGCCGCGCTCGACGACCACCGGGACGACCTGGCCGGGACGAGCCCTGTCGATCGCGTCCCGGAACTGCGTCCAGTCGGCGACCGGCGTCCCGTTGAAGATCACGATCCGGTCCCCGGCCTGGATCCCGGCGGCCTTCGCGGGCGACACCGGGCGCCCCGCGCAGGACGTGGACGCGGACGCGGACGCGCCCGCCGGGACGCAGGCGCCGACCGAGTCGACCGTGGAGCTCGGCGTCCCGGCGTGGAACTCCCCGACCGTCATCGCGGTCACGGCGAGCAGGAGGAAGGCGAACACGAAGTTCACCACCACGCCCGCCGAGATCACCACGGCGCGCCGCCCGGCGGGCTGCCGGTAGAAGGCCCGCTCCCGGTCCTCCTCCGGGATCTCCTCCAGCGGCGTGTAGCCGACGATCCGGACGAAACCGCCGAGCGGCAGCGCCTTCACGCCGTACTCGGTCTCGCCGCGCGTCCGGGACCACAGCGTCGGGCCGAACCCCACGAAGTACTGGGTGGCCTTCATGCCGAACCGCTTGGCGGTCAGCAGGTGCCCGCCCTCGTGCAGCATGACCGACACCAGCAGCGCCACGACGAAGGCCACGGCGCCGAGGAGAAAGGCCATCCGGCGGGCCCCCTTCGGGCGGTCGGGCAGACCGGCCGGCCGGGGGCCGCTCCCCCGGTCAGCCGGTCTCGGTCAGCGCGCGGGCGCGTTCCCGGGCCCACGCGTCCGCGGCGAGGACGTCCTCGACGGTGAGGTCCGCCGGGTGGGCGCCGCGCGCCGCGTGCTCCTCCACTACCCGCGCGACGGTGTCGACTATCCCCAGGAAGGGCAGGGTTCCCGCCCTGAAGGCGTCGACGCACTCCTCGTTGGCCGCGTTGAACACCGCCGGGAACGTGCCTCCCTCGGTTCCGACGTGGCGGGCGAGCCGGACGGCGGGGAACGCCTCGTCGTCGAGCGGGAACAGCTCCCAGGTGTGGGCGCGCGTCCAGTCCACGCCGGGGGCGGCGTCCGGGACGCGGTCCGGCCAGTCGAGGCCGAGCGCGATGGGCAGCCGCATGTCGGGCGGGCTGGTCTGCGCGAGGGTCGAGCCGTCCACGTACTCGACCATGGAGTGGATGTAGGACTGCGGGTGGACCATGACCTCGATCCGGTCCATCGGCACGTCGAACAGCAGGTGCGCCTCGATCACCTCGAGGGCCTTGTTCACCAGGGTCGCCGAGTTGATCGTGACGACCGGGCCCATGTCCCAGGTCGGGTGGTTCAGCGCCTGCTCGACCGTGACGTCCGCCAGCTCGGCGCGGGCGCGGCCGCGGAACGGCCCGCCGCTCGCGGTCAGCACCAGGCGGCGCACCTCCTCGGGGCGCCCGCCGCGCAGGCACTGCGCGAGCGCCGAGTGCTCGGAGTCGACCGGGACGATCTGCCCGGGACGGGCCCGCCGCTTCACCAGCGGGCCGCCGACGATCAGCGACTCCTTGTTGGCGAGCGCGAGGGTGCTCCCGGCGTCCAGCGCGGCGAGCGTGGAGGCGAGGCCGAGCGCACCGGTCACGCCGTTCAGCACCACGTCGCAGGGCAGCGCGGCGACCTCGGCGACCGTGTCCGGACCGGCGACGATCTTCGGGATCGGGTACTCGCCCGCGCTGTACCCGCGCTTCTTCGCCTCGGCGTAGAAGGCGAGCTGGAGGTCCTGCGCGGCCGAGGCGCGCGCCACGGCGACGACCTCGGGATGGAACTCCAGGGCCTGCTCGGCGAGCAGCTCCACCCGCCCGCCGCCCGCCGCCAGGGCGGTCACCCTGAACCGCCCGGGATTGCGGCGGATCACGTCGAGGGCCTGCGTGCCGATCGACCCGGTCGAGCCGAGCACCACCACCTCGCGGGGCTGCGCCGTCTCGGCGGCTTCTCCGGGGTTGCCGGCCGGGGTTCCAGTCGCGGTTCCAGTCACCGTCCCATTGTCGGCCATGACCGGCCACGCCGTGGACGGCCCGCACAGAACCCCCGCGATGTCCTCACATGCTGGAACACCCAAACCCGCCGAGCCCCCCTGACCGACTTTGTCCAGTTATGCCACTATCCCTGTCAGCTCGTCCGGCATACCGTCCGCAGGCGGGCTCCACTCGCATCCCCGTCTCCACCCCCGACTCGAGGAGACCTGATGGGACGCCTCCCCCACCGCCCCACCCCCCGCCGCATCGCCCTGACGCTGCTCGCCACGGCCGCCGCCGTCCCGCTCGCCGCGGGCCCCGCCCTCGCGGATCCCGCTCCCACCGCACCGCGCGACCGGACCCCGACCGCCCCGTACTTCCCGGACCCGACGGCTCCGAAGCCCACCGCTCCGAACCCCACCGCGCCGAACCCGACCGCGCCGGATCCGACCGCGCCGCTCGCCCCCGGTCCCACGGCGCCGGTCGTCCACCCGCTGGCCACGAGCACGGCGTCCCAGCAGGCGCTGGCCCGGTTCTGGACGCCGCAGCGGATGCGGTCGGCCACCCCGATGGACACGCTGACCAGCGCGAGGCGGATCACGCCCGAGCAGGTCAAGAAGGGCCTGCCCGCGGTCGTCCAGTACTCGCAGCCCAACGGCGGCGCGGCCTGGACGGGCGGCGGCGCGATCACCAAGACCGCCGGACGCGTCTTCTTCACCTACCAGGGCCGGACCGCCTCCTGCTCCGGCGACGCCATCACCAGCAGCAACAAGAGCGTCGTCGTCACCGCCGGGCACTGCGTCAAGCTGGGCGGGGCCTGGCACACCGACTGGGTGTTCGCCCCGGGCTACTCCAACGGCAACGCGCCCTACGGCACCTGGGCCGCGTCCAAGACCCTGTCCACCCCGCAGTGGACCGCCGGCGAGGACATCAACTACGACGTCGGCGCGGCCGTGGTCGCCCCGCTGAACGGCCAGCTGCTCACCGACGTGGTCGGCGGGCAGGGCATCGCGTTCAACCAGGCGCGCGGCCAGGTCATGTACGCGTTCGGGTACCCGGCGGCGTCGCCCTACGACGGGACGAAGCTGATCTACTGCTCCGGCTCGGTCATCGACGACTTCCTGACGAGCAACGACCAGGGCATCGGCTGCGACCAGACCGGCGGCGCGAGCGGCGGCCCCTGGTTCCTGAGCTTCAGCGAGTCGGCGGGCACCGGCGTGCAGAACTCGGTGAACAGCTTCAAGTACAACTTCCTGCCGAACTACATGTTCGGGCCCTACTTCGGCACCGACGCGCAGAACCTCTACAACACCGCCCAGGCGTCCTGACGTCTCCGCCCGGCACGGCGCGCCGGTCCTAACCCGTCCGCGTCGTGCCGGGCGGACGGTCAGCCCTGACCCGCGAGGGGCAGGGAGAGGACGAACGCGGCCCCGCCGCCGGGAGCGTCCTCGACGGTGAGCGTGCCGCCGTGCCGGACGGCGATCTCCCGCGCGATCGGCAGGCCGAGGCCGCTGCCCCCGGCGTCCCGGCTGCGCGCCGCGTCCAGGCGGGTGAACCGGTCGAAGATCCGCTCGCGCTCGCCCCGCGGCACGCCCGGCCCGTCGTCGGCGACGGTGACGGTGACGACCGCCCGCCCGTTTCCCGCCTCACCGGCCCGGACGGTATCGGCCTGAACCGTGTCGGCCCGGACGGTATCGGCCCGGACCGTATCGGCCCGGACGGTCACCGCCACCTGGGACTCGGCGTGCCGGTCGGCGTTGGCCAGCAGGTTCACCAGGGCGCGGGCGAGCTGCAGCCGGTTCCCGACGACCAGGACCCCCGGCTCGGCGTCGATCGTGACCGGAAGACGCGCATCGCGCCGCCGCTGCTCGGCCCGCACCAGCTCGCCGAGGTCCAGGACCGTCCGGGCGGGCTCGACGCCGGCGTCCAGCCGGGCGAGCGCGAGCAGGTCGTCCACGATCTGGTGCAGCCGGTCGGCGTCGCGCAGCGCGTCCCGCATCGTGCGCTCCGGGTCGGTGCCGCCCGGGTCGTCCAGGGCCAGTTCCAGGCGGGTGCGCAGGCCGGTCAGCGGGGTGCGCAGCTCGTGCGAGGCGTCCGAGGTGAAGCGGCGCTGCTGCGCGACCGCGGCCTCCAGCCGGTCCAGGGTGGCGTTCACGGTGGCGGCGAGCCCGGCGATCTCGTCCCCGGTGTCCGGCTCCGGGACGCGCCGCGACAGGTCCGACGCGGTGATGTCGGCGAGGCCCTGCTCGATCCGGCGGACGGGCCGCAGCGCCCGGCCGACCGCCCGCCACACCCCGGCCGCGACCAGCCCGAGCACCCCGGCGCAGAGGAGGCCGAGCGCGGCCTCGGCGACGAGGCTCCCGGCGAACCACGGCTCCGGGACGGCCGCGTACACCGTCGCCTCGCCGTACGTGGTGACGACGTCGTACCCGACCACGACCGCGCAGCCGCGCGCGACGTCCCGGTCGCCGCAGATCCGGACGTCCACGCGGGTGTCGCTGGACTCGGGCCGCCGCGTCGTCATCGGCGGCCTCCCGGTCAGCGCGGCGGACGCGGCGAGCACCCGGCCCGTCCGGTCGTCCACGATCTGGATCGCCAGCGCACGGCCCTGCGGCGGGACGGGATCGGGAAGCCTCCCGGACGTCGCGGCGACGGCGACGCGGCGGGCGGCCTGCGCGGCCTCGTCGTGCACCTGCGCGCGGGCGACCCACTGGAGCAGGATCCCGGCGGCGGCCACCAGGATCGCCAGCAGCAGCCCGGTGCCGAACGACGCGGCGAGCGTGACCCGGCCGCGAATGGAGCGCGGGCGCGGTGACCGGACGCCTCTTCTCCGAGGCGCCTCCTCCCCCGGCTCGAAGGCACCGGCCCGCATCTCTCCTTTCTAGGCGGGCACCGTCCAACACCCGGCAAAGCACGCGCCCGGACCGTTCCAGGGCCGCGTCCTCTCTACCGGATTAGGCGCATCTCCGCAGGTCACGACACGACAGCGTGGAATATCGGCGCACCGATGCTTTGCCGCTACTTGCACCCCGCGTATCCGATACAACACAATCGCCGATCTATAACTGAAGTTACGTGATCCCGACTCCCGCCACGGGGGGAATGGCAATGGTTCCGCAGGGCGAGCTGAGGTTCGATCCCAGCGCGCTGAGCGCCGCGCAACGTGAGGGCGACGCGTGCGTCGTCTGCCACAAGAGGTGGCCACGTCCGCGCGTGCGCGTCGGGCGACTGCCGGACGGCCGGGAGGTGGTGGCGTGCGACGACTGCGCGCCCGTCCTGCCCGTCCCGCGCAGCCGGCCGAGAACCACGCGGAACGACGGAGAGCGGGACACGGACGCCGAAGGACCGGTGGTGGAGCCGGCGTCGGCGACAGCGGCGGCCGTCGAGTAGGCCGCCTCTCAACTGGAGTTCTCTCCAGGAGAGGGTGACCCGGAGATTCGGGGGGAGATCCGGGCCACCCCGCAAGGGCGCGCCCGGCTGGGGGCGGTCGGGCGCGCCACCCCTCTCCGCCTCTCGCGCCGCGCTACTTCGCGGCGAGCACCTCGTCCCAGCGGCGCACCCACTCGGTGTAGTCCGTGCAGGCCGTGCCGCGGCCGTCACCACCGCCCTTGGCGCACGTCTTCGCCGGGGTGTGCGCGAACAGCACCCGGTCGATGAAGTCGCGGTCGCCCACGTGGTAGGCCTCGCAGAACGCCGACTTGAGGCGGTCGCCGGAACACGCCTGCGGGTTGGCGGGCGCCACGCCGTTCCACTCGGCGACCTGCTGCTGGACGTCCGGTGAGGCCGTCCACTGAAGCCACTGGTACATGCAGTTCGGGTGCTCGGAGCGGGCGCCGATCATCCACCCGGTCATCCAGCCGGACACGCCGTCGGACGGCGCGACGCCCTGCACAGGACGGCCCGCGCGGGCCAGCACGTCCACCTGGTAGGGCCACGCCTCGCCCAGCACCGCGTTGGTGACCTGGCCCGCGCGGTTCGGCTGGCCGCCCGCGAACAGCCCGACCGCGTCGGACGCCTGGCTCCAGTACTGCGCGACGTACGGACGCTGGCGCTTCAGCAGCCCGACGGCGGCGTCGAGCTGCTTCGGGGTGAGCGAGTACGGGTCGCGGATCTTCAGCGAGCGCTGGTGGGACCGCAGGTACAGGGCGGCGTCGGAGATGGTCAGCGGGGAGTCGCGCATGACGACCTTGCCGCCGTACCGGCGCACCTGGTCGATGTCGAACAGCCCGCCCCACCCGGTCGGCGTCTGCACCTGCTGGGTGTCGTACATGAGCAGGTTGAAGCCCCAGGTGAACGGGACGGCGTAGGACTTCGTGCCGTCCTTGCTGCGGAGAAGGGTCCGCAGCTTCGGCTCGAGCCTGCGGTAGCCGTCCACGAGGTCGGGGTTGACCGGGGCCACGTCGCCGTCGCCGACGAGCTGCCCGGCGATCTCGGGCGGCGCGGCGACGCCGTCGTAGCGGCGGCCCTTGTTGTGGAGGAGGTCGCGCGCCTCCTGCGGGGTGCGGACGACCCGCCAGCCGACCTTGCAGCCGGTGCGCTCCTCGAAGGGGGTGATCCAGTCGACGCGGGGGTCGCTGCCGCCGTTCTCCATCTGGCCGGGGAGGGTGACCAGGTTCAGCGAGCCCTCGCCCTTGCCGAGCGCGGTCGCCATCCGGACCGTCCCGGTCTCGTGGGACTTGCCGCTGCACGCCGCGAGGAGCGAGACGGCCAGCCCCGCGGCCACCGCGACCGCCGTCACGCGCGTCCGGGCGCGCCTGCGGCCCGGGCCTCCGGGCTCGTGTCCGTCACGCCGCCCGTCACGCCGCCCGTCACGCCGCTCCGCGCGCCCCGCACCGGTCCACCGCAGCATGTCGCTCCCGCTCCCCGTCCGCCGTCGGGGAGACTTTACCGCCGCGTCGGCGGTTTCCGGACGGCCATTACGGCGGAACACCCGGACCTGATCGGGCCGCACGATCGAAGCGGGCCCGCGGACGCACTTTATTCGGCCTTTCGTGCGAGCCATTCCCGGGTTGTCCGGAGAATGTGAAACCGCCGCGACCCGGGAGGCAGTGGGTGCTGGCGTCCGCGCCACACACGGAGGTTGCTGGAGAGGGATATGGCGCGGGCTACTGCCGGTTTCCCGGGGCACGGCGGCACCGGAGGGGGCGTGGCGAGGTTGGGGAACAGCGGATCACCTTGCAGTGCTGCCTGGCCACGCGGCCACCGGTCCCCGGCGGACGGGCGACGGTGTGACGCCCTCGAGACGGAGGAGATTCGAGGGGCGCCGCGCGTCCCGCCGGAGGTCGCGGGACGGCCGGAGGCCGTCGTTCCGCGGGTGCTGCCTGAGATCGTTGTGTTGGATCACCTCGATCCGTGCGATGAGCCTGCGCGGGGTCTCGGCCTCGACGAAGTCCCCGATGTCCAGGGGCCGCGGCGGCAGCGCCCACCAGTGGCCGGTGCGGGAGCCGAACCAGAAGGTCCAGCCCGGAAAGCGCCGGGAAAGCGCCTCGACCTCCGCCGAGTGGTCGTCAGTCATCGGGTGACCTTCCTGCCGGCGCGGTTCCGGAGTGCGGAGACGCCTGTCGGGCCGTGACCTTTTTTAATTCCGTCCCCATTAATTGGGACAGTTCAGATTGTGTCCCCGGCCACAGGGCCAGTCAATACTTGTAGCTATTATTTGTCGGGGCGCGAATGGCGAAAATTGACGACGGAAACATCCGGGCGGCAGAAAATCCCCGCGTCGGACCTGCGACTTCGCCGTTCCGGCGCACGTCGCTCACCGGGTGCTGCGCCCCGTTCACCCCGGAGACACCCGGCGCGCCTAGCGTGGACGGCCCTGTGACCGACGACACCGATCGCGGCCGCCGCTCGACCGGCAGGCAATTCGCGAAGTTTCCAGCCATCTGGGCGTTTCCACGCCGAGTGTCCCTGCGGCAGGCCGCCGTCCGGACGCCTCCGCTGCGCGCGCCCGACCCGCCCGAGCCCGACCCCTCCAAGCCCGAGCCGCCCGAGGGCGGACCCGCGTCAGGTGGAGGCGGGCGACGTTCGTCCCTGGGAAGCGCGTTTCCGCAGGGTGCGGCGGAGTGGCGTGCGTCCACGCGGCGGCACGCGCTGTTCCTCATCGCGCTGCTAGGCGCGACGGCACTGCGCTGGACGACGCTCCGTGCCTATCCATCCGGTCTGTGGTTCACCGGCGACTCGTATTTCTACATCGGGCACGCGCTGAACCCACGGCCGTCCCCCACGCGCACGACCGGCTATTCGATGCTGTTGTGGCTGCTCAGGCCCGCGCACAGCCTCTATCTGATCGTGTTCGTCCAGCACGTCCTGGGACTGGCCGTCGCGGTGATGCTGTACGCGCTGCTGCGGCGCGCGCGGCTTCCCGGGTGGGCGGCCGTCCTGGCGGCGCTTCCCGTGCTGTACGACGGGTACCAGATCGAGCTCGAACACCTGGTCATGTCGGAGACGCTGTTCACGTTCTTCCTGGTCGCGGGCGTGGCGATGCTGCTCTGGCGTCCGCTCGGACCGGACCGGGCGCGGCCGTCCTGGAAGCAGGCGGTCGCCGCCGGGGCGCTGCTGAGCGCCGCGACGCTCGTGCGGTCGGCGGGCGCGCCGCTCATCCCGCTGCTGCCGCTCGTCCTGCTGCTGTGGCGCGGCGGCTGGCGGTCCGCGGTGGCCTTCGGGACGGCGGCGGCCGTCCCGCTGCTCTCGTACGCGTTCTGGTTCCAGCAGGTCAACGGCACCTTCGCGCTGACGACCAGCGACGGGATCTTCCTGTGGGGACGGACGGCGAACTGGGCGTCCTGCACGAAGATCCCTCTCCCCCCGGACGAACAGGGCCTGTGCCTGCCCCGGCGCGTCCAGGCCCAGCGGATCCCTCCCGGACGGCTCGACTGGATCGGCACGATCCCCCCGCGTCAGCGCTGGCGCTTCGTGGCCGCGCCCGACGCGAACCGGACGCTGCGCGACTTCGCCTTCCGCGCGATCCTGGCCCAGCCGCGGGCGTACGCGAGCGACGTCCTGCGCGGCGTCGGCTACACGTTCGAGAACCGGCGGCGCCCGTACCCGAACGACACGACCGAGATGCTGTACCACTTCCGGGACCGCCCGCAGATCTTCCCCGGCGGACGGGGCTGGAGCGGGCACGGCGGGACCGCGCTCGGCGACATCCTCACCTACACCAGGGGCGGCGCCCCGAGCCGCGTGAACCTGCCCGAGGCGAAGCGCATGATCGCCTACCAGGACCGTGTCCACCTGCCGGGACCGGCGCTCGGCGTCCTGTTCGCGGTGGGCGCGGTCGCCGTGCTGCGGCGCGGCCGGACGGCCCTCCTCGCGCTCGGCACGGCCACGACGCTGCTGGTGTTCCCGATCGCGTCCGCGGACTTCGACTACCGGTACGTCCTGCCCGTCCTGCCGTTCCTGTGCCTGGCGGCGGGGCTGGTGCTCGCGCCCGGGAACGGAAACGGCCCCGGCGGTGCCGGGGCCGTCCACCAGTGGATACGGGCTAGCCGTTGGTGGGGAATCCCAGGTTCACGCCGCCGTGGGACGGGTCCAGCCAGCGGGCCGTGACCGCCTTCGTGCGGGTGTAGAAGTGGACGCCCTCCATGCCGTGGGCGTGGCTGTCGCCGAACAGCGACGCCTTCCAGCCGCCGAAGGAGTAGTACGCCATCGGCACCGGGATCGGCACGTTGATGCCGACCATGCCGACCTCCACCTCGTTCTGGAAGCGGCGCGCCGCCCCGCCGTCGTTGGTGAAGATCGCCGTCCCGTTGCCGTACGGGTTGTCCGAGAGCAGACCCATCGCCTCGTCGTAGGAGCCGACGCGGGCGATCGTCAGGACGGGGCCGAAGATCTCGTCCTTGTAGCAGTCCATCTCGGCGGTGACGTGGTCGAGGACGGTCGGGCCGAGCCAGAAGCCGTCCGCGCCGCCGCCGAGGACCGGCGTCTCGCGTCCGTCGACGGCCAGGGTCGCGCCCTGCGCCACGCCGCTGTCCAGATAGGACGCGACCTTGTCCCGGTGCACGCGGGTGACCAGCGGGCCCATCTCGGACTCGGGGTTGTCGCCGGGCCCGATCCTCAGCTTGGCGACCCGCTCCTTGATCTTCGCGAGCAGCTCGTCCCCGACCGGGTCGACCGCGACGACGACCGAGATCGCCATGCAGCGCTCGCCGGCCGAGCCGAACCCGGCCGAGACGGCCGCGTCGGCGGCGAGGTCGAGGTCGGCGTCCGGGAGGACGACCATGTGGTTCTTCGCGCCGCCGAGGGCCTGCACGCGCTTGCCGTTGCGCGCCGCCGTCTCGTAGATGTACCGCGCGATCGGGGTCGAGCCGACGAAGCTGACCGCCTTGACGTCGGGGTGCTCCAGCAGGCCGTCCACGGCGGCCTTGTCGCCGTGGAGGACGTTGAACACGCCCTCCGGCAGCCCGGCCTCGGCCCACAGCTCGGCGATCCGGACGGACGCCGACGGGTCCTTCTCGGACGGCTTGAGCACGAAGGTGTTGCCGCAGGCGATCGCCACCGGGAACATCCACATCGGCACCATGGCCGGGAAGTTGAACGGGGTGATCCCGGCGCACACGCCGACCGGCTGGAGGATGGAGTACGCGTCCACCCTGCTCGACACGTTCTCCGAGAAGCCGCCCTTGAGCAGGTGCGGGATGCCGCAGGCGAACTCGACGACCTCCAGGCCGCGGGCGACCTCGCCCGCCGCGTCCGACACGACCTTGCCGTGCTCGGCGGAGATCAGCCGGGCCAGCTCGTCCCGGTGCCGGTGGACGAGCTCGCGGAACCGGAACAGGATCGCGGTCCGCTTCGACAGGGACGTGTCGCGCCAGCCCGGGAAGGCGGCCTTCGCGGCGGCGACGGCCGCGTCCACCTCGGTGGACGAGGCGAAGTCGACGCTGCCCGACACCACGCCGGCGGCCGGGTCGTAGATGTCGCCCCGCCGCTCGGCGGTTCCCTCGAAGGGCTTGCCGTTGATCCAGTGGGTGACGTGCTTGCTCACTTGCGGGCCCCGTTCACGGTTTCCAGAGAGTCGATCAGGATGCCCAGGCCCTCGGCGGCCTCGGCGTCGGAGAGGGTCAGCGGCGGCGCCATCCGCACGGTGTTGCCGTACAGGCCGCCCTTGCCGACCAGCAGGCCGCGCTCGCGCGTCGCCTCCATGACCGCGGTGGCCAGCTCGGGGGCCGGGTCGCCGGTCTCGGGGTCGGCGAACTCGATCGCGAACATCAGGCCGCGGCCCCGGATCTCCTTGACGATCGGGAAGCGCGGCGCGGCCTCCCGGAGACCGCCGATGATCGTCGCGCCCTGCCTGCGGGCGTTCGCCTGGAGGTCATGGTCCAGGACGTAGTCGAGCGTGGCGTTCGCGGCGGCCGTGGAGACCGGGTTGCCGCCGAACGTGGCCAGGCCGACCGCGTGCAGGTTGTCCATGAGGTCGCCGCGGGCGACGACGCCGCCGATGGCGAAGCCGTTGCCGAGCCCCTTGGCGAAGGTCATGATGTCCGGCGTCACGCCGTGGTTGCCGATGCCGAAGAAGCTGTCGCCGGTGCGGCCCCAGCCGGTCTGCACCTCGTCCGAGATGAACAGGATGCCCTGCTCGTCCAGGACCTCGCGGTAGGCCGCGAACAGCCCGTCGGGGGCGGCGGTGAACCCGCCGACGCCCTGGATCGGCTCGGCGATGAGCGCCGCGACGTCCCCGCCGGTCGCCGTCGCGAGGACGTGCCGCAGGTCGGCGACGCAGGCCTCGATGTACTCGGCGTCCGACATGCCCTTGAACTGGGGCAGGTGCCGGTCGGCGCCGTGCAGGAAGTGGACGTTCAGCGGGGAGTAGGAGTTGTTCTTCCAGGCGCGGTTCGAGGTGACGCCGACGGCGCCGAACGACCGGCCGTGGTAGCTCTGCCGCATCGCCAGGACCTGGTCGGTCTTGCGGGCGTAGGTCGCGAGCAGCAGGGCGGTCTCGTTCGCCTCGGTGCCGGAGTTGGTGAAGAAGACCTTGGCGTCCGGGATGCCGGACAGCCGGGCGATCTTCTCGGCCAGCTCGACCTGGCCGCGCAGCAGGTACGCGGTGGAGGTGTGGACGACGCCGGTGGAGAGCTGCCGCTCGACCGCCTCGCGCACCTCCGGCACGTCGTAGCCGATCATGTTCGTCAGGATGCCGACGAAGAAGTCGAGGTAGGTGGCGCCCTCGGCGTCGGTCACGCGGCTGCCCTTGCCGCCGACGAGCTCGATCGGGTGCGCGTAGTTGAGCGCGAGCCACGACGGCATGACCGCGCGGTGGCGCTGGAGAAGCGAGGCGTGTTCGGACATGTCCCCATCCTTGATCGTCGTCCGGCGGCTCGGCTACCCGCACAGTGTCAACATGCGCGGCGAAGTATTGACGGCCTGGCAGGCAGATTGCCACGATATCCGCAGTCGGTCCGGGGCCTCTATCAGCGGATCCGCAGAATCTGCGGCTGTCCGACCCCGACAGCATGTAAGTGGCCGGGAGGATCACCCTGACACTGTGTCGGATACCATCGGGCTCGATGCTTCCCACCGTCGCCGACGTCCTCCAGCTGGAGGCGGTCCGCCGCGGCCAGCCCAGAGTGGTCGCGGGCGCCGACCGCCTCGGCAACCGCGTCCGCTGGGTCCACGTCGCCGAGGTCGCCGACATCGCGCACCTCCTCCACGGCGGCGAGCTCGTCCTCACCACCGGCATCGCCCTCCCGGACGAACCGGACCGGCTGCGCGTCTACATCTCCGAACTCGCCGAGGTCGGCGTGTCCGGGCTCATGGTCGAACTCGGCCGCCGCTACGCCGCCGCCCTGCCCGCCGCGCTGCTCGCCGCCGCCGAGGAGCACGGCCTGCCCGTCATCGTCCTCGCGCACGAGCCCGCGTTCGTGGACATCACCGAGTCCGTCCACGCCCGCATCCTCCAGGACCAGTTCGCCGAGCTGCGCGCGTCCGAGCAGCTGCACGAGATCTTCACCCAGCTGTCGGTGGAGGGCGCGTCCACCGAGGAGGTCGTCCGCCAGGTCGTCGCGCTGTGCGGCCACGCCGTCGTGCTGGAGAACCTCTCCCACCAGGTGCTCGCGATGGACTCCGGCCCCCGCGACCCGGCCGAGCTGCTGTCGGCGTGGGAGACCCGGTCCCGGGCCGTCCGGCCGAGCAACCGCACCGCGTTCGACGAGGCGTCCGGCTGGCTGGTCACCACCGTCGGCGCGCGCGGCGAGGACTGGGGACGGCTGATCATCACCCTCGGCCGCCCGCCCACCCCGCGCGAGACCGTCCTGATCGAACGCGCCGCCACCACGCTCGCGCTCGGCCGGCTGCTCGACCGGCACGCCGAGTCCGTCGAGCGCCAGGCGCACCGGACGATCATCGCCCGGATCCTCGCGCACTCCTACTCCGACCCGCAGGAGGCCGCGGCCCGCGCCCGCGCCCTCGGCGTCCCGCTGTCCGGGCGCCGCCTGCTCGGCGTCGTCCTGCGGCCCCGCACCTCGTCCGCGCCGACCTCGCCCATCATCACCGGGGAGCTGGCCGAGCTCGCCGAGACGGCCGCCGCCGCGTGCAAGGACGCCCGGCTCTCCGCGCTCGTCGGCGTCCTCGACGAGGGCGGCCCGCACGCCCGCGTCGGCGTCCTCGCCTCGCTGCCCGCGCGCGCCGACGCCGAGACCGCGCTGAACGACATGGCCACCCGCATCCGCAAGCAGTCCGGAGCCGACTACGTGATGGCGGCCGGGTCCGTGGTCGAGTCGATCCGCGACGTCCGCCGCTCGTTCCTGGAGGCCGAGCAGGTCGCCGACGTCGCCGCGCGCTCCTCGTCCAACCCGGGCCGGCTCTTCTACCGGCTGCCCGACCTGCGGCTCCGCGGCCTGCTCCACCTCATGCGGGACGACGCGCGCCTCCAGACCTTCGTCGAACGCGAACTCGGCCCGATCCTGGAGTACGACGCCCAGCGCGGCAGCGACCTGACCCGCATCCTCGAGCTGTACCTGGAGTGCGGACGCAACAAGGCGGTCGCCGCGCAGCGCGCCCACCTGTCCCGCCCGGCGTTCTACGAGCGGCTGCGGCGCATCGAACGCGTCCTCAACGCCGACCTGGACGACGTGGAGTCGTGCGCGTCCCTGCACGTCGCGCTGCTCGCGCTGTCGTCCGTCCGCTGGGAACGCTCCTGACACGACGGGAACGGCCGGTGACGCTCCTCGCGTCACCGGCCGTCCTCGTCCGGCGCGTCAGGCCATCTGGTTGACGGCACGCCAGGCCGCGTCGATCGCGGCGTCGGCGTAGGCGCGGTTCTCCGAGTCGGAGTTGGCGATCGTGACCCGCCCGAACGGCCTCCGGCCGAGGACGGACGGCAGCGGGCCGTCCGGCCAGAACGTCGCCCACGGACGGCCGTACTCCAGCGCGTAGCCGTGGCCCCAGCGGTTGACCGTGATGGCCTGGATGTCCTTGGCCGGGTCGAAGCCGCCCGCCGCCAGCAGCCGGGTCAGCTGGTCGCGGATCGTCCGCTCGTACTCCGAGAACGGGCGGGCGAACAGGTCGCGGCGTCCCGGGCCGATGCCGCCGCGCGGGTTGCGGTACCCGGGCGCCGTGGCCATCCGGATCATGTGCACCAGGATCGGCTGGGACGGGTCCTTGGAGAACTGGTAGTCGGGGAAGCTCACCGGGTAGTCGAGCTCGGCGACCACCCAGTCACCGCTGGTGAAGCGGGTGTGGTAGATCTTCAGTTTCTCCCACGCCTCCCAGTTCCGCAGCTGCACCATCGCGTAGACGATCGGCAACTTCGTCCCGAAGAACAGGTTCTGCTTCTGGTCCTTCGGCAGGTCCTGCATGAGGTAGGGGATCATGGTGTTGTAGCAGGCCATGACCACGTGGCCCGCGTGCGCCCGGTACACCTTGCCGCCGCGGTCGAAGTCGACCTCCACCTCGTCCGCGTTGAGCAGGCCGTCCTTGTGCTGCACCCGGACGCACGGCGCGTTCAGCCGCAGCCGGACGTCGTTGCCCGCCACGTCCAGCTTGCTGTAGTCGATGCGGGCGAGCGGCTCGGCGTCCATGTTCTCGGGGGCGCCGGTGTTCGGGATGAGCTGCCCGATCATCAGCTTGCACAGCCCGTAGTTGCCGTCCGGGAAGTGGTAGATGTACGGGTCGTCCTCGTTCCACTGGATCTGGACCGTGGGACCGCAGTACCGGTTCGGCGTCGTCCCCCGGTCCACCTTCAGCCCGGCGAAGCCCGGGTACTCCAGCGCCCACGAGTCGAGCGCGCCGAACGCGTCGATGCCGAAACCCCACTCGTCGCTGGTGAAGGTCTGGAGGTAGTTGAGCACCTCCGCGGGCATCTTGGCGTAGTCCTGGAGGTACTCCTTGTACGTCAGGTCGACGAGCTTCTGCTTCTTCTGGTCGGGCGTCATGCCCGCCATGTAGTCGGCGGGCTTGTTCTGCAGCGTGAGGTACGCGGCCTTCGCCTGGCCGCTCATCGGGGCGTTCGCGAGGCTCTTCGCGGTCTGGGTGTCCCCCTCCATGACCGCGAGGTAGTCCTGGTTGAACAGGTCCCGGGTGAAGAACTCCGAGTCGTTCAGCTTCCACTGCTTGTTGAAGTTCTGGTTGTAGTACGTGTTGAACTTCTGCAGTTGGACGCCCAGGTCGGAGAGCAGCTTCTTGGCCACCGGGCTCCACACGGTGGGCGCCTCGATGGACTGCGAGCCGCCGTAGCCGACCAGCGGCTTCCCGTTCGCCTGGAACTCGTTGCGGCGCGCGTGCCCGCCGAACTCGTCGTGGTTGTCCAGGATGAGGATCTTGGCGTCCGGCTTCTTCTGCTTGTAGAAGTGCGCCGCCGACAGGCCGCTGATCCCCGCGCCGACCACGATGAGGTCGTAGCGCTCACCGGTGTCCTCGACGGGCTTGCCGCCGGCCCAGTAGATCCCGTCGCGCAGCTCGTGCGGGACGCGCATCGCCGGGTTGGTGCTGCCGCGGAGCCCGGTCATGGCGGGCGGGTACGAGCGGTTGCCCGCGCCGGCGTAGTTCCAGCCGTCCGGCGGGTTCACCACCTCGTTGTGGATGCCGCCCCACGAGCCCGCGGAGCAGCCCGACAGCGCCCCCGCGGCCACGGCCCCTCCGACCGCGACCGCCATGCCGTCCATGAAGTCACGCCGGCTGATCTTCCGGTCCATTCCGAGTTCCTTGTCGGAATGGACCGGTTCATAGGAGTTTTCCTCCGCCATCAATCCCCCCGATACACATGCCCCCGGGGGAAGATCTTCCACGCTTGGGCGGGACGAAAACAACTACTACCCCGGCGGGGACGGTCAACCTGCAAGAAAGGCCCGAGAAGGCTATCAGCGCATGCTCTGACCTGCGCAGGCACCCCCACCGGTTCAAGACAAACCTAAGCCTGACAGTGATTTGCGCAACATCATCACAGCGGGTCAGTTCGTCCACCTAACAAGCTTCGGCCACCCATTGAGTTCCGGTCGGAGACCCGCCGGAGAGCCCCCGCGACAGGGCACCGGAGAACGCGCGCGCTAACCTCGGAGAGTGGAGCTAGGACTGGACGGCCGCCGCGCCGCCGTCGCGGCGGCGAGCAGCGGACTCGGCTTCGAGGCGGCACGGGCCCTGATCGCCGAGGGCGTGACCGTCGCCATCTGTGGACGTGACCGCGACCGGCTGACCGTCGCCGCCAGACTCCTCGGCGACCGCGCGCACCCGGTGCTCGCCGACGTGGCCACCCCGGAGGGCGCGACCGCGTTCGTCCGCGAGGCGCAGGACGCGCTCGGCGGCGTCGACATCCTCGTCACCAACGCGGGCGGCCCGCCGCCCGGCGGCTTCGCCTCCACTCCCCTGGACGCCTACGCCCCCGCGCTCGACCTGAACCTCATGTCGGTCGTCGCGATGTGCAAGGCCGCCGTCCCCGCCATGCAGCAGAACGGCTGGGGACGCGTCGTCGCGATCACCTCGATCTCGGTGCGCCAGCCGATCCCGACGCTGATCCTGTCCAACACCGCCCGCGCCGGCGCGACCGGCTTCCTCAAGACGCTCGCGCTCGAGGTCGCCAAGGACGGCGTGACCGTCAACTCCCTCCAGCCCGGCTACCACGCGACCGAGCGGCTCCGCTCGCTGCGCGGCGGCGACTGGGACGCGGTCGCCAACGAGATCCCCACCGGCACCGTCGGCGACCCGGCCGACTTCGGCGCGTTCGTCGCGTTCCTCTGCTCGAAGCAGGCCCGGTTCGTCACCGGCAGCGCCATCACCGTCGACGGCGGCGAGTACGCCGGCCTCTTCTGACCGGCGGACGCCCCGCTCCTGCTGTGACGACGTTCACAGACGCCGCGACCTGCGGTGCCGTCACCGTGGCTGACAGCTGCGTCAAGCGCTTGGTCGGTTTCGCCTAGCATGCGCGGCATGGCCTCCCCTGCCGAGTGGACCCCGCCGTCCGACCACCTGATCCGCGCGGCCGACCTCGCGCTCCGCCCGTGGCGCGCCTGGACCTCCCCGGTCTTCCACGGCCTGGAGAACCTGCCCCGTTCGGGCCCCGCCCTGCTCGTCGGCAACCACACCCTGTACGGCGTGATCGACGCGCCGCTCATCTTCTTCGAGATCCACCGGCGGCACGGCGTGTGGGTGCGCTCGCTCGCCGACCACGCGCACTGGCTCATCCCGGGCTGGCGCAGGATCATGGACGTCGGCGGCTCGGTGGACGGCACTCCCGGCAACTGCCGCGCGCTGCTGGACGCGGGCCAGATGGTCGTCATCTTCCCCGGCGGCGCCCGCGAGGCCGCCCGCTCCCGGCACGACCTCTACCGGCTGCAGTGGGAACGCCGCCTCGGCTTCGCCCGGCTGGCCGTCGAGGCCGGCTGCCCGATCGTCCCGTTCGGCTCGGTCGGCGCCGAGGAGATGTTCACGACCGTCCTCGACTCCGACAACCGCCTGCTCGCCCCCGCCCGCGGCCTCGCCCGCGCCGTCCTGGGCGACCGCGCCAAGGGCCGCGACGACTTCATGATGCCGCTCGCCCGGGGCATCGGCCCCACGCTCGTCCCGCGCCCCGAACGCCTCTACTTCCGCTTCGGCACGCCCATCGACACCACCCCCTGGCAGGGCCGCGAGCACGACGACCTCGCCGTCACCGAGGTCCGCGACCTCGCCCGCAAGTCCGTCCAGGAGATCATCGACACCCTCCGCGCCGAACAGTCCACCGACAAGAACCGAACTCCCCTGGCCCGCCTCACCCGCACCCTCACCCTCACCAGAAACACACCCCTCACCCCTCGTCAGCACCCGCAAGGAGCCCCGCAGGATGAGAGGCCCTAGGCCTGGCGCACACCGGCTGACGGTGCACGCCGCCTGGGCTGGCCCATGACGGATCTCACGCGGACACCTGAGGCCGCGCAGCGAGTGCGCTACCAACCGTGCGGGGCGACGCCGAAGGCGAGCCCCGCACGGTTGATCGCGAAGCGATGCCGCACTCGCACGAGCTTCCGGGCCGCGCCCGAGCCACCAGGCGAGGGCGCGGCCCGGAAGCTCAATCAAACACTGCGACGGCGCTTCTGGAAGGGGAGGTAGCGGTCGGCGCGGCGGGGGCGGGCGGGCATGCCGGTGGACTCGACGGCGAGGATGCGGTCGAAGCGGAAGGCGCGGACGCCGTGGCGGAGGCGGCACCAGCCGACGAGGTACCAGTGGTCGCGATGGACGAGGCAGGTGACGGGTTCGACCTCGCGGATGGTGACGTGGGCGCCGGCGTCGCCGTAGCAGAGCCGGACGACGCGGTGGTCGGTGATGGCGGCGGCGATCACGCGGGCGCGGTCGGCGACGGTGGCGGAGAGCGGGTCGGTGAGGGTCGCGAGGGTGGTGGCGACGACCTCGTCGTGGTCGGCCCCGGGGGGCATGAGGTGGCGGAGGGCGCGGCGGGCGGTGGCCGCCTGCGGGCCCGCGCCGAGGTGGGCCAGGGAGAGCGCGAGGGACGCGATCTCGGCGGCGGTCAGGGTGGGCTCGGGGACCTCGAAGAGCGCGTCGGCGGCAGGACCCGTGCTGGTCCGGCCGGAACTGGGGGTCGCGACGTTCGCCATGATTCGATTATATGTTCGACCACCGACATTTCGCGGGGGCGTCCGGCACCGGTCGGCCCTCCCCTTGAGGTGTCGTACGCGCATGGTGAACACTGATCCCTCAAAACGGCACCTTTTTCCTGGATGGCGGGGGCGATCATGGGTTTGCTGGGGAGCCGCGTTGGCTGACGCGGGGCTCGGTCGGCTCATGACGAGGGAAGAGGCCGACGAGGCCCTGGCGCGCCTGCGGGACGAACGGGACCGGATCAGCGCGGGCCTGCTCGACCTCGACGCGCAGCCCGGGCGCCGCATGCTGGACGGTGCGGCGATGTCCGGCGCGAGCGCGGAGCTGCAGGCTCGGGTGGCCGACCGGATGGCGCGGTTGTGGTTGCTGTTCGACCGGTACCGGCAGGCGCTGTCGGCGGCCGAGGAGCTGCGCGAGCGGCACGCCCGTCCGAAGTCGCCCGAGCTGGCCGAGCTGACCCGCCTGCTGGACGGGCGGTCCGTCGAGCTGGAGCCCGAGCACGTGCCGCTGGAGAAGCGCGGCCTGCTCGGCGGGCCCGGCCCGGAGCGGCTGACGCTGGAGGCGACGGTGCGGCGGATGACGGCCCTGTACGGCGAGGTCGCGCAGGACATCGCCGCCGTGGACGCGGCGTGGACGGCGCTGCTGCCCGCGCTGGAGACCGCCGAGTCCCGGCATCGCGAGGCGGCCGCGCTCGCCGCCGCTCTGGAGGCGTCCACCACGGAGGTGAACAGGCTGGGCCGCGAGGTCGCGGAGGCCGGACACGTCGTCCGGTCCGATCCCCTGTCGCTGATGCGGAAGGGCGGCCCGGACACATCCGCGTTGACCAGGCTCGCCAACGGCTTGGGCGAGGTCGCGGCGCGTCTGGAGGAGGCCCTGCGCCTCCGCGAGGGCTACGCCGGACGCCTCGACGCCACCGAGAGCCTTGTCGACGAGGTCAGGCGCGCGCACGAGGCGGCCTTGCGCGCGCACGCGGAGGCCCTGGAGAAGATCGCCTCGCCTGGGCTTTCCGAGCCGTCCGATCTGGCGGGCGCGCTCGCCGACCGGCTCGCGGCGCTGCGCTCCCTGCCGTCCACCGGACGCTGGGACGAGCTGGCCGAGCGCCTCTCCGACCTGGAACGTGCCGCGGCCGACGCGCGCGCCCGCGCGCAGCGCGACCGGGAACTCGCCACCGGGTTGCTGGAGCGCCGCGAGGAACTGCGCGGCCGCCTGGCCGCCTACCGCGTCAAGGCCGCCCGCCTGGGGCTGGCCGAGGACGCCGAACTCCTGACGATCCACGAGCGGGCCCGCGAGCTGCTCTGGACGTCCCCCTGCGACCTGCGTGCCGCGACGGTGGCTCTGTCGGGGTACCAGCAGGCCGTGAACTCGCGGGCGAAGGGAACCGATCGATGATCCCGTGCACGCAGCCCGGTTGCTCCGGAAACGTCGAGGACGGTTACTGCGTCATATGTGGCATGCCCCCCTCGCAAGGCACGCCGCCCCCATCGGGACAGCAGCCGCCTAACGGACAGCGACCGCAGGGCGCCGCCGCGCCGCCATCCGGTCCGCGGAAGTGCGCACAGCCCGGCTGTGCCGGCACCATCCAGGACGGCTACTGCGACGTCTGCGGCAACGCGGCCGAGCAGGCGCCCACGGCGGCGCCGGCGTCCGCTTCGGGGCCCTCCAGGGCGTCCGGGCAGGCTCCGGTCACGCGGCCGAGCGCGCCGACCGGGAGCTTCGCGTCCGGAAGCGTGATGACCGGAAGCACGGGGTCGGGCGGCACCGCCAGCGGCGGCACCCGGTCGTCCGGCAGGCGGGGGCAGCTCGGGTCGGGCCTGGTCGAGGTCCCGCGCGTCCCGTACCGGGACCCGGCGACCGCCGTCCGGCGGAACCCGGAGGTCCCGGAGAACCGGCGGTTCTGCGGGAACTGCGGCGAGCGGGTCGGCCGCAGCCGGGGCGACCAGCCCGGACGCGCCGAGGGCTTCTGCCCCAAGTGCGGCCACGCGTTCTCCTTCACGCCGAAGCTGAAGCCCGGCGACATGGTGCACGGGCAGTACGAGGTGCTCGGCTGCCTGGCGCACGGCGGGCTCGGCTGGATCTACCTGGCCCGCGACCACCGGGTCAACGGCCGCTGGGTCGTGCTGAAGGGCCTGCTGAACACCGGCGACGCGGACGCGCGGGAGGCGGCGGAGGCCGAGCGGGAGTTCCTCGCCACCGTCGAGCACCCCAACATCGTCAAGATCTACAACTTCGTCGAGCACGACGGTGACGAGTACATCGTCATGGAGTACGTCGGCGGGAAGTCGCTGAAGGACATCCTGCTCGAGCACCGCACCACGGTGGACAAGGACGGGCTGCCCCTGGCGCAGGCGATCGCCTACGC
The DNA here is from genome assembly GCF_003696215.1 of Actinomadura harenae. Classification (GTDB taxonomy): domain Bacteria; phylum Actinomycetota; class Actinomycetes; order Streptosporangiales; family Streptosporangiaceae; genus Spirillospora; species Spirillospora harenae. The sequence goes on along the minus strand of NZ_RFFG01000020.1, from coordinate 565 downwards.
GCTGGAGGTGCTGCACGCGTTCTCCTACCTGCACGCGCGCGGCCTGGTGTACTGCGACTTCAAGCCGGACAACGTGATCCAGTCCGAGGAGCAGCTGCGGCTGATCGACCTCGGCGGCGTCCGCAGGCTGGACGACCAGGACGGCGCGATCTACGGCACGGTCGGCTACCAGGCCCCGGAGATCGCCGAGCGGGGCCCGTCGGTCACGTCCGACCTGTACACGGTCGGACGCGCGCTGGCCGTGATGACGTTCCCGTTCAAGGGCTACACGGGCGAGTTCAGCGACCGGATCCCGCCGCGCGCGGAGGTCCCGCTCCTGGCGCGGTTCGAGTCGTTCGACCGGCTGCTGCGCCGCGCCACGCACCTCGACCCGGCGCAGCGGTTCCAGGACGCCGAGGAGATGGCCGACCAGCTGCTCGGCGTGCTGCGCGAGGTGCTCGCCGCCGGGGACGGCCATCCGCGGCAGGCGCCGTCCGGGCTGTTCGGGCCGGAGCGGTTCGCGTCCGCCGACGCCGCCGAGGCGGGCACGACGGCCGACCCGGCGCGCGCCGCGCTGCCCGCGCTG
>NZ_RFFG01000002.1 GCF_003696215.1 Actinomadura harenae | reverse complement strand
AGCTCCAGCCCGCCGCCAAGAACCTGCTCGCCGAACGCGGCTACGACCCCGTCCTGGGCGCCCGGCCCCTGCGCCGCACCATCCAACGCGAGATCGAGGACAACCTCTCCGAAAAGATCCTCTACGGCGAACTGACGGCCGGACAGATCGTGCTCGTCGGTGTCGAAGGCACCGGTGAGAACGCGAAGTTCACCTTCAAGGGCGTCCCGAAGCCGAACGGCGTGCCGGACAGCCCGCCGCCGATCGAGGGCGCGGTCAACTTCAACAAGGACTGAGGTCCCTCACCTTCGAGGTGAGTGAAGTCGATCGCGAAAGCGAGGCATGAGAAAAGCCCGTACCGGAAGGTGCGGGCTTTTCTCGTGGTCACTTGAGGGACGGGCGGTACTCCCGGGACGGATTCTGTCGGACCCGGTTCGTAGTATTTCGAACATGCGATCGAATGTGCTGGGTTCGGCGGCGGAGTTCCGGCGGCGGCCCGCGCGGCGGGTGCGCCCGCCCGTGGACTCCCATCTCGCGCAGGTGTTCATGCGCGATCTGCGCACGCCCGCTCCACCGCAGTTGCCGATCTTCCGCTCGCGGCGGCAGGGCGAACTGCTCGCCCGGCTGCTGCTTGGCCCCGAGCGCGAGATGACCATGCTGGACCTCGCCGTCATGCTGCGCACCGACCTCGGCACGGTCGCCGGTGAGGTCGAGCGGCTGGCCCGCGCGGGCATCCTGCGCCTGCGCCGCACCCCGGCCGGACGGCTCGTCGCGCGCGACACGTCCTCGCCGATGTTCGCGCCGCTGGCGCGCCTGGTGATGCTCGGGTTCGGGCCGTCCGCCGTCGTGACCGAGCACTTCGCGCCGCTGCCCGGCATCGCCGAACTGCACCTTTTCGGCGCCTGGGCCGGGCACTACGCGGACGACGGGTACCCGTCCCGCGGGTCCGAGCCGTCCGGTGAGGTCGAGGTCCTGGTGGTGGGCGACGTCTCGCGCGAGGCCGCCTTCGTCGCCGCGCAGGAGTGCGCGGCCCGGCTCGGCCTGCCCGTCCACGCCGTCGTCCGCTCACGGGCCCGCTGGCGCGAGGACGACGATCCGTTCCTGCGCGAGATCCGCTCCGGGCACGTCCTCCGCATTCCTTTGCCGTGACGCGGGACGCCCTCCGGGAGCGGGACCGGAGGGCGATTCACCCTTTGTTGTGCGGATAATCCGTTGACCGAGCAGTTCTCGTATCGGAAGCATGACCGGCATGGGACTCGACGCCTTCGTGCTGTGCCGTTGCTGGCAGGACGGTCACACCACCGAGCCGCCCGTCCCGCGCGAACGGGTCAGGACGGACGAGTACGGCCCCTACCTGGACGACGGCCCGGACGAGGCCGCGGTCGGCGAGTCGCTGGGCGCGGCGTTCTGGGAATGGAAGACGCACGCCGCGTGCGCGCACGAGGACATGGAGATCGCCAGTGAGCGGATCTCCAACTGGGGCGGCTACCGGTACCTGAAGCAGGCGATGGAGACCGCCGGATGGGAGCGGTTTCCCGTCCTGCGCGAACACCTGCCCGAAGGGAACGGCGGCGAGCTGCCCGCCGAGCGCGCCCAGGAGGCCCTGGACGAGCTGGAGGCCTTCCGCGCGTGCGACGACGTCGGACGCGAGACCGTCCTGCTGGACGAGGACACCGGGACCGTCCTGGCCGCGAGCATCCGCGCGTACGGGGGCGTGTTCGTCTGGGACGGCATCGCCAAGCGCCGCGTCGGCGTGGACGAGCGCGGGCTCTTCGTCGTCGACGACTCGGACCGCGAGCTGTTCCGGGCGCTGCGCTGCACGCAGAAGCGCGTCCGCGCGGGCCGCGTCCGGTTCACGACCGAGGACGGCGAGGAGACGACGCTCGACCTGACCTCGACCGTCGGCGAACGGGACGGCGCGTACCCGCGTCGCCTGAACGTCGTGGAACGGCCGCTGGGCGGGGCGTACTTCGACTACGCGGTGGAGCCGCTGAGACTCGTCTGCGCCGCGTCCGCCCGAACCGGAAATCCGGTCGTCTGGTGCTGAACGCCCACCGTCGGCCCGCGTGCGGTCGGCCCGGGTGACGTCGCCCGAGTGACGTGGGCCGAGTGATGTGAGCCGAGTGGCGCTGGGCCGCGTGACGAGGTCGAGGCCCCGCGGTTGAGCGGGGTCTCGACCTGGTCGCGCCCGGGGTCCGGGCTGAACGTGCGGGTGCGGGTCAGGCCGGTGGGTCCTGGAGGACGCCGAGGGGGTTGCCGTCGGGGTCCTTCAGGGTGGCGATCAGGCGGCCGTTGCCGACGTCGCGGATGTCCTCGACGACGGACGCGCCCGACTCGCCGAGCTCCTGCACGGCCTTCTTGATGTCGTCGACCTCGAAGAAGCAGACGGGGCCGCTCACGGAGGCGTCACCCCGCTTCGGAGTCACGCCGATGTCCTGGCCGCCGACCTTGTAGCCCACGTAGTAGGGCTCGTCGGAATAGGGCTCGACCCCGAGCAGCATGTCCATCCGGGCCTTGGCCGCGGGGACGTCCGAAACCGAGTAGATGATCGTATTGACGCCTGTCATGGAGTTCTCCTTCCCTCTCACCCCCCTGACACGCGGCGGCCCGCGAGTGTGACGGGTCGCTTGCCCAAAACTTGGTGGGATGTCAGCATGAGGGACATGTCCCTTCTGTGTGCGTAGAGAGCACCTCGCCGCTCGTCCCCGTGTCCGGGTGACCGAGGCGGCAGACGGTGTCCTCGCACATTCACGGCGCGCTTTCTGACGCGTCGTTCGCAGAAGGAACATTTCCATGTTCGCCTCCTATGGCGCTGTTCTGCGTTCCCCCCGTGCTGCCCGGGTCTTCGGCGCGGCCCTGTTGGGACGCCTTTCCTATGGAACCGTCGGACTGTCCCTGACCCTGACCTTCGTCCAGGCGACCGGCTCGTATGCGCGTGCGGGGGCGATGCTCGCCCTGTTCGGCGGTGTGAGTTGCCTGCTCACCCCCTGGCGTGCCGGACTGGTGGACCGGTTCGGACCGCGTGCGGCGCTCCGTCCCATGGCCGTCCTGTACGGGCTGGGACTGGTCGGGCTCGTGGTGGCCGCTCAATGGGCCCCGACCCCGGTGGCGGCCGTGGTCGCGGTAGTGGGCGGGGCCTGTGCCCCGCCGCTGGGCCCGGTGATGCGGGCGCTGTGGGCGCGTCTGGTCCCCGACCGGGACATGCTCCAACGCGCCTACAGCCTGGACACGGTCGCCGAGCAGGTCATCTTCACGGTGGGGCCGCTGCTGGCCGGGCTGTTCGTCGTCCTGGCGAGCCCGGCCATCGGCGTGCTGGTCAGCGCCGTGCTCGTGATCACGGGGACGTTCGGCCTGACCACCACCCGCAACACGATCACGCGTCCCGCCGAGGTGGAGACCCCCGCTGAGGGGGAGCGGATCGACGGCGCCGACCCAGGCGCCTGGGGTGTGCTCGGACGGCTCTGGCCGACGCTGCTCGCGATGGCGGCGCTCGGCGCGGCGGAGAGCGGGCTCGCGCTACTGACCGTCGCGTTCGCCGGAGCCGGCGGCGCGGCCTGGGCCGAGGCGGCGATCTCGGTGGCCGGGGTGGCCGGCGGGCTCGTCTACGGGGCCGTGACCTGGAAGATGGCGCCGGGGACGCGGCTGCCGCTGATGGCCGTCCCGATGGCGGTGGCGCTCGCGGCGGCGGGCCTGGCCCCCGGCGTCCTCGCGCTGATCGCGATCGTCTCGGTCTTCGGGTTGTTCATCGCGCCCGCGCTGACCACCGGATACCTGGTCGCCGAGGCCGCGGCGCCGCCGCGGCGCGGCACGGGCGTCGCGTCCTGGGTGAACACCGCGTTCAACGCCGGATCGTCCCTCGGGGCGGCGGGCGTCGGCGCGCTCACCGACCTGGTGCCGCTGTCCCTGTGCTTCGCGTTCGCGGCGCTGCCGGTGCTGGCGTCGTCCGTCCTGGTGCTGGCCGTGATGCGCCGGACGCCCGGACGCGCGGCGGATCAGGAGTCGGGATTGGCCGCGGAGGACGTGCTCGCCGTCTGATAGAGGTTCTTGACCTTGGAGCCGAAGGTCACCGAGTAGGACACGTCGGGTGTGCTGCCACCCTCCTCGTGTCCGCCGATCACGCCGACGACGGTCTTCTCGTCGTCACCGGCCAGGAACGGGCCGCCGCTGGTGCCGTTCGGGAAGCCGGCGCAGGCGAAACGGAGCTGGGTCGTGCTGTACGGCTCGACCCGGTTCCGGCACGACACCGGGAGCTCGGTCGAGGTCGGGTACCCCACCACGCGGGCCTGGCCGCTGACCGGGCCCTCGGCCTCCAGGGTCATCGCACCCGCGACGTCCTGGACCCGCTCGGCGCCGCCGCCCGTGCCCGTGACCTGGAGGAACGCGACATCGGAGTCGGGGTCACCGGACGACGCCCACTCGGGCGGGTCGTAGAACGCGACCGCCCGCCACACGCCGTAGGGCGTCTGGCCGTTGTGGTAGCCCGGCGCGAACGCGACGCCGAGGTCGCCGCGCCGGGAGCCGCCGCCCACACAGTGCGCGGCGGTGACCAGCAGGTTGCGGCCGGGGCTGTCCACGACGCTCGCGGTGCAGGTGTGGTTGGTCAGATTGCCGCTGTCGTCGACGCCGAACAGCGCCCCGACCGCCGGAAGCCCGTTGAACGCGGCGCTGGACGTGTCGGCCGGCTTCACCGAACCGGCGACGGTGTCACTGATGGGCTGGGCGTTGCGCGCGGCCTCGGCGGCCCCGCCTCCGGCGGCCGGGGGCCACGACACGACCGCCAGGCCGGCCACGACCGCCGCGGCGGTCAGCGCGGGGAAGCTCCGATGCGTCCCACGCGCCGCACGTGCCCGCCTGAACAACCCCATCCTGCCCTCCAGTAACCGTCGTCCGCCCATTCATCTCAGCCCGTGCCCGCCCGATGATTGTGCCTATCTGGTTCTGGAGAGGTCCTGGGACGACCCTGACACTTTCCTGAATGCCGCCCCACAATCGATCTACCTCTTCCCCGGCCCTTACGTTGTGCCTGGTCAGAGGGGTGGTGACATGGCCTGACAAACCCACGGACATGCGTCATCGCACCAGTTGTCACGCCTCCCCGGGGGCTCGGGCTAGGCCCTGGTCACGCGTTCGCGTCCTGCCCCTGGGCGGTGGCCTGCGGCTGGGGGTGGGTCTCCTGCCAGACCTGGGTGAGGGCCTCGGTGAAGGTCGCGGTCTCCTGGGCGCCGCTGATCCCGTACTTGCCGTCCAGGACGAAGAACGGGACGCCCTGGACGCCGATCTGGGTCGCGGTCCGCTCGTCCTCGCGGACGGCGTCGCCGTAGGCGTCACCGGCCAGGACGGAGCGGACCTCGGCGGCGTCCAGGCCGGCGCCGGTGGCGATCTCGGTCAGCGCGTCCGCGTCGAAGACGGAGCGCTCGCCGCCGAAGTTCGCCCGGTACAGCGCCTGCCGCAGCTCGTCGCCGAGCCCGCGCTCGGCCGCGAGGTGCAGCACGCGGTGCGCGTCGAAGGTGTTGCCGTTCGGACGGTCCGACGTGTAGGGCAGGCCCTCGGCCGCCGCGAGCCCGGAGACCCGGGCCTCTGCCTGCTCGGCCTGCTCGCGCGACATGCCGTACTTGGCCATCAGCATCTCCAACACGGGCCCGGTCTCGGCGGGGGAGAGGTCCGGGGCGAGCTCGTAGGAGTGCTGCACGACCTCGATCTCGTCGCGGTGCTCGAACCCGGCCAGCGCCGCGTCGAAACGCGCCTGTCCGATGTAGCACCAGGGGCAGACGATGTCGGTCCAGATGTCGACGCGCACGGTGGGGCCCTCCAGGTGGGCATAGGAGATCTACTCCAAGGGCAACACCTCGTCACCGTGCGGCATTTCCGCCGGTCGGAAGCTCGTTCGGGTCATGCGCCCCCCAGGGCCCGCTCCAGCGCGGCGTGATCGTGGTAGTCGCGACTGCGGACGATCAGCCCGTCCCGGACGTGGAGCACCTGGATGTTGCCGACCTCGAACCCGGCGCCCGTGGTCGTCAGCTCACCGGCGTAGGTGAACTCGGCGACGATCACCTCCGGGTCGGCCGTCTCGTGGACGAGCACGTCCTTGACGCGGAGCCGGAGCGGCCCCTGGCCCGCGCTCGCGAAGTGCTCGGCGAGGGCGGCGCGGCCCTCGATACGGATCGGCGCCGGGGGCATGCGGAACGGCTGGTCGACCACCGCGTCGTCGGCGTAGAGGGCGGCCAGCTCGTCCCAGCGGCCGTCCGAGATGCCCTGGTAGAGGCGGTCGAAGACCTCGCGCGGCGTCATGAACGGCTCCCCAGCGCCTCGGCGAACGCGCGGTGGTGGGCGTAGTCGCGCGCCTCGACGATCAGGCCGTCCCGGATCCGCATGACGAAGATGTTCGGGACGGTGAAGCGGACGCCGGTGGCGGTGTTGCGGCCGTCGTAGACGAACTCGGCGACGATCACCTCCGGGTCGGCCGTCTCGTGGACGACGACGTCGCGGACCGTCATCTCGAACGGCATCCCCGGCACCTGCGCGAAGTGCTCGCGCAGCGCCTCACGCCCCTCGAACCGGGACTCCGGATAGGCGAACGGATGGGTGACGAACGCGTCCTCGGCGTAGAGGAGGTGCAGGTCGTCGGTCTTCTTGGCGGCCAGGCTCTCGACCAATCGCAGGAAGACCTCGCTCGGGCTGGGCATGCTGCGCTCCCGTCGTAGAATCGGAGTGTTCACTCCGATTCCAAAAATACGGAGTCACTACTCCGCTTGTCAATCGAGGAGGTGCGATGGGCAGCGAGCCCACGCCCGCCAAGCCGTCCGCTCAGCCGTCCGCTCAGCCGTCCAGTCGGCTGTCCACTGAGCCGCCCGCCAAGCCGCTGCGGGCGGATGCCGCGCGTAATCGCGCGAAGGTCCTGCTCGCGGCCCAGGAGGTCTTCGCCGGGCTCGGCGCCGGCGCGTCCACGGAGGAGATCGCGAAGCGCGCCGGGGTCGGCATCGGCACGGTGTTCCGGCACTTCCCGACCAAGGAGTCGCTGCTGGAGGCCGTCCTCGGCGAGATCCTGGCCGGGTTCGCCGAGCAGGCGAGGCTGCGGACGGAGTCGTCCGATCCGGGTCGCGCGTTCTTCGACTTCTTCCAGTTCGTCGTGGTGGAGGCCGCCGCCAAGAACGCCATCTCCGCCGAGCTGGCCGGGGCCGGAGTCGACCCTCACGCCGGTGCCGACGAGGTGCGCCAAGAGCTGCGGGGGGCGTTGGGCGTCCTTCTGGCGCGCGCGCAGGAGGCCGGGGTGGTGCGCGCAGACATCGGCTTGGAGGAGGTGATGGCTCTGTTGTCCGGGACGTCCCAGGCGGCCGGGAACCTGGACGTCCTCATGCGCGGGCGTGTCCTCGACGTCGTCTTCGACGGCCTCCGCGAGCATCGATCCTGAGTGACGGATGCCCAGGACCGCCTCGGCGGGCCGTCAGGCGGCGACGCGGAGGTAGTGGGCCCAGTATCCAGCCCAGGGGCCGTACGGTTCGCCGAGTTTCCGCACGTCGGCGGGGGTGAGTGAGCGTCCGTAGGCGCGGGACGCGGCGGTGACCAGTTGCTTCTCGGCCGGGACCTCGTCCGTGCGTCCGAAACCCCTGATCAGGATGAAGGTGGCCGACCAGGGGCCGATGCCGGGGAGGCCCAGCAGGATGTCCTTGGCCTCCTCGAAGGGGGCCGTGCGCAGGTGGTCCTCGTCCAGGTCGAGCCAGGCGCGGACGGTGCCCGCGAGGTACTGGCCCTTGCGGGCGTTGCCGACGAGCTCGGCGATACGTCCCGGTGGCAGCGACGCCAGCTGCTCGACGTCCGGGAACGCCCGGTACTGGACGTCGTCCATGGTCACGACGTTGTCGAACGCGGTGGAGAGGGCCTGCTTCTCCTTGGCGGCGACGGGCAGCGCCGTGCGCTGGGACAGGATCGCCCAGACGGCGTTCTCCAGCGGCGTCGGGAATCTCACCTGGTGGTAGCCGTACAGGCGGTCGATCACGGGCGCGAAGCCGGGATCGCGGCGGCCGATCTCGTAGAAGTCGTGGAGGTCGTCGTCCAGGCTGAGCCAGGACGTGATCTGGCGGCGGACCTCCGTGATCTCGTCGTCCGACGGCGCGGGGCCGTCGGACGGGAGGTCGCAGCGCAGGCCCTCGCCGTCCGCGGCGAGCCGGACGGCGAACGTGCGGCCGCCCGCGCGGAGGGCCCGGGTCAGCGTCCCGCCGTCCACGCGCTGCTGCCCGGCGGTCGGGCGGAACCCGGACAGGAAGCGCAGCTGCGGCGCGAAGTCGTAGGGCCGGACGGCGGGAAGCGTGAACGTGATCATGACGCCCTCTCTTTGGCTGCGCGGAGATGATCTGCGTGCATCCTAAAAGCTCGCACCGACACTTCCGGACCTACCCAGGGGATCAGCCGGGGAGGGCGTAGCGGCCGTCGTCGAGCGGGTCGACGAGGCCGTCGGCGATCAGGCCGTCGAGGGCGCGCTCACGCTGGACGGCGTCCGACCAGACCACGTCCAGGGCGGGCTTGCCGACCGGGCCGTGGGCGTCGCGCAGGACGGCGAGCAGGCGGCCCCGGCACTGCCGGTCGGTGCCCGCGTAGGACTGGCCGCGGCGCGGCGGGCCGTCATAGGCCGGACGGCCCCGCGCCTGCCACTCGCACCGGTCCAGGACGGGGCAGTCCACGCAGCGCGGCGAGCGGGCCGTGCAGACCAGCGCGCCCAGCTCCATGACCGCCACCGACCAGCGGGCCGCGGTCGGCGGGTCCAGTGGCAGTAGCGACTCGGCCGTCGTGACCTCGGCGCGGGTCTGCGACTTCGGCGGGTACTCGGCGCCGTCGATCATCCTCGCCAGGACGCGCCGGACGTTGGTGTCGAGCACCGCGTGCCGCTGCCCGAAGGCGAAGCTCGCGACGGCCGCGGCCGTGTAGGAGCCGATGCCGGGCAGGTCGAGCAGGGCCTCGTGATCGTCCGGAACCCGGCCGCCGTGCCGGTCGACGATCGCCTGCGCCGCGGCGTGCAGCCGCAGCGCCCGGCGCGGGTAGCCGAGCCGTCCCCAGGCGCGGACGGCCTCCCCGGACGGCTCGGCCGCGAGCGCGGCGGGCGTCGGCCAGCGCTCCAGCCAGGTGTGCCAGACCGGGAGGACCCGGACCACCGGGGTCTGCTGCAACATGATCTCGCTGACCAGGACGCCCCAGGGGGTCGCGCCCGGCGCCCGCCACGGCAGGTCCCGGGCGTTCGCGTCGTACCAGGCCAGGATCGGTTCGGTGAACTTCCGCATGACGAGGTGCATTGTGGCACGGCGGGTCGCCACGTCCCGGACGATCCCCATATGCATACTGTCCGCATGGACGCGGATACTGAACGTGATCCAGAGGAAGAGTGGGGGATCGACCAGTACTGGCGGCGGCGGGCGATGGCGCTCGCCGGCGTGCTGGGCGTGGTCGGCCTCACCGCCTGGGCCTGCGGCGCGTTCGGCGGCGCGGGAGGCGACGCGAAGAAGGCGCCGACGCAGAGCGTGGCCGGGGTCGGCTCGGCCGTGCCCTCGCCGTCCGCCACGCCCGGCGTGCCCGTCCCGGCCCCGACCGTGACGGTCACCAGGACGCCCAAGGGCGGTGCTTCGCCCAAGGCCGTCGCCCACAAGGACGGCGACGCCTGCGAGGCCCGCGACGTGGTGGTGAACTTCGCCTCCGACGGCGACACCTTCGCCCGTGACGAGCGGCCGTCCTTCCGGCTCACCGTGGTCAACACCGGGCAGAACGCCTGCCGCTACGACGTCGGGACGAGCAGCCTCGACGTCCGCATCACGTCCGGTGCCGACAAGGTGTGGGCGGCGTCGGTCTGCGACGGCGGGTCCGGGTCGTCCGTGCGGACGCTCCGGCGCGGCATCCCGTACGTGACCACTCTGACCTGGGACCGCAAGCGCTCCGGCGCCGACTGCTCGGGCAAACGCGACAAGGCCCGGCCCGGCACGTACGTCGCCGCCCTGAAGGCCGACCATGTGAAACCCCAGAAACAGGTCTTCCACCTGCGCTGACGGCCTCCGGCATAGGGGATTGGTCCTCTGGAACGGGTCGCGGTTGGCCCTGTCCAGTGGACCGCCGTGGCGGCAGGGTGGTTCCCGACCATCACACCGGACGGGGGACCATGTACTTCCAGCACGCGCCGAACCTCTGGGCCGACCACCCGGACCTGGTCGCCGGGGCCGTCGTCGTCGTGGACGGCATCACACCGGACGCCGACGCGAGCGCCCGCGTCGGCGACCACACCGCCGCCGCCCTCGCCCGGCTGGCGGACGCCGGCCAGGAGGCCGAACTCCCCGAGATCAAGGCCTGGCGGCGGACGTTCGCCGCGATGGGCCTCAAGCCGACGCAGTACCGGTGCGCGTCCGAGGCGCTGTTGCGGCGCGTCCGGAAAGAGGGTTCGCTGCCCTCGATCCACCCGCTCGTGGACCTGTGCAACGCGGTCTCGGCGGCGTTCGCGATCCCGGTCGCCGCGCTCGACCTCGCGGCCGTGACCGGCGGTCTCACCGTCCGCCCGGCGGACGGCACGGAGGAGTACGAGACGTTCGGCGGCGAGACCGAGCACCCCGCGCCCGGCGAGGTCACCTACGCGGACGAGGCGGGCCGCGCGCACGCGCGCCGCTGGACGAACCGGCAGAGCGGGCTGTCCGCCGTCCGCCCGGCGACCCGGTCCGTCCTGATCGTGGCCGAGGCCCTGCACGAGACGGCGCCGTCGGACGTCCCGAAACTCGTCGCGACGCTCGCCGGCGAGATCGCCGCCCTCTGGCCGGTCACCCCGACGACGTCGCACGTCACCGCGGCCGCGCCGCGCCTCGACTTCTGATCCGTGACCGTTCGTCCCGGCCGCTTGGGAGGCGGCCGGGACGAACCGGTCAGACGTAGCGTTCGAGGATGGACGACTCGGCGAGACGGGACAGGCCCTCGCGGACGCTGCGGGCCCGCGACTCGCCGACCCCGCCGACGGCCTGGAGGTCGTCGATGGACGCGGCGAGCAGCTTCTGCAGGCCCCCGAAGTGCTCGACCAGGCGTTCCACGACCAGGCCCGGCAGCCGCGGCACCTTCGCCAGCAGCCGGTAGCCCTTCGGGGAGACGGGCAGGTCGAGCGCGTCCGGGCCGGAGAAGCCCATCACCTCGGCGACCGTCGTCAGGTCGAGCAGCTCGTTCGCCGACAGGACGTCGAGGTTCGCGAGGACCGTCTCGACTCCGACCGCGCGCGCCGTGGCGGACGGGTAGTCGCGGACGATCAGCTCGCGGTCGACGTCCACGCCGGAGACCAGCTCGTCGAGCTGGAGCGACAGCAGCCGCCCGTCCGTGCCGAGCTCGACGACGTAGCCCTCGATCTCGTCGGCGATCCGGCGGACCATCTCCAGCCGCTGCACCACCGCGGACACGTCCCGGACGGTGACCAGGTCCTCGATCTCGAGCGCGGAGAGCGTGCCGGACACCTCGTCCAGGCGCAGCTTGTAGCGTTCGAGCGTGGCGAGCGCCTGGTTCGCCTTGGACAGGATGGCCGCCGAGTCCTCCAGGACGTAGCGGACGCCGTCCAGGTACAGCGCGATGATGTTCATCGACTGGCTCACCGAGATCACCGGACGGCCGGTCTGCCGCGCGACCCGTTCGGCCGTGCGGTGCCGGGTGCCGGACTCCTCGGTCGGAATGGTGGAGTCGGGCACCAGGTGCACCGCGGCGCGGACGATCCGGCCGCGGGCGTCGTCGAAGACGATGGCCCCGTCCATCTTGGCGAGCTCGCGCAGCCGGGTCGCGGAGAACTCCACGTCCAGCTCGAAGCCGCCGGTGCAGATCTCACTGACCTGCGCGTCGTAGCCCAGAACGATCAGCCCGCCTGTGTGGCCGCGCAGGATGCGCTCCAGGCCGTCCCGGATCTGGGTGCCCGGGGCCACCGCGGCGAGCGTGGCGCGGCGGCGTTCGTCATGACCCTTGTCGATTGCTGGCACCTGGCCCCCGGAGGTCGCTTACCGGCGTCAGTTTACCGAGAGGGGCGGGCGGGCGGCTCCTCCCCTGGTCGCAAGCGTGACGCGAACGGAATCGGGCTGTGAGGCGGAGCTGTCAGGGGGCCGTGAAGGACACCTGGAGCGCCTGGGTCAGGCTGTCCACCTCCATCACCTTCATCCCCTCGAAATCGCTGAGCTGCGGGTCGGCGCGCCTGAGCGGCGACCCGTCGCCGAGCTCCAGCGACCCGCGCGGGACGACCGCGTGCTTGAACCCGAGCCGCGCCGCCTCGGCCAGCCGCCGCTGGACGCCGGGGACCACCCGCACCTCGCCCGCGAGCCCGACCTCGCCGAGCGCGACCAGCGTGGGCGACAGCGACTGCTCGACGGTCGACCCGGCGACGGCGAGCGCCATCGCGAGGTCGACGGACGTCTCCGACAGCCGCACCCCGCCGACCGTGGAGACGTAGACGTCCTGCTCGTGCATGGAGATCTTGCAGCGCTGGGCGAGGACGGCCAGCACCATCGCGACGCGCGACGCGTCCAGCCCGGAGTGCGCGCGGCGCGGGGACGGCAGGTGCGACTTGGCGACCAGGGCCTGCACCTCCGCGACCAGCGGGCGCCGCCCCTCGAGCGTGACCGTGACGCAGGTGCCGGGCACCGGCTCCTCGCGCCGGGTGAGGAACAGGCCGGACGGGTCGGGCAGCCCGACGAGGCCGACCTCGGACAGGTCGAAGCAGCCCAGCTCGTCCGTCGGGCCGTACCGGTTCTTCACGGCGCGGATCATGCGCAGGCGGCTGTGCCGGTCGCCCTCGAAGTACAGGACGACGTCGACCAGGTGCTCGAGCAGCCGCGGCCCGGCGATCGCGCCCTCCTTGGTGACGTGCCCGACCAGGACGACCGTGATGCCGCGCTCCTTGGCGACCCGGATCAGGTTGGCGGCGACCTCGCGGATCTGGGTGACGCCGCCGGGCGCGCCGTCCACCTCGGACGTCCCGATCGTCTGGATCGAGTCGACGACCATCAGCACCGGCTCGACCGCGTCGACGTGGCCGAGCACCGCCGACAGCTCGGTCTCGGCGGCCAGGTACAGGTCGTCGGTGATCGCCCCGACCCGGTCGGCCCGCAGCCGGACCTGCTCGGCCGACTCCTCGCCGGTCACGTACAGCACCGGCCTCCGCTCGTGCCCCTCGGCGCCCGCGCCGTCGTCGGCGCCGTCGTCCGGTGCGCCTCCGGTGCGGACGGAGGCCAGCGGATCCTGCGCGGAGCCCTGGCCCGTGCGGGCCTGCGGCGGGATGGTCGCGAGCGCCGGAGCGGACGCGAGCGCCGCGACCTCCAGCAGCAGCGTGGACTTGCCGATGCCGGGCTCGCCCGCCAGCAGCAGCACGGCCCCCGGCACGATGCCGCCGCCGAGCACCCGGTCGAGCTCGTCCAGCCCGGTGGGGCGGGTGCGCGCGGACCGCACGTCCACCTTCCCGATCGGACGCGCCGGAGCCGACACCGGACCGGCCGAGACGACCCGCGCGGGCGTGGCGGACGCGGTCTCGACGATCGTGCCCCACGCCTGGCACTCGCCGCACCGCCCCACCCACTTGGACGTCTGCCACCCGCACTCGGAGCAGTGGTAGGTCGCCCGCGCCGTCTTCGCCTTCGCCATGCGCGAAAGCGTACGTCCCGCCACCGACAGACGCCCCGATCCCGTCCCGACCAGGTCAGACTTCGGTCACCTCGTGTGTCCGGCCGATGACCGCGGGCCCGCAACGGCCTACCGTGACGTCCGGGAGCCCGGCCCGGGGGAGCGCCGGCTCACGGTTCCGCCGCGAAAGGACCCGGGGACATGCGCACACTCGCGACCGCGCTCGCACTGACGATCACCGCCACCGCACCTCTGCCCGCCATTGCCGCCGACCACGCCCTCGCCGCCGACCATGCGACCGCCGCCGGGCTTCGGTACACGGCGCTCGGCGACTCGTTCGTCGCGGGCCCCCTGATCCCGACGCAGCACGGCCTGCTCGGCTGCCTGCGCTCGGACCACAACTACCCGTCCCTCGTCGCCACGTCCCTGGGCGCCACACTCACCGACGCGAGCTGCACGGGCGCCGAGACCACCGACATCACGCACCGGCAGGTCACCCCGACGGGTCACAACGCGCCGCAGATCGACTCCGTCCACCGTGACACCGACCTGGTGACCCTCGGCATCGGCGGAAACGACGTCGGCTTCAGCAGGGTGCTCATCAGGTGCGCCGCCGTGAGCCTCACGTCCCCGATGGGCGCTCCCTGCTCCGGCCACTACCACGGCGCCCTCGACAAGCGCATCAAGAAGACCGCCCCGAAGGTCGCGTCCATCCTGCGCCGGATCCACACCCGCGCCCCGCACGCGCGCGTCCTGGTGGTCGGCTACCCGCGCCTGCTGCCCGACGCCACCGGCTGCTGGCCCAAGGTCCCCTTCGCCGCGGGCGACGTCTCCTTCCTCAACACCACCGAACGCCACATGAACGCCATGCTCGCGAAGACGGCCGCCGCCAACAACGCGACCTTCGTCGACACCTACTCGGGCACCGAGGGCCACGACGTCTGCGCCCCGACC
This sequence comes from Actinomadura harenae, assembly GCF_003696215.1. Lineage (GTDB taxonomy): Bacteria > Actinomycetota > Actinomycetes > Streptosporangiales > Streptosporangiaceae > Spirillospora > Spirillospora harenae. Next base: position 198,773 of record NZ_RFFG01000002.1, on the reverse strand, counting down.
GGCTCCCGCTGGGTGGAAGGCGTCCTCCCGACCCACACGGCCGCCCCGGCCCACCCCAACCAGGCCGGCATGCAACAGATCGCCACCCGGGTCCGCTCGGCCTTCAACGCCGCGCGGAACACCTGACGGGTCGCGCGCGGGCCTTCAGATCCCGAGGTTCTTGCGGGTCCGGGTTATGAGGGCGGTCAGGTGGTGGGTGACGGCGTCGGGGCGTTCGAGCATGGCCATGTGGCCGGCGTCGGGGAGGACCTCGAGGCGGGCGGTGGGGATCTTGGCGGCCAGGCGGAGGGTGTGGCCGACCGGGGTGAGGAGGTCGTGTTCGCCGCCGAGGACGAGGGTCTCGATCCCGGTGAGGTGGGCGCACTCGGAGATGACGTCGTGGGTGATCATCGAGTGGAGGAAGCCGAGGACGGCGTCCATGCGGGTGTCGGTGGCCATCTGCTCGGCGAAGGCGACGGCCGTGGGGCTCGCGCCCGGGCCGAAGGCGATGTGGTCCTCGATGAGGAGGACGCCGTCGCGGCCGAGGTGGCGGACCTTCTCGATGAGGGACGAGCCGGCGCCGGCGAGGCGGAGGGCGCGGGGGAGGGTGCGCCGGGCCAGGGCGGCGGCGAGGGCCGGGAGGCCGAGGGTGACCTCCCCGAGGCCGCCGGACGAGGTGTTGCAGAGGGCCGCGGCGACGACGCGGTCGCCGAGGAGGTGGGGGTACTCGTCGGCGAAGCGCTGGACGGTCATGCCTCCCAGGGAGTGGCCGACGAGGACGACCGGGGTGCCCGCCGGGACGGTCTGGTCGATGACGTCCGCGAGGTCGTGGGCCAGGCGGGGCAGGCCGTACTCGTCGGGGGCGCCGCCGTCGGAGCGTCCGTGGCCGCGCTGGTCCCAGAGGACGAGGCGGCCGTGGTCGCGCAGGGCGCGGCGCTGGAAGTGCCAGGAGTCCTGGGTGAGGGTCCAGCCGTGGGAGAAGACGATCGCGAGGTCGGTGCGGTCCTCGCCGTCCACCTCGGCGTAGAGGCGGGTGCCGTCGGACGCGCGGACCGGGGCGGGACGGCCGCGGAGGGACCCGAACGGCTCGGCGGCGTGGGGGTCGGGACGGTTCCGGAGGCGGCGGACGCCACGGCGCTGGGCGGCGATCCCGGCTCCGCCGAGCAGCGCGGCCGAGCCGGCGCCGACGGCGGTCGCGGTGAGGGTGGTGCGGGCGCGCATCGGTCTCCCTGGTCGCGGGGGCGGCGGGGCGGACCCATTGTTGTACACCGCGTCCAGTAGACGGAAGGGGATGTGACCTACCAGTCAGTTGTGCGCCACCAGAGGTTGACCGCGTAGTCGACGGTCAGGCCCTCGTGCCCGCGCTTGAACGCGGCGGCGAGCCGCTCGGGGAACTCGATGCGCAGGACGGCCGCGAGGTCGGCGCGGCTCTGGAACTCCCAGCGGATCATGAGCGGCTCGCGCTGGAAGCCCCGGCGCGTCCAGAAGCGCTCGACGGCGGCCGGGTCGTAGGACGGCAGCCCGCGCCGGAACCAGCCGCCGAAGGTGGAGCGGGTGGCGTCGTTGTCCAGGATGAAGACCGTCCCGCCCCGCCGGACGACCCGGTCCAGCTCGGCGAGGCCCGGCTCGCAGCCAGGACCGAAGAAATAGGCCCAGCGCACGTGCACGACGTCGATCGACGCGTCCGGGAGGGGGAGCGCCTGGGCGGCGCCTACGCGGACGGTCACGTTCTGGAGGTCCTGGACGCGTCGCCGGGCGGCGGCGGCCAGTCCCGCATGCGGTTCCACGCCCACCACGCGGGACGCCTCGGCCGCGAAACGGGGCAGGTGGAAGCCGGTGCCGCAGCCGAGATCGAGGACGGTCCGCCCCGTCCAGGGGGCGATCCCGCGCATCGCGGACTCGATCACGCCGTCCGGGTCGACGGCGCGGTTCTCGATCTCGTAGACCGAAGGGGAGTTCCAGATGTTGGGGCTGGGCACGGCGCCCGGAGCGATCTCGACCACGAGAGCAGAGGGTAGTCACCGCTGAGGTCGGGAAACGCGCTTCCCGTGCCTCCGGGGGGTTGAGGGCGGGGTGTGGGCGCATAGGCTTGCGGCGAACGCAACCCGGCGGCGCCGACGTCGCCCGCCGGCCGGGTGACCGTGCGAATCCAGACGGCGAGGGAGCCTTGACCCCGCAGCACAACGGCAGCGCAGCTCCGGCGATCCACGTCCCGGACGCGCCGATCACGCTGTCCACCGCGTCGGTGTATCCGGAGAAGGTGCCGAGCGCCTTCGAGATCGCCGCCCTGCTCGGGTACGACGGCGTGGAGGTCATGGTCTCCACCGACGCGTCCTCGCAGGACCTCAACGTCCTGCGCCGCCTCTCGGACTACCACCAGGTGCCGATCAAGTCGATCCACGCGCCCTGCCTGCTGCTCACCCAGCGGGTCTGGGGGCGGGAGCCGTGGGGCAAGCTCGTCCGCTCCAAGGAGGTCGCCGAGCAGCTCGGCGCGGACGTCGTGGTCGTCCACCCGCCGTTCCGCTGGCAGCGCGAGTACGCCCGCGACTTCATCGACGGCATCACCCGCATGCAGGACGAGACCGACGTCCACTTCGCGGTCGAGAACATGTTCCCGCTCAAGGCGCGCGGCGCCGAGGCGGGCCTCTACGCCCCCGACTGGAACCCCCTCGACCAGCCGTATCCGCACGTCACGCTCGACCTGTCGCACACGGCCGTGTCCAAGTCGGACGCGCTCGGCATGGCGATCCAGCTCGGCGACCGGCTGCGGCACGTCCACCTCGCCGACGGCCTCGGCGTCACCAACAAGGACGAGCACCTCGTCCCGGGACGCGGCAACCAGCCGTGCGGGCCCGTCCTGGAGCGGCTCGCCGAGGACGGCTTCGGCGGGCAGATCGTCCTGGAGGTCAACACGCGCCGCGCGTCCAGCCGCGCCGAGCGCATGGAGGACCTGGCCGAGGCGCTCGCCTTCGCCCGCCTGCACCTGGCCGCCGCCCACCGCACCTGGGAGGTCAGCGGCAGCGGCGAGGTCTCCCGCCGGACGGGCCGATGACCGGCCCCTCCCCGGCCGCGTCGGCGGCCTCCGACCCCGCCGACGAGTCCGCGCCAGTCGACGAGCCCGCGCCCGCCGACGAGCCCGTGCCCGCCGACGAGTCCGGGGCGGGGCGGCGGGCGCCGGGACGTCCCGCCGGACGGACCGACACGCGTGAGCAGATCCTCACCGCCGCCCGCACGATGTTCGCCGAGAAGGGCTTCGACGGCGCGTCGCTGCGGGCCATCGCCCGTGAGGCCGGGGTCGACCCGGCGCTCGTGCACCACTATTTCGGCAGCAAGGAGGGCGTGTTCGTCGCGGCGATGCGCTTTCCGGTGAATCCGGCCGAGCTGCTGCCGAAGGTGATGGCCGGCCCTCCGGAGCGGATGGGCGAGCACTTCGCCCGCGAGTTCATAGAGATCTGGGAGGACCCGGACAAGCGCGCCCCCATCGTGGCCATGCTCCGCAGCGCGATGACCAACGAGCGGGCCGCCGCGCTGATGCGCGAGTTCGTCACCTCGGCGCTGCTGGAGCGGGTGGCCGCCGTGCGCGGGGTGCCGCTGCTGCGCCTCCAGGCCGCCGTCGGGCAGCTGGTCGGCATGATGATCATGCGGCACGTGATCCGGGTCGAGCCGCTCGCGTCCGCCTCCCAGGACGATCTGGTCGATCTGGTCGCCCCCACCCTCCAGCGCTACATCGGCGCCTCCTGACCCCCTTCCCGCGCCTCCGCTCCCGGGTCCCCCTCCTGCTCCGTCGCTGGTGACGTCGTCGCGCGCGGCCTCTCCGGCGTGCCCGGCGGTCCTTGACCGCGGGGCCGTGCGGACGTAAATTCAACACATGATGAGTTTTGTGCCGGCCGTCGCGGTCGCGGGCCTCCGGGTCGTGCGCGGCGGCAAGCCCGTGCTCCGCGACGTCTCGTTCGAGGCGCCGCGCGGATCGGTCCTCGGCCTCATCGGGCCGAGCGGCTGCGGCAAGACCACGCTCATGCGCTGCCTGGTCGGCGTCCAGATCGTCCAGGCGGGGACGGTCACCGTGCTCGGCGAGCCCGCCGGGTCCCGGGGACTGCGGCGCCGGGTCGGGTACTCGACGCAGATCCCGGCCGTCTACGCCGACCTGACCGTCCGGGAGAACATGCGGTACTTCGGCGCCGTGCTGCGCGCGCCGCGCACCGACCCCGACCGCGTCATCGAGGAGGTCGGCCTCGGCGATCATCGTGACCAGGTGGTCGGGACGCTGTCCGGCGGGCAGCTGAACCGCGCGAACCTGGCCGCCGCGCTGCTCGGCGAGCCCGAGCTCCTCGTCCTGGACGAGCCGACCGTCGGCCTGGACCCGGTGCTGCGCGAGGAGCTGTGGGCCCTGTTCCGCGAGCTGTCCGCGCGCGGCACCACGCTGGTCGTGTCCAGCCACGTCATGGACGAGGCGGGCCGCACCGACCGCCTGCTGCTCATGCGCGAGGGCGAGATCCTCGCGGACGCCTCGCCGCGCGAGCTCACCGAGCGCACCGGGACGGCCGACCTCGACGCGGCGTTCCTGCACCTGATCCACGAGCGGGCCGAGAGCCCGGCATGAGTTCCGGAACGAGGCAGAGATGAGTTCCGTCATGAGTCCGGCGATCACCGCCGCCACCACCAGGCGCATCCTCGCCCAGCTCAGGCACGACCACCGCACGCTCGGCCTGCTGGTCGGCGTGCCGAGCCTGCTGATGATCCTGCTCCGGTACGTGTTCGACACCGGGGCGCTGTTCGACCGGATCGGGCCGATGCTGCTCGGGCTGTTCCCGTTCGTCATCATGTTCGTGGTGGCCTCGGTCGGCACCCTGCGCGAGCGCACCGGCGGCACCCTCGAACGCCTGATGACCACGCCCACCGGGAAGCTGGACTTCCTGCTCGGCTACGCCTTCGCGTTCGGGCTGCTGTCGCTGGTGCAGGTCGGCGTCGTCCTGGTGATCTCGCTGACCTGGCTCGGCCTGGACCTGGCGGGCTCGGTCGCGTCGCTGGTCCTGGTCGCCGTCCTGGACGCGCTGCTCGGCATGGCCCTCGGCCTGTTCGCCAGCGCGTTCGCGCGCACCGAGTTCCAGGCCGTCCAGTTCATGCCCGCGTTCGTCCTGCCGCAGGTGCTGCTATGCGGGCTGCTGATCCCGCGCGACAGCATGGCGCCCTGGCTCCGGGTGATCTCCGACGTCCTGCCGCTGTCCTACGCGGTGGACGCCATGCAGCGGGTGTCGCGCGAGGCGTCCTTCTCCACCTCGCTCCTGTGGGACGTCCTGGTGATCGCGGGCTTCACCCTCGGGGCCCTGGCGCTCGGCGCGGCGACCCTCCGCCGCCGCACCGGCTGACCGTCCGTACCGGCTGACCGTCCGTACCGGCTGACCGCCCGCACCGGCCGACACCGCGATCCGGGCGCGGGGCCCTGACCGGGGAAGACGCGGAAAGAGACCGTGATCGTTCCGCGTGGGTGGGTATGACCTGGGGCGACGCGGGGCGGGGAGAGCCGCCGTCCTGCTCACCGGAAGGACAGACCCGTGCTCCGTCAGGCCCTGCTGGCCGCCTCGCACAGCCGCGCCGCGCGAAGGATCGTGGAGATCGCGCCCGGCACCCGCCGGATGGTCCGGCGCTTCGTCGCGGGCGAGACGACCGACGACGCGCTGGGCGTCACCGCCGAGCTCGCGGACGCGGGCCTGCTGGTCAGCCTGATCGCGCTGGGCGAGGACACCCTGGACACCGGCCAGGCCGACACCAACGTGGACGACTACGCCGAGCTGCTCGTCCGGCTCGGCGAGGTGGGGCTCGCGGGCGTCGCCGAGGTGTCGCTCAAGCTCAGCGCCGTGGGCCAGGCCCTGGACGAGGCGCTCGCCCTGGCCAACGCCCGCCGGATCTGCGCCGCCGCGCGGGACGCGGGGACGACCGTCACGCTCGACACCGAGGAGTACGAGACGGTGGACGCGACCCTGCGCGTCTGCGCCGAGCTGCGCCGCGAGTACCCCGACACCGGGGTCGCCATCCAGTCCTACCTGCGGCGTTCGGAGGAGTACTGCGCCGAGCTGGCGCACGAGGGGTCGCGCGTCCGGCTGTGCAAGGGGGCCTACAGCGCGCCGGAGTCCGTGGCGTTCTCCGATCCGGTCGAGATCGACAAGTCGTACGTCCGGTGCATGCGGGTGCTGATGGCGGGCCAGGGCTACCCGATGCTGGCGACGCACGATCCGCGGCTGATCGAGATCGCGGGCGCGCTCACCACGCTGAACGACCGCGACCCGTCCGGGTTCGAGTACCAGATGCTGTACGGCGTCAGGACGCACGAGCAGCGGCGGCTCGCGGGCGAGGGCGCCCAGGTCCGGGTGTACGCGGCGTTCGGCCGCGAGTGGTACGCCTACTTCATGCGGCGGCTCGCCGAGAAGCCGTCCAACCTGGCGTTCTTCTTCCGGTCGGCGGCGGCCGAGTCCTGACGGGACGCTCGCTACGCTGGGACGCGTTCCCCGACGTCCCATGGCTAGGTGTGCACAATGATTGCGATTCTCGGTGCGGGCAAGATGGGCGAGGCGCTGCTGTCCGGCGTCCTGCGGGCCGGGCGCGGTCCGGGCGAGCTGAGGGCCACCGCCCGCCGGGCCGAGCGCGCCGCGCTGCTGCGCGAGCGGTACGGCGTCGAGACCGTCTCCAACCGGGAGGCCGCCACGACCGCGGACGTCCTGGTCCTCGCGGTGAAGCCGCAGGACATGGCCGCCCTGCTGGACGAGGTCGGGTCGCACGTCCCGGCCGGGACGCTGGTGATCTCCATGGCCGCGGGCATCACGACGGGGTACGTCGAGGAGCGGCTGGGCGAGGGCGTTCCGGTCGTCCGGGTCATGTCGAACACGCCCGTCCATGTGGACGAGGCGATGAGCGTGATCTCGCCCGGCTCGCACGCGGGGGAGGACCACCTCAAGCTCGCCGAGGAGCTGCTCAGCCCGGTCGGCAAGGTGCTGCGCATCCCCGAGTCCCTCCAGGACGGCGCGACCGCCCTGTCCGGCAGCGGCCCGGCCTACTTCTACTACCTCGTCGAGGCCATGGTGGACGCGGGCATCCTGCTCGGCATGCCGCGCGCCGCCGCACTGGAGATGGTGATCCAGTCGGCCGTCGGCGCGGCGATCATGCTGCGCGACTCCGGCGAGCACCCGGTGCTGCTGCGCGAGGCCGTGACCTCGCCGGGCGGGACGACCATCGCCGCGATCCGCGAGCTGGAGCGGCACGGCGTCCGGTCGGCGGTCCTCGAGGCGATCGAGGCGGCCCGCAACCGGGGCCGCGAGCTGGCCGCAGGCTGACCGTCCGGTCCCGATCGAGAGTTTTTTCGGTGGAACTGAGCCGAACGCCCCTTTCCGTTCGTGTTCTAGGTATGGGACTCGTGCTCCGCGTACTCGTGGCCGCCGGGCTCGCCGTGGACGCGGTGGTGCACTGGCGGTTCGCGCCGCAGATGAGGTTCGTCCCCGGTGGGTCGATCCATGCCGACACGATCTTCTACGTGCAGGCGGTCGTGGCCGGGGTGGCCGGGGTGCTCGTTCTGGTGCGCGCGCGCCGCTGGACGTACGCGCTCGCCCTGATCGTCGCGGCGAGCGCGGTCGGCGCCCTGCTCCTCTACTTCTACGTGGACGTCGGCGCGATCGGCCCGATCCCGAACATGCACGAGCCGGTCTGGTACGCGCAGAAGACCCAGTCGCTCGTCGGCGAGGGCGTCGCCGCGCTCGCCGCGCTGGCCGGGATGCTGACCGTCCGGAGGCAGGCCGGTCCGGCCACGGAACGCCGCGTGCCCGAGCGCGTCCACTGACCCCGGGACGCCTCGGGCACGGGGTCCCCCGACGGCGGGCAGCGACGGCAGGGCGCGAGGTCGGCTCTGCGGTCAGGCGACGGCCGCGGCCGGGACGGGGCCCGCGGCCGTCACGCGCGCCACGAACCGCGCGGCCTCGCTCATCGCGGCGCTCGCCTCCGGCAGCATCCGGTTGAGGATCTGGAAGACGTGCATCTGGCCCGTCCAGACCTGGAGCTCGCAGTCGACGCCGGCGCCGGTCAGGACGTCCGCGAGGGCCTCGGCCTCGGGACGCAGCACCTCCGCGCCGCCGACCTGGACGAGGAACGGCGGCGCGTCCCGCCACGGGCAGCCGAGCAGCGCGAGCCGCGGATCGTCGAACCCGGCGGGGCCCACGACCAGGCGCGCGACCCGGCGGGCCGTGGACGCGCTGATGTAGGGGTCGCGGGCGACCTCCTGCTCCCGCGTGGACAACTCGCAGGTCAGGTCGACCCACGGGGAGAACAGGAGCGCCCCGGCCGGACGAGGGAGCCCGGTCCGCAGGATCTCGGCGGTCAGCGACGCGGCCAGGTGACCGCCCGCCGAGTCCCCGGCGAGGACGATCCCGGACGCGGGCACGCCCCGGTCCAGCAGCCACCGGTACGCGGCGGCGGCGTCCTCGAGCGGCGCGGGGAACGGGTGCTCGGGCGCCATCCGGTAGTGCGGGGCGAGGACGGGCAGCCCGGTCTCGACGGCGAGCCGCGAGGTGATCGGACGGTGCGTCCTCGGCGAGCACACCACGTACCCGCCGCCGTGCAGGTAGAGGATCGCTCCGCCCGCCTCCCGCTCCGCCCCGGCGTCGCGGCTGACGACCCACTCGCCGACGAGGGGCGGCGCGTCCTCGCCGGTCTCCACGCGGGGATCGACCAGGGGGAGCACTCGGGCGCGCTGTCCCGCGCGCATGAGGAGGGACGCCGCGTCCACGGTCGAGCGGGCCGCGCGAAGACTCGCGGCATGGCCGGGGACGTGCTGGAGGAGCGGACGCAACCCCAGGTAGAGGACGCGGGAGAGGGCGCGGCTGCGCATGCTCGGACGGTGGTCGTGGGTCCAGCGCTCCGGGTCGTCGGGCGGGGAACCGGGTGCGGCCGCCGTCAGAGGGATGGGCACCGGCGGAGGGGTGGGCAAGGGGGTGGGCACCGGCGGAGGGGTCGCCTCGGCCGGACCCGTGGAGGGTGGCTTCGGGTCCATGAGCACCCCGCTCATCATGTTTCGGGTGTGTTACCTAAATGCCCGGAAAGGTAGATGGTTCACGCCACAACTTTGTTGCGGAGAGGGACGTTTCCGGAGGTGAGGTCATGTTTCCGGAATCGCGCGAACGCGGAGGGTTGATCACCAGTGGTCGTCCCGGGTGGTTCCGGCGGGTCGGCGTGGCGCTACCGTGAGACCCATGACCAGCCCCTCGGCCTCCGGTGAGTGCGACCTCACGGTCTTCTGGGACGAACGGCTCATCTCCTACGACTTCGGCCCGGGGCACCCCATGAACCCCGTCCGGGTCGAGCTGACGATCGCGCTGGCCCGCGAGCTCGGCGTCCTCTCCGGTCCGGGCGTGCGGGTCGTCGGGTTCGAGGCGGCGGACGACACGACGCTCCGGCTCGTCCATGAGGAGGCGTACGTCGCGGCCGTCCGGCACGCGGGCGAGACCGGCCTCCCGGACCCGCGGCACGGCCTCGGCACCGACGACAACCCCGTCTTCCTCGGCATGCACGAGGCGTCCGCGCTGGTCGCGGGCGCGTCGGTGGCCGGGGCACGGGCCGTGTGGCGCGGCGAGGCCGGGCACGCGGTGAACGTGTCCGGCGGGCTCCACCACGCGCTCGCGGGGGCCGCGAGCGGGTTCTGCGTCTACAACGACCCGGCGATCGCGATCGCGTGGCTGCTGGAGAACGGCGCCGAGCGCGTCGCCTACGTGGACATCGACGTCCACCACGGCGACGGCGTCCAGGCCGCGTTCTACGACGACCCGCGCGTCCTGACGATCAGCCTGCATGAGACCCCGCGCACGCTGTTCCCCGGCACCGGCTTCCCGAACGAGACCGGCGGGCGCGGCGCCGAGGGCACGGCCGTGAACGTCGCGCTGCCGCCCGGCACCGGCGACGCGCTCTGGCTGCGGGCGTTCGACGCGACCGTCCCGTCGCTGCTGCGCGCCTTCCGTCCGCAGGTCCTGGTCACCCAGCACGGCGCCGACACGCACGCCCTCGACCCGCTCGCCCACCTGATCCTCACCGTGGACGGCCAGCGCACCGCCTACGCCGCGCTGCACCGGCTCGCGCACGAGGTCGCGGGCGGACGCTGGCTCGCGACCGGCGGAGGCGGCTACGAGCTCGTCCAGGTCGTGCCGCGCGCCTGGACGCACCTGATCGCCGAGGCCGCCGGACGCCCCGTCCCGCCGGACACCGAGACCCCCGGCGCGTGGCGCGACCTGGTCCGGCTCCGCACCGACGAGATCGCGCCGCGCCGGATGACCGACGGCCACCAGACCGTCGGGTTCCGCCCCTGGTCGGACGGCATGGACCCGTCCAACCCGGTCGACCAGGCGGTCATGGCCACCCGCCGCGCGGTCTTCCCCGAACACGGCCTCGACCCTTTGCTGGACCTCTGATGGCGGAGCTGGACCTCTGATGGCGGACGCCCCCACCCGTGACGAGCTGCGCGCCCACCTCGTCCGCACCCTGATCGCCGGGGACGTCGCGACGCCCCGCCAGAACAACCTGCTGCACTACCGGCGGATGGCCGCCGGCAACCCCTACTACCTGTTCGGGCTGCGGCTGTCCGGGCGGTGGAGCGAGCGGGACGTCCTGGCCACGATGGCCGAGCTCTGCGGCGTCGACCCGGATCCGCGCCATTTCTTCGGCGACGACACGATCGACCCCGAGCTGACCCTGGACGCCCTGGAGGCGATGGCCGACCGGATCGGCCTCGCCGCGCGGCGCCGGGAGACCGTCCTGCTCGCGACCGGGCACCCGGCCACGCTCACGCCGGTCTACCAGGCCGTCGCGGAGGCCCTCGCCGCCCGCGGCTGCCGCGTCCTGACCCCGGCCCGAGGCTGGACGTACGAGATCGAGCGCCACGGCGAGCGCGAGAACCGCACCCTCGTCTACGTGCCCGAAGGCGTCGCGATGCTGAGGGACGAGGAGGGCCGCACCCAGCACACCCACGACGCCGCCCCCATGGAGGCCATGCTCGCCGAGCTCCGGAACGGCGGTGAACCAGAGGCCGGCGGCGGGCGGCCGGGGGACGCGATCGGCACCTCGGTGGGAGAAGGCATTAGCGCCTCGGACGGTTTTGCGGCGGCTAAACCTTCTCATTGGCCGGATCTGGCCATAGCGGACCACGGCTGGGCGGGCGCGGCCGGTCAGGCGGGCATCGACACCGTCGGGTTCGCGGACTGTAACGACCCCGCGCTGTTCGCGGGCGCCGCCGAAGGCAAGATCAAGGTGGTCGTGCCGCTCGACGACGGCGTGTCTCCGCACCACTATGCCCCGATGACGGCCTATCTGCTGGAGCGCGCGGGGCTGGCGTGAGGCCCGGATCCCGCAGGTCGCGATGACCGTGAGTCACATCGTGTGACGCCAGGGCACGCGTGGGACGGCTGGGACGGCCGGGACCGCGTCGTTCGGCGGAGTCGCAGGTCAATGCCTGTTCCGGGGATTTCGGTCGTGATCGTTGCACGCTCGGTGCCGTCCCGATGGCGCTCCGTCCGGAACAGCACTGTGGCCTCGGCGTCAGGTCGGGCAGTGCAAATGGGCGGAACTCCCCTCTTGCGACTGTCGGTACACGATTTACGCTGGGGGAAGTACACGTGCGTGATCAAAGTCACCCAAAGGGCCGGTGCGCGGCACGTGTGGAAGAGGGCGTCCGATGAGCTCAGGCGAGCGACCTCTGAGTGAGGTCAGGTTCCTGACCGTCGCCGAAGTGGCGGCGGTGATGCGGGTGTCCAAGATGACCGTCTACCGCCTCGTCCACTCGGGCGAACTCCCCGCGATCCGTGTGGGACGTTCGTTCCGCGTTCCCGAACAGGCTGTACACGACTATCTGCGCGACGCGTTCATCGAAGCCGGATAGCGGGGCACCATCGGGGAAGACGACGACAAGGACGGCCGGTGCCCCTCGGGCCCCGGCCGTCCTGCCGTCCCGCCGGACGGGTCGCGTGTGGCACACCGCGTGGCACATACCGCCGGACCTGCGCAAGTGCGGACGGACCGGGACCGGGTGGTCCCTGGACGGACCCGCTTCGGCTCAGCGGTACCCTTGGGCGACGGACCATGCGCGCAAGGTGGCTCGCCCATCGCGACCCACCTCGTGACATGGCCCGTTCCCTGTACCGCACCCGATACTCCGAGCGAGGTCCCGTGGGCTCTGTCATCAAGAAGCGCCGCAAGCGGATGGCTAAGAAGAAGCACCGCAAGCTGCTCAAGAAGACGCGCATTCAGCGTCGTAACAAGAAGTAAAGACGCCGGCAACACAGCCGTAAGGGGTGGGGCGCACAGTGTCCTCCATGCCCTCCACCGCGGCCCGTGTCGTCCTCGTTACGGGCGTCTCCCGTTTCCTGGGGGCGCGGGTCGCGAACACCCTCCAAGCCGACCCGGGCATCGAGCGCGTCATCGGCGTGGACACGGTTCCGCCGTCGACGCCGCTGGGGCGTACCGAGTTCGTGCGGGTGGACATCCGCACGCCCGGCATCGCCAAGGTCATCTCGTCCGCCGGTGTGGACACGGTGGTCCATCTCAACCTGGTCACCGGCCAGGCCGGACCACGGGCGAAGGCCAAGGAGCTCAACGTCATCGGGACGATGCAGCTGCTCGCGGCCTGCCAGCGCTCGCCCGACATGCGCAAGCTGGTCGTGCGGTCGTCGGCGGCGGTCTACGGCTCCTCGCCGCGTGACCCTGCGGTCTTCACCGAGGAGGACGAGGCGGTCGAGGCGCCCGCGCACGGGTTCGCCAAGGACACCGCCGAGGTCGAGGGCTACGTCCGGGGGCTGACCCGGCGGCGCTCCGATCTGACGGTGTCGGTGCTGCGCTTCGCCAACTTCCTCGGTCCTGGCGTGGACTCGCCGGTCACCCGGTACCTCGCCATGCCCGTCGTCCCCACCGTGCTGGGGTTCGACCCCCGGTTGCAGTTCCTGCACACCGACGACGGGGTCGAGGTGCTGCGCCGGATGACGGTGGAGGACCATCCCGGCCGTTTCAACGTCGCGGGCGACGGTGTCCTGCTGCTGTCGCAGGCGCTGCGCCGCGCGGGCCGTCCGCACGTTCCCGTGCCGGCCCAGTCCATCGCCGCCCTCGGCGGGTTCGGCCGCCGCGTCGGCGGCATGCCCGCGTTCTCCCCGGAGCTGCTGCGCTGGCTCATGTACGGGCGCGTCCTCGACACCGGCAGGCTCGCCGCCGAACTGTCCTGGCGTCCCAAGTACGGTTCGGAGGAGGCGTTCGCCGACCAGGCCGCCCGGCAGGGACGTGGCGTCCTGCTCGACCGGCTGGCCTCGGTGATCGGACGCGGCTGACCGGACGGCGAGGGAGGAGTGACCGGCATGAACGCCCACCACGAGGAACCCTTCGACGCGATGGATGGCGCGCGGGTCATCCCGATCCGTCCCGGTTCCACGGCTCCCCGACCCGCCGCCGCCGACCAAGCCGGCGCGTCCGGCGCGTCCGGCCGCCCGCCGTCCGATGAGCGGAATCCGGTGGAACGGGCGGTCGCGTCCGGACTGTCCTTCCTGCATCGCCGCCTGACCGGCGCCTACGAGGTCGACGAGTTCGGCTTCGACCCCGAGCTCAACGCGTCCGTCCTGCTCCCGCTCGCCCGCGCGCTGTACGACCACTGGTTCCGCGTCGAGCTCGAGGGGCTGGAGAACGTCCCGGCCGAGGGCGGCGCGCTGCTGGTCGCCAACCACTCCGGCACCGTCCCGCTGGACGGGATCATGCTGTCGGTCGCCACCCACGACCACCTGGACCGTCCGCTCCGGCTGCTCGGCGCCGACCTGGTCTACCAGGTGCCGGTGCTGGCCCACCTGGCCCGCAAGGCCGGCCACACCCTCGCCTGCCCCGCCGACGCCGCCCGCCTGCTGGCCAAGGGCGAGCTGGTCGGCGTCTTCCCCGAGGGGTTCAAGGGCATCGGCAAGCCCTACGGCGACCGCTACAAGCTCCAGCGGTTCGGACGCGGCGGCTTCGTCGAGACCGCCCTGCGCGCCGAGGTCCCGATCATCCCGTGCGCCGTCGTCGGCGCCGAGGAGATCTATCCCAAGATCGCGGACCTGAAGCCGCTGGCCCGCCTGCTCGGCCTGCCGTACTTCCCGATCACCCCGACGTTCCCCCTGCTCGGCGCCGCCGGGCTCGTCCCGCTGCCGTCCAAGTGGCTGATCCGGTTCGGCGAGCCGATGTCCCTCGCCGACCACGGCCCCGAGGCCGCCGACGACCCGATGACCGTGTTCAACCTCACCGACCACGTCCGCGAGGTCGTCCAGCAGATGGTCTACGACACCCTCCTCCGCCGGGGCCGTCCCTTCCTCTGAGCGCCCGCGGATGTCGGTCCTGATCATTAGCGTGCGGCGGCATGACCTCCCATCCCCTCGCTCCCGATCTGGCCGCGCTGCGCGCGAAGGTCGCGACCGCGTCGCCCGCGCGTGCCTGGAAGTCCGTCCGGGACCTCGTCGCCTGGGGCGGCGCCGACGCCCTGGAACTGGCGGACGAGTTCGCCGCCGCCACGGACGTCCCCACGGAGAAGCTGCTCCGGTTCTGGCCGAAGGCCCCCGACCAGGACGCGTTCGCGAGGTTCCTTCTCGCCCCGGCGTTCGTCCGGGAAGGGCGGACGGAGCTTGAGCTGCGCAAGCGCACCTCCCTGACGGGCCTCCGGTACCTGGCGAACCTGCGGTCGCTCACGCTGGTCGAGTGCGGGAAGCTCACGGACCTGTCCGAGCTGGCCGGGCTGACCGGCCTTGAGGAACTGTCGCTCTGGCGGGCCTCGGCGATCGCCGACCTCGGGCCCCTCGCCCATCTGAAGGCCCTGAGGTGCGTTGATCTGAGCGACTGCCGCAGCGTGACCGACCTTTCCCCGCTCGCCGGGGCGAAGGCGCTGACGAAGCTGGACCTGAACTACTGCCGGGGGGTCACGGACGTCTCCGTCCTGTTCGGCCTGCGGAGCCTCGAACGGCTCGACCTGTCCCACACCGGGGTGAGCGACCTCGCGGGGTTCGTTGCAGGGTTCCCCGCGCTTCGGGTCCTCAACCTGTACGAATGCCGAGACCTCCGCGACCTCGGCCCGCTGTCCGGGCATCGCGAACTGGCCGAGCTGAACGTGTCCGGCACCAAGGTCGGCTCGGTCACCGGACTGCGCGGCCTCGACTCCCTGGCCGAACTGGGACTCCACTGCCCGCAGCTGACCAGCCTGGACGGCATCGACGCCCTTCCCGGGCTGCGGCGCCTGGCGCTCTCCGGCGCCAAGGGCCTGACGAGCCTGGACGGCCTCGGGCACCACCCCCGCCTGGAGGCGCTGGACCTGCCCTTCGCCCCGCTCCACGACCTGCGTCCGCTCTTCGGGCTCCCGGCCCTGACCCGCCTCACGGTCTTCGGAGCCACGGGCCTGACGTCCCTGGACGGTCTCGAAGGTCATCCGTCCCTCGCCGAGGTCTACCTGTACGGCACGACCGACATGGCCGACTTCGGTGCCCTGGGGGCCATGCCGGCGCTTCGGCGGGTCGTCCTCAACGGCCTCCACCAGCTCGCCGACCTGCGCGCCTTCTCCGGCCTGCGCGACCTGGAGAGCCTCCGCGTCACGCACCTCGACGGCCTGCGCACCCTCGGCGGGCTCGCGGACCTGCCGTCCCTGCGCGAGCTGACGCTCGTCGACTGCGGCGCGCTCGTCGACCTCGGCGCGGCCCTGGACCTGCCGATGCTCGAGGAGGTCACGATCGTCCGCTGCCCCTCGATCCCCCGCGCGACCCTGGCCGCCGTCGAGGCCCACGGCCCTCGCCGACCTTGACGCCCCGGGGCCTCCTCGGGCGCTGAATCAGGACGACTTGTAGTGGTTGCGGAGGGCGATGCCCGCGGCCACACCGCCCGCCAGGGCGCCCAGGCCCGCCGCGGCGGGGAGGGCGACCATGGTGACCTTGCGTCCGGTGCGGAAGTCGTGGATCGGCCAGCCGTGCTCCCGGGCGTGGGCGCGGAGGGCCGGATCCGGGTTGACGGCGTGCGGGTGGCCGACGGCGCTCAGCATCGGAAGGTCGTTCACCGAGTCGCTGTAGGCCGAGCAGTGCGAGAGGTCGAGGCCCTCCCGCTGGGCCAGCGCCCGGATGGCCTCGGCCTTGGCGTTGCCGTGCAGGAGGTTGCCGACCAGGCGCCCGGTGTAGACGCCCGCCTCGGTCTCGGCGACGGTGCCGAGCGCGCCGGTCAGGCCGAGGCGGTGGGAGATGGTGCGGGCCACCTCGACGGGCGTGGCCGTGACGAGCCACACCTGCTGGCCCGCGTCCAGGTGCTGGAGGGCGAGCGACCGGGTGCCGGCCCAGATCCGGTCGGCCATGACCTCGTCGTAGATCTCGTCGCTGAGCCGGACGATGTCGCTGACCTTCTGGCCCGCGACGAACGTCAGGGCCGCCTCCCGCGCGGTGGAGATGTGCTCGGCGTTCTCGGTGCCGCGGACGCGGAACAGCGCCTGGCCCAGCGTGAAGGCGGCCAGGTCGCGGAGGGTGAACAGCTTGCGTGCGGCGAGGCCGCGGGCGAAGTAGTAGATGGACGCGCCGCGCATCATCGTGTTGTCCACGTCGAAGAACGCGGCCGCGCGGCGGTCGGCCTCGGGGGCGGGCGGACGGCGTTCCGCCGCCGCTGCCGCCGCCTCGCCCGCGCTCACGTGGTCCTCGTCACCGCGCTGCCAGAAGTCGAGCTGCCAGATTCGCCGCATGACCCGAGCGTATTCAACCCGTCGCACGCTCGGCCCCGCAGGTCGGTGTCATGCGGTCAGCCCCGCAGGCGGGTGTCATGCGGGGTCAGCCCCGCGGGCGGTGTCATGCGGGGTCAGCCCCGCGGGCGGTGTCATGCGGTCAGCCCCGCAGGCGGGTGTCATGCGGTCAGCCCCGCAGGTCGTCGGGGAGCATCCGGGCCAGCGACCGGACGGCCCGGTACTGGAGCGCCTTGATCGCGCCCGTCTTCTTGCCCATGACGACCGCCGTCTCGGCGACCGAGAGCCCGTGCAGGAAGCGCAGGACGACGCACTCACGCTGCTCCTCGCCGAGCCGCCGGACGGCCGCGAGGACGGTCCGGTGGGTCATCGAGTCGAGGACGGCGCGCTCCGGTCCCTCCTGCGGGTGCTCCGGCTCGACCACGTCGCCGGTGCTGACCTCCAGCCGGTGCCGTCCGGACTTGAAGTGGTCGGCGACGAGGTTGCGGGCGATCGTGACCAGCCAGGCGCCGAAGTCCTTGCCCTGCCAGGTGAAGTCGCTCATCCGCCGCCACGCGCGGAGGAAGGTCTCGCTGGTCAGGTCCTCGGTGAGGGTGTGCGCGCCGACGCGGTGGTAGACGTACCGGTAGACCAGGTCCGCGTACCGGTCGTAGAGCTGCCCGAACGCCTCGGCGTCGCCCTCGCGGGCGCGCATGACCAGGGCCTTGAGCGGGTCGCCCGCCTCCCGGGCGGGGCGCCGGGGCGGGACGGCCGCGGAGCGGCGGGACGGCCGGGAGAACCGGATGTCGAGGGTCAGGCTGCTCATGCAGTTCTCCTCGGTGCGTACGCGGCCCCAGGCGTGAAAGGCCACTGTAGGTATGGGGCGGTATGCGAGGCAATGCCCTCGCCTGTCGGCTGTCGATCGCATCGGAGCCTCCGTTCGAAGTGGGCCTGAAAGCCGATGAATGGGCCGAAAGTGCGCCCGGGTTACCCCTCATCCCTCCGCATCGGGCACCATGGGGCGCGATGCTCAACGCTCTTCTCGCCCTGCTGGCGACCCTGGGTGCCTTAATTGCCACCGGGTTGCTGGTCAAGCGCGCCTCCACGGACCGGATGCTCTTCCTGATCGCCTGGTCGGTCACGCAGGTGGCACTGACCCTGGCGCTCCTGGCCATGACGGCGGGCTTCCTGATGAAGTTCAGCTCGCCCGTCTTCCGGGTCGTCGAGCTCGGCGGGGCGCTGCTCGCGCCCGTCTGGCTCGCGCTCGGCATGGTGGAGCTGATCGCCCGCCTCATCCAGGTGCGGTTCGCGGCCTGGCTCTTCGCGGTCTCCTACACGCTGGTGGCCACGGTCATCCTGCTGGTGGACCCGCTGAAGACCGCCACGCTCACCAAGAGCCTGCCGAAGCCGTCCCAGACCTACGACGCGCTGCCGCTGCTGCTGATCGACGGCGCGCACGTGGTGTCGGTGCTGGCGCTGGTCGGCTGCGCGGGCTTCACCGCCTGGCTGGCGTCCAAGCGGGACGCCGAGGCGCAGGAGCTGATGATCCCGATCGCGCTGGTCGCGCTCGCCGGGGTGCTGGTCGTCAGCGGCACGCGCGGGCTGGTGCCCGCGCCCGCTGCGGTGATCGCGCTCGGCGCCGCCGCCGGGCTGGTCTGGTACGGCTCGATGCGCACCCTCCCGGTCTTCGACGACGACGGCGGGGACGACCCCGACGGCCCTCAGACCGGCTACGACGAGCCGCCCGCGCGTCCCGTCCCGGCGGCGAACGCCATGGCCGCCGCTCCCGACCGTCCGGGGGGACGACGCCGTCGCGAGATGCGCTTCCCCGAGCCGTCCGAGGAGCCGCTGCCCCCGCAGCCCGCCAACGGCGGCCCGGCCGGTCCCGGTGGCCCAGGTGGACCGGGGGGCCCGGGGGGCCCGGGGGGTCCCGCCGGTCAGGGCGTTCCGGGTGGTCTCAGCGGGCCGAACGCGCTGGGCGACATCATGGCCGCCGCGGCCGCCGCCGCCGCGGGCCCGCCGTCCGACCTGTCCCAGATCTGCGGCCGGATCACCGTCTACACGCTGCTGGACGGCCGGGAGGAGACGTTCGACCGGCTCGCCGCCGACCTCGCCGCCGCCGCCCGCTCGTCCGAGCCGGACACGCTGGTCTTCGCGTCGCACCAGGTGGTGAACGCGCCCACGCAGCGGATCTTCTACCAGCTGTTCCGCAGCGAGGCCGCGTTCGCGGCGCACCAGCGCCTCCCGCACCACCTCCGCTTCCAGTCCGAGTCGCGCGCGCACGTCCTGGCGACGAACGTGATCGAGATCCGGCTCGGCGCGGCCAAGATCCTTCCGCTGCCCGGGGACGCCGCGGCCGCGTCCGGCTCCCAGCCCCTGCCCCAGCCCGGGGCGCCGGGGATGCCGCCGTCCGTGCCCCACCAGAGGCCGCTCCGGTGACCGGCGGGCCGGAAGCCGCCGGGGCCGTGCCCGGCGAGGTCGTCGTGACGATGCTGGGCAAGCCCGGCTGCCATCTCTGCGACGTCGCCCGCGAGGTGATCGCACGGGTCGTGGCCGACGAGGGCGTCCGTTTCGAGGAGCGCGACATCACCCGGGACGAGGCGCTCCACGCCGAGTACTGGGAGCAGATCCCGGTCACGCTGGTCAACGGCGTCCAGGTGGACTACTGGCGGGTCAACGAGGCCCGCCTGCGCGCCGCCATCGCCAAGCGCCGCACCTGACCCCGCGTTCGACTGACCCCCGCGTTCGACTGACCCCGCGTTCGACCTGATCCTTCCGTCCGACCTGACCTCCGCGTCCGACTCGTGAGCCTGGCCTCGCGGGTGCGCGGCATCCCGGTTGGTGGGCGTCAAGCCGGAAAGCGGCTGAAAGCCGACTGTTCCGTCAGTCACATTCAGGTCGGGCGAAAGCCGGGGGACGATCAGGTGGAAATGCCCATTTCCGCGCCTCTGACGTGCGATGACGTCGTGGGAACCCGCGGAATCGGCGCGTTCGGTAAGGCGGGGTCGACTTTGTGCGCGTATTCACAAAGGCATAATCTGGAGGGCAGCCTCGGGTCCCGGGCACGGTTCCCGTCGCTTCCGGCCGGACCACGCCGCCCGTGACCGGACCGGACTCAGCGTCGAGCCCCCGAAGAGCAGGCCGTGACATCTCGACAGACCCGCCACCGCGAACGCGTGGACGCCGCCCGACCCCGGGGAATCCCGGAGGCCACCGTGGCCCGGCTGCCGGTCTACCTCAGGGCCCTCCACGCCCTCCAGGACCGGGGCGTCGCCACCGTGTCCTCCGAGGAACTGGCGTCCGCCGCCGGGGTGAACTCCGCCAAGCTGCGCAAGGACCTGTCCCACCTCGGGTCGTACGGCACCCGGGGGGTCGGGTACGAGGTCGAGTACCTCGTCTACCAGATCTCTCGTGAACTGGGCCTGACCCAGGATTGGGTCGTGGCCATCATCGGCGTGGGTAACCTGGGGCGCGCCCTCGCCGGTTACGGCGGCTTCGCCTCCCGCGGCTTCCGCGTGGCGGGCCTGCTCGACGCCGACGAGCAGATCGTCGGTCAGGAGATCTCCGGCCTGACCGTGCGGCACATCGACCGGCTGGAGGACGTCATCGGCGAGCACGGCGTGTCCATCGCCGTGATCGCCACGCCCGCCGGGGCGGCCCAGGGCGTCTGCGACCGCGTGGTGGCCGCGGGCGTCACGAGCGTGCTGAACTTCGCGCCGGTGGTCCTGACGGTCCCCGAGTGGGTCGACGTCCGCAAGGTGGACCTGTCCATCGAGCTGCAGATACTGGCGTTCCACGAGCAGCGCAAGGCCGGCGGCCCGGACGGCGCCGGCGGCAGGCCGTCCGCGCTGGACTCCGGCCCGCCGGAGCCCGTCCACTATGTGGAGGCGGCCGAGTGACGCGCGGCGCTGGTGGAGTCGGGACGGCCCCCGGACGGTCCGCGCCGGGGCGGAGGACGGAGCGGGCGAGGCCGGCCGGTCAGTCGGCCGGTCAGTCGGTCGGACAGATGGACGAGCGGGCGATGAGCGAACGAGAGCGGAGAACCGGCCGATGAGCGTGCTGGTGGTGGGACTGAGCCACCGCAGTGCACCGGTGGCGCTGCTGGAGCGGGCCGCGGTGTCGGGCGACGACCTGCTGAAACTGCTGCACTCGGTGCGCGACTGCGGGCACGTGTCGGAGGCGGCGATCGTCTCCACGTGCAACCGCGTCGAGGTCTTCGCGGTCGTGGACCGCTTCCACGGCGGCGTCACGTCGGTGTCCGAGCTGCTCGCCCTGCACAGCGGCATCCCGCTGGACGAGTTGTCCCGGCACCTGTACGTGCACTACGAGGAGCGGGCCGTCCAGCACGTGTTCGCGGTCGCGAGCGGCCTGGACTCGATGGTCGTCGGCGAGGGGCAGATCCTCGGCCAGATCCGGACGGCGTTCAAGCTCGCGCAGGACGAGCACACCATCGGCCGCGACCTGCACGACCTGCTCCAGCGGGCGCTGCGGGTCGGCAAGCGCGCCCACCACGAGACCGGGATCGACCAGGCCGGGGCGTCCCTGGTCAGCGTCGGCCTGGAGGTCGCCGGGAAGCACCTCGGCCCGGTGGAGGGCAAGCGCGCCCTGGTCGTCGGCGCCGGGTCGATGAGCTCGCTGGCCGCGGCCACGCTGAGCCGCGCCGGCGCGGGCGAGGTCGTCATCGCCAACCGCACCTTCGACAACGCCGTCCGGCTCGCCGCGTCCCTGGAGTCCCCGGCCCGCGCGATCCGGATGGACGAGCTGACCGCCGCCCTCGCCGAGGCCGACCTGATCGTCTCGTGCACCGGCGCGACCGGCCGCGTGATCACCGCCGACATGCTCACCGCCGGGGCACCGGCGGGAGACACGGGCGCGCCCGCGCGGCGCAGGTTCTTCCTGGACCTGGCCCTGCCGCACGACGTGGACCCGGCCGTCCGCGAGGTGCCCGGCGCGGCGCTCGCGGGCCTGGACGACCTGCGGGTCGCGCAGGAGGCGGCCCGGGCCGTCGGCCCGGAGGCGGTCGAGGAGGTCAAGCGGATCGTCTGCGACGAGGTCTCGGCGTACCTGTCCGCGGCGCGGGCGGCGGCGGTCGCGCCGACCGTCGTGGCGCTGCGGTCCAAGGCCGCCGAGGTCGTGGACGCCGAGCTGTCCCGGCTCGCGGGCCGGTTGCCCGACATCGACGAGCGGGCCTACAAGGAGATCGCCCAGACCGTCCGGCGTGTGGCCGACAAGCTGCTGCACGCCCCGACCGTCCGGGTGAAGGAGCTGGCGGCGGCGCCCGGGGGGGACGCCTACGCCGACGCGCTGCGCGAGCTGTTCGGGCTGGACCCGAGCCGGCCCGAGGCCGTGGCGCGCGCCGACAACATCGAAGGAAGCCAGACGTGACGGAATCGGACCGGCGACTGCGGCTCGGCACCCGCAGGAGCCTCATGGCCACCACCCAGTCCGGTCTGGTCGCCGACGCATTGACGCAGGCCACGGGGCATGGCGTCGAGCTGGTCGGGGTAACGACCGAGGGTGATGTATCCAAGGCACTGCTCGCGCAGATCGGGGGGACCGGGGTCTTCGTCAACGCGCTCCGGGACCGGCTGCTCTCCGGCGAGGTGGACTTCGCGGTGCACAGCCTGAAGGACCTGCCCACCGGGCCCGCCGAGGGGATCGCGCTCGCCGCCGTCCCCCGCCGCGACGACCCGCGGGACGCGCTGTGCGGCACGCGCAAGCTGGCCGACCTGCCCGCCGGCGCGCGCGTCGGCACGGGCTCGCCGCGCCGGGTCGCGCAGCTGCGCGCGCTCCGTCCCGACCTGGAGATCGTCCCGATCCGGGGCAACGCCGACACCCGGCTCCGCAAGATCGCCGACGGCGAGCTGGACGCGGTCGTCCTGGCGCACGCCGGGCTGCGGCGCATCGGCCGGCTGGACGACGTCGCCGAGGTCTTCGAGACCGACGCCATGCTGCCCGCGCCCGGCCAGGGCGCGCTGGCGCTGGAGTGCCGGTCGGACGACCCGGAGCTGGTCGCCCTGCTCGCGGCCGTCGACGACCCCGGCACCCGCGCCGCCGTGCTCGCCGAGCGCACCGTGCTCGCCGTCCTGGAGGGCGGCTGCTCGGCCCCCGTGGGCGCGCACGCCGTCGTCTCCGGCGACGAACTGCACCTGACCGCGGCCGTCGTCGCGCACGACGGGAGCCGCCAGGTGCGGCTGTCCGCGACCGGGCGCCCGGACGAGGCCGCCGAGACGGGCCGCGCGCTCGCCGAGGCGCTGCTCGGCCGCGGCGCCGCCGAGCTGATGGGGGAGGGGGATTCGTGAGCCCTGTGAACGGCCCCGGCAACCCGGTGACCGACCCGGACGCCGGACGCGTCTTCCTCGTCGGCACCGGTCCCGGCGATCCGAAGCTGCTGACGCTGCGCGCCGTCGAGGTGCTGGCGGGCGCGGACGTGGTGATCGCGCCGGTCGCGCACGTCCACCCGGAGGTGCTCGCGCACCGCCGCGCGGACGCCGAGCTGGTCGACGACGCCGAGACCGCCGACCCGGTGAAGCTCGCCGTGAAGCACGCCCGCGCGGGCCGCCGCGTCGCCCGGCTGTTCCTGGGCGACCCGGCGCTGGCCTGCGGGATGGCGTCCTGGGGCGAGGCCCTGTACAAGGCGGGCGTCTCGTTCGAGGTCGTGTCCGGTGTGTCGGCGCTGACCGGTGTGCCCGGTTACGCGGGCATCCCGCTGACCGACGACAAGCACCGCGAGGTGCGGTTCATCGACGCGTCCGAGGGCGGGGTCGACTGGGCCGCGTTCTCCGACCCGTCCGCGACGCTGGTGATCGCCGGTGTGGAGCACTCGGTCGCCGAGGTGTGCAAGTCGCTGATCGCGGTCGGCCGCCCGGACTCCACGCCCGCCGCGATGACCATGCTCGGCACCAGCACCGAGCAGGAGACCGTGGTCTCCGACCTGAAGCGCCTGGCCGCCGAGTCCAAGGGCATGGAGGCCCCGGCGATGATCATCGTCGGGGACGTGGCGAAGTGGCGGGACAAGCTCGGCTGGTTCGAGGCCAAGCCGCTGTTCGGCTGGCGCGTCCTGGTGCCGCGCACCAAGGAGCAGGCCGCGTCGCTGTCGGAGCAGCTGCGCTCCTACGGGGCCGTCCCGGACGAGGTGCCGACGATCTCGGTCGAGCCGCCGCGCACGCCCCAGCAGATGGAGCGCGCGGTCAAGGGCCTGGTCACCGGCCGGTACGAGTGGGTGGTGTTCACCTCCACCAACGCCGTCCGCGCGGTGCGGGAGAAGTTCCACGACTACGGCCTCGACGCGCGCGCGTTCGCCGGGCTGAAGGTCGCGGCCGTCGGCGAGGCCACCGCGAGGGCGCTGGTCGAGTTCGGCGTCCAGCCCGACCTGATGCCGTCCGGGCAGCAGTCGTCGGAGGGCCTGGTCGAGGTCTGGCCGCCCTATGACGAGGACCTCGACCCCATCAACCGGGTCCTGCTCCCGCGCGCCGACATCGCCACCGACACGCTCATCGCGGGCCTCACCGGCCTCGGCTGGGAGTGCGAGGACGTGACCGCCTACCGGACGGTCCGGGCCGCGCCGCCGCCCGCGCCGATCCGCGAGGCGATCAAGGGCGGCGGGTTCGACGCGGTGCTGTTCACCTCGTCGTCCACTGTGAAGAACCTCATCGGCATCGCGGGCAAGCCGCACAACGTGACCGTGATCGCCTGCATCGGCCCGCAGACGGCCAAGACGGCCGAGGAGTACGGCCTGCGGGTGGACGTGATGTCGCCCAGGCCGTCGGTCCAGGCGCTGGCCGAGGCCCTCGCGGAGTACGGTGCGAAGAGGAGGGCCGCCCAGATCGAGAACGGCGACCCGCTGCGCAAGCCCAGCCAGATGCGCCGGGGCGCGCGCCGCCGCAAGTAGAACCCCACGGCGGGCGCCCGGTGATCCCGGCGCGCCCGCCGTCGTCCTTTCCTGGAGATGCCTGAGATGTCCGCCCAGTTCCCCGTCGCCCGGCCGCGCCGCCTCCGCCGCACCCCGGCGCTGCGCCGGCTGACCGCCGAGACCCGGCTGCACCCCGCCGACCTGGTGCTGCCGATGTTCGTCAAGGAGGGCATCGACGAGCCGCAGCCGATCTCGTCCATGCCGGGCGTCGTCCAGCACACCCGCGAGTCGCTCCGCAAGGCCGCCCACGAGGCCGTCGAGGCCGGCGTCGGCGGGATCATCCTGTTCGGCGTCCCGGCCGTGAAGGACGCCGTGGGCTCGGCCGGCGACGCGTCCGACGGGATCGTCCAGGTCGCGCTGCGCGACCTGGCCGCCGACCTCGGCGACTCCACCGTCCTCATCGCCGACCTGTGCCTGGACGAGTTCACCGACCACGGCCACTGCGGCATCGTCACCCCGTCCGGCGAGATCGACAACGACGCGACCCTCGAGCGGTACGCGTCGATCGCGGTCGCGCAGGCCGCCGCGGGCGCCGCCGTCGTCGCGCCGTCGGGGATGATGGACGGCCAGGTCGGGGCGATCCGCTCCGCGCTGGACTCGGCCGGGCACGAGAACGTGTCGATCCTGGGCTACTCGGTCAAGTACGCCTCCGCCTTCTACGGCCCGTTCCGCGAGGCCGCCGAGTGCGCGCCGACGTTCGGCGACCGCGCCGCCTACCAGCAGGACCCGGCGAACGCCGACGAGTCCCTGCGCGAGGTCTTCCTCGACCTCGACGAGGGCGCGGACATGGTCATGGTGAAGCCGGCCGGGGCCTACCTGGACATCCTGCGCCGGGTCCGCGACGCCGTGGACGTCCCGGTCGCCGCGTACCAGGTCAGCGGCGAGTACGCGATGATCGAGGCCGCCGCCGCCAACGGCTGGTTGGACCGCGACCGCACCATCATGGAGTCGCTCACCGCGATCCGCCGGGCCGGCGCCGACATGATCCTCACCTACTACGCCACCGAGGTCGCCCGCAAGCTCGGATGACCATGCCGCGAGGTAGGTGATCGTTTGCCGGGGATCACTTCCTCCTAGTCAATTGGAACCGTTTCCGGGGGGTTGCCGTGTCCGGGCGGCCTCCCGCCCGGCATCATCGACTAACAAGGAGCCGGACGGGGCCGGTGATCCCAGGCCCGGTGTGATGGGGGGCGTCAACGTGCTTGCGGTCACGGGCAACAGGAGCAGACGGCGGGCCCGCGAACGGAACCGCGAGCGCCCTCAGCCCCTCGCCACGGCCGCCGCGGCGGCGGCCTACGCCGCGCTCGGCTGGCCCTGCGTACCCGGGGCGCACGCCCCCGAAGGCGGCGACCGCGCCTGTTCCTGCGACCGCGTCGGCTGTCCCGACCCGGCCGCGCACCCCGTCTCCGCCGCCTGGGCGATCCAGGCCAGCGTCGACCCCGCCGTGATCGACCGCTGGTGGACCGAACGCCCCGACGCCAACGTCATCCTGCCGACCGGCCGCGTCTTCGACGTCTTCGACGTCCCGGCCGCGGCGGGCGCCGAGGCCCTCGCCCGCATCGACGCCGAGGACCTCCCGAGCGGCCCGGTCGCGAACGTCGCGGACGAGCGGCACCTGTTCTTCGTCGCCACCCGCGCCCCCGTGGACGAGGACGAGTGGTGGTCCTGCCATCTCGACTGCTCGCCCGAGACCGTCGCCGAGACGCCCGGCATGCGCTGGCACTGCCGCGACAGCTACGTGGTGGCCCCGGCGTCGCGGCTCACCTACGGCCGGACGGTCAGCTGGATCCGCCCGCCGGAGAACGCCCCCCTGCCCGACCCCCTGCGCCTGCTCGCCGTCCTCTCGGACGCCTGCGAAGCCCTCTAGACGGGCCTCTGGGCCGGGGCGCGCACCGTCGGCGGCGCACCGCTGCCCTCCTCGGCGGACGCGTGGTCCTCGCCGGAGACGTAGCCGCTCGCCTGGAGGGTGAAGAGACGCGCGTACGCGCCGTCCCGGGCCATGAGCTCGTCGTGGGTGCCCTGCTCGGCGATCCTTCCCTCGTCGAGGACGACGATGAGGTCCGCCTCCCTGACCGCGCCCAGGCGGTGCGAGATCAGCACGCTCGTCCGTCCTTCGCGGTGCGCGCGCAGCGACGCGTGGACGGCGTGCTCGGCCTCGGCGTCCAGGCCGGAGCTCGGCTCGTCGAGAAGCAGCAGGTCACGGTCGTCGCGCAGGAGCGCGCGGGCCAGCGCGAGCCGCTGCCACTGCCCGCCTGAGAGCATCACCCCCGTCTCGTCCCCGGGGCCGGCGAAGATCCGGCTCAGCATGGTGGCGTAGCCGTCCGGGAGGGCCTCGACGGCGTCGTGGATCCCGGCCCGGCGGGCGGCGGCCCGGACGCGTCCGGGGTCGTCCGCGGCGGTGAGATCGCCCAGCAGGATGTTGTCGGCGGCGGACAGGTCGTACTCCATGAAGTCCTGGAAGACGACGCCGACGCGGTCCCGGAGCTCGGCCGGGGCGAGGTCGCGCAGGTCCACGCCGTCCCAGGCGACCGATCCGCGCGTGGGGTCGTAGAGGCGGCACAGCAGCTTGACCAGGGTGCTCTTGCCCGCGCCGTTCACCCCGACCAGGGCGACGCTCCGGCCGTGCGGGACGACCAGGTCGATCCCGCGCAGCACCCACGGCTGCCCGTCGCCGTACCGGAACCACACGTCCCGCAGCTCGATGCCCCGGCGCAGCTCGGGGACGGGACGCGGGTCCGCGCGCACGGGGAGGTCCGGCCCGGCCCCGGTGACCGTGACGAAATGGCCGAACAGCAGGAGCGCCTGGTGGGCGTCCGCCCAGCGGTCGACGATCTGGCTCAGCGCGGTCTGCACTCCGGCGACGGCCGCGACGAACATCGTGACGTCCCCGGGCGAGAGGTCGCCCTCCGTCGCCCGCCACACCGCCCAGACCAGGCCGCCGGCCGCGACCGCGCCGCCGAGCAGGGCGAGCAGCCCCTGGCGGCGGACCGTGGCCAGGTCGACGCGGCGTTCGGCGGCGTCGGTGGCGCGCAGCTCGGCCAGCATCCGGCCGCGGAAGAAGTCGCCGAGGCCGAACAGCCGGACCTCCTTGGCGGCCTCCGGCCTGGTCAGCAGCTCGCCGTAGAAGATCTGGCGGCGCAGGCCGGGGCTGATGCCCCACATCGTCCGGGCGCGCTCGCGGCTCAGCCCGAGCTGGATCCACGCGGCGGGCAGCGCGGCCAGGAAGATCACCGCGACCAGCACCGGGTTGATCACCAGGAGGGTGGCGACGAATCCGGACAGCAGCAGCGCCGCCTGGCCGATCGCGAGGGAGCCGGAGACGAGGCGGTCCGGCGCGTTCTCGCCGGCCTCGCGGGCGAGGCGCAGCGTGTCCTGGAAGCGGGGGCTCTCGAAGCGGCGCAGTCCGGCGTCGGCGTTCACGGCGCGGAACAGCCGGTCGGACGCCAGGGCCCGCACCGCGCGGCGCAACTGCCGCTGCGCGTACGTGGACAGGTGCGGGACGACCGTGACCGACAGGCCGCAGACGGCGAGCCCGGCTGCGAGCGGGATCAGGGTGGACCTGCCCCGGCCCGAGGTCAGGCCGTCCAGGACGAGTTTGGTGAGCCAGGCGGTCGCGACGGGCGCGAGCCCGGCGAGGACGGCGAGCGCGGCCGAGGCCAGCGCCGCGCGCCGGTGCGCCCGCCAGGTCAGGGACGCGACGCTCGCCAGACGCCGCCTCAACGGCACTTCCGACGGCATTTCTGATGGGGCCTTCGGCGGCGGGGTCACCGCAGGCCGTTCCGGGGGAGGGACGGAGAGGCACCGGCCGGGTCGGGCCCGGCCGGTGCCGTCCGTCCGGACGCGCGGGGCGAGGCGATGGCCGGTCCCACCGCAACAGGGGAGGTCAACGCGACGATCCGCACGCCCGGCCGCCGATCAGCCGCAGTACGTACGGCCGGCGTAGACGCAGCAGTGGATGCCTGTCTCGGTCCACCAGCACGCCTCGGCCCGGGCCTTGGCGGTCGGCAGTACCTTGTCGAGCACTCGGTCGCTGAGTCTGGTGAGGGCACGGACCATGGAGAACCACCTCCAGGACACGCCGGATCGCTCCGGTCGCGGGACTGGTCGGGCGTCGGGGCGGTTCCGGAACCCGCCCGGCGCTCGCTTGCCCAGAAGCTAACCGGCGGCGATCAAGCGCTCAAGAGGCCGGTTCCGCGTTGTGACTTCTGCGATCGGCCGAGAGTGGATCTTGGTGACAGTTGCCGGTTTGGCGCCTGGGAGGGCCCGTCCGGGGCGTCCAGGCCCGTCCAGGCCCGCCCGGGATCGTCCAGGACCGTCCGGAACGCGAACGGCGACCCCGGACGTCCGGGGTCGCCGTTCGCGTCGGCCGGATCAGGCGCCCGTCTTGGGCGCGGCGATCGGGGGCTTGTGGGCCCACTCGGTGTAGTTCGTCAGGAGCCAGTGCGGCTTGGCCCCCGCGCGCAGCTTCAGCTGGACGGGCCGGTTGGCCTTGTCCACGCGCAGGAAGAAGGTGATCTCCTGCGCGCCCGTGGCCCGCGCGAGGTCGGCGTACAGGGCGCCGAAGCCGGGCTGCTGGCCGAGGGCGGCGAGCGATGCCGTCCCCTGGTAGACGGCGCCGGTGTGCTGGAACTTGGTGGAGTTCTCCAGCAGTGCCGTCAGGGCGGAGACGGACCCGGCCGAGCGGATCTGCGCGGCCAGCGACGGGTAGCCCTTGGCCGACACCGGGGTCTGCCGCCACGTCTTGCCCGCGCGCACGTAGGCGTTGCCGCCGATGACGATCGTCCGGCCCGCGCGCTTGGTGTCGCCCGATCCGGTGAGCTGCATCGTGTAGGACGGTTCAGCGCCCGTGACCAGCGTGAACGATCCGTGTGCGGTGACGTTGACGCCCGGACCCGACCGCCGGAACGTGAAGGACGCCGAGGGCGTGCGGGTCGTGGCGTCCCGGATCTGCGCGGCGAGGGCCGCGCCCGGGCCCTGCGGCACGGGCGGCGTGGGGGCCGCGGTGCTGGCCTCCTGGGACGGGTGCGGCGGGTCGTCACCGCTCTTCTTGCCGCCCATCGCGAAGTAGGCGCCGCCGGCGCCCCCGCCGACGACGACGAGGGCGGCCAGGGCCACGACGGCCTTGCGGCGCCCGCCTCCGCGGCCTCCGCCGGACGGCGCGGCGATGCGGTTCTGGCCGGTGACCCGGATCTTGGGCGGGGCGGGCTCGGGGATGGCCGCGGCCTCCCCGACCAGCTCGGCGAGCCGGCCCCGTCCCTGCGCCTCCCAGGACGGCCCGTACGCCGCGACCGCCGCCTCCTCGAGCTCGGCGGCGAAGTCGGCGGCCGAGGTGGGCCGCTTCTCCGGCTCCTTGGCCAGGCCGTGCGCGAGCAGGTCGCGCAGCGGCCCGGGCACCTGGTCGACCGGGATGGGCGTCTCGCGGTGCGCCCTGCCCCAGCCGGAGGCGCTGCGCGCCGTGAACGGCGGCCGTCCGGTCAGGCACTCGAAGAAGATCGCCGCGGCCGCGTACAGGTCGGACGCCACCGACGGTGACGCGCCCTCCCAGAGTTCGGGCGCTGCGTAGGCCGGCCCGGCGGCCGGGCCGAAACCGAGCCCGAAGTCGGTGAGCCGGGCCTCGCCGCCCGGCGCGACCATCACGTTGGAGGGCCGGAGCGCCCCGTGGACGACCTCCCGTCCCTCGCCCGCCGCCAGACCCAGGAGGACGCCGCCGAGCGCCGACAGGGCCGCCAGGGGCCCGGCGGGGCCGCGCGAGGCGAGGATGCGGCGGAGCGAGACGCCCTCCGCGCGCTCCATCACGATCGCCGTCCCGCCGCTCGGCGAGGGGTTCTCCACGAAGTCGTAGAGATCGACGACGTTCGGATCCTCCAGTTGGGACAGCCTGCGCGCCACCATCCGGTACCGCGACAGGAGCGCCTCGTCAGCTTCGAGGCGCTTGTCGAGATAGCGGATGGCGACCTTGGTCTGGGTCATGTCGTCCACCCCGAGCACCACACGCCCCGCGGAACCCCCGCCAAGGTCCCGCTCATGGGTGAATCCCGGAACCGTCCAGCCGTCGACCACGGTGTGAGCCATCCCTCCGATCCGGCGGCGCCGGTGGAAACCCGGGGGTGCCGCCGCTCGCGACACCGACATCCCGCCTGAAGCATTCTCGCCTGTCCCGAAGGGGCAGACGACGCCTTTGCTGGAATATCGGCCGGTACCAGGCGAGGTCAAGGCGCGTCACCGAACTGCAACTGGTTGACTGGAGGGGTGACCGAAGCAGACAAGTCCCAGGAGTTGTTCGAACGGGCCGGACGGGTGATCCCCGGTGGCGTGAACTCGCCGGTGAGAGCGTTCCGGGCCGTGGGCGGCACCCCCCGTTTCATCGCGTCCGCGCGCGGGCCGTACCTCACCGACGCCGACGGCAACGAGTACGTCGATCTCGTCTGCTCGTGGGGGCCGATGATCCTCGGCCACGCGCACCCGGCGGTCGTCGAGGCCGTGACCAAGGCCGCCGGGCGCGGGACGTCCTATGGAGCGCCGTCGGTCGGCGAGGTCGAGCTGGCCGAGGAGATCGTCGCGCGGACGCCGGTGGAGGCCGTCCGGCTGGTGAACTCCGGCACCGAGGCGACCATGTCGGCGATCCGGCTGGCGCGCGGGTTCACCGGGCGCTCCAAGATCGTGAAGTTCGCCGGGTGCTACCACGGCCACGTGGACGCGCTGCTCGCCGCCGCCGGGTCCGGCGCGGCGACGCTCGCCCTCCCCGACACCCCCGGCGTGACCGGCGCGACCACCGCCGACACCATCGTGCTGCCCTACAACGACGTGATCGGGATCGAGCGCGCGTTCGCCGTCCACGGCGACGAGATCGCGTGCGTGATCACCGAGGCGGTGCCCTGCAACATGGGCGTCGTCCCGCCGACCTCGGGCTTCAACCTGCTGCTGAAGCAGCTGTGCGAGCGGTCCGGCGCGCTGCTGATCGTGGACGAGGTGCTCACCGGGTTCCGCGCGTCCCGGTCCGGCTGGTACGGCGTGGAGGGCGTCGCGGGCGACCTCATGACGTTCGGCAAGGTGATGGGCGGCGGGCTGCCCGCCGCCGCGTTCGGCGGCCGCGCCGACGTGATGGCCCGGCTCGCCCCGGCCGGCCCCGTCTACCAGGCCGGGACGCTGTCGGGGAACCCGCTGGCGACCGCGGCCGGGCTCGCCACGCTCCGGAACGCGACCGACGACGTGTACGCGGCGATCGACCGCAACGCGAAGATCGTCTCCGAGGCGGCGGCCGAGGCGCTGGCCAAGGAGGGCGTGCCGCACCGGCTGCAGCGCGCGAGCAACCTGTTCTCGGTCTTCTTCACGGACGTCCCGGTCGTGCAGAACTTCGCGCAGGCGCAGAAGCAGCACACCGCCGCGTTCGCCGCGTTCTTCCACGCGATGCTCGACCGCGGCGTCTACCTGCCGCCGTCCGCGTTCGAGGTGTGGTTCCTGTCGGCCGCGCACGACGACACCGCGCTCTCGAAGATCGTCGACGCGCTCCCGCACGCGGCCAAGGCCGCCGCTGCGGCGTCGGCCTAAGGGTTTTTTGGTTGGGGGCGCACCGCTGGGGCGCCCCCAACCTGCTTTCTTTTAGAAGGCGGCCTTGAGGGCGCGTTCCACGGTCTCCGGGCTCGGCGGCAGGAACGGCGCCCGGACGGACGCGTCGTCGATCAGCCCGCGAGCCGCCAGGCACGCCTTGAGGACGGTCGGTGACGGCTCCGAGAACAGGGCGTCCACCAGCGGGACGAGCCTGTCGTGCATGGCGAGATCGAGGTTCGCGTAGGCGGACGGCACGAGATTGCCCGTCGCGGCGATCACGCCTCCGGCGCCTAGCGCGCGCATGGGGAACGCGTAGGCGTCGTCCCCGCACAGCACCTTCTCGCCTGCCTCGGCCAGCAAGACGAGCGTGTCTCCGTCGATGCCACCCGGACAGTGCTTCATGCCCACGACGCCGTCCAAGTCCAGGACGCGCAGGAGGGCCTCTGCGGAGAGGGTCCGGCCCGTCCGGTACGGGATGTTGTACATGAGGACCGGCACGTCCACGGCGGATACGACGGACGCGTAGTGGGCGACGACGCCGTCCTCGGTGGGGCGCAGGTAGTACGGGGCGACGACGAGCAGCGTGTCCGCATAGGGAGCGCGCTCGCGCGCCTGCGCGATGGTGGCGTCCGTGCCCATCGTTCCGGCGCCGACGGTCAGCGGCACCCCGTACGCGTCGCAGACGCCCCGTGAGACGCGCAGGACGGTCTCCACCTCGTCCGGGGTGAGCGTCGCGGCCTCGCCGGTGGTGCCGAGCGCGACGAGGCCGTCCGCCCCGCCGTCCAGGACGTGCCGGGCGAGGCGTTCGAGCGACGCGGCGTCCACCTCGCCGTCGGGCGTGAAAGGCGTGACCAGCGGGACATGGATTCCATGCATGGGAGTCACCTCGTGGGAACGGGATCGGGAACCGGGTCGGCGACCCGGGACGTCCGGCGCGGCCGGATCCGGACGGCGCCGAGCGCGACCCCGCCGACGATCAGCGCGGCGGCCCCGAGCCGCGCCGGGCTCACGTTCTCGTTCAGGACGACCATGGCCGCGGCCAGCCCGAACGGCGGGACGAGCAGCGAGTACATGCCGACGGTGCTGGCCTCGTACGTGCGCATGAGGTGGCCCCAGAGGCCGAAGCCGAGCAGCGTGGACAGGTAGGCGATGTAGGCGAGCGCGCCCAGTCCGGCCAGGGACGTGTGGGCGAGCGAGTGCCCGATGTCGCCGGGGCCCTCGAAGAACAGCGACAGGGCGAGCATCGGCAGCGGCGGCACCAGCGACATCCACACCATGAACCCGAACGGGTCGACCGGGCCGGTGGCGTGCGCGTTCATCCGGCGCATCGCGACGTTCGCCAGACCCCACATGAACGCGCCCGCGACGCACAGCAGGAACGCGCTGAGGGGGCCGCTCGTCCCGCCGGACTGGAGGACGCCGAGCCACGCGACCCCGCCGAACGCGACCGCCATCCCGGCGATCTGCCCGGCGTGCAGCCGCTCCCGCAGCGCCGCCCACGCGATCAGGGCCGTGAACAGCGCGGAGAGCTGCATGACGACCGACGACAGCCCGGCGGGCATGCCGATCCGCATCGCGATGAACAGCAGGCCGAACTGCCCGACGCCGAGCGGCAGCCCGACCAGCAGCAGCCAGCGCGCCGGGACGGGCGGACGCCGCACGAGGAACACGGCGGGCACGGCGGCCGCGGTGAAGCGCAGGGCGCCGAAGAACAGCGGCGGATAGTGTTCGAGGCCGATCTTGATCGGCACGAAGTTGAAGCCCCAGACCGCGGCGATCAGCACGGCGAGCAGGACATGGCGGGGACGCATGCCTTGATCGTCCACAGAACGGTGTGTTTAGGACAAGCTAGAACTTCTTGACAGATGGATTTAGCATTGCTTCATGCTGGATCTGGAACGGCTGCGCGCCCTGCACTCGGTGGCGACCTACGGGTCGGTCAGCGCCGCCGCCGACGTGCTCCACGTCACCACCTCCGCCGTCTCCCAGCAGCTCGCCAAGCTGGAGCGGGAGACCGGCCAGAAACTCCTCGAACGCAACGGCCGCGGCGTCCGGCTCACCGACGCCGCCCAGCTGCTCGTCGGCCACGCCGGACGGATCCTGTCGCTGGTCGAGCAGGCCCAGGCCGACCTGGAGGCCCACCGGGGCGCCGTCGTCGGGCAGCTGTCGGTCGGCGCGTTCCCGACCGCGATCCGGGGCCTGTTCCCCGCCGCCATGCGCGCCCTCCGCGCCGACCACCCCGACCTCCGCGTCCTGCTGAGCGAGCAGGACCCGATGGAGAGCATGCCGCTCGTCCTGCGCGGCGACCTCGACATGGCCGTCGTCCAGGACTGGAACAACGAGCCGCTGCCGCTCGCCGAGGGCCTGGTCAAGGGCGCCATCTGCGCGGACGTCGCGGACGTCGCGCTGCCGCCCGGCCACCGCCTCGCCCGCCGGAGCGGGATCGACCTGGAGGAGCTGGCGGGCGAGACCTGGATCAGCTCCACCCCCGGCTCGATCTGCTGCGACTGGCTCCACCGGACGCTCCGCTCGATCGACTGCGAGCCGCACATCGACCACCACGCCTACGAGTTCGCGACCCAGCTCGCCCTGGTCGCGGCCGGGCTGGGCATCGCGATACTGCCCCGGCTCGGCCGCTGCGACGTCCCGCCCGAGGTCGAGATCGTCACGCTGAAGGCCCCGCTCACCCGCCGCGTCTACGCGGTCTGGCGCGAGGAGGCCGCCCGCCGCCCCGCCATCCGCGCGGCCCTGGACGCCTTCCGCACGGCCGTCCCCGCCGACGTCCCGGTCAGCGTCCCCACCGTCGCGCCCGCCGCCGTCCCGGCCGTTGGCCCCGCCGCCGTCCGGGCCTGACCGCGCCGGACGCCCGCGGCGGATCGGGGTGATCCGCTAGATTCGCCCGGATCGATCTTGATCGAGGGGTGCGGGCGATGGGCGGGTGGCGGGTTCCGGGGTTCACGACCCTCCGGGAACTCGGCGAGGGCGGGCAGGGCGCGGTCGTGCTCGCCCGGCACGACACCGCCGGGACGCTCGTCGCGATCAAGTACGTCGCCGCAGACGCCGACCGGGCCGTCCTCCGCCACGAGGCGGCCATGCTCGGACGCGCCGACAGCCCGCACGTCGCACGGCTCTACCGGCTGGTCGAGACCGACGAGGGCGCCGCGATCGTCATGGAGGCCGTGGACGGCGTGCCGCTGCGGACCGTCCTCGAACGGGAGGGCGCGCTCGCCCCCGAGGCCGCCCTCGGCGTCCTCAAGGGCTCGCTGCTCGGCCTCGCCGCGGCGCACGCCCTCGGGGTCGTCCACCGCGACTACAAGCCCGCCAACGTCGTCGTCCCGCCGGACGGCCGCAGCAAGCTGATCGACTTCGGCATCGCCGTCGGAGCCGGGCGGGAGAGCGGCGGCGCGGGCACGCCCCCGTACATGGCGCCCGAGCAGTGGCGGCGCGGCGTCGCCACTCCCGCGACCGACGTGTACGCCGCCACCTGCGTGTTCTTCGAGTGCGTCGCGGGCCACCGGCCCTTCGCCGGGTCCGTGGCGGAGCTCCAGAACGCCCATCTGAACGCTCCGCCGCCGGTCGAGGACGTCCCGGAGGCGCTGCGCCCGCTCGTCGGGCACGGGATGGCCAAGGACCCGGAGGGACGCCCGGCGAGCGCCGCGGACTTCGTCGCGGAGCTGGAGGCCGTCGCGTCCGCCGCGTACGGGCCGGACTGGGAGCGCCGGGGCGTCCGCGCCCTGGCCGCGTCGGCCGCGGCCCTGGCGTCCCTGTTCCCGATCGCCGCGCTCGTCGGCTCCGCCGGGGGCGGAGCGGCCGCCGGAGCCGGGGCAGGTGCCGGGGCGGCGGTGTCCCAGGGGCTGCTGGCGTCCACGACGGCGAAGATCGCGCTGGGCGTCGCGGCGACGGCCCTGGTCGCGGGCGGGGCGGCGACCGTCCGGCACTACACGGCCGCGCCGCCGCCCAAACCGCGCCCGACGGCGAGCCCGACGAGTCCGGCGGCGGCCGTGCGGCTCATCGCGTCGCACCAGTGCAAGGTCAGCGGGCCGCTCGGCGACGACCAGACCCCCAAGAGCGCGCCCCCGAAGGTCCGGACGGCCGTGAGCCTCCCGGCCGGGGCCGCCGTCTACCGCTTCGCCCAGGGCGACTACGTGGTCGGACCCGCCGGGCAGACCTGCTCGCGCACGTCCGGGAACAGCAGCGCCAGCGCGACCATCGGCCGCGGCGCGGCGTCCGGGAGCGTCTCCACCTACTCGCCGTTCTCGATCGGCTCGTTCAACATCGGCACGTGCCTGTACTTCCCGGACTCGCCCGAGGCGGCGAAGATCCGGAGGTCCGGCGAGTGCACGTCCGACCTGCGCGTCCGCCGCCCGCTCGACCTCGGCCGGACGGACCTGAAGGCGATGGTCGGGCTGGACCCGGTCTCGACCGAGGCCGCGCCGCCCTCGCCGTACGTCTCGGTCGTCCTGGGGATCCTGAACGGCCCGTCGCTCACCTGCCGCCTGCCCCAGGCCCAGGCGGACGTCTGCGCCGCCGCGCTCACCTTCGGCGTCGAGCGGGCGGCCGGGAAGCGGCCCTTCGCACCCGAGGCGCTGGAGAGGGTCCAGCGCCGGATCGCGGACGCGGTCGCCGCGTCCAAGCGCTGAGCTGGGATGATGAGGACATGACGTACGAGCTGCTGCTGTGGCGATCCGACCACCCCGTGACCCGGGAGGAGGCGGAGGCGATCGGCGAGTCCGGCGCCGAGCCGACCCCCGTGATCGGGGAGTTCGTCGTCGAGCTGCGCCGCCTGCACTCCGACGTCCAGGTCACCGAGACCGGCGTCGGTGGGCGGTTCGCGCGGGTCGAGATGGCCGACGACCGCGCCGACCAGGTGTCCACGGACGTCTACGCGATCGCCCAGGGCCACGGGCTGATCGTCTGGGACCCGGTGCGCGGGCTCGTCCACAACATCGCGCCCGTCGGCGTCTACCAGGGCATGCAGCTCCACACCGGCGACGGCATGATCGTGATCGACCCTGACCTGGGGCTCGTCCGGGACGTCCTGACCCGCCTGGGGACCGGCAACCCGTTCGCCGCGCTGGTCGTGTTCGGCCACCACTTCGTCCAGGTGTCCCCGGAGGACGGCGCCTACGAGCTCGAGTACAAGGACGGCGCGCGCGGCGAGCTCTACCGCGCGCGCGTCCCCGAGCTGGCCGAGGTGCAGCGGGCCTTCCACGAGTACGCCAACGACGACCGCGGCTTCCTGGACAGCCACACCTGGGCGAACGTCACCACCGGCTGAACGTCACCACCGGCCGGACGTCACTGTCCACTGAAGCTCAGTACCGGAAGATGGCGCCGGTCGAGGTGTCGGCACCGTCCCAGACGAACCGGCCCGTCGCCCAGACGGACGTGCCGCCGGGAACGTGGGACAGCTGGCCGACCCGCGTGGCCTTGCCCTTCACCGTGGGCAGGGCCACCTTCGCCCAGTGCCCCTTGGTGACGTGGAACAGTTCGCTGTAGGTGGCGGCCCACACGCCGCCCTTGCCGTCCTGGGCCATCGAGACGATGTCGTTCTTGGTCGGCGGGTCGAACCGCCGCCAGGACTTCCCGTCGAAGTGCAGCGCCATCGGCAGGGTGGCGTAGTTCGCCGGGTTCACGTACCGCGCGCCGGCGATCCACACGTCCGAGGACGAGCGCGCGGCGACCGTCCGCAGCTCCGCCGGGTGGCCGCCGACGACCGGCAGCGCGGGCAGCTTGACCGTGGACAGGGACTTGCCGTTCCAGTGCCGGGCGACCGGGGACGGCTTCGCGGCCCCGTTGTCGCCGACCGCCCACATGTTCTTGCTGGAGACCGAGGCTCCGGCGGCCATCCTGAACCCGGGCTTCACACGGCTCCAGGACCGCCCGTTGTAATGCCAGGTGCCGAACTTGAACCCGCCGTTCTCGGAGCCGTGGACCCAGACGTCCTTCGGGCCGTTGACGACCGCGCCCCCGACCTCCCACGTCGACTTCCAGGCATGGGCGACCGTCCACTTGCTGCCGTTCCAGCGCAGCGCGTAGGTGCTGGCCCCGTGGGCCGCGAAGACCCAGACGTTGTTGGACGCCGATCCCGCGACGGTGTAGAGGAGGGTGTTCTTCTGGAACGCCGTGGGGAGCTTGGTGTCGATCCAGCGCTTCCCGTCGAACCGCCAGGCGTGGGGCTTCGCGCTGACGCGTCCGACGACCCACACGTTCTTGCTGTTGACCGCGGCGACCCCGAAGTAGTCCGCCTTGGCGTTCGACTGGACGGTTCGCCAGGCCGGTGCGGCGGCGTCGGCGGCGACGGCCGGTACGAGCGCGGCGAGCGCGACTCCGGCGGCGGCGACGGCTGAGATTGAACGACGCATCATTGGCCTTTCTCGTGATCCTGCCAGTGGGACGCCCGAGTCGATCTTGAGGTTGTCACACCCCCAGGCGGTATTCTCCGGCGCGAACGGTGTCCGATTCGTCCTATCTTGTGTGACGAAGGGGAACGAGGTGGCGCGGCTCGCCCACGGGCCGGCGCGCCACCGGGGGCGAGGGGTGCGCCGTGTGCGGAGCCGGGGTCGGAGAGCTCATCGGAGCGGTCGAGCTGGCCGCCGTCGCGTCCAGCGTGGCGCTCGCGCGCCGGTTCGTCCGGGACGAGCTGGCCGGCGACCCGCGCCGTGACACCGCCGAGCTCCTCGTCTCCGAGGCCTGCACCAACAGCGTCCGGCACTCCCGCTCCGGCGACGGCGGCCGCTTCACCCTGGCCCTGCGCGACCTGGACGGCGTCCTGCGCTGCGAGGTCGTGGACGCGGGCGCCGAGACCGTCCCGACCAGGCGCGTCGGCCACGAACCCCGCGACAACGGGTACGGGATCGTCCTCATCGAGGCCCTGTCCGACCGGTTCGGGTTCTCCTCCGGCGCGTCGGGCTGCCTCCACACCTGGTTCGAGCTCGGCCCGGCCGGCTGACGCGCGAGCCGGGGGCCCGGAGTCGATCTTCAGTGCCGTCCCTCGCCGTGCGCGTGGGGGCGGGGCGGACGGCGTCCCGGGTGCGGGTAGCCTGGCGACGCGATGACTGAGAAGACGATCGTTCACCTGCTGCGGCACGGTGAGGTGCACAATCCCGACGGGGTCCTGTACGGCCGGCTGCCCGGGTTCCGCCTCAGCGAGGACGGAAACGAGATGGCCAAGACCGCGGCCAAATGGTTCGAGGGGCGCGACGTGACCGCGCTGTTCTCCTCGCCCATGCAGCGCGCCCTGGAGACCGCCGCGCCGCTGGTCGACACCTTCGAGCTGCCCGTCACGGTGGACGACCGCCTCATCGAGGCGGACAACCACTTCGAGGGCCTGACGTTCGGCGTCGGCGCGGGCAGCCTGAAGCGGCCCGAGCACTGGCGCTACCTGTGGAACCCGCTCCGTCCGTCCTGGGGTGAGCCCTACACCCAGATCGCGCGCCGGATGCGCTCCGCGGTGATCGCCGCCCGGGACGCCGCGACCGGCCACGAGGCCGTCTGCGTCAGCCACCAGCTGCCGATCTGGATCCTGCGCCTGCACGCCGAGCACCGCCGCCTCTGGCACCACCCGGGCCGCCGCGAGTGCAACCTCGCCAGCGTCACCAGCCTGGAGTTCGAGGGCAGCCGCCTCGTCGGCGTCTCCTACGCCGAACCCGCCGTGGGCATCGGCGGGGGGACCGGTGTCGCGGGCGCCTGACCCTGTCGCTACATTGAGTACTACGTCTTGTAGTAGGAGGGTGCGTTGAGTCTCCGGATCCCGCTCGTGAGCGCCGCCGCGACGTCGTCCGTCGTGCTGCTCGCGGGCTGCGCGGGCGGCGGCACCGGCGGTCCCACCGCCGGTGACAACCGGTTCATCGCCGGAAACGGCAAGATCCAGGAAGTGTCCGCGACGACCCGGCACACCGCCCCGCAGGCGGAGGGCAGCACCCTGGAGGGCAGGCCGGTCAAGCTGTCCGACCTGCGCGGCAAGGTCGCGGTGGTCAACTTCTGGGCGTCCTGGTGCGCGCCCTGCCGGGGCGAGTCCCAGTCGCTGGAGCAGGTCTACCAGCAGAACAAGAACAACGGCGTCGAGTTCCTCGGCGTCAACTTCAAGGACGACAAGGACAACGCCCTCGCCTTCGAGCGCGGGCGCAAGGTGTCCTACCCGAGCGTCTTCGACGGCGACGGGCGCATCGGCCTGGCGTTCAAGGACGTCCCGCCGAACGCCATCCCGACCACCCTCGTCCTCGACCGGCAGGGCCGGATCGCGGCGCGGGTGCTCGGCGCGACGACCTTCTCCACGCTGAACCCCATCGTGACCAAGGTCCTCGCGGAAAAGTGATCCTCGCGGCGGTGAACACCGAGACGACCGTCACCAGCGGCTCGCTGCTGGCGGCGGCCCCGCTGGCCGCGCTCGCGGGGCTCGTCTCGTTCGTGTCGCCGTGCGTCCTGCCGCTCGTCCCCGGCTACCTGTCGTACGTGACCGGGATGACCGGCGCGGACCTCGCCGAGCAGCGGCGCGGCCGCCTGCTCGGCGGCGTCGCGCTGTTCGTCGGCGGCTTCACCTTCGTCTTCGTCAGCATGGGCGCGGTCGCGGGCGGCCTCGGCCGCTGGATGCTGGAGTACCAGACCACGATCCAGCGCGTCCTCGGCGTCATGACGATCGTGTTCGGGCTGGCCTTCATGGGCTTCATCCCGGGCCTCCAGCGGACGTTCAAGTCGGGCCGGCTGCCGAACGCCGGCATCGCCGGGGCCCCGCTGCTCGGCGTGATCTTCGGCCTGGGCTGGACGCCCTGCATCGGCCCGACGCTCGCCGCCGTCCAGTCCCTGGCGATCACCGAGGCCAGTTCGAGTCGCGGCGCGCTGCTGTCGGTCGCCT
This sequence comes from Actinomadura harenae, assembly GCF_003696215.1. Taxonomy (GTDB): domain Bacteria; phylum Actinomycetota; class Actinomycetes; order Streptosporangiales; family Streptosporangiaceae; genus Spirillospora; species Spirillospora harenae. The sequence goes on along the minus strand of NZ_RFFG01000002.1, from coordinate 157,778 downwards.
ACTGCGTCGGTCTCGGCCTGCCGTTCCTGCTCACCGCGCTCGCCTACCGCCGCGCGCTCGGCGCGTTCGCCGCCGTCAAGCGGCACTACGCGCTGGTCATGCGGATCGGCGGCGGCATGCTCGTGCTCATCGGAATCGCGCTGGTGACCGGGCTCTGGAACGAAATGACCATCCAGATGAAGTCGTTCATCGGCGGCTTCGAGACCCCGATTTGAGCCATGGCCGAGACAGACACTGAGAGCGCGAAGGCGGAGAAGGCGGCGACGACCGGCGAAGCGGCCGAGCCGGCCGCCCTGGACACCGCGTCCGACGAGGACACCGCGTCCGATCAGGACAACGCGTCCGATCAGGACAGCGCGGCCGACAAGACCGAGGAGGCGGCGACCGCCGCCCCCGCCGGGCGGACGCCCGCCCAGGAGGGCCCGCGTCCCAAGGGCATCGGCCCGATCGGCTGGCTCCGCTGGGCCTGGCGGCAGCTCACCACCATGCGGACGGCCCTGATCCTGCTGTTCATGGTGGCGCTCGGCGCGATCCCCAGCTCCTTCCTGCCGCAGCGCGGGCAGGCGCCGGAGAAGGTCGCCGCCTACTTCCAGCAGCACAAGGCCCTCGCACCCTGGCTCGACCGGTTCTCGCTGTTCGACGTGTTCGCCGCGCCCTGGTTCGTGGCGATCTACATCCTGCTGTTCGTGTCCCTCGCGGGCTGCGTCCTCCCGCGCCTGGTCAAGCACTTCCGGGCGATGCGCGCCCAGCCGCCCGCCGCGCCCCGCAACCTCGCCCGGCTGCCCCAGTCGGCCACGTTCGAGACGACCCGCACCCCGGACGAGGTGCTCGCCGAGGCCAGGGCGCTCCTCAAGAAGCGCCGGTTCCGCGTCGCGGACGGCACGGGGTCGGTGGCGTCCGAGAAGGGCTACGTCGGCGAGCTCGGCAACCTGATGTTCCACCTCGCCCTGCTCGGCCTGCTGTTCTCCCTCGGCGTCGGCAACCTGTTCGGCTACCGGGGCGACGTGCTGCTCCGCGAGGGCTCGTCCTTCGCGAACACCCTCGCCCAGTACGACCAGTTCAAGCCCGGACGGGCCTTCGACACCGGCGAGCTCTCGCCGTTCTCGATCACCCTGGACGACTTCCAGGCCAAGTACGAGCTCAAGGGCGAGAAGCGCGGCCAGGCCACCGACTTCCACGCGGCGATCACCTACCGCGACACCCCGGACGGCCCGCAGAAGCACTACAACCTGAAGGTCAACCACCCGCTGAAGATCGGCGGCACCAAGGTCTACCTGCTCGGGCACGGCTACGCGCCCCAGTTCACCGTCCGGGACGGCAAGGGCCAGGTCGCCTTCCGCGGCGCCGTCCCGTTCCTCCCGCAGAACCCGCGCACCCTCCAGTCCGAGGGCGTGATCAAGGTTCCGGACGCGCAGCCGACCCAGCTGGCCTTCTACGCGATCCTGTGGCCGACCGCGACCGCCACCTCCGACGGCAAGCAGATCGTCTCGGAGTTCCCGGCGGCGCTGCGGCCGGTGATCTCCATCGTCGGGTTCAAGGGCGACCTCGGCCTGGACAGCGGGAACGCCCAGTCGGTGTACCAGCTCGAGGGCCTCGGCAAGACGCTGAACCCGATCAAGCGCGGCGAGAAGCTCATGGAGCCGGGGGAGACCTTCAAGCTCCCCGACGGCTCCGGGTCCATCACCTTCGAGGGCATGAAGGAATGGACGAGCCTGTCGGTCAACCACGACCCGGGCCGCGTCCCCGCCCTCGCCGCCGCCGTCCTCGCCATCCTCGGCGTGATCGCCTCGTTCACCGTCCGGCGCCGCAGGGTGTGGGTCCGTGCGAGCGCCGCGGAGGACGGGCGTACCGTGGTGCATGTCGGCGGGCTCACGCTCGGGAACCCGACCCCGGAGTTCGACGACGTGGTGGCCGCGCTGCGCGGCACGCCACAGGGCTCCGAGACCTCGGAGCCGACGACCCCGGTGTCCGAGGAGACCGGAACGCCGGAGGACGCAGCCACCGGCGACAAGTCCGACCTGTCCGGAGCCGAGACGTCCACGTCGGCGGCGGACGACCCTTCTGACAAGGAGTGACGAGGGTGCATACCGCCGACCTCGCCAACCTGAGCGACAAACTGATGCTCAGCACCGTCGTGCTGTACATCGTCGCGCTGGTGGCCTACGCGGCCGACCTGGGCTTCGGCCGCAAGAGACAGCCCGCCGCCGCGGTCCGCACGGAGGCCAAGGTCCTCGTCGGGGCGGACGGCCCGGACGTGACCGAGGTCGTGGCGTCCCCGGAGCCCGCCGCCGAGGACGACCGCCGCCGGATCGACTGGGCCCGCCTCGCCGTTCTGCTGAACGCGCTCGGCTGGGCGTCCCACCTGGGGATCATCCTGTCTCGCGGCCTCGCGGCGCACCGCTGGCCGTGGGGCAACATGTACGAGTTCCTCACCGCCATCGCGTTCGCCGCGGTCACCGCGTACCTGGTCGTCCTGGTCCGCTACAAGGCCCGCTTCCTCGGCGCGTTCGTCATGGGCGCCGCCGTGATCGCCCTCGGCGTCGCCAACATCTGGCTGTACGACTCGGTCGGTCCCGTCACCCCGGCGCTGAACTCCTACTGGATCGCCATCCACGTGACCGCCGCGATCATCGCGACCGGCTCGTTCACCGTCGCGGGCGCCGCCACGATCCTGTACCTGCTGAAGTCCCGCCGCGAGGCCGGCGGCCCGATCGCCGAGGACTCGGTCTGGGCCCGCGTCCCCGCCATCGACGCCCTGGACCGCCTGGCCCTCCGCGTCACCACCTTCGCCTTCCCGATCTGGACGGCCGCCATCGTCATGGGCGCCATCTGGGCCGACGAGGCGTGGGGCCGCTACTGGGGCTGGGACCCCAAGGAGACCTGGTCCTTCGTCACCTGGATCGCCTACGCCGCCTTCCTCCACGCCCGCGCCACCGCCGGCTGGAAGGGCCGCAAGGCCGCCGTCCTCTCCCTGGTCGCCTTCGCCTGCCTGATCTTCAACTTCTTCGGCGTCAACTACATGTTCTCCGGCCTCCACTCCTACGCCTGACAGCACCGCGAAGGGCGTCCTCCCCAGGGGAGGACGCCCTTTTCGCATGCCCGGCCGGCCCGGCCCCGAGAAGGTCCGCGCCGTCAGTCCGCGCCGTCAGTCGTCGCCGTGGATCCGGCGGCTCAGGGCGTGGAGGAACGCCGGGTCGTCGTCGGGGCCCTTCGGGGCGTCCGGGTGGCGGTCGAAGCCGGCTCCGGGCGGCAGCAGCACCGACTCCAGCCGCCGTCCGCGCGGACGGCCCGCGAGCAGCCACAGGACGGAGCCGAGGACGAATCCGAGGAGGGCGATCAGCAGCCAGACGGGCTTCGGGAGGAGCCGCACCTGGCGTTCGTCGCTGGTGAGGACGTCCAACAGGCAGAAGAGCCAGCCTCCGACGAGGACGACGGCGATGAGCGCGTAGGCCATGGGTCAACGTTAGTCCTCGACTTGGGGGGATGACGGCGTGTCGGGGTTCGGCTTACGCTGCCCGGAGGCCCCGCACGGGGCCCCGCGAGAACGCGAGGAGCCCGATGCGGTTCAAAGGCATCCATCGCCGGTCCCCCGGAGTCGGGTCGCGCCGTGGGGACGCCCGGTACTCGCCCTCGCCGCCCGAGCCCGGGCGGTCGCGGGACTCGGGCGCCTGGCAGAGCCCCGAACCGGCGCAGATCCGTCCGCGGGGCGCGCAGCCCCGCGACCGGTTCGGGCGGTTCCGCAAGGGCGGCCGCGACGACGCGTACGCGGCCCGTCCCGAGGGCGACGTCCCCGGCCCGGACCCGGCGGCCGCGGCCGGACGCCACCGGATGCGCGCCGAGCAGCCCGCGAAGGTCTACTCGTGGAGCGACTTCGAGCTGGACGACGAGCCGGTCCCGCCGCGCGCCGCGCCGCGTCCGCCCGACAGCCCGCCCGCCCTGGACGGACTGCGCCACTGCGGCGTCCTGGAGAACGTCCTGCACCGGCAGTGGGACGCCCGGCAGGGCCCGCCGTCGCCCGAGGTCGTCCGCGCCGTGGAGAGCCTGGCCATGCTGCCGGACTCGCTGAAACGCAGGCTCGCGGACGGCCTCTCGGGGATCTACGTCGGCCCGGGCGGCGTCCCGCACCTGGACGACATGGGGCACCTGCGCGGCCGCCCGCTGCCGTCCGGCCGCGCGACCTGGGACATCTGCGCCGGAGCGTACGGCGACCGGAAGATCGTTGTCGGTGACCGTCCGTCCCCGACACCGGACGTGATGATGCACGAGGTCGGGCACGCGCTGGACGACGTCGACGGCGGCGACGGCGCCTGGCAGTCCGACACGCCCGCGTTCCGCGAGCTCTACGAGATGTGCGGGCCGTACCTGATGAGCGACTTCCACCAGCAGCCCGACGCCCTGGGGCGCCGGGAGTTCTTCGCCGACGCGTTCGCCGCGATTTCCTCCCGGCAGCGTCCGGCATTGGTGGATATGCTCTCCGGCAACATCCGCGCCGCCCTTGAGGTCATGCTCTTCTTCAACCGCCGATACGGAATCTGACCTTGCCCTCCGCCAACGGAAGACAAGCCAGCGAAGGTGATTCCCGATGTACGTGATCCGGCTCCCCGACGGCACGCTCAGGGTGCCGCACGGTGTCCTGCTCGACGGCGGTGACGGCGGACGGGTCATCGCCGACGCGTACGTGGAGATCGGCCCGGCCGACCCCGACTACGACCGCCTCCTCGGCCAGTCGCTCACCGAGCAGGAGCTCGAGGCCCGCCGCCGGTCCTGGCGCGAAGGCGACGCCGACCTCCAGGCCACCTTCGAATCCTGGAAACGCGACCAGGACTCCTGACCCCCGAGCGCCACCCCGCCACCCCGCCACCCCGAGGAGCGGAAGGCCCGGATCGCGCGCCCCTTGCGCCACTCGGTGAACGCCATGTCGCGCGCAGCTTGTTCTCCCAGGTGAGAGCCACTCTTTGCACCGTCCCCACGCTTAGTGCCCCGCATGTGAAGGGCGTCCGCAATGGCGCCGCGCGGTGTGAACGTCGTCGTTGCGCGTCTGCTGCCGTTTAGGGGGTGGGCGCGTAATCCCTTTGAGGGGAATGGTGGGGGCCGGGAGAAGGGGGTGGGGTGTGGAAAAGGGAAGCGTGGCGAGTGAGGGATGCGAAATCCGTGGACTAATGGCCCGGGGAGTGGTGGAAACGAGGTGCCGTGACGCGCGGGGAAGGCGCCGAGACGTGGGGCTGGAACGTTGCAAAAGGGGTGCGGGGAAAAGGGAGGGGTCGCGGGCGTCCAAGAGGCCTCGGGGTGAGGCGGGAGGCCCGGTGGCGCTGAGGACGCGCGGACTCGGCGGGTCGTCCGCGCGCCGTCAACGTGTTCGTTCGGGCACCCGCGAACGGGTGCCCAAAACAGAAGACCGCCTGCTACCGGCGGGTGTGCCGGTGAGGCGGGGCCGGAAAGTCGGTGCCGGGGCCGTCCGCGCCGGGCAGGCGCGGGCGGGTCCCGTCAGCGGACGGCCGAGTGCTCTGCGACCGGTTCGTCGCCGCGCAGCAGCGCGTGCACTTCGGACTCGCGGAAGCGGCGGTGGCCTCCGGGCGTCCGGATGCTGCTGATGCGGCCCGCAGCGGCCCATCGGGTGACCGTCTTGGGATCAACCCTGAAGAGCGCGGCGACCTCTCCGGGGGTCAGCAGGCGCTCGCTGGTGCTCTCCACGTTCTCTCTCCCCCTTTGTCCCGCTCTCGGTGCGGGTGGACTGTTTCCTAGTGTGGCGGAGCAAGACCGATTTCTCCCTTGTTTTCGCAAAACATCACGCTGCGTAGTTCGGCGAGCTGGAGAGATCACCGACCGTAAACATGGTTTTGGACACTACGGACACCGTGCCCACCTTCCGTACCTCGCGCCCCGCCCGTGACGGCCGCCGGGCGGTCCGTTATCGCGCGCCGATCGTGAGCGAATAACCTCGCTTCCATGCCCGCACTCGTGACCCTCGCGGACGTCGAGCACGCGGCCGGCCTGCTCGCCGGAACCGCCGTCCGGACGCCGCTCGTGCCGTTCCCGACCAATGACGGCGGCCGGCTGCTGCTGAAGGCCGAGTCGCTTCAGCCGGTCGGCGCGTTCAAGCTGCGCGGCGCCTACGCGACCATCGCCGGGCTGCCCGAGGACGAGCGCGCCAAGGGGGTCGTCGCGCATTCCAGCGGCAACCACGCCCAGGCCGTCGCCTGGACGGCCCGCGCCCACGGCGTCCGCTGCGTGCTGGTCATCCCGCACACGACGCCGGGCGTGAAGGTGGAGGCGTGCATCGCGCTCGGCGCGGAGATCGTCTACGTCGAGCCGACGCTCGAGGCCCGCGTCGAGACGGCGGAGAAGCTGGCCGCCGCGCACGGGTTCACGCTCGTCCCGCCGTTCGACGACCCGCGCGTGATCGCCGGGCAGGGCACCGTCGGGCTGGAGATCGTCCAGGACGAGCCGGACGTCGACCTGGTGCTCGTCCCCGTCTCGGGCGGCGGGCTGGTCTCGGGCGTCGCGGTCGCGGTCAAGGCGCTCCATCCGAACGCCAGGGTCATCGGGGTCGAGCCGGAGCTCGCGGCCGACGCGCGCGAGTCGCTGCGCGCGGGCCACCCCGTCCAGTGGGCCGCCGAGGACACCGGGCGCACCGTCGCCGACGCGCTGCGCGTCCAGCGGGTCGGCGACCTCACGTACGCGCACATCCACGAGCTCGTGGACGACATCGTGACCGTCACCGAGGACCAGATCAGGCTGACCATGCGCCGGATCGCGCGTGAGGCCCGTCTCATCGCCGAGCCGGGTGGAGCGGTCGCGGCCGCCGCGTACCTGTACCGCCGCCCGTTCCTGCCGCCCACGCGGACCGCCGTGGCCGTCCTGAGCGGCGGAAACGTGGATCCGGCACTCTTCCTGGAGGTCCTCGGGCAGGGGTGAACCGGGGCATCGGGAGACCGGGAGTAGCCTGGAGCCGCCATGCGTTCCGTTCTGTTCTACACCTCCGCGCGCCTGGGGATCTTCGTCGCCACGACGGCCGTCCTCTGGCTGACGCCCCTGCGCAAGGCGCCGATCTTCCTGCTCCTCGGCGCCCTCGTCATCAGCGGTGTCATCAGCTACGTGCTGTTGTCCACCCAGCGTGACGCGATGTCCGCGACGATCGTCAACGGCGTCCGCGACAAGAAGTCGAAGCTCGAGGATTCCCGCGGCAAGGAGGACTGACCTCCCGCCCGTCCGCGCCAGGCCCCGAGCGACCCCGAACATCGAAGCCCTCACGCCCGCCGTGGGGGCTTTCGCATGCCCGAGGGCGGTCCTGGAGCCGGCGATGCGGAGCCGGTGGTCCGAGGCCGGTGATCCGAGGCCGAACGGACCCCGGCCCGTGGCTGCCGTGACGCGGTTTCACCCGTGTGGCCGTGGACCGTTCGCACCGGCTCCGGGGCGGCCTCCTAGGCTGGTGGTATGACCCGCGCCAATCTCGACAAGAAGCCCGCCGACGTGGCGGCCATGTTCGACCGGACCGCCGACCGGTACGACCTGCTCAACACCCTCATGACCGGCGGAATGGAACGGTGGTGGCGGCGGGAGGTCGTGCGCGCCGTGGCCGCCCGGCCGGGGGAGAGGGTGCTCGACCTCGCGGCCGGGACCGGCACGTCCTCGGTGCCGTTCGCGGACGCCGGGGCCGAGACCGTCGCCTGCGACTTCTCCCTCGGCATGCTCCGCGTCGGACGCCAGAGGCAGGCCGGGGTCGGCAACCTCGCCTTCGTCGCGGGCGACGCCCTGCGGCTGCCCTTCGAGGACGGCTCGTTCGACGTCGTGACGATCTCGTTCGGCCTCCGGAACGTCCAGGACACCGAGGCGGCGCTGCGCGAGATGCGGCGGGTCGCCAAGCCGGGCGGACGGCTTCTGGTGTGTGAGGTCAGTCACCCTCCGAACCGGCTGCTGGACGCCGGGCACAAGGCGCACCTCAAGGTCGGGCTGCCGCTGCTGGCCCGGGTGTCCTCCAACCCGGACAGCTACACCTATCTCGCCGATTCCACGCTGGCATGGCCCGATCAGGCGGCCCTGGCCTCGATCGTGCAGTCCGCCGGCTGGACGAAGGTGCGCTGGAAGAACCTGACCTTCGGGGTCGCGGCGATGCACCACGCCGTCAACCCGGGCTGACCCCGCCACGTGGGTTTTGCACCGGTCCAAAACCGTCCGGGCGCAGAGGTACCCACGAGCGGCTCCAAAGGAATAGACTCCCCATCGGATTCTTGTGAAGTACTTCACAAGCGAACGAAGTAAGAGGAACGCTGTGACCGACTCCACCCGACACGCGGACGTCATCGTCGTCGGGGCCGGACCCGCCGGGTCGTCCACCGCCTACTGGCTGGCGCGCGCCGGCCTGTCCGTGTTCCTGCTGGAGAAGGCCACTTTCCCGCGCGACAAGATCTGCGGTGACGGCCTCACCCCCCGCGCCGTCCGGGCCCTGATCTCCATGGGCGTCGACATCGACGCGCCCGGCTGGAGCCGGAACAAGGGCCTGCGGATCTACGGCGGCGGCAACCGGATCGAGCTGCCCTGGCCCGAGCTGGCCAGCTTCCCCGACTTCGGCCTCGTCCGCTCCCGGATGGACCTCGACGAGCTGCTCGCCCGGCACGCCGCGTCCGCCGGCGCCGAGCTGATCGAGGGCTGCAACGTCACCGGCCCGATCATCGACGAGCGCACCGACCGCATCACCGGCGTGACCGCCCGGCACAAGGGCGAGGAGATCACCTTCCACGCGCCCCTGGTCGTCGCCGCCGACGGCAACTCGACCCGGCTCTCGGTGGCCATGGGCCTGGAGCGCCGCGCCGACCGTCCGATGGGCGTGGCCGTCCGGCGCTACTACGAGTCGCCGCGGTCCACCGACGAGTACATGGAGGCGTGGCTCGAGCTGTGGGACGGGCAGCGCCTGCTCCCCGGCTACGGCTGGGTCTTCCCCCTCGCGGACGGCACGGCCAACGTCGGCCTCGGCCTCCTCAACACCTCCAAGGCGTTCCAGAACGTGGACTACCGCGGCATGCTCAAGGGCTGGACGGCCCAGATGCCGCCGGAGTGGCGGTTCGACGAGGAGCACGCGACCGGGCCCGTCCGCGGCGCGGCGCTCCCCATGGGCTTCAACCGGCAGCCGCACTACGCGCGCGGCATGCTGCTGGTCGGCGACGCCGGCGGGATGATCAACCCGTTCAACGGCGAGGGCATCGACTACGCCCTGGAGTCCGGCCGGCTGGCCGCCGAGATCATGGTCCAGGCGCTCGCCCGGCGCACCCCGGCGCAGCGCGAGCGGACCCTCTACGAGTACCCCCGCATCCTCAAGGACGAGCACGGCGGCTACTTCACGCTCGCCCGGGTGTTCGTGCAGGCCATCGGTGACCCGCGGGTGATGAAGTTCCTCACCGCGCACGGCCTGCCGCATCCGACGCTGATGCGCTTCACCCTCAAGCTTCTGGCGAACCTCACCGACCCCAAGGGCGGGGACGCGTTCGACCGGATCATCAACGCCATGCAGAGGGTGGCGCCCGCCGCTTAGACCCCGACCCCCGGAGGGGAGTGCTATTGATCACCTTGGACAGGACGACGACCCGGCCGTGTGACCGCAGTCACGCGCGGGGCGTCGTCGAGGCGTGGGCTCCGCGTGCGCGGAGACCTCGCCTGTACAGCGTTGTACGCCCCGAGGAGAGGAAGTAGGACTCCGTGGACCTCTATATCCCGATCATCGTGTTGGGGGTTCTGGCGTTCGCGTTCGCCGCGGGTTCGGTGTTGATGGCCTCGATGACGGGGCCGAAGCGTTGGAACCGGGCGCGTCTGGACGCCTACGAGTGCGGGATCGAGCCGACCCCGCAGCCGGTCGGCGGGGGCCGTTTCCCCGTCAAGTACTACCTGACGGCGATGCTGTTCATCGTCTTCGACATTGAGATCATCTTCCTTTACCCCTGGGCCGTCACCTTCGACAGCCTGGGGGTCTTCGGTCTTGTGGAGATGGTCCTTTTCATCCTCACCGTGCTGGTGGCGTACGCCTACATCTGGCGGCGCGGTGGTCTGGAGTGGGACTAAATGGGTCTTGAAGAGAAGCTCCCCAGCGGCTTCCTGCTGACGACCGTCGAACAGGTCGCCGGCTGGGCGCGGAAGAGTTCGGTGTGGCCCGCCACCTTCGGTCTCGCCTGCTGCGCGATCGAGATGATGGCGGCCGGCGACCCCCGGCACGACTTCTCCCGGTGGGGGATGGAGCGTGCCTCGGCGACGCCGCGGCAGGCCGACCTGATGATCGTCGCGGGCCGGGTGAGCCAGAAGATGGCGCCGGTGCTGCGCCAGATCTACGACCAGATGACCGAGCCCAAGTGGGTCATCGCGATGGGCGTGTGCGCCTCGTCCGGCGGCATGTTCAACAACTACGCGATCGTGCAGGGCGTGGACCACATCGTCCCGGTGGACATCTACCTGCCCGGCTGCCCGCCGCGGCCGGAGATGCTGCTGGACGCGATCCTGAAGCTGCACGACAAGATCCAGAACACCAAGCTCGGTCCGCAGCGGGCCAAGCAGATCGCGGAGCTGGAAGAGTCCAGGCGCCGCCAGCTGCCGCTGCTCGGACAGGGGACGGTGCTGTGATGAGCGAGAACAAGCCCGAGCAGGACGCCGGCGGACTTCCCGCCCGGCGCGAGGACGTCCAGGCCGAGCCGCCGGTCGCCCGGATGGGCATGTTCGGCATCCAGGGCTCCGGCGACACCTCCGGGTACGGGGGTCTCGTCGTCCGGCAGGCGCCGAAGGTGTCCTCGCCGCGCCCGTTCGGCGGGCCCGAGGGCGCCGCCGACCCGGGCGAGTTCGACGAGGTCGCCGACACCCTCGAGGGGCTGCTGCCGACGTTCGGCGACGCGGTCGAGCGGATCGTCGTGCACCGCGGCGAGCTGACCCTCCACGTGCGGCGCGAGCACCTCGTCGAGGTCGCGACCACCCTCCGGGACGCGCCGGACCTGCGGTTCGAGATGTGCATGGGCGTGAGCGGCGTGCACTACCCCGAGGACGAGGGCGCCGAGCTGCACGCCGTCTACCCGATGCTGTCGATCACCCACAACCGGCGGATCCGCCTGGACGTGTCGTGCCCCGACGGCGACCCGCACATCCCGTCGCTGGTGCGGCTCTACCCGACCAACGACTGGCACGAGCGCGAGACCTTCGACTTCTTCGGGATCGTGTTCGACGGCCACCCGGCGCTGACGCGGATCATGATGCCGGACGACTGGGTCGGTCACCCGCAGCGCAAGGACTACCCGCTCGGCGGCATCCCCGTCGAGTACCGCGGCGCCGAGATCCCGCCGCCCGACCAGCGGAGGTCGTACCAGTGAGCCCCTCCACCAAGTACACCGAGTACGACGCGTACGCGGCCGCCGCCGAGGAGGCCGCCGAGGGCCGCGTCTTCGACGTCAGCGGGCAGGACTGGGACCAGGTGGTCGCGGACGCCCGGGACGCCGGCGACGAGCGGCTCGTGGTGAACATGGGTCCGCAGCACCCGTCCACGCACGGCGTGCTCCGGCTGATCCTGACGCTCGACGGTGAGACGGTCGACGAGTGCCGACTGGGCATCGGCTACCTGCACACCGGCATCGAGAAGAACATCGAGTTCCGCACCTGGACGCAGGGCACCACGTTCGTCACCCGGATGGACTACCTCGCGCCGATCTTCAACGAGACGGCGTACTGCCTGGGCGTCGAGAAGCTGCTCGGCATCACCGAGCAGATCCCGGAGCGGGCCTCGATCATCCGCGTGATGATGATGGAGCTCAACCGGATCTCCTCGCACCTGGTCGCGATCGCCACGTTCGGCCTGGAGCTCGGCGCGACGACCGTCATGCTGAACGGCTTCATCGAGCGTGAGTACACCCTCGACCTGTTCGAGGAGATCAGCGGCCTGCGGATGAACATGGCCTACGTCCGTCCGGGCGGCGTCGCGCAGGACCTGCCGTCCGGCGCGATGAGCAAGCTGCGCGACTACCTCGACCGGATGCCGAAGCGGCTGAAGGCGATGCGCAAGCTCATGGACGACAACCCCGTCTACAAGGCGCGCACCAAGGACGTCGCGTACCTGGACCTGACGGGCTGCACCGCGCTCGGCATCACCGGCCCGATGCTGCGCTCCACCGGCATCCCCTGGGACCTGCGCAAGTCCCAGCCGTACTGCGGTTACGAGACCTACGACTTCGAGGTGGCCACCGAGACCACCTGCGACGTCTACGGCCGCTACCTGGTCCGGATGAGGGAGATGGAGGAGTCGCTGAAGATCGTGGAGCAGTGCGTCGAGCGGCTCCAGTCGGTCAAGGGCCCGGTGATGGTCGAGGACAAGAAGATCGGCTGGCCGGCGCAGCTCGCGATCGGCGCGGACGGCATGGGCAACTCGCCCCGGCACATCGCGCACATCATGGGCACCTCCATGGAGGCGCTGATCCACCACTTCAAGCTGGTGACCGAGGGCTTCCGGGTCCCGGCCGGGCAGGTGTACGCGCCGGTCGAGTCGCCGCGCGGCGAGCTCGGCGCGCACATCGTCAGCGACGGCGGGACGCGCCCCTACCGGGTGCACTTCCGCGATCCGTCGTTCACCAACCTCCAGGCGGCGCCCGCGATGGCCGAGGGCGGCATGGTCGCCGACGTCATCGCCGCGGTCGCCTCGATCGACCCCGTGATGGGAGGCGTGGACCGTTGAGCGAGCAGCTGCTCAAGCTGGAGCCGCCGTTCCGCAAGACCGAGCCGTACGACCCGGAGACGCGGGAGCGGCTGGACCGGGACGCCAAGGACATCCTGGCGCGCTACCCCAAGACCCGGTCGGCGCTGCTGCCGATGCTGCACCTGGTGCAGTCGGTGGACGGCCACGTCACCGGGCGCGGCATCGAGTTCTGCGCGGAGACCCTCGGCATCACGGCCGCGCAGGTCACCGGCGTCGCGACGTTCTACACCCAGTACAAGCGGGAGCCGGTCGGCGACTACCACGTCGGCGTCTGCATCAACACGCTGTGCGCGGTGATGGGCGGCGACCAGATCTGGTCCGAGCTGAGCGACCACCTGGGCGTCGGCCACGACGAGGCCACCGAGGACGGCACGGTCTCGCTGGAGCGCATCGAGTGCAACGCGGCCTGCGACTTCGCGCCCGTCATGACGGTGAACTGGGAGTTCTTCGACAACATGACGCCGGAGAAGGCCAAGCGCCTGGTCGACGATCTCCGCGCCGGTAAGGAAGTGCTTCCTTCGCGCGGGCCGAACCGGCTCTGCACGTGGAAGGAGGCCAGCCGCGTGCTGGCCGGTTTCGACGACGGGCTCGCCCACGAGGGCGTCCCGGCCGGGACCGAGTCGCTGCGCGGCCTCGACCTCGCGCGCGAGCGCGGCTGGACGGCCCCGGAGCCGGGTGCCAAGCCGTCGTCCGACGCGGCCGAGGGGGGAGAGAAATGACCACGCTGACTCCCATCCTCACCAGGAACTGGGACCAGCCCGACTCGTTCACGATGGCCGGGTACGAGCGCGACGGCGGGTACACCGCCCTGCGCAAGGCCCTCGCCATGGAGCCGGACGCGATCGTCCAGACGGTGAAGGACTCCGGCCTCCGCGGACGCGGCGGCGCGGGCTTCCCCACCGGCATGAAGTGGGGCTTCCTGCCCGCGGACAGCCCGAACCCGCGCTACCTGGTCGTGAACGCGGACGAGTCCGAGCCGGGGACGTGCAAGGACATCCCGCTGATGATGGCGAACCCGCACGTCCTCGTCGAGGGCGTCATCATCAGCTCGTACGCGATCAAGTCCAACCACGCGTTCATCTACGTGCGCGGTGAGGTGCTGCACGTCATCAGGCGCCTGCAGCAGGCGGTACGGGACGCCTACGCCGCCGGATATCTGGGCCGGAACATCCTCGGCTCGGGGTACGACCTGGAACTGGTCGTGCACACCGGCGCCGGGGCCTACATCTGCGGCGAGGAGACGGCCCTGCTCGACTCCCTCGAGGGATACCGGGGTCAGCCCAGGCTCAAGCCCCCCTTCCCGGCGGTCGCGGGACTTTATGGCGGTCCCACCGTCATCAACAACGTCGAGTCCATCGCATCCGTTCCCTCGATCGTGGCGAACGGCGCCGACTGGTTCACCTCCATGGGCACCGAGAAGTCCGCCGGGTTCGGCATCTTCTCGCTGTCCGGGCACGTGACCAGGCCCGGACAGTACGAGGCCCCGCTCGGGATCACCCTGCGCGAGCTCCTCGACATGGCGGGCGGCATGCGCGGCGGACGCCCGCTGAAGTTCTGGACGCCGGGCGGCTCGTCCACCCCGCTGTTCACCGACGAGCACCTGGACGTCCCGCTCGACTTCGAGTCGGTCGGCGCGGCCGGGTCCATGCTCGGCACCCGGGCGCTGCAGATCTTCGACGACACGGTCTGCGTCGTGCGGGCCGTCCTGCGGTGGTCGGAGTTCTACGCGCACGAGTCGTGCGGCAAGTGCACCCCGTGCCGTGAGGGCACGTACTGGTACAAGCAGCTGCTGAAGCGGCTGGAGGCGGGCCAGGGCTCCGAGGAGGACCTGGACACCCTGCTGGACCTGTCCGACAACATCCTCGGACGCTCGTTCTGCGCGCTCGGCGACGGCGCGACCAGCCCGGTCGTGTCCTCGATCAAGCTCTTCCGGGACGAGTACATCCGCCACTTCGAGCAGGGCGGCTGCCCGTTCGACCCGGCCAAGTCCACCCTGTGGGGAGGTGCTGCGGTATGACCGTCGCCGACGAGAAGAGCACCGTCGAGCGGCAGCAGGTCGAGATGGTGACCTGCACGATCGACGGTTTCGAGATCAGCGTCCCCAAGGGCACGCTGATCATCCGGGCGGCGGAGCTGCTCGGCATCCAGATCCCCCGCTTCTGCGACCACCCGCTGCTCGACCCGATCGGTGCCTGCCGCCAGTGCCTGGTGGAGATCCCGGACATGGGCAACGGGCGCGGCATGCCGAAGCCGCAGGCGTCCTGCACCACCACGGTCATGCCGGGGATGGTCGTCAAGACGCAGCTGACCTCGCCGGTCGCCGACAAGGCGCAGCACGGCGTGATGGAGCTGCTGCTGATCAACCACCCGTTGGACTGCCCGATCTGCGATAAGGGCGGCGAGTGCCCCCTGCAGAACCAGGCGATGTCCAACGGGCGCGGCGAGACCCGGTTCACCGAGGCCAAGCGGACCTTCCCCAAGCCGATCCCGCTGTCCACCGAGGTGCTGCTCGACCGCGAGCGCTGCATCCAGTGCGCCCGCTGCACCCGGTTCTCCGACCAGATCGCCGGGGACGCGTTCATCGACCTGTTCGAGCGCGGCGCGAAGGAGCAGGTCGGAACGGCGACCGACAATCCGTTCCAGTCCTACTTCTCGGGCAACACCGTGCAGATCTGCCCGGTCGGCGCGCTCACCGGCGCGGCCTACCGGTTCCGGTCGCGGCCGTTCGACCTGGTGTCCACGCCGTCCGCGTGCGAGCACTGCGCGTCCGGCTGCGCGCTGCGCACCGACCACCGGCGCGGCAAGGTCACCCGCCGCCTCGCCGGGGACGACCCGCAGGTGAACGAGGAGTGGAACTGCGACAAGGGCCGGTGGGCGTTCACCTACGCCACCCAGCCCGACCGGCTCACGCACCCGCTCGTCCGGAACGAGAAGGGTGAGCTGGAGGTCGCGTCCTGGCCTGAGGCCCTGACGGTGGCCGCCCGCGGTCTCGCGCGCGCACGAGGCAACGCCGGTGTCCTGACCGGCGGACGGCTCACGCTCGAGGACGCCTACGCGTACAGCAAGTTCGCGCGGATCGCGCTCGGCACGAACGACATCGACTTCCGGGCGCGTCCGCACAGCACCGAGGAGGCCGAGTTCCTGGCCTTCGCGGTCGCGGGCCGTCCGATCGAGGTGTCGTACACCGACCTCGAGAACGCGCCGGTGGTGCTCCTCGCCGGGTTCGAGCCCGAGGAGGAGTCGCCGATCGTCTTCCTGCGGCTGCGCAAGGCGTTCCGCAAGAAGGGCCTGAAGGTCGTCTCGGTCGCGCCGTTCGAGACCCGCGGCCTCAAGAAGACCGGCGGGACGCTCCTGCCGGCCGCGCCCGGCGCCGAGGCGGAACTGCTCGGCGGCCTGGTCGCGGGCGAGAACGCCGAGGTCCGCGAGCTGCTGGAGAAGCCCGGCGCGGTGATCCTCGTCGGCGAGCGCCTCGCGTCGAGTCCGGGCGCGCTGTCCGCGGCCGTCCGGCTGGCGCACGTCACCGGCGCGGGCCTGGCCTGGGTGCCGCGCCGCGCGGGCGAGCGCGGCGCGATCGAGGCCGGGGCCCTGCCCGGGCTGCTGCCGATCGGGCGCCCGGTGTTCGACCCGGACGCCCGTGCCGAGACCGCCCGAGCCTGGGGCGTCGCGGAACTGCCCGCGTCGCCGGGCCGCGACACCGCCGGGATCCTGGCGGCCGCGGCGGCCGGGGAACGCGGTGCGCTGCTGGTCGGCGGGTTCGACCCGTACGACCTGGCGGACCCGCAGGCGGCTCTCGCCGCGCTCGACCGCACGCCGTTCGTGGTGAGCCTGGAGCAGCGGGTCAGCGCGGTCACCGACCGCGCGGACGTCGTGCTCCCGGTCGCGGCCGTCGTCGAGAAGGCCGGAACGTTCGTCGACTGGGAAGGCCGCGGCCGCCCGTTCGGGACCGTCCTGAAGACCGCCGGGAAGATGTCCGACCTGCGGGTCCTGGACGCGCTGGCGAACGAGATGGACGTCCACCTCGGGCTGCCCGACCCGGACGCGGCGCGCCGCGAGCTGACCGGCCTCGGCGCGTTCCGCGGCGAGCGCCCGCCCGCGCCGTCGGTCGCGACCGGCGTCCTGCCGCAGCCCGGCCGGGGCGAGGCCCTGGTGTCCAGCTGGCGGCTGCTGCTCGACCGCGGCACCCTCCAGGACGGCGAGCCCTACCTCGCCGGAACGGCCCGCGACGCCGTCGCCCGGGTCTCCCCGGCCACGGCCGAGGAGGCCGGCGCGGACGGCGAGCTCACGGTGCGCGGCCCGCGCGGCGAGGTCACGCTGCCGCTGGTGATCACGCCCGGCATGCCCGACCGGGTGGTGTGGCTGCCGGCCAACTCGCCCGGGGTCGCGCTGCACGCCGACCTGGGCGCGTCGGCCGGGGACATCGTCTCGATCGGAGGGTCCCGATGAGTCTGGTGAGTTCGGCGGGGGCGGCGGTGCTGGCGGGCCCGGCGCCCGCCGACCCGACCCTGTCCACCTTCGGCAAGGACCCGTGGTGGCTGATCGGCGGCAAGGTCCTGGCGATCTTCGTCTTCTTGGTCCTCACCGTCCTGATGTCGATGTGGGTCGAGCGGCGCGTCATCGGCCGCATGCAGCTGCGCGTCGGCCCGAACCGGACCGGCCCGTTCGGCCTGCTCCAGGGCCTCGCGGACGGCGTGAAGCTGGCCCTGAAGGAGGACATCGTCCCCCGGAACGTGGACAAGGTCGTCTTCGTCCTCGCGCCGGTGATGTCGGCGGTGCCCGCGTTCATCTCGTTCAGCATCATCCCGTTCGGCCCGACCGTGTCGGTCTTCGGCCACCACACCGCGCTGCAGGGCACCGACCTGCCGGTCGCGGTGCTGCTGGTCCTCGCGATGTCCTCGATGGGCGTCTACGGGATCGTCCTGGCGGGCTGGTCGTCGATGTCGCCCTACTCGCTGCTCGGCGGGCTCCGCTCGTCCGCGCAGGTGATCTCCTACGAGATCGCGATGGGGCTGTCGTTCGTCGCGGTGTTCCTGTTCGCCGGGTCGATGTCCACCACCGAGATCGTCAACGCGCAGGCGAACACCTGGTACGTGGTGCTGCTCTTCCCGTCCTTCGTGGTCTACGTGATCACGATGATGGGCGAGTCGAACCGCATCCCGTTCGACCTGCCCGAGGGCGAGGGCGAACTGGTCGGCGGCTTCCACACCGAGTACTCGTCGCTGAAGTTCGCGATGTTCTTCCTCGCGGAGTACATCAACCTGGCGACGCTGTCGGCGCTGTGCACCACCCTGTTCCTCGGCGGCTGGCGCGCCCCCGCGCCGATCACGACCGTGTGGGCGGGCGCGAACTCCGGCTGGTGGCCGGTGGCCTGGTTCATGGTCAAGCTCTGGCTGTTCATCTTCTTCTTCATCTGGCTGCGCGGCTCGCTGCCCCGCGTCCGCTACGACCAGCTCATGAAGCTCGGATGGAAGGTGCTGATGCCCTTCTCCATCGGGTGGATCCTGCTCGTCGCGGTCATCCGGGTGTGGAGGAACGAGGGCCACAACGCCACGGGCGTGATGGCCTCGGTCGCCGGGATCGCGATCGTCGTGATCCTGCTGACCTTCGTCTGGGAGTTCGCCCGAGGCGGCGGCTCCGCGGGGGAGGACGCCGTTCCACCGGCGCCCGATCCGGACGCGGGCGGCTACCCCGTCCCGCCGATGGACGCCCCGCACTACCACGGCCACCGCGACGTGCCCAAGCCGCGGATCACCGAAACCTCACGTGAGGAGGTCAGCAGTGGGACTCACTGACTTCCTGAACCCGGTGAAGGGGTTCGGGGTCTCCTTCCACCAGATGTTCATGAAGAGCGAGACCGTCCAGTACCCCGAGGTGAAGAAGCCGACGGCCCCGCGCTTCCATGGACGCCACCAGCTCAACCGCTGGCCGGACGGCCTGGAGAAGTGCATCGGGTGCGAGCTGTGCGCCTGGGCGTGTCCCGCCGACGCCATCTTCGTGGAGGGCGCCGACAACACCGAGGAGGACCGCTACTCGCCCGGCGAGCGGTACGGCCGGATCTACCAGATCAACTATCTGCGCTGCATCCTGTGCGGGCTCTGCATCGAGGCGTGCCCGACCCGGGCGCTCACGATGACCAACGAGTACGAGCTCGCCGACGACAGCCGCGAGTCGCTCATCTACACCAAGGACATGCTGCTCGCGCCGCTGCGCGAGGGCATGGAGAGCCCGCCGCACGCGATGCGGCTGGGCGACACCGAGGAGGACTACTACCGCCTCGGCCTGCAGCCCGAGGAAGGCGGTGAGAAGAAATGACCACCGCCCACGTCCTCGCGGGCCAGGCGACCACCGCGCACGTGCTCGCGGGCCACGTCGCCGACAGGCAGTCGGGTGAGCCGTTCTTCTTCTGGTTGCTGGCGATCGTGTCGGTCGCCGCGGCGCTCGGCATGATCTTCATGCGGAAGGCGGTGCACTCGGCGCTGCTGCTGGCGACCGTGATGCTGTCGCTGGCCGCGCTCTACGCCGTCCAGGACGCGCCGTTCCTGGCGTTCGTGCAGGTCATCGTCTACACCGGCGCGGTGCTGATGCTGTTCCTGTTCGTCCTGATGCTGGTCGGCGTCTCGTCCACCGACTCGCTGGTGGAGACGCTGCGCGGGCAGCGGTTCTGGGCCGCGGTCAGCGGCGTCGGGTTCGTCGCGCTGCTCGGCACCGGCTTCGCCAACGCCGCGCTCGGCGACTCGGCCGGCCTGAAGGCCGCCAACGCCGAGCACGGCGGGAACATCCGCGGCCTGGCGTACCTGCTGTTCGGCAAGTACGTGTTCGCGTTCGAGGCGACGAGCGCCCTGCTCATCACGGCGGCGCTCGGCGCGATGGTGCTGGCGCACCGCGAGCGCACCACGCCCAAGCCGACCCAGCGCGACCTGTCGGTCGAGCGCTTCCGCAAGGGCGCGGCGACCGGCGCCCACCCGGGCCCGCTTCCCGGCCCCGGCACCTACGCACGGCACAACGCGGTCGACATGCCCGCGCTCCTCCCGGACGGCACGCCGTCCGAGCTGTCGGTCAACCCGGTCATCGCGGCCCGGACCGACACCGCGCACCGGCACTCCGACCTGCGCGGCCAGACCGAGCGGCAGGCCCTGGACAAGGACGTCCGGGCCGTCCGCACGGTGACCGAGACCGCCGACTCCGAGGCCGGGGCCGTCGCCGAGACCGAGGAGGTCGAGAAGTGAGCCCGGGACACTACCTGGCGCTGTCGGCGATCCTGTTCACCATCGGAGCGGTCGGCGTGCTCGTGCGCCGCAACGCGATCGTGGTGTTCATGTGCGTGGAGCTCATGCTCAACGCCTGCAACCTGGCGTTCGTGTCGTTCTCCCGGATGCACGGGAACCTCGACGGCCAGATCATCGCGTTCTTCGTGATGGTCGTGGCGGCGGCCGAGGTCGTGGTCGGCCTCGCCATCATCATGACCATCTTCCGGACCCGCAGGTCCTCGTCGGTCGACGACGCGAACCTGCTGAAGTACTAGGGGGCCGCGGCCAGTGAAAGCGGAAGGGATCCAGGCCGCGGCCTGGTTGCTCATCGCGTTCCCGCTGCTCGGGGCGGCGGTCCTCCTCCTCGGAGGACGCCGCACCGACCGGTGGGGACATCTCCTCGGCGTCGCGATGTCGCTCGCGTCGTTCGTCGTCGGCGCCGGGATGTTCGTCCAGATGCTCGGCTACGACGACGCCGAGCGCCGCCGCACGCTGCACCTGTGGAACTTCTTCGACGTCGGCTCGCTGCACGTCGGGATGGACCTGCTGGTCGACCCGCTGTCGATCAGCTTCGTGCTGCTCATCACGGGCGTCGGCTCGCTGATCCACATCTACTCGATGGGCTACATGGCCCACGACGAGGACCGGCGGCGGTTCTTCGCCTACCTCAACCTGTTCGTCGCGGCGATGCTCACGCTGGTCCTCGGCGCGAACTACGTCGTGCTGTTCCTCGGCTGGGAGGGCGTGGGTCTCGCGTCCTACCTGCTGATCGGGTTCTGGCAGTTCAAGCCGACCGCCGCGGTCGCCGCGAAGAAGGCGTTCGTGGTGAACCGCGTCGGCGACCTCGGCCTGGTCACCGCGATCATGCTGATGTTCGCCACGTTCAACTCGGTCGACTTCACGACGATCCTCGGCACCGGCGCGGAGCACGTGGGCCTGGCGGCGAAGCTGTCGTCCGGCGTCGCGACCGCGCTCGGGCTGCTGCTCCTGCTCGGCGCGTGCGGCAAGTCGGCGCAGCTCCCGCTGCAGTCCTGGCTGCTGGACGCCATGGAGGGCCCGACCCCGGTGTCGGCCCTGATCCACGCGGCGACCATGGTCACCGCGGGCGTCTACCTGATCGTCCGGTCCGCCCCGATCTTCGAGATGTCGGCGGACGCCCAGCTCGTGGTGACGATCGTCGGCGCGGCCACGCTGATCGCCGGTGCGATCATCGGGTGCGGCAAGGACGACATCAAGAAGGCGCTGGCCGGCTCGACGATGTCGCAGATCGGCTACATGACCCTCGCCGCCGGGCTCGGCCCGGCGGGCTACGCCCTGGCCATCGCGCACCTCATCGCGCACGGCTTCTTCAAGGCGGGCCTGTTCCTCGGCGCCGGATCGGTCATGCACGCGACCGGCGACGACGTGAACATGCGCCACTACGGCGCCCTGCGCAAGGTCATGTACGTGACCTACGGGACGTTCGGCCTCGGCTACCTCGCGATCATCGGGTGCCCGCCGTTCTCCGGCTTCTTCACCAAGGACGGCATCATCGAGGCGGCCTACAACAAGGGCGGCACGTCCGGGGCGATCCTCGGCACGTGCGCCCTGGTGGGCGCCGGCATCACGGCGTACTACATGTCGCGCGTGATGTTCATGACGTTCTTCGGTGAGAAGCGCTGGCAGGAGGACGTCCACCCGCACGAGTCGCCCAAGGTGATGACCATCCCGCTGATCCTGCTGGCCTTCGGGTCGGTGTTCGCGGGCGGGTTCCTCGTCCTCGGCGGCTTCTCCGGCTTCCTGGCCCCCGTGGTCGGAGAGTCGGAGGAGCACGGTTTCAACCCGCTGACCGCGCCGGGCATCGCGACGTTCGTCCTGATGATCGTCGGCGTCGCGATCGCGTGGCGGCAGTACGGGGCGCGGCCGGTTCCGGTCGAGGCCCCGGCCGGGTCCTTCCTCACCCACGCCGCGCGCCGTGACCTCTATGGGGACGCCATCAACGAGTCGCTGCTCATGCGGCCCGGCCAGTGGCTGACCCGGCTCGCCGTCTGGTTCGACAACCGCGGCGTGGACGGAGCGGTCAACGGCATCGCCGCCGGCGTCGGCGGGACGTCCGGACGGATCCGGCGGGTCCAGACCGGGTTCGCCCGTTCCTACGCCCTCTCGATGTACCTCGGCGCGGCGATCGTGGTCGCCGCCCTCCTGGTGGTGAACGTGTCATGACCGACTTTCCCTGGCTGACCGTCCTCATCGCGCTGCCCGCCGTCGGCGCGCTGCTGGTGGGGCTGCTGCCGCGCGAGAACGAGACGCTGGCCAAGCAGGCCGCGCTCGGGATCTCGCTGGTCGAGGCCGTCCTCGCGATCGTGATGACGACCGCGTTCAAGGTCGGCGGCGACCGGTTCCAGTTCACCGAGAAGTACTGGTGGATCAAGCAGTTCGGCGTGCACTGGGCGGTCGGCGTCGACGGCGTCGCGCTCGTCCTCGTCCTGCTGTCGGTGATCCTCGTCCCGCTCGTGGTCATCGCGTCCTGGGACGAGGCGGGCCGCTCCGGCGGCACCGAGACCCCGCCCAAGCGCTCGGTGAAGACGTACTTCGCGCTGCTGCTGGCGCTCGAGGCGATGATGGTCGGCGTCTTCGCGGCGACCGACGTCTTCCTCTTCTACGTCTTCTTCGAGGCGATGCTCATCCCGGTGTACTTCATCATCGGGTCCTACGGCGGTCCGCAGCGGTCCTACGCGGCCGTGAAGTTCCTGCTGTACTCGCTGTTCGGCGGGCTGCTGATGCTCGTCGCCGTCGTCTGGCTCTTCCCGCTGTCGCAGGAGAAGCTCGGCCACGGCACGTTCATGTTCGACGAGCTGCGCACCATGCACGTCGACGGCATGACCGCCAAGTGGCTGTTCCTGGCGTTCTTCGTCGCGTTCGCGATCAAGGCGCCGATGGTCCCCGTCCACACCTGGCTGCCGGACGCCGCCGCGCAGTCCCCGGCGGGCGCGCTCGTGCTCGTCGTGGGCGTGCTCGACAAGGTCGGCACCTACGGCATGCTCCGGTTCTGCCTGGAGCTGTTCCCCGGCGCGGCCAAGTGGGCGACCCCGGTCGTCCTCGCCCTGGCGGTGATCAGCATCGTGTACGGCGCGGTCCTGGCGATCGGCCAGGTCGACCTGAAGCGGCTCGTGGCCTACACCTCGGTGTCGCACTTCGGGTTCATCGTGCTGGGCATCTTCGCGATGACCACGCAGGGCCAGTCCGGCGCGACGCTGTACATGGTGAACCACGGGTTCTCGACCGGCGCGCTGTTCCTGCTGGTCGGCTTCATGATCGCGCGCCGGAGGTCGGCGCGGATCGACGCGTTCGGCGGCGTCCAGAAGGTGGCCCCGGTGCTCGCCGGGACGTTCCTGATCGCGGGCCTGTCCGGCCTGTCGCTGCCGGGACTGTCCACCTTCGTGTCCGAGCTGATGGTGCTGATCGGCACGTTCAGCCGGCACCGGGTGCCCGCCGTGCTGGCGGCGTCCGGGATCGTGCTCGCCGCGATCTACATCCTGTGGACCTACCAGCGGACCATGGGCGGCCCCGCCCGCGAGGAGGTCAAGGGCATGCCCGACCTCTCGCTGCGGGAGAAGGTCGCGGTCGCCCCGATCATCGCGATCATCGTGGCGATGGGCCTGTTCCCCCAGCCGGTGCTCAAGGCCATCAACCCGTCGGTCAAGCAGGGCCTGGCGCGGGTCGAGGTCCAGGACCCGGCGCCGAAGATCATCGGTAACGTCGCCGAGAACGGAGCCCGGCCGTGAGCGTGTCATTGGTCGCCGCGGGACTCGCGGCCGCCCCGTCCGGTGGGGAGAGCTTCCCCACCCCGCACATCGAGTACGGCCAGCTCGCCCCGATGCTGATCGTGTTCGGCGTCGCGATCGCCGGGGTGCTGGTGGAGGCGTTCATCGGCCGCGCCTCCCGGTACTACGTCCAGGTGCCGCTCACCGCGGTCGGCCTGCTCGCCGCGTTCGCCTGGACGATCGGCCTGGCCGCCCGCGACAAGCCGTTCCACGCGGCCGCCATGGGCGCGATCGGCGTGGACGGCCCGACCCTGCTGATCCAGGGCACCATCCTCGTGCTCGCCCTGGTGTCGCTGCTGCTCATCGCCGAGCGGCAGCACAGCAGCTTCACCGCGCAGGCGGCGGCGCTGCCCGGCACCGAGGCCGAGCAGGAGACGATGGCGGCCGGGGTCACCCAGACCGAGGTGTTCCCGCTGATGCTGTTCGCGGTCGGGGGCATGCTCATGTTCCCGGCCTCGAACGACCTGCTGACGATGTTCGTCGCGCTGGAGATCATGTCGCTGCCGCTGTACCTGCTGTGCGGCCTGGCCCGGCGTCGCCGCCTGCTGTCGCAGGAGGCCGCGGTCAAGTACTTCCTGCTCGGCGCGTTCTCCTCGGCGTTCTTCCTGTACGGGACGGCGCTGCTGTACGGCTACGCCGGCTCGGTGCGGCTCGCGGACATCTCCGCGCAGCTCAGCAAGGACGCCGGCAGCGAGACGCTGATGCTCGCGGGTGTGGCGCTGCTGTCGGTCGGCCTGCTGTTCAAGATCGGCGCGGTGCCGTTCCACATGTGGAAGCCGGACGTCTACCAGGGCGCCCCGACCCCGATCACCGCGCTGATGGCGTCCTGCACGCTCGTGGCGGGGTTCGGCGCGGTGATGCGCGTCTATTACGTCGCGTTCGAAACGCTGCGGTGGGACTGGCGTCCGTTCACGTGGGGTGTGGCGATTCTCACGATGGTCGCGGGCGCGATCATCGCGATCACCCAGACCGACCTGAAGCGGCTGCTGGCCTACTCGTCCATCGCGCACGCCGGATTCCTGCTCACCGGGATCATCGCGGTGAACCGGGACGGCCTTGCGGGAGCGCTGTTCTACCTGGTCGCCTACGGGTTCACCACGGTCGGCGCGTTCGCGGTGATCACGATGGTCCGGGACGGCGGCGGCGAGGCCGCGCACCTGTCCCGGTGGGCCGGGCTGGGACGCAGGTCGCCGGTGGTGGCGGGCGTTTTCTCCTTCTTCCTGCTAGCCTTCGCCGGAATTCCGTTGACGTCCGGCTTCACGGGGAAGTTCGCGGTGTTCAAGGCGGCGGTCGAGGGACACGCGACCCCGCTGGTCGTCGTCGGCGTCCTGTCTTCGGCGGTCGCGGCGTTCTTCTATGTCCGGGTCATCGTGGTGATGTTCTTCAACGAGCCCGAGGCGGACGGCCCGACCGTGGTCGCGGGCCCGATGACCGCGGCTGCCGTGGCGCTCGGCGTGACGGCTACTGTGGTACTCGGCGTCCTGCCCCAGCCGATGCTGGACCTGGCGGGACACGCCGCGACACAGATGTTCGTCCGGTAGTGCGCCGTAGGGGGTTTGGGTGAGTAGCGCCGTTCCGTTCGGTCTGCCCGAAGGGCTGACCTCAGATGTGCGGGAGCGGCTCGCCGCGGTGGAGGAGATGCTGCTCTCCTCCGTGCGGGGCGAGGATCCGCTGCTCTCCGAAGCCTCCAAGCACCTCGTCGACGCGGGAGGCAAGCGGTTCCGGGCCATGCTCGTGCTGCTCGCCTCCCACTTCGGCTCCCCGGAGGCCCCGGGCGTCGTCCCGGCGGCCGTCGTCGTCGAACTGACCCACCTGGCGACGCTCTACCACGACGACGTGATGGACGAGGCGACCGTGCGGCGCGGCCAGCCGTCGGCGAACTCGCGGTGGAACAACACCGTCGCGATCCTCACCGGCGACTACCTGTTCGCGCGGGCCTCGGACCTGCTGGCCGACCTCGGCCCCGACGCCGTCCGGATCCAGGCGCGCGCGTTCGCCCGCCTCGTCCGCGGCCAGATCCAGGAGACCGTGGGCCCCGCCGAGGGCGTGGACCCGCTCAAGCACTACCTGGCGGTCATGGCCGACAAGACCGGCTCGCTGATCGCCGTCTCCGGCCAGTTCGGGGCGCTGCTCGCGGGCGCCTCGCCCGCCGTCGTGGACAGCATCACGTCCGCGTGCGAGAAGCTCGGCATCGCCTTCCAGCTGTCGGACGACATCCTCGACATCGCGTCCGAGACCGAGGAGTCCGGCAAGACGCCCGGCACCGACCTGCGCGAGGGCATCCGCACGCTGCCGATGCACCTGGTGCTCGAGGGCGTCGGCTCCGGCCCGGACGACGAGCGGCTGCGTGAGCTGCTGGTCACCGACCTCACCGACGACGCGCTGCACGCCGAGGCGCTCGTGCTCCTGCGCGCCCACCCGGCGATGGAGCGGGCCCGCGCCGACATGCGCTCCTGGGCCGAGGACGCGCGCGCCGACCTGCTCACGCTGCCGGACATCCCGGCGCGCGACGCCTTCATCGGCCTCTGCGACTACGTCGTCTCCCGCACCGGCTGACGACCGCGAAAACGAGAAAGGCCCTCCTCGGAGGGCCTTTTCCTTGTCCGCGGACTCCCGCGTCAGGGCTCAGCGGACCCCGGGCGTCAGCGGCGACGGGATCACGGCGGGCCACGGCTTGTTGGAGACGCGCAGCTTGGACACCAGGGTGCGGCTCCCGCAGTGGGCCGTCACCTTGTAGCTCCCGGACTTCAGGCCGCGCTTCACGATCACCTTGGCCTGGCCGTCGGAGCCCTTGCCGTAGATCGTGGCGTCCTTGGCGAACGCCTTCGACCCCACCCAGTGGCGCTTCTTGCCGACCGCGCACTTCAGGACGTCGATCCGGACGTGCTGTCCGGGCTGGGCGACGGTGGGGCTGAAGACGACGTCGCGGGACGCGGCCGTGGCCTCCCCGGAGACAGGGGCGAGCAGACCGGCTCCGACGATGGCCGCTCCGACGGCGGCCGTGCTGAGCAGACGCAACCCGGGGCTCCTCGGGGGTTCGAGTGGACGATCGCGGCACTGGACGGCTCGCGATGTGATCTCCCGCACTCTAGCGGGTGCGGGCATCTCACTCTATAGACAGGTTTAAAGCACGAAAGGTTGGCAGAGTCCTCAGGAAACTTTCAGGGTTTTCCCTAACGCCCGGCCGCCGGACCGTGTAAACGACGACCCCGCCGTGTCGCACGGCGGGGTCGCGTCGGACGTTCGGTCAGGTGGCGGGCTCGGTGATCGGCTCGCGTCCGGCGGCCGGGGCGCCCTGGCGGGCGAGGCGGCGGGCGCGGCGTCCGGTGAGCAGGCCGTCCACCGTGAGGACGATCAGCGCGACCCAGACCAGGAGGAAGCCGGCCCAGCGGCTCGCGGGCATCTCCTCGTGCTGCACGTACAGCCCGATGAGGAACTGCAGGATCGGCGCGAGGTACTGGAGCAGCCCGAGCGTGCTCATCGGCACCCGGATGGCCGACGCGTTGAACAGCATCAGCGGGATCGCCGTGACCACGCCCGCCGCCACGAGCAGCGCCACGTTCCCGGGGCCGTGGTGGGCGAACGTCGCCGACCCGTTCGCCTGCATGACGACCGTCGCCGTGAGCGCCGGGACGAACATGACCGCCGTCTCCACCGCGAGGCTCTCCGCGGACGGCATGGACGCGAACTTCTTCAGCAGCCCGTAGACGCCGAACGAGAACGCGAGGATCAGCGCGATGTAGGGGAGCCGTCCGTAGTCCACCGTCAGGACGACGACCGCCGCCGTCCCGAGGCCGACCGCGACCCACTGCCACAGGCGGAGCCGCTCCCGGAAGATGACCACCCCGAACAGGATGCTGATCAGCGGGTTGATGAAGTACCCGAGGGACGCCTCGATCGTCTTGCCGGTGTTCACGGCGAAGATGTAGGTGCCCCAGTTGACCGAGATGAGCACGGACGCGAGCGCCAGGAGCCCGAGCGTCCTCCGGTTCAGCGTCCGGATCCAGGCCCAGTTGCGTCCGGCGGCGAGGATCACCGCGACCGCGACGAGCGACCACATGATGCGGTGCGCCAGGATCTCCACCGCGTTCGCGGGTTTCAGCAGAGGCCAGTAGAGCGGGAACAGTCCCCAAAGTACGTACGCAGCGACACCAAATACCATTCCGCAACGGTTGACCACAAGATGCACGTTATCAGGGCGTAAGCAGTCAATCTAGGTGACACTGATGTACTGCGAAAGGGGTCACATCCGGACACACAGGACACCCCTCCGGTGTGATCGAGGCGGACGTAGTCTGGGAGGCATGTTCGGCTTCGCGAAGACCCAGATGGTCGCCCCGGAGAAGGCCCTGCCCGGCCGGGACGAGTCGATGCCCGTCCCGTCCCGCCACGAGGTCCTGGGCACCCCCCTCACCCCGCCGTTCCCCGGCCACGCCGAGGTCGCCGACTTCGCCCTCGGCTGCTTCTGGGGCGCCGAACGCAAGTTCTGGGAGACCGAGGGCGTGATCACCACCGCCACCGGCTACCAGGGCGGCTACACCGCCAACCCCACCTACGAAGAGGTCTGCTCAGGCCACACCGGCCACACCGAGGCCGTCCGCGTCGTCTACGACCCCGCCAAGGTCTCCTACGAGACCCTCCTCAAGGTCTTCTGGGAGTCCCACGACCCCACCCAGGGCATGCGCCAGGGCAACGACGTCGGCACCCAGTACCGCTCGGCGATCTTCACCCACTCCGACGCCCAGCAGGCCCAGGCCGAGGCCTCCCGCGCCGCCTACCAGCCCACCCTCACCGCCGCCGGCTACCCCGAGATCACCACCGAGATCGCCAAGGCCCCGCCCTTCTACTACGCCGAGCCCTACCACCAGCAGTACCTCCACAAGGTCCCCAACGGCTACTGCGGCCTAGGCGGCACCGGCCTGACCTGCCCCGTAGGCGTAGCCCCCGCCGAATGACCTCAGGCCACCCGTCCCGCCGTCGGGACGTCAGTGCCGATACGCGTTCGCGAGGGAGCGGCGTGGTGGAGAGGTCGGGGTGGTACGGGGTTCGTTGCCTGTTCCAGTGGCGGACGACGAGGTGGGGCTCTACGAGGAGAGCGTCACTGCGCCGCGGTTCTTCGACACGGGCGACGAGCGCCAGGGACGCGTCCCTGCGGAGTGAGGACGTCGGTCTGTCGCGCCCCCGTCGAGTGGTCGCTCGACGGGGGCGACATCGGTTCGGTCAGCCTGGTCCGCCCTGGGTGGCGGACCACCACCAGAGCCAGAGCAGGAACAGTGTGGTGATGACGCCCAGGAGCAGCGGCCAGTTGAATCCGGCCTGCCGGTTGGTTCGGTTGCGGGCCATAGGTGCGTCGCGTCCTTCCCTCGTCCGGACGGGGACGACCTCGTGCGCGTGCGCGGTATCCGCGAGCCCGAAGAGGCGGCGTGGGGCGAGGAACGCGGCGACGGCCACCTTGACGGCGGTGACCCCGGCGCGGGCTGCGGCCGGTTGAGCGCGCCTCCCTGCCGGGCCGTCGGCGAAGCATGAGCGCCTCGCTTCCTCTCCCCGTCAATGGGGAAGATGCGGCGAAGGCGGGGCGGGTAATCTCACGGCCGCGCAAAGTCATCGTGGCCGGATGGTCCGAGGCGAGCCGGTGCTTCGACGGGACGCGGTTTCGGGCACATTGTGACCATGACGGATTCTGACCTGCGGGTTGAACTGCACCTCGAGGTGGCACTGGGGGACACGGCGATCGCCGTCGGATCCGGGGACGTCCCGGTGCTGGCGACGCCGCGGCTGGTGGCCCTGTTCGAGGCCGCCACGGTGCGGGCGCTCGAAGGGCGGCTCGATGTGGCCGAGACGTCGGTCGGGACGCGGGTGGAGATCGACCACCTGGCGGCGAGCCCGGTCGGAGCCCGGGTGGTGATCGTCGCCGAGCTGAGCGAGAGGGACGCACGGCGGGTCGTGTTCGACGTCCGGGCCACGGGGGACGACGGGACGCTGCTGGCCGGCGGGCGGGTATGGCGTGCCGTGGTGAACCGGGACCGCTTCCTGGCCCGGCTGGAACGGACAGACGGGGCGTAGCGGGCACGCGTGCCTTGGTTCAGGGCGGCTGGGCGGGGGTGTTCGCTGTCGGCGAACAGGGGCCCGCGGAGCGCCGGGGCCCGTGGTGGGAGGGGATCCGGCGCTCGGCTGGGTGGTTCTGCCGGAAGCGGAAGGGGCGAGGTCAGTACGGCAGGAGACGGCCCGAGGGCGTCCTGAGGTCGAGCGGGCTCGGTTGACGTGGGGGTCGCGGGCGTTTGACGAGCTGCTGCCGTGCCATGGTGATCATCTCCCCCGTCGGGCCGGGTTTAACCCGTTCGATCGAGCCGATGTCGCGCTCACCTTGTTCGACGTGGCCGCCGAGCGT
This sequence comes from Actinomadura harenae, assembly GCF_003696215.1. GTDB lineage: Bacteria > Actinomycetota > Actinomycetes > Streptosporangiales > Streptosporangiaceae > Spirillospora > Spirillospora harenae. The sequence continues at coordinate 127,634 of NZ_RFFG01000002.1, read as the reverse complement.
GAGGTTCGATGAGCTTATGCGACACCCTCTGCCCGTTCGACCGAATTTGCGGAAGCAGGTCGCGCTTTGTGTGGCGGCGGGATCGCCCGGGCCGAGGGGTGCGGAAGTGGGGGGGCGTCTTCTCCAGGGATCGTCAGGAGACGATGTCGCGGTTGCGGAAGCGGCGGAAGGCCAGGGCGAGTAGGACGAGGGCGTAGGCGACCGAGACCGCGGCGCCCTTGATCATGCCCGTCCACTGGATCTGCGGCTGGAGGGCGTCCGTCCACGCGTACATCCAGTGGGTGGGCAGGAAGTCGCGCCAGCCGCCGAGGGCCGTCACCGCGTCCAGGATGTTGCTGACGATCACCAGGCCGACCGCGCCGCCGACCGCGCCGAGCGGCGAGTCGGTGAGGACCGACAGCAGGAACGCCAGGGCCGCCACCACCAGCTCGCTGACCAGGGCGTACGCGACGACGATCGCCATCCGGCCGAGCGCTGTGCCGACCGGGACGGTGCCGCCGGTCGGCAGCCGCACGTCGTGCCAGCCGAACGCGACGGCGCCCGCGACCAGCGACATCAGCGGCAGGCTGACGACCGCGACGGTCGCGTACGCGAGCCCGACGATCAGCTTCTGGCGGAGCAGCCGGGCACGTGGGACGGGCGCGGCCAGCAGGTAGCGCAGCGACGACCAGTTCGCCTCGCTCGCGACGGTGTCGCCGCAGAACAGCGCCACCGCGACGACCAGCAGGAAGCCCGCCGAGACGAACAGGGCGAAGAGCGCGAAGTTCAGCGCGCCGGCGGTCGCGACGTCCACCAGTCCGGGCGCGCCCTGCCGGGACGAGTCGCCGCCGATCTCGAACGCGGCGACCAGCACCCAGGGGAGGACGAGCAGGATCGCGAACGCCAGCAGGGTCCGGCGGCGCCGGAACTGCCGGATCGCTTCCACGCGCAGCGGCAGCGTCCGCCCGACCGCGTACCCGGTGGACGAACCGTCCGCCGCGTGCGGCGAGCCCGTGCTTTCCGGCAGGGCCGGGACCGTGGTTTCGGGCCTGGAGGGGGCCTTGCCGTTGAGGGGTGCGGTTCCGGTCATGATCCCTCTCCGATGATCTCCAGGAACGCGTCCTCCAGGCGGCGCCCGGTGCCGGTGATCTCGCTGACCGGGCCCGCCGCGACGCGCCGTCCCCCGGCCATGACCACGGCGTGCGTGCAGCTCTGCTCGACCTCGGCGAGCAGGTGGCTGGACACGATCACGGTCCGCCCGGACGCGGCGTACCGCACCAGCACCTCGCGCATCTCCCGGATCTGCGGCGGGTCGAGCCCGTTGGTCGGCTCGTCCAGGACGAGCAGGTCCGGCAGGCCGAGCATGGCCTGCGCGATCGCGAGGCGCTGCCGCATCCCCTGCGAGTACGTGCGGACGGCCCGGTCGAGCGCGGCGCCGAGGTCCGCGATCTCCAGGGCCTCCTCGAGGTACGCGGACCCGGCCGGACGCCCCGTCGCGCGCCAGTACAGGTCGAGGTTGTCGCGTCCGGACAGGTGCGGCAGGAACCCCGGCCCCTCGACGAACGACCCGAGCCGCGACAGGACCGGCGCGCCCGGCGTCACCCGGTGCCCGAAGATCCGGATCTCGCCCTCGTCCGGATGGATCAGCCCCATCAGCATGCGCAGCGTCGTCGTCTTGCCAGCCCCGTTCGGCCCGAGCAGGCCGAGCACCTGCCCCCGCTCGACGCGGAACGACAACTCGGACACCGCCCGGTAGCCGTTCGCGTACGCCTTCGTCAGTCCGCTGATCTGCAACGGCACGTCCGCAAGCTCCGGATCGAACGCCGCGCGGACGACCCGCCGCGCCGCGCCCTCGGCTGTGTCGACGGGCGCTGGCCCCCCACGGCTCGACGCTTCGCGGAAGGACGCTTCGGCATCGGCGCCCTGTTCCTGGGCGTGCGGGCCTGTTTCGGCGGCGTCCTGGCCCTGACCGTTGGCCTGAGGCGCGGCACTGGCGTCGCCTTCGAGGGCTTCGACGCTGACGCCTTGAGGCGTGCGGTGGTCGCCGTTCGACGTCGCGTCGCCGGTTGTTCCTGCGGCCTCGCTCACTTCGGTGCTGCTGAGAGGCTCCTTTGCGTGGGTCGCCGAGTTTGGGTGGCCATTCGGCTTCGCGGGGGCCGGTGCGGCCGTGGCAGGTGTCGGGAGGACCGGCTTGCGGCGCCCGGTGAGGACGATTCCCGCGGCGATCGCGGCGGCGGCCACGGGAAGGGCCCAGACCCAGGCGGGAAGCGGCGCCCCCGGCGTCCGCAGGGACGGGACGGACGGGACGGTGATGCCCGACGTGGCCGTGATCGTGTACGAGGCGGGCTGGGGCGGCGTCGCGAAGCCCATGTCGGTCGTCGACACCACGACGCGGATGCGGTGGCCAGCCTCGAACCTGTAGTCCAGCGCGGGCAGCGTCACGGTCACGTCGTCCGGTGAGGACACGTGGAAGGGCGCGGCGAGCCGCCGGGCCGGGGTGGCGCCCCCGCCCGGGGCGACGTCGTAGAGCTTGGCGAACAGCGACGCGCCGTCCGCCGGCATGCCCGTGACCTTGAGGTGCACGGACGCCGCACCCGTGAGCTGGACCGCCTCGGTGAGGGAGGGCGTGTCGAACACGGCCGACTGACCGGGGACGTCCAGCGCGAAACCTCCGCTTCCGCTCGCGCCTCCGCCCCCGGAAGCCCCACCGCCGCCGCCGTCACCACCGCCGCCGCTGTCACCGCCGCCGTCGCTCCCGCCGCCCAGGACCTGGCCGCCGAGCGAGCCCAGCGCGTCCAGGCCACCGAGCCCGGGCAGCGCGGAGATCGACGCCGGCGTACCGCCCGCCGGGTTGTGGACGGTCTGCGCCGCACCCCGCAGCGGCAGCGTGCGCGGATTCGCCGAGAGCCCCGGATACGTCCTGGTGGACGCCGCGCGCACGACCACGCGTTGGCTGGACGAGTCGATGCCGCCCGCACGCGTCACCGTGAACCCGTCACCCGCCTCACCGCCCCCACCCGAGCCGGAACCCGACCCGCCGTGAGAAGCGAACGCCGGGCCCTGGCTCGTCCCGGAAGCCGCGCTGCCGCTCGAGCCGGATGCCGAGCCGCCGCTCGAGCCGGACGGTGAGGTGCCGCCTGCGGTGGACGCCGCCGTGCCGTTCTTCAGATAGGTATCGAACCAGGTGCGTACATAGCCCTCCAGTCGGCTCGTCTCGGGATCGCCGCCATCATGTCCCCCCTGATACCAAACGGTTCGCACGGGCGAATCGTTGTGGGCGATCGCACGCGCGTTCGCATCGGCCTGGTCCAGAGGGAACAATGAGTCGGATTGTCCCTGGATGAGCAGCGAGGGAACCCGGATTCGGTCCGCCACGGACGCCGGACTCGACGCGGCCAGAATCCGCACCGCCTCCTGCGTCGGACGCCCGGACTCGGCGACCCGCTGGTACATCGTGCACAGGGCGGGCAGGAACCGGCCGCAGGCCGAGCCGCCCGTGCCGCTGGTGAAGAAGAGCCCGGCCCACAGCTTCTTGAAGACGCCGGTCTCGGGGCCATGGCCGTCCGCGTTGGGGAAGAACACGTCGGGCAGGCTGTTCCAGGTGATCCGCGGGGCGATCGCGTCCACCCGGCGGTCGTATCCGGCGGTCATCAGCGCGATCGCGCCGCCGTAGGACTCACCGGTCATGCCCACGCGCGGGTCGCCCGGACCGTCCAGCCGGACCTCGGGACGCCGCGCCAGCCAGTCGATCAGCTGCCGGACGTCCTTGACCTCGTAGTCGGGGGAGTCCAGCGCGATCTCCCCGGTCGAGCGGCCGAAGCCGCGCGCCGACCAGGTCAGGACCGCGTAACCGTCGCGCGCCAGCCGCCGTGCCTCGGCGCGCATGTCGTCCTTGGTGCCGCCGAACCCGTGCCCGAGCAGGATCGCCGGGACGCGCCCGCTGCCGGGCGGACGGTAGAACGCGGTGTCCAGCCGGACGTGCTGGTCGTCGCGCGGTCCGTCCACCACGGAGATCCACTGGTCGGACGAGGTGACGGCCCGCTCGTCCGACACGCCGATCCCGTAGACCAGCCCGGACGCGGCGACCAGGGCCGCGACGCCTCCGGCGGCCGCCCATCGTCGTCGTCCCGGGCCTCCGATGGCCGCCCAGCGTCGCACGAAACCCCCTCCCACCCGCATATCCGGCAGACTACGTGGCCGCTCGCGCCGGCCGCTCGGCCGTTGGTCCAGTCCGGCCTGCGCCTGTCGACGTACCCCCGGCCGGACCGTCCTCCTCAGGCAGGACCCGCCCCGGCCACCTGGCCGCCCACGCGGACGACCAGCCCGTCCGGCTCAGCCCGCATGCCGCCCGCACGCCGCCCGCACGCGTACCCGGCTCGGCACCAGCCGTCCGTGCGGGGTCCGGCGCGGACGCAGCGTTGATCGCGCGGTGCGGGTGCCCGGCTCGGCTTCCTAGTCGTCGGAGCGGAGGGCGAGGGCGGCGGTGAACATGCCGGTGAGGCGTTCGACGAGGTCGGCCTGGTCGGCGGAGCGCAGGTCGCCGATGTCGAGCATCCGCCGGACCGGGCCGCCGCCCATGATGACCAGGGCGGCCATGGTGGCGCGGATGCGGGGGTCCGGGCCGTCGAGCTTGGCGATCAGTGGCCTGACCAGCACTTCGTCCATGTGCTCGCGGAGGATCTGCTGGACCTCGGGGTTGCCGACCGAGCGGTCCAGCATCCGGACGAGCGGACTCGGCGGCACCCGGTGCGTCTGCCGGGCGACGTGCTCGGCCAGCCGCCGGGGGAGCCGCGCGGCGTCCGGCGTCCCGGTGATCACCTCGCGCAGTTCGGACTCGCCCGCCAGGACCCGCGCGAACAGCGCCGACTTCGACCCGAAGTAGCGGTTGACCAGCGCGACGTTCGCGTCCGCGGCCGCGGCGATCATCCGGACGGTCACCCCGTCGTAGCCGAGCTCGCCGAACAGGTCGCGCGCGGCGTCCAGCAGGCGCCGCTCGGTCGCCTCGCGGTTTCGTTTCCGGACGACGTGCTCCCCGCACTCGTCGTCGGCGTCGACGGCGGCGGGCGGGAGGCGGACGCCGCCGGACAGATTGCTGGTGATGTCGGTCATCGCTCCCGGCTCCAACGTGATCCTGGTCGCTTCCAGTATCCCCGCGTTGCAAGTAAACGGACGTCTACATAACATATATGCAAAACACAGGTAATTGATGGATGGGGGCAGAGTGGCTCAGGCTGGCATGGTGCCGCAGAATCCGGGAGCGGCAGCGGCCGGGCGCGCGGCGCCGGTGCACTACACGCACCGGCAGATCCTGGAGATCCTCTCCGGGCTGATGATCGCGATGCTGACCACGATGATCTCGACGTCGGTGGTCGGCACGGCGCTGCCGACGATCGTCGGGGACCTCGGCGGCCAGGACCAGCTGTCCTGGGTGGCGAGCGCGTCGCTGCTGACGATGACCGCCTCGACCCCGCTGTGGGGCAAGCTGTCGGACATCCTCGGCCGCAAGCTGATGTTCCAGTCGGCGCTGGTCATCTTCGTCCTGGCGTCGGTCGGCGCCGGACTGTCGCAGAACATCGGCCAGCTCATCGCGGCCCGCGCGTTCCAGGGACTCGGCGTCGGCGGCGTGTCCGCGCTGGCACAGGTCATCCTCGGCGACGTCGTCCCGCCGCGCGAGCGGGGCCGCTACTCCGGCTACATGGGCGCGGTCTTCGGCGTCGCGACCGTCGCCGGGCCCATGCTCGGCGGCTTCATCGTGGACGCCGACGGGCTCGGCTGGCGCTGGTGCTTCTACGTCTGCGTCCCGCTGGCGATCATCTCGCTCGTGGTCATGCAGAAGGTCCTGAAGCTCCCGAAGATCAAGCGGGACACCCGCATCGACATCTTCGGCGCCTTCACCATCACCGGCGCGGCCACCGTCGTCATGCTGATCCTCACCATGGGCGGCAAGGAGTTCGACTGGAGCTCCATGTGGACCTACCTCCTCGCGGCCGTCGCCGTCGTCCTGGTGATCGGCGCGGTGTTCGCCGAGCGCGCGGCGCGCGAGCCGATCCTGCCGCCGCGGCTGTTCCGCAACCCGACCTTCGTGCTCTGCTCGATCGCCTCCCTGGCCGTCGGCGTCGCGATGTTCGGCGCGATGATCTACCTGCCGCAGTACCTGCAGATCGTCAAGGGCATGTCGCCGACCCGGTCCGGCCTGATGACGCTGCCGATGGTGGCGGCCATGTTCGTCACCTCGACCGGATCCGGCCAGGTCGTCACCCGCCTCGGCCGCTACAAGTGGTTCCCGGTCGTCGGCCTCGCGCTGGTCGCGAGCTCGATGTACCTGCTGTCCCGCCTGCACGTCGACTCCAGCAAGCTGGTCATCGGCGCGGACATCGCGGTGCTCGGCGCGGGCCTCGGCCTCACCCTGCAGATCATGATCCTGGCCGCGCAGAACGCCGCCGCGATCACCGACCTCGCCGCCACCACGTCCGGTGTCTCCTTCTTCCGGAACCTCGGCGGCGCGATCGGCACGGCCGCGTTCGGCGCGATCCTCAACAACCGGCTCACGCACCACCTCACCGAGGGCCTGGCCGCCGCGCACGTCCGACCTCCGGCGGGCGGCGGCACCTCGCTCGGCACGCCGGACGCCGTCCAGCACCTGCCGCAGCCGTTCAAGGGGATCGTCCTGGAGGCGTTCACCCAGTCGCTGCAGACGGTGTTCCTCGTGGGCGTTCCGGTCGCGCTCGTCGGCTTCGTCGTGGTCCTCTTCCTGAAGGAACTGCCGCTGCGCAGCTCCGTCAGCCGCGTCGACCAGGCCCCGAGCACGTCCCCCGCCCCGACGGACGCCCCGGCCTCGACCCCCGCGACCGCCCCCACCCCCAACACGACCGCGTAACCCCCACCGCCACCGTCCGGCCTGCCGCTGTCAGCGGCAGGCCGGACGGTTGACTGCGAACGGGAGCGCGGGCGGCCCATGGGCAGCACCGACGCCCCGGGCGGACGGGCTGCAGCGCTCTTGACGGCCACGACCTTCAGCGCGGCCGCCTAAACAGGAGGGCCATCGAGCTGGAGGTGCAGAGCCCGCACCGTCCCCGGGACTGCGGGTTCAGGGCGCCGCCGTCCAGCTCCACCATCTCCGCCGCCGACTGCTCGGCCTGAGCCGGCCTCTCAAACCCCCGGAGCGGCGGACCGTCCGCACCCTTCGGTCCGCCGCTCCGGGCTTTTGCTTGACCTGGCCACTGGACGAGGTGGTGCCAGGCAATGACCATCTGGATATTCCGGCAGCTCAGAGCGCTTCTCTCCCCAGCCACTCCTCAAGTTATCCACAGTCTGTGGATTGTCTTGAGGTCCCGCGCCCCCGCAGCGACGATGGAACGAAGTCGTCGATCAGTGCACAGGGGAGGAGCTCAGGATGAGCCGGCGGTACGAGCGGGCAGCTCCGGGACGTCGACCGGACGATCGGGGTCAGTGGCCCTTGAGGTCGCGCACCAGGCGGGTGGCGGAGGCGTGGTCCGGCGTGCCGGTGATGACGACCTTGCCGTCGGTGATGGCCATCTCCACACGCGGAGCGGTGATCAGGCGATTACCGATGACGAACGCGACGTCCCGCCCGACGGTCGTACGGGTGAGCTGGGCGAACGCCTTCCGGTCGGAGGGACGCAGCGTGACCGCGACGTCGTAGGCGCCGCCGGTGCGTCCGCGCTGGACGCGCAGGTCGGAGACCTTGCGGATGGACATGCCCTGGGTGAGCTGGTAGCAGACCAGGCCCGTGGTGGTCTGCCCGCTGACGCCCTGCGTGCCCGCCGGGCACGCCCCCGGGCTCGTCTGCATGACCGGGAAGATCTGCAGCGGCGAGGCCAGGGCGACGGGACGGTTCCGCATCGAGTTCGCGATCAGTCCGCCCGTCACGGCAACGGCGGCGATCAGGATGCCCAGCGTCAGCACCATCGTGACGAGGGCCGCGCGGTGCTCGCGGGCGGCCTGCTCCTGCCCGCTCTGCCTGGCGTGCCCGCCGCGCAGCTCGGCACGGCTCCGCTTGACGGCGGCGGCCTCCCGTTGCCGTGCCCTCGACCGTTCCCTCCGGCGCGCGTCGGTACTGTCCTCGTCGCCGTCGGCCTCGACGTCCAGTCGCAGGGTCAACGTCGAAGTGGCCGCCGTCCCAGCAGCCATGCTCTCTGCACCCGCCAGGTCACGACGGCCGTCGTCCACACCGCTCGACGCACCGCGTCCCCCCGAGCCGGACCCCTCGCCGATTCCGCTCACACCAGGCGCGGTTCTGCCTTCGTCCGTCCCGGTCGCGTTGGAGCGCTTGTCGTCGGCGGAGGCCGACGAGTCGCCGCTGTCCGGGGTGGACGTCGAGGCGCCGCCTGTGAGGCCGTCCTTGGCTGCGGTGTCAGCCGATGTCGGCGCGTCGCTTTCGGACGCGGACGCAGGCTGAGTGCTCGCGGACGCCGTCGCTTCGTCCCCGGAGGAGGTGGATGCGGTTGGGGTGAGGGGCGGTCCCTCAGGTGTGGATGACTCGGTTCCCGTTGTGGAGGAGGTGGTCGCGGAGGCCGGAGAGGATCTGTCGGCCTCGGGCTTCTTGCCCCGCTTCGACCGCTTGCGGCCCTTGGTGGCGCTGTGACGAGGCGAGGCGGGCGTGGAAGGTGTCTCGCCTGCGGATTCGTCGGAAGGGGCGTCGATCGACGGCGTCCCCGGTGCGGGCTCGGTGGCGGCTTCCGTCTCGCTGGGGAGCATGCTCGGGAGAGCGGCCGGTTCCTGGGCCGCGGTCGCCGCCTGGAGGCGTTCCAGGCGCTTGCGTTCGCGGCGGCCCAGCTTCGGTGGGTGCGCGGGGGCGGCGTGCTTCGGTGCGTGCTCAGCCTCGGCCCGGCTGTCCTCAGCCTCGGTGCGGCCGTCGTTGATGTCGGCTCGGCCGTCTTCGGCGTCCGGGGCGCTCGGAGCAGGGCTCGGCTGCTGGTCGGACGCGGGGGCGTCGGAGGATGCGCCGCGGTCGCGGCCCTCAGGGGCGCGTTCGGGCGTGGGATCGGCGGACGTGTCCTGACGATCCTTGCTGCGGCGCGGAACGACCCGCATCGTCACCTCCCCGACAGTTGATCTCCAAGTCTTGCAGGAAGGGCCCCACCGACGCACCCCTTGGCGGCGCGCAGGTCGCACGTTGCACCAAACCGGCCACGAACAAGTGAGCAAAACCGGGCCCCGGACGCGAACGAACCCGCCCGCAACACACAAGAACGCGCGTGTCGGGACATCCTGACACGCGCGCCAACGCCTCCGCGGGGCAGCGCACCCCATCGCCGTCCACCGACGCGGAGACAGACATCGACGCCCCCGGCGTGCGCCGTCCCCTTCAGGGTGCGCCGTCGCTCACCTCGGTGTGCGCCGTTGCTTCGGCGTTCGCCGTTGAGGGGTCGTGCGCTGTGTGCCGACGTGTGCCGTGTGTTGGCGCTGCGGTTGCCGGTCACCGGCCCGTGTGGCGGGGGCGAGTGGGTGGCTGGGGGGTGAGGGGGCCGGGGGCGGCCCCCTCACGGGGGTGTTAGTCGACTCGCCAGGTGTCGCCGCTGGCCAGGAGGGAGGCGAGGTTGCCTTGGCCCTGGGTTTCGGCGGCCTCGGTGAGCTGGTCGCGCATCAGTTCGTCGTAGGACGGGCGGTCCACGTTGCGGAAGATGCCGATCGGGGTGTGCTCGAAGGCGGGGGAGTCGAGGCGGGACAGGGCGAACGCCTGGGACGGGTCCGGGTTGGACGCGTCGTGGACGGCGATCTCGGACGGGTCGACGTCCGCGGTGGCCACGACCTCGAACGAGCCGGTGCGGGTGCGGCGCAGGGCCTTCTGGCCCTCGGCGCCGAACACGATCGGCTGACCGTCCTCGAGGCGGATCGTGATGTCGTCCCGGACCGAGGGGTCCTTGAGCGGGGCGAACGCGTCGTCGTTGAAGATGTTGCAGTTCTGGTAGATCTCGACGAGCGCCGTGCCGCGGTGCTCGGCCGCCGCGCGCAGCACCGACTGGAGGTGCTTGCGGTCGGAGTCGATCGTCCGGGCGACGAAGGTGCCCTCCGCGCCGATCGCCAGCGAGAGCGGGTTGAACGGGGAGTCCAGCGAGCCCATCGGGGTCGACTTGGTGATCTTCCCGGTCTCGGACGTCGGCGAGTACTGGCCCTTGGTCAGCCCGTAGATCCGGTTGTTGAACAGCAGGATCTTCAGGTTGACGTTGCGGCGCAGCGCGTGGATCAGGTGGTTGCCGCCGATCGACAGGGCGTCGCCGTCACCGGTGACGACCCACACCGACAGGTCGGGCCGGGACGTGGCGAGCCCGGTCGCGATCGCCGGGGCGCGCCCGTGGATCGAGTGGAACCCGTAGGTGTTCATGTAGTACGGGAACCGGGACGAGCAGCCGATGCCGGAGACGAAGGTGATGTTCTCCTTGCGCAGCCCGAGCTCGGGCAGGAAGGACTGGACGGCCGCCAGGATCGCGTAGTCCCCGCAGCCGGGGCACCAGCGGACCTCCTGGTCGGTCTTGAAGTCCTTCATCGTCTGCTTGGCGTCGGTCTTCGGCACCAGCGACAGCGACAGCGGGCCACCGTCCGCGGCGCCGTTTCCGTTGAGGTCACTCACTGTCGATCACATCCCGGATCACGCCCGCGAGCTCCTCGGCCTTGAACGGCAGGCCGCGCACGCGGTTGTAGCTGACGACGTCGATGAGGTACCGGCCGCGCAGCAGCTGCGCGAGCTGGCCGAGGTTGATCTCCGGCACCACGACCTTGTCGTAGGAGCGCAGCACCGCCTCGGTGTTGGCCGGGAACGGGTTGAGGTGACGCAGATGGGCCTGGGCGATCGTGCCGCCGGCCTTCCGGACGCGCCGGACGGCCGCCGAGATCGCGCCGTACGTGCCGCCCCAGCCGAGCACGAGCACGCGGGCCTCGCCGGACGGGTCGTCCACCTCGAGGGGCTCGATGTCGGACGCGATCCCGTCGACCTTGGCCTGCCGCAGCCGGACCATCAGGTCGTGGTTCGCCGGGTCGTAGGAGATGTTGCCGGAGCCGTCCGCCTTCTCCAGGCCGCCGATCCGGTGCTCCAGGCCGGGCGTTCCGGGCACGGCCCAGGGCCGGGCGAGCGTCTCGGGGTCGCGCTTGAACGGCTGGAAGTCCTCCTGGTTCGGCTCGGCGAAGCCCGGCTCGATGACCGGCAGCGCGTCGACCGCGGGGATCTTCCAGGGCTCGGAGCCGTTGGCGAGGTAGCCGTCCGACAGGACGATGACCGGGGTGCGGTACTTCACGGCGATCCGGGCGGCGTCGAGCGCGGCGTCGAAGCAGTCCGACGGGGAGCGCGGCGCGATGACCGGGACCGGGGCCTCGCCGTTGCGGCCGTGCATGGCCTGCATGAGGTCGGCCTGCTCGGTCTTGGTCGGCAGTCCGGTGGACGGCCCGGCGCGCTGGACGTCGATGACCAGTAGCGGGAGCTCGGTCGCGACCGCGAGGCCGATCGTCTCGGACTTCAGCGCGAGGCCCGGCCCGGACGTGGTGGTGACGCCCAGCGAGCCGCCGAAGGACGCGCCGAGCGCGGCGCCGACCGCGGCGATCTCGTCCTCGGCCTGGAACGTCCGGACGCCGAACCGCTTGTGCTTGGACAGCTCGTGCAGGATGTCGGAGGCCGGGGTGATCGGGTAGGAGCCGAGGAACACCGGCAGGCCGCTGCGCTCGCCGGCCGCGACGAGCCCGTAGGCGAGAGCGGTGTTGCCGGTGATGTTGCGGTAGAGGCCGGGCTCGTGGTCGGCGGGCTTGATCTCGTACTGGACGGAGAACGCCTCGGTGGTCTCGCCGAACGACCAGCCCGCCTGGAAGGCCGCGATGTTGGCCTTCATGATCTCGGGCTTGCGGGCGAACTTGCGCTCGAGGAAGGCGACCGTGCCCTCGGTGGGACGGTGGTAGAGCCAGGACAGCAGCCCGAGGGCGAACATGTTCTTGGCCCGCTCGGCGTCCTTCTTCGAGATGTCGAAGCCCTCGAGGGCCTTGACCGTCATCGAGGTGAGCGGCAGCGCGTGCACCCGATACTCGCTGAGCGACTCGTCCTCGACGGGGTTCGCCGCGTACCCGACCTTGGCCAGGTTCCGCTTGGAGAACTCGTCGGTGTTGACGATCAGGTCGGCGCCGCGCGGGAGGTCGCCGAGGTTGGCCTTGAGCGCCGCGGGGTTCATCGCGACGAGCACGTTCGGCGCGTCGCCGGGGGTCAGGATGTCGTGGTCGGCGAAGTGCAACTGGAAGCTGGACACGCCGGGGAGGGTGCCGGCCGGGGCGCGGATCTCGGCCGGGAAGTTCGGCAGGGTCGACAAGTCGTTGCCGAACGCCGCCGTCTCCTGGGTGAAGCGGTCACCGGTCAACTGCATACCGTCGCCGGAGTCACCGGCGAAGCGGATGATGACGCGGTCGAGTTGCTGGACCTGTTTGGTCACAGAGGAAGACCTCCTCGACGCGCAGCGTCCGTCCCGGAGGAGGCACCCGGGATCATGGCGCTACTTAGGCTTACCTTCATCGTATGTCCGGGCCGCGGTGCCTCGGTCGGCTTCCGTCGAGCTCCGGCCCCGCAATTTCAGGGCTATCGCCCGGTCGGGGGCCATGGTGTCGCCGCTCCTGCGCGGTCCGGGATCCGGAGCGTCCGGGGGACGCCGGTTCCGAGGGGCGCCGGGAGCGGCGGGATCGGCGGCGGCCGCCCGTGGGCAGGGGCGTCCGCCGGGGTCCCGTACCTCGGTCCGGCCCGCGTGGGCCCCTGGTTCAGGGGGATCGCGGGTCAGTCCGTCAGGTGCGACGTCGACACAGGCAGCTGGTCAGGAGGCAGTAGTCGACGTGGAGTCGCCGGACGAGCACGGCACGTCGGGGGCTCCCCGGGGGCACGGGTTTCACGCCACGCACTATAAGCAGCGGCTTGCGGGCCGGTGCGACCGCCCCTGCCCCGAGCTCGTCCCTGTGTCCCAGGTCACGGCCGTCGCCGGGGTGTCCCGTGTCGCGGGACGGTGACAAACCGCAGGCGGTCAGGGGGTGGTGGTCGGACGGTGCCGGTCGAGCTGCGCGAGCAGCTGCGGGACGCGGGACGACGAGACGGCCTCGCCCAGCACCCTGGCCTGCGCCTCGTACGCGTGCGCGCCCGGATCGTCCAGCGCGGACCGCATCCAGGATCGCCACCCCGAGCTCGTCACGGTGCAGCGCAGGACGAGCGAGCCGTTCGACGGGACGGCCCCCGAGCCCGTGCAGGTGCCGAGCGCGCGATGGTCCGCCAGGATCGTGACGCGCAGCGTGGCGCGCGCGCCCTGCGGCGGGGTCCCGGCCGGGCGGGCGAGCGTGGCCGGGACGCTGACCGTGCAGCTCTCGACGTTCTGGTCGCAGTTGACGAAGCTCAGCTTGCCCGGACGGAACCGCATCGCCGGGTCGGCCGCGCCCGCGAGCGCGGCGACGCGCGCGCGGACCTCGGCGAACGCCTTCTTCGGGGCGAGGACGGAGCCGACCGTGAACACCGGCTGGTCGCCGACCGCCGCCTGGACCCGCAGGAGCGCGTTCGGCGCGCCCGCCTCGACGAGGTAGTCGGCGCGCGGCGTCTTCACCCGGTGGGCGCGGATGCTCCCGAGATTCTCGGTGGACGGCTTGCCGGGCGCGGACGCGAGCCGCTTGGCGATCGTGTCCGGCGCGAGCACGTTCCTCACGTCCAGGCCGGGCAGGTTCGCGGGGGCCTTCGTCCAGCGTCCCGCGTAGTCGGCGGCGTGCTCGACCTCGCCGCCGTAGGTCTTCCAGAAGGACGCGGCGGCGCGGAGGTAGGTGTCGCCGTCCACCGCGACGACGTCCGCGTGCTCGCGCCCCGCGGTCAGCGTCCCGGACGCGGCGCCGCCGGCGAACACGGTCAGCGTGAGGTGGACGGGCCTGCCGTCGCTGTGGACCGTTCCGTCGTAGCGGACGGCGGTCGTCGCCAGCAGCCGCTGCCGCGCGGCCGACGCCCACGGCGCGGTCGCGACCGGTTTCGCTCCGCCGTGCCGCTTCTTGCCCGAGTCGCCGCCGGACATCATGAACGCCGCGGCGCCGAGCGCGATCGCGATCACCGCCGCACCGGCGATGAGCAGCGGCGACGGCACCCCGAGGACCCGTCCCAACGCCTTCTTCCGAGCCCCGGACGCCCCGGACGCCCTGGACGCGCCGGACGCCCCGGACGCGCCGGGCCCGTCCGGCCCGGCGGCCGCGGTCGGACCCGTTTCGGATGGACGCACCGGACCGGCCCCTGCCGGGTCGGACGCCTCGAACGGACCGTTCTCGACGGGGGGAGAAGGGGGTGCGGGGGAGGTCCCCTCCTGGTGCGAACTCACGCAGCGCTCTTCCTGCCGACGACCTGATCAAGAACAAAGAGTGCCGGACGGGATGCGATGCCGCAGCCCGTCCGGCACTCTTCCACCGGCCTCACCGGCCGACGCCCACGGCGCTGACGCCGTGCGCCGTGCGTCAGCCGGTGCTCGTCACTCGGAGTCCAGGCCCTGCTGGAGCGACTGGATGTCGGCGGAGGACGCCGCGAGCGAGATCGCGTACGGCGTCACCCACACCCGGGTGTAGTTCTTGCCCGTCCGGGCCCACTCGCCGCCCGTGATCGAGCACTGGACGGTGGCGTTGTCGGTGGACGTGACGTTCCCCGTGCTCGTGCAGTCGCCGAAGTACTTGCCGCCGTCCTGCTTCTCGGTCAGCCGGAAGGTGACCTTGATGGTGATGGACGGCAGCGTGCCGCGGGTGCTCCAGACGTCCGCCTTGACCGTGCAGGGGTCGCCGAACGTCTTGCAGCTGACGAACTGCGCCTTGCCCATGACGCGGGCGGTGTGGTCGGAGTCGACGGCGTCGGTGAGCTGGCCCATCGAGGACCGGATGTCGGCGAGCGCCGGGGAGGCCGCGCCGGCGGCCAGCGGGGTGACGTCCGCGCTGATCGCCGGGTAGCTGCTCTCGATGCGCAGCAGTTGCGGGTCGCCGTCGGCGGTGACGAAGTAGCTCGTCCCGATCGCGGTGATCTTGAGCGCCTTCTTGCCCTGCGCCGTCGTCTTGGTCGAGGTGAGGCGGTACTTGCTGTACTTGCGCATCTGGTCGGCGACCGCGGTCGGGGTGAGGCCGCCCTTGAAGTCGACCGAGAGGTCGCTGGAGCCCAGCGCGCCCCACTGGTCGCCGTCCTTGAGCATGCCGGAGTTGATCGTGGAGGTGAACTTGCCCGTCCAGTACGACTTGGGCGCCTTCACGAACAGCTTGTCGTCGGCCGACAGGAACGTGACGTTCTGCCCGCTCCAGGAGACCGGCCCATAGGCGCGGCCGCCCTTGGTGACCTTGACCTCGCCGTTCAGCGAGTCGGTCGACGAGCCGACCGTGCCCTTGTAGGTGAGCACGCGCGCGGCGCCGACGGCGTCGGCGGCCTTGGCGAGCCGGTCGCCCGGCTTCTGGCCGCTGTTGGCGACCACGACGACGACCACGACCGCGACGATCGCGATGAGCACCACCACGCCGCCGACGATCGCGGCGATCAGGCCGCCGTTGCCGCGGGGCTTGCCGGGCGGCGGCGGCATCATCCCCGCTCCGGGCGGCATCCCCGGCCCGGGGGGCATCCCGGGCATGGGCGGCATGCCGGGGCCGGGCGGCATGCCTGGGCCGGGTGGCGGCGGGTTGTAGAACGGCGGCGGCGTCTCGGGGCCGCCATAGCCGGGCGCGCCCGGCGTTCCGGGCGGCCCGTATCCGGGTGTTCCGGGCGCGCCGGGATACCCGGCCCCGCCCGCCCCACCGGGACCTCCGGGGCCCTCGGGCGGCGGAGGCGGCCAGGAGGGACCGGCCGGGGGGTCCCATCCGGGCGGTGGCGGCGGCGGACTGCTCATCCGGTCACATCCTTCCAGGTCATATGACCTCAAATGCCTGTCCAGTGTGCAGCAAAGCGGGGGGTGAGTGATCCCCGGGTCCCCAATTGACGGATAATTGTGAGGTTGGAGTTATTCGTCGGCCAGTGCACGTTCCATTCTTGGAACGTCCTGGAGCTCTATCGCCAGCTGGAACGCCGCCGTGTAGACCCACACCGTCTTGTACTCGCTTCCGTGTTTCGCCCACTCCCCGCCGGAGATCGTGCACTGCACCTGCTGCGTCCGGCCCGCGGGGACGTCCCCGTCCGCCCGGCAGTCGCCGAACACCTTGCCGCCCCCGTTCCGCTGCGACGCCAACCGGAAGTACGCCCTGATCCGGGCGGTTCCGGACGTGCCCGGATCAGGCTGGACCTTCACGCCGACCGAGCAGGGACGGCCGAACGTGCCGCAGCTGGTGAACTCCACCTTCGCGGCGACCTTCGCGCGCCGGGACGCGTCGAACGCGTCGCCGAGCCGTCCCATGTCGGCCGTCATGTCGGCGACCGTAGCGGGACCCCCTGACACGGGCTGCGCGGTGACGTCCGCCGCGATCTTCGGATAGGACGACTCGTACCGAAGCAGTTCATGCCCGCCTGTCCGGGAAATGTAGAACGCGACGTCACTCGTGCTGATCTTGATCGCCTTGCGTCCGCGCGCCGTCGTCTCGGATCGTGCCGTGCGCAGCCCCGCGTAGCGGCGCATGAGGGCGGCCATGGCGGGCGGCGACAGCGTGCCCTTGAAGTCGAGGCCGAGCTCGTTCGGGTCGATGGATCCCCAGTAGTCGCCGTCCGGGAGGAGCGCGGCGTCCGTCGTGTCCACTTGCATGCGACCGACCAACGACGACTTCGGTTCCCTCAGGAAGACGCGCCCGTCGGCGGCCAGCAGGGTCGCGCTGGTCCCGCTCCAGGTCACGGGGCCATAGGCGCGGCCACCTTTGGTCACTTTCAGCTTCCCGGTGAGCGTCTGCGACGTCGAGCCGATCGTCCCGGAGTAGGTGAGCGTCCGGACGTCGCCGAGCGCGGCGGCCGCCTTCAGCAGCGTGTCGCGCGGCTTCTCCCTCGTGTTCTCCTGGACGGTCAGGATGATCGCCGCGGACGCGAGCCCGATGAACACGAGCGTCGCGAACGCCATGCCGACGATGAGGCCCGTCCGGCGAGGCGGACGCGACGGACGCGACGGACGCGATGGAGGAGCGCCGCCCAGACCTCCTGGGGGGAACGGCGGCGGAGTGTTCGCCCCTTGCCCCAGCCCGGGGACGTTCCCCTGCCCCGGTCCCGGGAAGCGCGCCCCGAACTGCCCCGGTGAGGGAGGCGGGGACGGCGGCGGCGTGGCGGGTCCGGGCGCGTCCCACCATTCGGGACCGCCGGACGGCGGCTCCCAGCCGGACGGCGGTGTGCCCATGGTGATCACGTCCCTCCGGTCGCCGGGACCTGCCGCCGGAACGCTCTTCCGGACGCGCCGACCAGAACGCGCCGGACGCGCCGGAACGCGCCGGACGCGCCGGAACGCGCCGGACGCGCCGGAACGCGGTGGTCCCTCCACCAACGTGAGGCGAAGAGTCCGATTTGTGAACCCGTCAGATGCGTGGGCCGCGCTACGCCTCGCGCCGGAGCCGGTCGGGGATACTTGACGGGACCCGGCCCCGGAGGAGCCCGTGCAGGACTATTTCCACACGTACGGCGTCGTCGCCGCGCTGCTCGTGGTCGGCGGCGGCATCGTCGCCGGCGGACTGGCCGTCAACCGGCTGCTGCGTCCGAGCCGTCCGACCGGGGAGAAGCTCACCACCTACGAGTGCGGCGTCGACCCGGTCGGTGAGGGATGGGCGCAGTCGTACGTCCGCTACTACGTCTTCGCCTACCTGTACGTCGTGTTCGCCGTGGACGCGGTGTTCCTCTTCCCCTGGGCG
The DNA here is from genome assembly GCF_003696215.1 of Actinomadura harenae. Lineage (GTDB taxonomy): Bacteria > Actinomycetota > Actinomycetes > Streptosporangiales > Streptosporangiaceae > Spirillospora > Spirillospora harenae. Next base: position 109,883 of record NZ_RFFG01000002.1, on the reverse strand, counting down.
ACGGTGTTCTCCTCGCCCGGCTACGGCATGACGACACTGGGCGAGATGTTCGTCTTCCTGGGCTTCCTCGCCGTCGGGCTCGCCTACGCGGGCAAGAAGGGCGTCCTCTCGTGGGTGTGAGCGACGGACCGGGCGCGCCGGGCGGCGAGCGGGGTCCGGGCGGGGGCGGCGGTGTGGGCCACAATGGCGGCATGAGCGCCGTGGATCTTCCGCCGCCCAGCGTCGGACCGCTGTCCCGGCTCGCACCCAAACCGGTGCGTTTCGTACTGAACTGGGGGCGCCGCTACTCGCTGTGGGTCTTCAACTTCGGGCTCGCCTGCTGCGCCATCGAGTTCATCGCGACGTCGATGAGCCGCCACGACTTCATCCGGCTCGGCGTGATCCCGTTCGCGCCCGGCCCGCGCCAGGCCGACCTGATGGTCGTGTCCGGGACGGTCAGCGACAAGATGGCCCCGGCCGTCCGCCGCCTGTACGAGCAGATGCCCGAGCCCAAGTACGTCATCTCCTTCGGTGCGTGCTCCAACTGCGGCGGCCCCTACTGGGACTCGTACTGCGTCACCAAGGGCGTCGACCAGATCATCCCGGTGGACGTGTACGTGCCCGGCTGCCCGCCGCGTCCGGAGGCGCTGCTGCACGGCATCATCCGGCTCCAGGAGAAGATCGCGGCCGAGTCGCTCGGCGAGCGCTACCAGGGCGGGCCGGGCGAACCGGTCACGCCTCCGCCTCCGCCGCGTCCACTTTCGGCCACGGTTCTGCGCCGTCCGATCCAACCCCCGCCCCCGCCCCCGCCGCCCGAGCCCGACCCGGTGCCGGAACCGGAGCCGGCCCCCGAGCCGCCCGTGCCCGACGACGCGATGGTGACGATTCCCGTCCAGCCGGACGCCCCGACCATCCCCCTCGAGACCGTCCAGCAGCCGGAGCCCGAGCCCGAGATCGGCAACGGCAACGGACGAAGGCGCAGGTCACGGCTCGAGGACCACGACCCGTCGATCATTCCCGGCCTCATGGATGATGACGACGACGACGGCGGCGAACAGACCGGCGAGGGCTCGCGATGACCCCCGCCGAACTGGCCGAGGCGTGGACGACCCGCTTCGGGGACGCCGCCACCACGTCCGAGAGCCATGGCGAGGTCACCGCCGACGTCCCCGTCGAGTCCTGGCTGGACGCCCTGACGTTCGCCCGCGACGACCTCGGCTGCGCGTTCTTCGACTGGCTCACCGCCGTGGACGAGCTGGAGGACGGCTTCGCCATCGTCGTCCACCTGTACTCGCTCGAAGGCCGGCACCATCTGCTCGTGCGCACGCGCGTCCCGCGCGAGAACCCGGCGCTTCCGACGGCGACCGGTGTGTTCCGCGGTGCGAACTGGCATGAGCGCGAGACGTTCGAGATGTTCGGGATCGCCTTCGACGGCCACCCGAACCCCGTCCCGCTGCTGCTCCCGGACGGCTTCGAAGGACATCCGCTGCGCAAGGACTTCGTCCTCGCCGCGCGCGTCGCCAAGCCGTGGCCGGGCGCGAAGGAACCGGGCGAGGCGGGGCACGGCGCGCCGTCCCGCCGCCGCGTCCGCCCGCCGGGCGTCCCGGACGACTGGGGGCCGTCGCATGCTTGAGGTCGTCGGCAGGCTGGCGCTGGTCGCCGCCGCGTTCGCGGTGCTTCCGCTGCTGGTCGGGCAGGCCGAGCACAAGGTCATGGCGCACATGCAGGGACGGCTCGGCCCGATGTACGCCGGGGCGTTCCACGGCTGGGCGCAGCTGGTCGCCGACGGGGTCAAGTTCGCGCAGAAGGAGGACGTCGTCCCGGCCGCCGCGGACCGGCGGATCTTCAAGCTCGCTCCGGCCGTCGCGCTCGTCCCGTACCTGCTGGTGCTGCTGGTGATCCCGGTCGGCCCGCACGGCCAGGTCGCGCTGGACCTCGGCCCCGGCGTGTTCTTCGCGCTCGCCGTGATGGGCGTCGGCGTGATCGGCGCGATCATGGCGGGCTGGGCGAGCGCGAACAAGTACTCGCTGCTCGGCGGGATGCGGGTCACGGCGCAGCTCATGTCCTACGAGCTGCCCATGGTGTTCAGCGCGGCGTCGGTCGCGATGGCCGCCGGGACGCTGTCGCTGTCCGGGATCGTCGAGCAGTGGCGCTGGTACTGGCTGCCGTGGCAGCTGGTCGGCGGAGCGGTGTTCTTCGTCGCGGGCCTCGCCGAGCTGCGCCGCCCGCCGTTCGACATGCCGGTCGCGGACTCCGAGATCATCTTCGGCCCGTACACCGAGTACGGCGGGCTGCGGTTCGCGCTGTTCCTGCTCGCCGAGTACGCGGGCATCGTCGTGCTGTGCGGGCTGACGACCGTCCTGTTCCTCGGCGGCTGGAAGGGCCCGTTCCTGGACGGCCCGCTCGGCTGGCTCTGGACGCTCGTCAAGGTGTTCGCGCTGGCCTTCGCCGTCATCTGGTTCCGGGTCAGCTACCCGCGCCTGCGCGAGGACCAGCTGCAGAGGCTCGCGTGGGCCTGGCTCGTCCCGCTGTCCCTCGCGCAGCTGGCCCTGACCGGCGTCCTCAAGGTCGCCCTCGGCTGACCGGCCGGGTCCCGCATCGGTCCGGCCGTCATTCGAGGAAGAGCGCGTACTCCTTGAGCTTCGGCAGGGCGACCGGCGGGAGGTCGACGTCGACGGCCAGCTCCTCGACCGAGACGAACCCGCCGTGCTCGGCGCGGTGCGCGACGATCCGCCCGGCCAGCTCGGCCGACAGCCCGGGCAGCCCGGCGAGGACGGCGGCCGGGGCGTGGTTCACGTCGACCAGGCCGCCGTCGTCGTAGGTGCGTTCCAGGTCGGGACGCCCGATCCGGAGCTCGTGCGCGAGCGCGGGATCGTCGACGCAGAGGCGGCGGGCGTCCTCGCGCAGGACGCGCCGGTGCCGCGCTACCTGGACGGCGTGCTCGTTCATCCGGTCGCGCGGCACCCCGGCCGGGAACACCGAGCGCCGCACGGCGAACGCGTTGGCCGTCCCAGCGATCCACACCATCGTCATCACGAAGCTGCCGACGAGGAACAGGAAGACGTCGCCGAGGCTCCACAGGTACATCGAGAGCGCGATGCCGGACGTGTAGGCCGCCGCGCCGGTCGCGAGACCGGCCGAGCGGGTCTTCACCGACGCGTACAGGAACGAGAGCGGCGTGCCCCATCCGAGCGTGACGAACGGGACGAAAGCCCAGCTGAGACCGCGCGGGACGAGCGGCTTCGGCGGCGGGCCGGACGGCACGGGACGCCCGCCGGACGGCACGGGACGATGGCCGAACGGCGGCCGGCCGTCCGGCGATCGGGGATCAGAGCCCGGTGACATGCGGCGCCTCCTCCTTCCCACCCACACCCGAAGAGACGAACGCGGAGCCGGGCGCGTTCCCCCGCGCGGCCGACTACGCAATCATGGGCGCGTGGGACGGTTGCCAGGAGGCGGGCTGGCCAAGGGGCTCGCCGTCACGTTGCGGACGATGACCAGGCGTTCGATCACGCGCCAGTACCCGGAGGCCGAACCGGACCTCCCACCGCGCAGCCGGGGGGTGATCGCGCTCTTCGAGGAGAACTGCACGGTCTGCATGCTCTGCGCGCGCGAGTGCCCGGACTGGTGCATCTACATCGACTCGCACAAGGAGACGCTGCCCGCCGAGGGCGGCGGACGCCCGCGCGCCCGCAACGTCCTCGACCGGTTCGCGATCGACTTCGCGCTGTGCATGTACTGCGGCATCTGCATCGAGGTGTGCCCGTTCGACGCGCTGTTCTGGTCGCCGGAGTTCGAGTACGCCGAGTACGACATCGCGGAGCTCACCCACGAGCGGGACCGCCTGCGCGAGTGGATGTGGACCGTCCCGCCGCCGCAGGCCCCCGACGAGCACGCCGAGCCGTCGAAGGAAGTCCTGGCGGCGCGGAAGGCCGCCGAGCGCGGAGACCGCCGGTGACCGCCCGCCGTCGAGCGCCGGGGCCGCTGGTGCCCGCCCGCCGCCGAGCGCGGCGGTCGCCGGTATCCGCTGAGCACGGAGGTCGCCGGTGATCGCCCGCGACACGTCACCGCCTTTCCCTGAGGTGACACTCCTGTGGGTCCGACCGATCCGCGGGGTGGTCCGATGACGGGCCGGGACGTGGTGTTCGCGCTGCTCGGCGTGGTCGCCGTGGGCGCGGGCCTGCTGGTCGTGACGACGCGGCAGCTCGTCCACGCGGCGCTGTGGCTGGTCGTGTCGTTCGGCGCGCTGGCGGGTTGCTACCTGGTGCTGACCGCCGAGTTCGTCGCCTGGGTGCAGGTGCTCATCTACGTCGGCGCGGTCGTCGTGCTGCTGCTGTTCGGGATCATGCTCACGCGGGCGCCGGTCGGGCCGTCCGAGGGCCTGGACTCCGGCAACCGCCGGGCCGCCCTCGCCGTCGCCGCCGGGACGGCCGCGCTGCTGGTCACCGTCCTGGTCATGGGGTTCCGCGGGACGCGCCTGAACGACGCCCCGCACTGCCCGCCGGACGCGACGTCCTGCCCGGCCCGCGCGAACGGCAGCGCCGAGCACCTCGGCGAGGCGGTGTTCCGGACCTGGGTCCTGCCGTTCGAGGTGCTGTCCGTCCTGCTGCTCGCCGCGCTCGTCGGCGCGATCGTCCTGTCCAGGACCGGCCTCGCGACGCGGAGGGACCGCTGATGCATCTCGCCTTCCCGCTCGTCACGGCCGCGCTGCTGTTCTCCGCCGGGGTCTACGGGGTGCTCGCGCGGCGGAACGCGATCCTCGTCCTCATGGCGGTCGAGCTGATGCTGAACGCGGTGAACCTCAACCTCGTCGCGTTCGACGTGCACCTGCGCGACCGGCTGCACGGGGGCCAGGTGCTCACGCTGTTCACCATCGTGATCGCCGCCGCCGAGGTCGGGCTCGGCCTCGCCATCGTCCTGCTGGTGTTCCGGAACCGCCGGGTGATCGACGTCGACCGGCTGCGCTCGCTCGCCGAGTCCGAACCGTCCGGATCGTCCGATCCGTCCGGGCCGCCGCCGGCGGAGCCGGAGCGGGAGGCGGTCCAGTGATCACGCTGGCGGCGCTGGCCGTCCTGCTCCCGTTCGCGGGCGCGTTCGCCGGGATGCTCGGCGGACGCCGCCTGCCCCAGCCGTGGGTCGCGTGCGTCCCGGTCGCGGTCTCGACCGTCCTCACCGCGATCGTCGCGTTCGCAGTGTGGCGGTCGCCCGGCGAGCGCGCCGGAACGCTCACCCTGATCCAGACCGGCGCGCTGCCGATCCGCGTCGGACTCCAGGTGGACGGCCTGTCCGGGCTCGTCGGGGTCATGGTCTGCTGCGTCGCGCTCGCCGTCCAGGTGTACTCGGTCGCGTACATGGCCGACGACCGGCGTTACGCGTCCTACGCGGCGTTCGTGTCGCTGTTCACGTCCGCGATGCTGCTGGTCGTCTTCGCCGGCGACCTTCTGCTGCTGTACGTCGGCTGGGAGGTGATGGGCATCTGCTCCTACTTCCTGATCGGCCACCACTGGGAGGACCGCGCGAACTCCCGCGCCGCCGTCAAGGCGTTCCTGGTCACGCGGCTCGGCGACGTCGGCTTCCTGTTCGGGATCTTCGTGCTGGGCGTCGCCGCGAAGTCCTTCACGATCTCGGACGTCCTCGCGCGGGCGGCCGGCATGCCGGACACGACGCTCACCGCGGCGGCGCTCCTGCTCCTGTGCGGAGTCGTCGGCAAGTCGGCGCAGTTCCCGCTGCACACCTGGCTCCCGGACGCGATGGCGGGCCCGACCCCGATCAGCGCCCTCATCCACGCGGCGACGATGGTCGCGGCCGGGATCTACTTCGTCGCACGCGTCTACCCGGTGTTCTGGCTGGTCCCGGCCGCGCTGACCGTGCTCGGCCTCATCGCGGTCGTGTCGATGGTCGGCTCGGCGCTCGCGGCCCTCGCGCAGGACGACCTGAAACGCGTCCTCGCGTACTCGACGATCAGCCAGCTCGCCGTGATGGCCGCCGGGCTCGCGGTCGGGGCGCGCTCGGCGGCCGTCTTCCACCTGGTGACGCACGCGGCGTTCAAGGCGCTGCTTTTCCTGGCCGCGGGCTGTGTCATCCACGCGACCGCCACGAACATGCTCGCCCGCTACGGCGGCCTGCGCCGCACGATGCCGATCACGTTCTGGACGATGTCCATCGGCTTCGCGGCCCTCGTCGGCGTCCCGCCGTTCAGCGGCTGGTTCAGCAAGGACGCCGTCATCGCCGCAGCCCAGCACGGCGCCCTCCACCACGGCGACTACGTCGGCAAAGTTCAGGCCGGGTGGTTTCCTCAGACCGCTGCCCCGGTTGCGCCCCCGCCCACCACGGACTCCGGCGCGCCCGTCTGGACGTTCCACGCCGATCCAGGGGTCCATCTGCCAGGTGGCGTCGCCTGGACCATCTACCTGGGGCTGCTGCTCACGGTCGCGCTCACGGCGGCGTACTCCGCGCGCGCTTGGCTGATGACGTTCTTCGGCGAGGCGCGAGGAGATGCACGCGTGCACGAGGCGCCGGGCGACCCGCAGGCGCAGGAGATGCCGGGTGAGCCGCAGGCGCAGGAGGTGCCGGGCGGCGCGCGGGCGCACGAGGCGCCGAAGCTGATGACGTGGCCCCTGATGGTGCTGGCCGTGCCCGCCGCGATCCTGGGGTTCTTCGGGCTCGGCGCGCCCGAGCTTCGCCCGGAGCTGGTGCCGTCGCTGCTGGGGATCGTCCTGGTGGCGGCCGGGTTCGGCGTGGTGTGGCTGGTCTGGAACCGTGATCCGGCACAGGATCCGGTGCGGATGCTCGGCCCGGTGCGTCCGGTGTTCGCGAAGGCGTTCTACCTCGACGAGCTGTACGGGTTCGTGATCGTCCGGCCCGTCGTGGCGCTGGCTCGCGGCGTGGCCGTCGCCGACCGGACGGGCATCGACGCGGCCGTCGTCGGGACGGCGCGGGCCGCGCGCAGGCTCGGCGGGACGCTGCGGATCCCGCAGAACGGCAACGCCCAGACCTATCTGACCGTGCTGCTCGGCGGCGTGGTCGTCATCACGGCCCTGGTGGTGATCTTCAAATGATCTTCCTGCTGATGATGGCGATCCCGGCGTGCGCGGCGCTCGCGCTGCTCGTCCCAGGTGCGCGCCTCCTCCCGGACGACGCGTCCCTCGGCCGGTTCGGGATCCTGGTGTCGGGCGCGACGCTGCTGGTCGGGCTGTCGGCGGCGACGGCGTTCGACTACTCCCACGCGTCCCGGGCGCAGCTCGCGGTGAACCGCTCCTGGGAGCCGTCCCTCGGGCTGCGCTTCCACCTCGGCGTCGACGGGATCTCGCTGCCGCTGGTCGTGCTGACCGCGCTGCTGACGTTCCTCTGCTTCCTCTACACGCACCGGCACCCCCCGGCGGGCGGACGGCTCAGGCTGTTCACGGCGCTGCTGCTCGTCCTGGAGATCGGGATGCTCGGCACGTTCGTGGCGCTCGACCTGATCCTGTTCTTCGTGTTCTTCGAGGTCGTCCTGATCCCGATGTTCGCGGTCATCCTGCTGTGGGGCGGACCCGGACGGCGGGCCGCGGCGACCAAGTTCATCCTCTACACGCTGCTCGGATCCGGGCTGCTGCTCGCCGGGATGCTGCTCATCGCGGTGAACGCCGGGACGCTCGACATGACCGAGCTCGCGCGGCGGCACGGCGCGGGCGTCTCGCACGGCGTCCAGGTCGCCGGGTTCCTGCTGATGATGCTGGGTTTCGGGGTGAAGGCCCCGATGTGGCCGCTGCACACCTGGCTCCCGGACGCGCACACCGAGGCCCCGACGGCCGGATCCGTCCTGCTCGCCGGGGTGCTCCTGAAGATGGGCACGTACGGGCTGGTGCGGATCGCCCTCCCGTCCGCCCCGGACGGCGCCCGCTCGTGCGCGCTCGCGCTCGGCCTCCTCGCCGTCATCGGGATCGTCTACGGCGCGCTCGCCTGCCTCGCGCAGACCGATCTCAAACGGATGATCGCCTACTCGTCCGTGGGGCACATGGGGTTCGTCCTGCTGGGCATCGCGACGCTCACCCCGGTCGGCGTGAACGCGGCGCTGTTCGGCAACATCGCGCACGGCCTGATCACCGGCCTGCTGTTCTTCCTCGCCGGATCCATCAAGGAGCGGTACGGCACCGGCGACCTCGAGCGGATCGGCGGCGGCATGCTCGGCACGGCGCCCCGGCTCGCCTCGTTCCTGACCTTCGCGTCCGTCGCGTCCCTCGGGCTGCCCGGCCTCGCCGGGTTCTGGGGCGAGATGCTGGCGCTGCTCGGCGCGTACCGTCCGGACGCGGGCCTGTCCCGCCCGGCGTTCGTGACGTTCATGGCGATCGGCGGCCTCGGCGCGGTGCTGACCGCCGCGTACTTCCTGCGGCTGCTGTCGAGGATCACCCACGGCCGTCCGCGCGACGCGACCGCCGTGATCGCGGCGCCGAGCGCGTACGAGTACGCCGCCTGGGTCCCGCTGGTCGCGCTGACCCTGCTGGTCGGCCTCTGGCCGAAGACCCTGCTCGCCGTGACGTCCGGACCCGTCCGCGCCCTGTTCGGAGGTCTTGGATGATCCAGGGGATCGACTACCTCGCGACCCTGCCGCCGATCCTGTGCGCGGTGGCGGCCGTCGTGGTGCTCCTCGCCGACGCCTTCGACCTGCCGCGCCGCTGGCTCGGCGCCCTGACCTGCGGATTCCTTGTCGCGGCGCTCGTCGCGGTCATCGCCTTGGCGGCGGGGGAGCGGCGCCGGACGTTCTGCGTGCCGTCCGGCCTGCGCGGCGGCGGCCCCCGCTCCTGCTCCTACGTGACGGACGACTTCACCCTGCTGTTCCAAGGGCTGGTGCTCGTCGCGGCCGTCATCGTCGTCCTGCTGTCGCTGCGCACGATCGACACCGAGGACCTGCCCGCGGGCGAGTACCACTTCCTCCTCCTGTCGGCGCTCGTCGGCGCGCTCGCGCTCGTCGCCGCGCGCGACCTGGTGACGCTCGTCGTCGCGCTGGAGACCCTCTCCCTCCCGGTGTTCGCCCTGGTCGGACTGCGCAGGCAGGACGGCGTCGCCACCGAGGCCGCGCTCAAGCTGTTCCTCGTCTCGGTCGTCTCCACCGCCGTCATGCTGTTCGGGATCTCGCTGCTCTACGGCGTGACCGGCGCGATGCACCTCGACCGCCTCTCGGCCGGGCTGCACGGACTGCCCGCCGACCTCAAGCCGGTCGCGTCCGCGGGCGCCATCCTGGTGCTCGCCGGGTTCGCGTTCAAGGTCGCGGCCGTCCCGTTCCACTTCTGGGCCCCGGACGTCTACCAGGGCGCCCCGCTGCCGGTCGCGGCGTTCCTGTCGGTCGTGTCGAAGGCCGCCGGATTCGCCGGTCTCGCGATCGTCGTCGGGCTCGGCATGCCGTCCTTGGGGCACGTGTGGGGGCCGGTCCTCGCCGTCCTCGCCGCCGCGACGATGACGCTCGGGAACCTGATGGCGCTGCGCCAGGGCACCGCGATCCGGCTGCTGGCCTGGTCGTCGGTCGCGCAGTCCGGCTACATGCTCGCGCCGCTCGCGGTCGGGGAGCGCCGTCTCCCGGAGGCCGTCGCCGCGACCGTCGCCTACGTCGCGCTGTACGCGGTGATGAACCTCGGCGCGTTCGCCGTGGTCGCCGCCGTCCAGCGTTCCGGGGAGACGCCCGTCACCCTGGACCGGTTCCGCGGCCTCGCCCGCCGCGACCCCCTCTCCGGGACGGCCCTGGCGTTCTTCCTCATCTGCCTGGCCGGCCTGCCGCCGGGCGTGATGGGCCTGTTCGCGAAGGTCGTCGTGTTCCGCGCGACGGTCGCGGGCGACGTGACCTGGCTCGCGGTCGTCATGGCCGTGAACACCGTCATCGGGCTGTACTACTACCTCGCCTGGGCCGTCCGCGTGTTCGGGCCCTCCGAGGGGGAGGCGACGCGTCCGGGACTCGCGGTGCGCGCCGCGATCGCCGCCACCGCCGCGGGCGCGCTGGTGCTGTCGGTCGCCCCGCAACTGGTCCTCTCGGCCGTGGCCGCGGCGACCGCCTGACCGGCCACCGACCCGCCACCGACCCGCCACCGACCCGCCACGGAGGCGCGTCCGGAGGTCCGTCCGCGCGGGTCATACCGGGTTGAAGGGAACGTTTTTCCAGGTCACGCCGTTGTCGTTGATGAACGAACCGTCACCGGAAGGCAGGGGAACACGTGCGTTTGAACGGCATCAAGACGGCGGCCCTCATCGCTGCGCTGTCGGCGTTGATGCTGGCGGCGGGCTGGGCGCTCGGAGGCGGCGTCGGCCTGACCATCGCCTTGGTGATCGCGCTCGGCACCAACGGGATCGCCTTCTTCTTCAGCGACCGGATCGCGCTGCGCTCCATGCGCGCCCATCCGATCAGCGAGGTCGAGGCGCCCGTCCTGTACCGGACCGTCCGGGAGCTGTCGACCTCGGCGCGCCAGCCGATGCCCCGGCTGTACGTGTCGGAGACCATGCAGCCCAACGCGTTCGCGACCGGACGCAACCCGCGCAACGCGGCGGTCTGCGTGACGCGCGGCATCCTGCGCGTCCTGGACGAGCGGGAGCTGCGGGCCGTCCTCGGCCACGAGCTGTCCCACGTCTACAACCGGGACATCCTCATCTCCTCGGTCGCCGCCGCGATCGCGACGGTCATCACCTACCTGTCCCACCTCGCGATCTTCCTGCCGATCGGCCGCTCGGACGACGACGACGGCCCCGGCATCATCGGCGCGTTCCTCATGATGATCCTCGGCCCGATCGGCGCCGCCGTCGTCCAGATGGCGATCAGCCGCACCCGCGAGTACCAGGCGGACGCGTCGGGCGCGCAGCTCACCGGCGACCCGCTCGCGCTCGCCTCCGCCCTGCGCAAGATCGAGGCGGGCACGCAGGCCCTGCCGCTCCCGCAGGACGCGGAGCTCGCCACGACCAGCTCCCTCATGATCGCCAACCCGTTCCGGGGCGGCGGCATCGGCAAGCTGTTCTCCACCCACCCGCCGACCGCCGACCGCATCGCCCGCCTCGAACGCATGGCCGGCCTCGGCGACTGATCCCCTCAAGGGACAAGATCCGCGGCCCGTCGTAAGGCCCACCTTCCTCACAGGCTGAACGGATCTCTCGAAAAAAGACCGAACCTCTCGGCCGTCCGCTTCGTCGAAGGACACGAGAGCGCGCCTACCGCGCCCTTCAGCGGGGGAAGGGCCGCGGGGCGCGCTCTGCCTCGGCTCACGCGGCCGGGACGCCATCCCCCCGGCGCCCCGGCCGCGTGACCGTGTTCCGCGCTAGGGCGCGAGGGGCAGCCGGCGCTTGTGATCGGTGAGCCGGTACCGCCGGACGATCGTCTCGAAGACGCGCTCGTCCACCGGCTTCCCCTCCAGGAAGTCGTCGATGTCGTCGTAGGTGACGCCGAGCGCGTCCTCGTCGGCCTTGCCCGGGTCGAGCGACTCCAGATCGGCTGTCGGGGTCTTCCACACCAGCTCGGGCGGCGCTCCCAGCGCGTCCGCCACCGCGCGCACCCGCCGCTTGGTCAGACCGGTCAGCGGGACGAGGTCGGCCGCGCCGTCACCGAACTTGGTGAAGAAACCGGACACCGCCTCCGCGGCATGATCGGTGCCGACGACCAGGCCGTTGTGCGCGCCCGCCACCGCGTACTGGGCGATCATGCGCTGCCGGGCCTTGATGTTGCCGTGCACGAAGTCCTGGTGATGGACGTCACGGAAGCCCACCCCGGCGGTCAGCGCCGCCTCGATCGCCGCGTCGCTCGCGGGCCCGACGTCCACGGTCAGCACGTGGTCGGCCCGGATGAAGGACAGCGCCAGCTGCGCGTCCGTCTCGTCCGCCTGGACGCCGTAGGGCAGCCGCATCGCATAGAAGGACGCCTCGTGCCCGGCGTCCCGCGCCCGCTCGACCGCGAGCTGGCACAGCCGCCCGGCGGTGGTGGAGTCGACGCCGCCGCTGATGCCGAGCACCAGCGAGGACAGGCCGCTCGAGGTCAGCCGCTCGGCGAGGAACGCCACCCGGCGCTCGATCTCACGCCCGGCGTCGAAGTCCCCGGCGACCCCGAGCTCCCGGGCGATCTCCTGCTGCAGGGCGGTTTCATCCACGTTCTCTCCCCAATGTTCCACTTCGCCGGAGTCTAAAGCCGACGAGGGCACGACCCGGGCGGCGAACGCCCGGGTCGTGCCCCCTCGGTGAGATCAGCGGTAGTTCACGAACTGAAGGGCGACGTCGAGGTCCTGGTCCTTCAGCAGCGTGATGATCGCCTGCAGGTCGTCCTTCTTCTTGGAGCTGACGCGCAGCTCCTCACCCTGGATCTGGGCCTTGACGCCCTTCGGCCCCTCATCCCGGATGATCTTGCCGATCTTCTTGGCGTTCTCCTGCGAGATGCCCTCCTTGAGCGCCACGCTCACCTTGTGCAGCTTGCCGGACGCCTTCGGCTCCGACGGGTCGATCGACTTCAGTGAGATCCCGCGCTTGACCAGCTTGTCCCGCAGGACCTCCAGGACCGCGTTGGCGCGCTCCTCGCTGTTGGCCTGGATCTCGATCGTCTCCCCGGACCACTTGATCCCGGCGTCCACGTTCCGGAAGTCGAACCGGTTGGCGACCTCCTTGGCCGCCTGGTTCAGCGCGTTGTCGACCTCCTGCCGGTCGAGCTTGCTCACGATGTCAAATGATGAGTCACTCATGGGACAAGAACTCTCTTCTGCCGCTTCGTCGCCACTTCGCCTCAGATCAGCGTAGCGAGCCTGTGCCGAACAACGGCCGAGGTGACGACGGGCGGCTCGAAACGCATGTGCCTGCCGTGATCCGACGGGGCTGCGGCGCGTCAGCTCTGCTGCGGCGTGTACCGCTGGTGCGGGATCGCCCGCTCCCACACCAGCTCGAACGCCGCGACGACCTGGGCGACCCGGCGAGGATCGGAGACGAACTCGTACTCCTCCAACATCGTGCCGTCCCCGGCGTCGAAGTGGAAACGCACAAGCCGCTGGTCGAACATCCAGAAGTCTGCACCGGGCAGCATCAGGTCCCACGCCTGACGGCGAGGCAGCCAGCGGACGAGTTCCCCAGCCTCGACATTGACGTCGGTGACCATGTGCAGCCAGCGGACGTAGTCCGACGCAGGCTCGCTCACCACCCGGGCGCGCCGCATCGTCACCCCGCGGCCGACGGCATCCTGCACCAGCTTGGTCCAGGAGGTCCGATCGGTCCGGCCCGATCCGCCGGCCTTCCAGTCGTCGAACCCAGGAGAGGGCTGATAAACGTCCCGCATCTCCAGGTGCACGGCCGAGCGGCGGGTGTTGGCCAGCAGCTCGGCGAACGCCGGGATGCCGTGCCCGCGGCGGCCGACGTCGTATGCTCCGGCGGCGGCCTCGGCGATCATGTCGGCCATGCGGGCGGGCTGCCAGATCACGGCTTCGTCGGGAGCGAGTGCGACGTGCTCGCCGAGGGACTTGAGGACGTCGGGGTCCGTGACCAGGCGGCCCTGCTGGTAGAAGTCGCCGGTGTTGGGATCGCGGAAGACGGCCGGGCAGCGTTCGTCGTCGGAACCCGGGTCGGAGCCGACGAAATCGATCTCTGGCATGAACAGCCTCCGGGGTAGCAGGGTTCTCGGCCGAGACTCACGGAGTCGCCCGTGGCCGTCAAGCGCTTCGCAGAACCTCTAGGGAAGCCCGGATGAGCGCCCGAGCGTGGTCCCCGTGAACCGCGAGGCCGAACAGGCGCGCCCACGCCTCGGCGTACATCTGGGTCTCATACGGCTGGGTCAGGGTGAGGGTGCCCGACACCAGCTCTACCGCCACCGTCACCGCGTCCGGCAGTTCCGACATGGTGAACGACTCTTCTGGGTTCACCCCGTGCCGGTCGATGTTCCGGGGGATCACTCCGAGGGAGACCGTTGGCCGCTGCATCGCGTCCAGGAGGTGTTCCAGTTGCTCGATGTGCACGTCGACGGGCGCGGGCCGGTACCAGAGGACGTCCTCCTCGAGGAGGAAGAGCCATCGCGCGTCTGGTCGCTCGAGGCAGCGCTGTCGGTCCATGCGTGACCGGACGGCGTCTGCAACGTCGTCCAGGTCCAGATGCTGCTCCAACCGGGCGGTGGTGAGGTAGTGCGTGGTCAGGGCCTGCGTTTGCAGTAGGCCGGGGATGTACTTGGTTTGGTAGACCAGGTGCCGGCGGACTCTCCAGTACTTGTCACGGATCTTCTCCTGGCGCGCCTTGAGTCCGGCTCGATTGAGCTGCTGGTGGGTTTGCCACATTCCGGCGGCGGCGCGCTGCTCGGCCAGTAGCTCGGCTTCACGGTGAGGGGACGCGCCGGTGAGGCGGCACCACAGCCGTACATCGGCGGGTGAAGCGGGACGGGAACCGCGTTCAATCTGGCTGACTTTTGTGGAGTCGCGCCAACCAGCCTGGCGAGCGAAATCGACGCCGGACAGCCCAGCCGCCTGGCGGAGTTCACGGAGTTGGTCGGCGAGCTGTTGACGGGCTCGTTGCGCCGACGAGCTGGATGAGGACGGCATCAGGGCGATCCAAGACCACGGGGCAGGTTCATGCAGGGCGATTGACGAGGTTTGACCCTTCGTCAGTATCGCTCATCTGGACTGGTCAAACGGGTCGGGGTCAAAGACCGTCAAATCTCTTCCGGGCGGCGTGGGGGCGGCGTCAAGGTCGTATGACACAAGCCCTCTCGCGAGGGCTTGACGTGGACGCAGCGAACTCGCGCGGGGTCGCTGCGTCCACCCAGGTCGGCCGCGTGACCGTCTGGCCGCAAGGAGACGCACAGACGGCCACGCGGTCCACGGCGTGGTGTTGCGCGTCGGGGCGAGAAAGGCCCGTCGCACCGCACCGCATGCCCACACAAAAGCGGCCCCGGCCCGCTGCGCAAACAGCGGGTGACCCGGGGCCTTGATCGGAAACGAGGTCCGATCCATGGAAGATCCTAGGGGAAAGCCGGACGTATCTCGGCTGACTGATCAGGAACGCACAGAATTGGAGCTCCTGGGCGAGGATTTCCCTTCCTGGTGGGTCCGATTCTCCGCTGGCTTGCCTGCCCTGAAGTGGGGCGCGCAGCGGAAGGCAAGCGCGGAATGGGACGCCGGCGCGGGCGGGGTCCGGACCCTGAACGCCGACTCCGCTGAGCATCTGCGGTGGATGCTCGGGCAGGTGGCCGTCTGGGACACCGAGGTCGCCACTGCATGCGGATCGGTGCCCTACGAGGTACGCGGCCCGCTCGCCCGGCGCGACCGTCTTGTCGCCCTGGACGCCAACCTCCGCGGACTGGGATTGACGACGGGGCTGTCCAACACGAGCGTTCTCGTCCTCGCCCCGGATCGGGCTGGGGCCGAGGTGCGGATCGTGTGCCGCGAGCGGCCGTCCGACGGCGACGCGTTGTGGTTCTGGGACGACGCGTCGGGTGCGCCGCTCGCTGAGGCGCACCGCGTCACCGACGCCGTGGTCGCGATCCGCGGGCTGCTGGCCGCGCCCGCGAGGGTGGCGTCGTGAGCGACTTCGTGATGTACCGGACCGAGGTCGGGATGTACGTCGTGCGTGTCGGTGACGATCCGGTGGCGTGGGTGTGCCCGGCGGAGGACCCGAACTGGTGGTACGGCCGTCACGTGGACGGTGGACAGGTTCGGAACCTGTGCGTGCCGCACGACGGAACAGCCGAAGGCGAGTTCGAGGCGGCCAAGCGCGTCGCCGCGAAGATCCTCCGGCGGACGTAGACCCCGTGCCCCTGGGCTGACGATTGCGCCCGGGGGGCGCGGATCCACTCCTGTTAGAAGGAGACGAAGATGGATCAGATCCGGAATTGGGGCCATCCGGCCCTGGACCACGAGCTGCTGCCCCCATGCTCGATGGTGCTGACGTCCGGCGGGCTGCTGGTCGCGAAGATCGCCAGCGTGGCCGGGCATCTGTATGGCCTGGTCGCCTATGTCGCAGACGACGGCCGGCCGCGCTACTGGGGGACCTGGAGCCGGTTCCTGGACTCCGACTGGCAGCGCACCCTC
Source organism: Actinomadura harenae (assembly GCF_003696215.1). Classification (GTDB taxonomy): domain Bacteria; phylum Actinomycetota; class Actinomycetes; order Streptosporangiales; family Streptosporangiaceae; genus Spirillospora; species Spirillospora harenae. The sequence continues at coordinate 93,912 of NZ_RFFG01000002.1, read as the reverse complement.
GGCCTCCCCTACGGCATGTACGCGCCGCTGATCGCCGCCCGGCAGCCGGACGCACTGGTGCCCGAACTCGGCCGCATCGCCCGCATCGACCCGGCCACCATCGTTGGGACGGTGTCGGCACAGGACCCGGTCCTGCTTGCCGAACACGCCAAGGTCTTGGACACGCTGGCGAACTGGTGCGGTGTCCACCGCGACCAGATCGGCCTCCAGGGCTCGGCCATGTACAAGCCTGCTGCCAGCGCCGGTGACCTGGACGTGGTCATCTACGGGCGGGCTGACTGCCGCCGAGTGCACGCCCGCGCGGCCGGGGCCGTCCCGCCACGCCCCGCCGACCACCCCCACCACCTGCATTTCCATGTGCCCGGTCATCGGGTCACGCTCGACCCCCGCTACATCAGCGGCGAGCACACCATCACGCGAGCGCTGGTGACCGGCGACTTCACCGACGAAGGCAATGAACCGATCGATCGCCTCTGGGTCACGGAAGCTGGTGACGGGATCTTCTTCCCGTCCCGCTATACGCTCAGTGACGGTTCAGTCCTGCTGTCGTACCGTGCTGGGCATAGCGCGTGGCTGCGCCTCGGTGACGAGGTGACCGGCCCGGCCCTTCCCGTCTACCAGCACCAGGGCGTTCGCTACCGGGTGGTGCTGCGCTGTGAGCAGCTCCATCCCCGCCGCGCCGAGCACGAGTAACTGACGCACCTCGACGGAGTAGCGATGACCGACCCCGCCGCACCACCGGCCGCTGCCGCGCATCCCAGCGGGGCGTCCTGGATGGACACCCAGTTCGACCGGACGCTGCACCGGCTCAGCCTGTGGTCGGCGGGGCCCCGCGTGCGCGGGATCGGCGACCGGACCATGGGCGGCCTGGTCGTTGACCGTACGACGCGGGACCGGAGCTGGTTGCGGGTGCTGGCCGTCCCGACCGGGCAGGCCAGCGGCGTTCTGTGGGACGGACCAATCAGCGCCCCAGACCTGCCCGGCCTGCGAAGGCCCGCACTGGAGTTCTTCGACACCGTCGCAGCCGGAACTGACGTCGACGGAGTCCGCCATACCGTCCGCGCCGAGGTGTGGGAGCTGATCGACGAGCCGGTGTGCGCGCCGCACGAGACGCTGACCCCTGCTCGCGCCCGCACCCTGGGGCTTACCCCGGGGTGGTGGGCGACCCTGGACGCGTCGCTGAGTCGTCTTGCTGCGCACCCGACCGACCGCGTCCCGAGAACGCAGGAACAGATCACCGTCGCCCTGCGCCGCGCCTACGGGCCTGACGTCCCTACGCTCGTGGAGCGGTGGACGACCCAACACGGTGACCTGCGCTGGACCAACCTGACCTGCGGCACGCCCTACCTGCTGGACTGGGAGTTCTGGGGCAGGGCCCCGCTGGGGACTGACGCGGCCACCCTGTACTGCACCAGCTTGCTCGTTCCCGGCCTGGCCGCCGCGATCCACGAGCGGTACCAGCATCTGCTCGACACGCCAGAGGGCCGCATCGCCCAGTTGTGCGTTTGCGTCCAACTTCGGCGTCATCGTGACGTTGGCCCGCTCGACCGGCCCTTGGCCGAGGTGGCGGCGCGGCTCCTCGGCTGAGGAGCCGCGGCCTGACCAGACGCATGAAGAAGGCGCCCCGCCTCCCGAAGGAGACGGGGCGCCGTCGTGTCGGTCCGGCTTCCCCACCGGCCGACACGCTGGTCAGGCTACCTGCTGTAGGACGGGGAGCCCTGGGCCAGGCCGAGCGACAGCAGGATCCGGCCGGCCTGCGGCCACACCTGCTCGATAAGGCGGGCGCCGGTGTAGTAGGCGAGGGTGATGGCCGGGGTGAGGACGGCCGTGACGGCGTCGGCCGGGAGCGAGAGGCCGATCTTGGCGGCCCAGCCCACCAGGGTGCCCACCACGAGCGGCACCAGGGTGCGGAGAATCGAGTCGCGCACGGCGACCTCCTTACATGAAAGAACCCCGTGACCGTGCGGTCCGGGGCGACAGGGGGAGAGGCGGGGCGAGCTAGAGGCCGTGCCGGTCGAGCCAGCCGGTGATGCCCGAGCACGCCTCGCGCAGCAGCGCGGCGAACTCGGCCCAGCAATCCGGCGTCGGGGACGGCACGGGCTCCGGGGCTGGCGGCGCGGGCGGCGTCGGCGCGGGGAACGGGTTCGGGCCGCCGGTCAGCGCGGCCAGGTCCTCGCCGAGCTGGTACAGGTCCACGCCGGACGGCGCGTGCCCGCTTGCGTCGAGCCACTCGGGCAGCACCGCGACCCACGCCTCCTCGGCCACCGCCCGGAAGCACGCCCGGGACATGGCCTGGACGGCGCCCCAGGTGACGACGTACAGGTTGTCGGCGTCGTACCCGACGACCGGGACCGCGTGGCCGCCGAGCTGCGCGCCGGACGCCCGGGTCCACGGCCGTCCGGCGTCGAAGTCGTTCATCATGTCCTGCGTCACGATGATGCCGAGCCCGACAGCGCCGAACACCGCGACCGCCGTCTCCCACTCGCTGTCGGCGGTGTGGTCGACCTGCGCGAACGCCATCACCTTGTGGCCGCCGACGCCGGTCTTCCGCCAGTCGGTGTACACGTCCTGGAGGACCGCGCCCTGGTCGGTCGCCGGGTCGGCCGGGTTGTAGCCCGAGACGCGCTCGTAGGCGGTCAGGACGTCGCTGTCGCCGATCTCGACCGTGTTGCCCTGGCCGTAGGTCGAGGCGCCCTCGATGAGGTGTCCGACCATCGCCTCGGTGCAGTCGCCGAGCTGGTCGTTGAGGTACATGGGCCAGTCCGTGACCCGGGTGTGCCAGTCCGCGGACGCGGGCGGCGTCGGGAGTGCCGGGAGATAGTGGCCCAGGTGCAGCCGCGGGTGGGTGGCCTCATCGTGGGGGGTGAGGCGGCCGAGCTTGTGGGACATGCGTGTCCTCTCAGGTGATCGGGGCGGTCCACGTGGCCGCCCACGTGACGGGGCCGACGATCCCGTCGACCGGGAGCGCCTTGTCCTTCTGGAAGGCGCGGCAAGCGGCCTGGCTCGCGGGCCCGTAGTAGCCGTCCACGGTGAGCTGCCACCCGCGGTGGACCATCTGCTTCTGCCAGGTCTGGACGTCCGACCCGTGCATCAGCGGGGACGCGTCCTGGAGGAGCCGCCCGGGGAACGGCGGCGCGGGCGGCGTCGGCGGGGTTCCGCCGACCTTCCACTGCCCGAAGTCCGCAACCACGCCGCGGTCGTAGTCCAGGCCGACGCCGCCGACGACATGGTCGTTCGAGTACTGCTGGAGCTGGGCCCTCTTGTCCCACTGGCCGCCCGACCAGGCGTAGGTCTGCCAGCCCCAGCGGACGTGGCCACCGTCGAAGGCGCGCTTGACGACGTAGTAGCCGCCGTACACCCCGACCCGGTCCCGGCCGATGACGCTGGCCGCGCCGTCCAGGTAGGCGTTGATCGCGGCCTGCTGGCCCGGCGTCGCATCGAAGTCGACCGCGAAGTAGATCGGCCGGTCCTTCGGCATCCCGCAGGCGCGGGCCTGCTGGTCGGCCGCCGTCGCGTCCGCGACGCCGGCCGCGTGGCCGTCCAGGGCGCGGGACGCGGTGCTCTCCCAGACCACGACCAGCGCGATCCCGGCCGCCGAGAGCTGCGCGGCCTCGTTGTGGGTCAGGTTCTTGCCGGTGGCGTCGTGGCTCACGTACCGCGCGGCGAACTTGGCGCCAGCGGCCTTGAGCGCGTTGGGCCCGGGGCGTCCCCAGGCGTAGTCCACTCCGAAGACGGACATCATTTCCCCTTCCCGATTAGGTCGACCAGCGTGACGATGAGCGCGGCGACGCCTGTGAGCGCGGCGATCGATGGCAATGGCCACCGGCCGCGCTCCAGAACCCGCGCCCGGGACTCCAGGTCGGCATGCCCTTCCCGGGTCTCGGCCCGCAGCTCGGCGATCGCCTCGCGGGTCTCGGCCCGCAGGTCGCCGAACTCGGTACGGAGGCTCGTGTGCTGGTCGGACAGCCGGTCGACTTTTCCTCCGACGTCGGTCACCTTCCGGTCGACGTCGCCGAGCTTGTCGTAGATCTCTCTGGCTCCGATCTGGATGCCGAGCGGGTCATTGGTTGAGGGCACGTCAGATCCCCATCCAGGTGAGTTCGATGCGTGACTGCGTCCCGGCCGTCGTGGACCAGGACAGGTTCGAGGCGGGTTCGGAGCTGTACCAGAGGTCGAGCTCGATGTAGTCGCCGAGGTTGCAGTAGACCTCCCACACCCCGGACGCGACCATCGGCGAGCCGGAGACCGGCACCGCGAACGCTCCGCCCTCGAACCCCACGCCCAAGCCCGTGGGCGACGATCCGGACACCACGACCGCAGGCACCATCAGCGTCCCGGCCGCGCCGGTCCCCGACAGCGAGACCGTCCCGCAGACCAGGTACCAGCCGGGCGCCTGCACCGTGTACCGCGTCGGCGACGCGGCCGACCAGCCTGAGTACGAGTCCTCATCGACCGTGTCCCACGGCACCTTCGTGTGGGCGTTCTTCGTCGCCGTCCCGGTCGCCGCCCGGCGAGCCCGGAAGGACGGCCCGCCCAGCAGGAACGCGAACGCCTGTGCCATCGTGTTGAGCTGAGGGAGCGCTGGGAGGCCCGGGTAGAAATTTGGGATCGCGGGCGGCTGGGGCCCGCTCACTGCGACATCCAGACCGCGATGAGACGGCCAGCGTTCCCGACGTTGGTGTACTGGCTGAGGGCCGCACCCTGTGTCTGCTGCACCTGCACCTCGATCGTGTCTCCGGCCGCCATGCGGATCAGGCCGACCGCGTTGAGGGCGCTGCCGAGGGTGCCGGTGGTCTGCGGAACCATCGACCAGCCCGCGTACGCCGTCGTGCCGTTCTGGAGGAGCCGGATCGCCCTGTAGCCCACAGGACTCGCGGCCTCGATCAGGTTCACGAAGCCGCCCACGTAGTAGAGGCCCGCCTTCGGCGCGATGTACTTCGTCGGTGTCCCGGGCGCCCATCCGGAATGCGTGTCGACGTACTCGGTCGTGAACGACAAGCTCGTCCAGGTCGCCCCAGACGGGATCGTCTGCGTCGACCCGTCGACCGTGACCCGCGCGATCGGCGGGTAGTTCATGAACCGGACCGCGTCACGCAACTCCCGATTGAGTGGCACCTTGCCGGCGCCGGTGGCGTCCGCCGTCCAGATGTCGCTCGCCGTCCAGGTGTGCGGGATGCCCGGTGCCGCGACCACCTGCGAGGACGATGCCGCCGGGCTGGCGCACACCCATCGGACCGTCAACGCGGGCGCCTTACCGCTGACCAAGGTGGTCGCCGCTGCGCCGGACGACTGGTAGGCCATCAGCTCGACCCAGTCGCCGAGGTAGGAGTTGGTGGCGGTGCCCCAGCCGGTCATCTGCACCAGGTCCACGACCATCGCGGTCTCAGCGTGGGCCGACCCGGGAACTCGGCCGCCTGCCTGGACGGTGCCGCCGGATACGCGGACGCCCGCGATGACGATCCCGGTCGTCGCAGTGAAGTTCATTGGGACATAGCCGCTGACCAGGTACCAGTCACCGGCGCTCGGCTGGCCCGTCGAGGTAATCGGGCCGTAGTAGCGGCCGGTGTTGCTGGTGTCGTTCGCGCCGCCGTAGTTGTCGACCAGCGCGGCGAGGCCGGTGATCGCCGTGTAGGCGGTGTTCGGGATGCTCTGTGCGGTCGTCGCCGTGCCCTGGAAGAGAGGCCGTTGCCGGTGCCAGACCACCGCCTCACCAGCGTCCGCGCTCAGCCACACCGACCGCAGCGGAGACGCCATCTGCCCCGTCGCCGGGACCGCGTCCTGCCACGTCATCGGCTGCGGGGGCAGCATGTCGACGCGCCCGTCCGGCATGTGGATCGTGCGATAGGGAGCAGCCATCACGCCCCCAGAACGATGTTGCCGACAACTCCGTAGGCCGGATCCCCAGCGACTCCGACGATCGGTGGCGCTGCGCCGAGCGTGAGCGTCACCTCCCCTTGCACCTGGCCGCCAGCGCCGTAGACGAGGTGCGGCTGGACGCGCAGGACGCGGCAGCGGAGCGTCAGGGCAGGCGCACCGATCTGACGTCGGACGAGGGTCACCAGGTCCCCGACCTCGATCCCCAGCACGGTCGGCCACGCGGCCGGGTATGCGGACGCCGAGATCGTGACCTGCTCGACCCGCATCTGCGGGTAGGCGTACCTGTTCATCAGCCAATACGCCTCATGCCACGCGTCCTGGTCGCTGGCGAACCGGGTTTGCTTGGACATTGACCTGGTCCCGTAGCGGGTGGCGCTGGTGTCGTCGACAGCGCTGATCGAGTTGGTGGTGGTCGGGATCTGGGTCCACGTTTTCGAGTTCTCGACGGCGACCGAGTTGTAGATGAAGGTCGGATTGAAGCTGGGCTGCATCCCCGGCTTGTAGGGGATCTCGCCGCCCGCCGTGCTCTCTCCGAGCGTCACCCGGGGGGACTGCTGGTAGGCCATGTTTCTGCCGCGGTATTGGAACTGCCCGGCCGCGTCGGCGAACGTCAGCGAGTCGGCGTACCCCGCGTACTCGCTTGCGGCGTCGGCGACCGTCCCAGATGGGTCCGCCTCAGCGGTCAACCGGATCGGCACGGACGTCCCGAGGATCCGCGCCCCACGCCACCCCGTGGAGTTCAGCTTCCTCTGGATCCGGTTCCCGGCATCCTCGATTGCGGGCGCCCCAGTGACCACCGAGCCCAGCGCGTAGATCTCTCCGGGCGTCAGGATGCGGGGGAAGATCGCGATGTGCGCGTGGTAGCCGGGATAGGTCCGGCCGGACGAGAACTGGTCAGCCTCGCCGCCGATGTCGATGGTGGTGAAGTTCGGCACCAGGTTGCACACGCCACCACCGGCGAATTGCCCGGCGGCGTAGAGCGTCCACGCCGTCTGGGTGATCGTGATCGCCCACATGGTCCAGCCGCCGAATAGCTGGTTGGCGCCGCTGATGGTGGTCGTACCGGACATGTGGGTTGATTTGTCCCACACCACCACGCCGCCGTTCAGGTTCCCCCGCTGCACGAAAAGTCGCAGCACCGACCCCTGTGCGATACCCGCGCTCGGATCGGCCGTTCGGAGCATCAGCACCGTCGGATCCGACGTCGCGTTGATGATCGCGTCCAAGTCTGCGCCCGTCGTGAGCGTGTATCCGATGATCGTGACGCCGCCCGCAAGCGACGGGAACGCCCCGTCCGTGCCGACCAGCGCGTACCCCTTCGACGGCATCTCGGCCGACGTCTGCCCCGATTGCCGCCAGCAAGACCCCGAGTCACCGACGAAGGTGACGATGTAGGGGACGCTGGTCGTGGACGTGTCGATGCCCTGCGACGATGCACCGAAATCCGCCTGCGTGGCGACGCCAGCGCCGTACTTGGACACGGACTGGGTGAGGACGCTCGTGGTGAGGCCGGAGATGTTCTGTGCGGCGCCCGCGCCGCTGGCGTCGCTGAGAGGCCAGTAGTGCGTCGGGTTCCGGCGGAGGATCTCCCCGCGCGCGACGGTCGGTGGCGCGGCCGTGAGCGTCTCCAGGGTGTCCCCGGCCTGCCCCTGGACCGTCGCCCACGCCGCGTCGGTGTAGGTGATCGGCATGTCCCGCAGCCACCCGGATGCCACCGGGTAGGGCTTGCCCTGCCAGGTCGCCAGGACGCGGACGGGGAGATAGAGGTCGACGCGGATCCCGGCGTAGACGTCGCCGGTCGCGGTTGCGACCCGCGCGCCGCCGCTCGAGCCGTCCGCGCGGACGAAGGTGACCGTGGTCGTCCCGCCTGTGGTGCTGAGCTGCGTCACTTGGAAGACGTTCAGTTCCTTCCAGGCCCCGCCGGACGTCTGGAGTCGGAAGAAGTCCCCCACCGTCAGCGGGCTGGTCGTCGCCGGGAGGATGATCGTGGTGGTCGTCCCGGCCGCCGTCGCGGATGCCGCCGCCGTCACGAGCCGCGGCGTGTAGGCGCCGTCCTGATTACGGATCTCCAGGTCGATCGTGCCCTGCTGCGCCGCGCCCAGCTCCGCCTGAATCCCCCGATCGGCCTGCATGCTCAGCAGCCGCGACGACTGATCCGTCCACCGGACCCGGGAAAGCGGAGTACTGAGGTCGTAGCCGATGCCGACCTGGAGCTGCACGCCCGGCCAGTTCGCGTTCGGCTGCGGTGCCGTGTTGCCCGCGACGCGCAGCGCGACGCCGATGATCGCCCAGTTCACCGCCGACGCCGCCGTCCAGCTCACGGTCTGCGCCGTGGTCGACGTCAGCCACGTCCCCTCAGAGCTTGCCGCAGGGCTGCCTGTCAGGTTCGGACCGGCGAACGCCGTCCCGGCCCCCGGGGTCGGGTTCGCGGTGCCGTTGTCGGTGACCGCGCCGACGACCATGAGGCACTGCGCGCCGCCCGCCGGCGCCGGAACGGTGATGCTCGCGGTCGTCGATGCGCTGGCGGCCGCCGTGGTGATGGAGTCAACCGTGGGGGCGCCGGACAGGCCGTTGACCTCGATGAGCGACAGCAGGACGTGCCCAACGTCGTCTGCGGTGATCTGGGACGCAGCGGCGTACACCGCGAGCCACGGCCACCCCTGGTAGGCGACCGCCGGGCACGCCCACACCTCGATCTGGAGCTGCGCGGGGGCATTGGTGGCGGTCGCCCACGCGGTATCGGTGGCCAGGAGCGTCCAGAGGTTCCGGGAGATGTCGCCGATGCTGAGAGTGGGCGCCGAGCCGTCGACCACGCGGCACGCGACGACCGCGATCAGCCAGTTCCCCGTGGTGGGGTTGGTGATGATTTCGACGTCTTGCGAGGAGTTCGAGCCGGTCCAGGTGGTCGGGACGGTGACGGCCATCAGCGGCCTGCCGGGAGTGTGACGGCGAGCCGGTTCCGCATGAGCCCGGACTGGATCATCGCGAGGAGGTCCCGGTCCGATCTGACCGATCCCTCGACGTTGACGTTCACGACGTGCTGCACCACAACTCCCTGTGACGGGGCCGACCCGAGGCCCGCGCCGATCCCGCCCGCCGACCAGGACGCGGCGGTCGACTGCTGAAGCGCCCGCAGGGACGCGACGGCCGCCTGCGACGCCCAGTACTCCGGGCGCGCGGCGGCCAGCGCGTTGAGGCGCGGCATGTGCGGCAGGTTCTGCACCGGGTGCAGCAGCCGGTTCGCCCGGCCGCGGAGGGACGCCGCGAGCTGCTTCTGCTGCGCGGCCTGCTGGGCGTACCGCTGAGCCTCGGCGAGCGCGTGTTCGGCAGCGCGGTCGTAGCGGGCGTGCTGCTTGTGCGAGCGCGCCTCGGCGACGTACTTGCGGTACTTCGCCATCCACTGCTTCTCCTCCCGCTCGTACCGCGACTCCCGCTTGTCCGCCGAGGTCGCCTTGGTCTGGAGCTTCTTGGCCTCGCGGCGCTGCGCGGTCGTCGGCTGGAGCGGGATGGGGGCGCCGCTGGGGAGCATCCCGGCGGCGGCGAGCGCCGTCGCGGCGGCGGAGACGCCGGGCGCGCCGGCGAGCATCCCGGCCGCGATCCGCGCGGCGAGTTGCTGACCGGAGAGCAGAGGGTCACCCGAGCCCGAGAGCGGGCCGTGCTTGGCCGGGCTGTGCGGGAAGAACCCGCTGATGTTGCCCGCGATGCCCTTGATCGCATCCCAGACGCCGCCCGCCATGGACTTGATGCCGTTGATCAGGCCCTGGATCAGGTTCTTGCCCGCGTCCCAGAGGAGGTTCCCGAAGTCGGACGTGACGTTCTTGATCAGGCTGATCACGTCGTGGAGCGCGTCCCCGGCGAGCTTCTTCAGGTCTTTCCACGCCTTGCCCCACTTGCCCGTGATCAGGTCGAGGACGACGGCGATGATGTTCATGATCAGGTGCACCCAGAACTTGATCACTCCGGCGATCTCGTCCCAGACGAGTTTCACCAGGTCTTTGATGAACCCCCAGGCGAACGTCCACACGGCTTTGAGCAGCGCCAAGCCGATCTTCAGCTCGGCCATGATGAGCGTCCAGTAGACGTGGATCACCATCTGGACGAACTTCCACACCACCTCGGCGACCTTCTTCACCTGGTCGCCGTGCTGTTTCCACCATTCGGTGAAGACCTTCATGTCGGCCTGGAGCGACTTCAGCGGCCCGTTAACGAACCACTTCATCACCGCCTCGCAGCCGTGCCAGAGCACGTCCCACGCCTGCTTGATCGCGTGCCCGACCGCCTTCACCCCGTCGCGGAACCACGCGAAGTGCTGCCACGCGTAGATGATCGCTGCCACCAAGGCACCGATCGCGACGATCACCAGCGAGATCGGATTTGCGTCCATGACCGCGTTCAGGACGGCCTGCACGATCGTCCAGATCTTGATCGCGGCGACCACAGCGAGAATCGCCGGGACGACGGCCTTGAGGATGTCCAGAGCCGTCCGGCTGCCCAGCAGCCCCCCGAACAGCTTGTTGATCCCGCCGAGCGCGGACGTCACCGCAGGCAGCAAGGTGCTGCCGAACTCGACCGCGAGGTTCTTCACCTGCGCGACCGCCGTGTGCCACTGCTGTGTCGTCGTCTGCTGGGTCTTCGCCCAGGCGGTGCCGTAGTGCCCGGCGGCCTTCCCGATCTCGTCGTACTTGTCCCGGACGCCGTTGAGATTCTGCATCAGCGCGACGATCGCCTTGTCCGACCGGCCACCACCGAAGATCTTCGACATGACCTGATTGGCCTGCTCGGCCGACAGGCCCGACCGGTGGAAGGCGTCCTGCATGTCGTGCAAGGCGACGAAGATGCCGTCCGGCTTCTTCAGGTCGGCAGCGACCCGGTTCGTGGTGAGGCCGGCATGCTCCATCGTCTGCTGGAGGCTCTTATTCCTGAGGTTCAGGCTGCCGGTGGTCAGGCCGAGGTCGCGCAGGTACACGTTCGCCGCCTTCGACCCGCTGGTCACCATGGACAGGCCCATGGTGAGGCGCGTCGAGGCGACCTCTGCGGAGTTGCCGCGGTCGGTGAGGTAGGCCAGGGCCGCGCCCATCGACTGGATGGTGATCCCCATGGCCGCGCCGGTCGGCGTCCAGTTTTTGATGCTCTGGTTGAAGTCCTGGAACCTCATGTCGCCCTGACCGACGATCGAGTTCAGCAGCGCGGACGTCCCCGAGACGTTCCTCGCGTCCACGTTGTACGCCTTCATGACCGAGCTGAGTGCGTACGTCGTGTCCTCGAGGTCGGCCCCGTGGATCTTCGCCAGCTTGGCGGCGTTCGCCACGGTCTGGAGCGACTGCGCGAGGTTCAGGCCCGCGCTGACCGGGTGATACATCGCCTCGGCGATCTGCGTCCCCGCGATGCCGGTCTGGTCGCCGATCTTCAGCAGGGCACGGGAGACATCCTCGAACTTGGCGCCCGTCAGGCCCGCCGCGGTGTAGAGCCGCTGCACCTCCGACTGGAACTTGGCCGCCTGGACGACGCCGTACCCGGCCGCCGCGCCGACCCCCAAGAGGGCCTTGTTGAACCGGTTGTGCGCGACGACCGCCGTCCCGGCCGCCCCGCCGGATGCACGCGTCGCGACCGTCGCCTTCTCCGTCGCGCCCGCCATAACGGTCGCGGCCTCGCCCGCCGTCCGGTCAGCCTTCGCCAACGCGATGCTGGCGTCCACGCTGGCCATGGCGGCCTCGGTCGACACCCGTTCGGCCTCGGCGAGCGCCTGCTGCATCTCCGCGTCGATGCCCGCAGCGTCCCCAGCGCCTTTCTGCGCCCCGGCGAGCCGCTCCTGCGCTGCCGCGGCCTCGGTCGCCGCCGCCGCGGCGGTCGCCAGGCCGTCCTGCATCGCGCGGATCGCGGCCTCGGCCGCTGCGGTCGCCTCGGCCAGCGACTCGTCCGACGCGATCGCCCGCTCGATGCCCGCGACGAACGCGGTGGTGTCCGCCAGGAAGCGCGCGACAACCGGGGGCAGCTCACCCGCCATCAGCCCACCATCCCGAACACCACGCGCGCGAACGCGACCTGCCCGACGCGCCCCAGCTCACCGGACCGGCGCAGCTCCTCCACCGCCGGAGCGACGTACGGCCGCGCGGGAAGCAGCACGTGGTGCCCGCGCCCGGTCGCGCCGCCGAGTTCCTGGATGCGGGAGTAGACGGCCGTGGGCGCGACCGACCCGATCCAGCGCCCTGCGCCGCCGGTCGGCACCTGCGTGATGACCGAACGGCGGAGCGTGCCCGTGACGACCGCGGGCGGCTGCCCGGGCGGGGACGGCGTCGGCGTCCGGCGCGGGTGCTGGTACCGCGAGAGCTTCAACTTGATCGCTCGTTCGCCAGCCAGCGCCATGGCCTGCGCGGCCGCCTGGCCGCCGGGCCCGGCCGCCCGCTCCGCCATCCGCTGCAATTCAGCCGCCAGCTCGCTTCTGGGCATCGGCGCGCACCTCCTGCATGAGGTCGTGGATCGGGATCAGCCACGGCTCGACGTCCATGGGCAGCTCATCGACGACGGACGGCGGCCAGCCGAAGCGTTCGGCGTAGACCACGTACTGGAGCGCCGTCACGGACCGTTCAGTCGGCTCGTGCCCGGGAGCCGGGTCCGCGCCGCGAAGGAGGTTCTTCAGGCGGAGGAGTTCGCGCCAGGCGTCGCGGGCTGGCTGAAATTTACGGCCGCCTGGTGCTCCTCGGCCGCCTCCGCGAGCTGGTCGTAGGCGGAGATCGGCAGCTCCTCGACCGTGTCCCGGTTGATCGGCTGGTCGTACGACCAGGCCGTGATGACCTCGGCGAGGAGAGCCGTCTTCATCTCGTCGCCGATGGCCGCCGACATCGCCATGTGCGATTTGCCCTCGGGGTCAACGTCGACGCCGAGGACGGACCGGACGCGGCGCCGGACGCGCGCGGGCATCCGGTCGACGGGCATGATCTCGGCCCACTGGCCGTCGGGCAGGTCGATACGCATGGGGACCTCTCGGGTTAATAGGTGGTGATGCCGTTCTTGAGCGTCGCCTTGATGGGGGCGAGTCCGCCGGACGTGCCCGCGTCGGTCGCGTTCATGAGCGCCGTGAACTCGACGTCCCAGCCGATCGCGGCGGGGTCGCGCTTGAGCTTGCTCGTCTTGTAGTACGCCTTGGTCATCTGGAGCGTGACCGTGCGCTGGTTGGCGCCGGTGAGGCCGTTGTCGACCGTCAGGACGAGCGCCTGCTGCGTGTTGGCCAGGAGCGCGTTCAGCGGGGACTCGTCGGCCGCGACGAACGAGATCTTCCCGTCGACGGACAGGTCGCCGCGCGCAATGACGTAGGGGTTCTGCGAGCCCTGCGCGGTGTAGTGGGTGGTCAGCGTCCGTTTGATCGTGACCTCCCATTCCTTCGGGGTGATCACCGACGAGCCACCGATCGTCACCGTCGACCGCCAGGACGGGACGACGACCTCGCTGGTCGGGGTGTTCGTCGGCGCGACCGCGGCGGCCTGGCTGATCCAGCTCTCGTACTTGCCGGAGTGGGTGAACAGCGCCTCGACGTTGCCGGTCAACGTCAGCTCCGAGAAGCACGCGCCCGGGTAGCACCTCGCGCCGACCGTGGGCGTCATGCCGTTCGCATCGGTGATGGTGTGAGTGGGCGGCTGCGCGTTTCCGCTGTTCAGAAGGCTGAACGTGTGGATGAACGGGCCGGTGCCGCTGACGCCGTAGTCGCCGAGGATGTTGTACAGGAGGTCCCCGATCGAGTCGGCGAACACCGGGCCCTCGACGTCGCCCGAGCCCTTGGTCGGGCCGACCGTCGCGCCGTAGTCCGAGCCCATTGACCCGCGCATGCCGTCGTCGACCAAGATGACGGGCTGGTCGACTGGGTCGAGCTTCTTCCACGGCACGAACCGGGCCGCCGCGACGGGCGTGCCCGGCGTGACCTCCTTGGCCAGCCCGAAGAAACTCCGTGCGCCGGGGTAGATCGTCGGGGCAGCCATCAGGCGCTCCCCTCCTTCTTGCTGCTCGCGCTCGTGGTGGTGGTCTGAACGGGCGTGGCCGGCGTCCACCGGTCATCCGGCGGCATCGGCAGGCGCAGCGGCTCCCGGCCCCCGCTCGGGGCCGCCACGCTGTCGATGACCTGGTCGACGTCGTAGGTGAGGCCGGGCTCAGCGACGAGCGTCCGGCCGGTGCCGCGGTCGAGGTACTGCGGGTAGGTCTGGACGACGTCGCCGCCGTAGGTGTAGCTGGGCACATCGACTCCTCAGGCGTTGACGTAGGTGTTGGCGTCGAACCGGATCGACGCGTAGATCTCGGTTCTCTCCCCGCTGATGAGGGGCTGCCCGAGCGACTTGACGATGCCCGCCGAGGTCTCACCCGCGTCCACGACTGCACCGCCGAGCGTCCGATCCGCGTGGATCCAGTTCACGATCGCGTCGATCAGCGCGTCCAGGTCGGCCTGCGCATCCTCCGAATGCGGCACCTTCGCGAGGTGGTACAGCAGCAGGTCGACCGTGTAGACGTCCTGCTTGATCCCGTTGGCTGGGCCGCCCAGCGCGATCCGCCGCTCGATCTGCTGCGGCAGGTCCACGATCATCACCGTGCCCATCCCACGGCCCACCGTGAGTCCGCGGGTGAAGTCCGAGTCCGGGTGACGCTTCGGCACGTAGTTCCGGACGGTGGCCAGGCCGTAGGCGGCGAGCGGGGTGGGAGTCCAGACCCGGTCCGTCGAGTCGTAGGTGTTGCCGCCGAAGTAGGCCGCGATCCCCGACCGGACCTGTGCGCGACTCACCGGACCCGCCGGTACGGCATCAGGAGGCGTTCGGCCTCGTTCACCAGGCCGCCCGCCTGGCCGCCGGACGACGCCGTCCGCGCCGCGGGCCCGAAGGGGGCCTCGGCGAACGGGGCCTGGCTGGAGACGTCCTCGCGCATGAGGAGCGCGACGGTGTAGCAGATGACGGCCTGGTGGACGTCCGCAGGCAGGCCGGACACCCCGGCGCCGGCGGCGTGCGTCTGGCCGAGAGGCGTAGCGAGCGGGACCGTGCTCGAACCCGGCGTGTAGCCGGGTGCAACGATGACGGCCTCCTCGAGGCCCGGGTCCCAGATCCGCAGGACATCACCAGGGAAGATCCCGGACGGCGTCGAGACCGTGACCGCGGTCGCGCCCGAGCTGGCCGCCGCGGTGAGCGTCGCCGAGGCGTATCCGGCGGTATAGGTGATCGAGGCGAGCATGTCCCGGCCGGGCGCGGCCGTCCCGAACTCCAACCAGCCCGCCCAGTTGGTCCGGGCGGGGTTGGTGATGTGGATGGATCGGCCGTCCTCGACCCACACCCCGGACAGGTCCGACAGGGGCGACAGCGACGCCGGGCCCGCGCCGAGCGAAACAGCCGTGACCTGCCGGACCGGGACGGACGACGCGTGGATCACGATGTCGCCGCGCCGGTTCGGCCTCACGTTCCGCTGCTGGGTGTGGGGCGCGGCGCCGAGGCTCTGGTTGCACTGGTTGTCCGCCCACGCCGACGCGCGCAGGAGCACGTTGTACAGCTCCGCGTCCTGCTTGGTGGCCGTCCCGCCGGGGATCAGGTCGTCGGAGTCGAGCCACGTCGGTGCGGCCCTGAACGCGGCGACCGCCACATACGGGGCAGTGAGCAGGACGTCCGGCGGCGTGGGCGTCGACATTCGGCTACTCGTCCCCGTCGCCCCGGCCGTCACCCTCGGACGACTCGCTGCCACTCTCGCCGGTCTTGGCGGGCGGCTTCTCCCCGGCCGGGGCGCTGTCGATGTAGAACGTGCCGTGCTCGCAGCCCACGGAGGTCGTCCCTTCCGGGACGCCACCGGGGAAGTGCTCGGGGCACGCCTCGGTGATGTCGATGTGGTCCTTCTTGCGGCGCGCCATCACGCCTCTCTTTCGCAGTCGCCGCCGCAGCGCGAGCAGCGGCGGAAGAACGATCCGAACTGGCAGACCTCGCAGCGGTAGCCGGTCGTGACCGACGTCGAGCCGGACAGCGAAGGGAGAAACCCGCCCTCGGCCACCAGCGCGCGGCCGTCCCGCTGCGACATCTCGAACACGCCGTTGCGCGCGGTGTAGCGGCGGCCGGTGAGCCCGTCGACCTGGCGACAGCCAGCATCCGGCGCGGCGACCTTCATGGGTTCCTCGCGATGGCCGCGTTCGCCCAGAACATCGCCTGCTCGATCTGGGTCATGGCCAACGCCTTCTCTCGGCCGTCCGGCAGGAGCTCGTCCAGCCGCGCGGCCAGCTCGCTGCACGCCACGCGGACGCCCTGGTGGTCGCCGACCTTCTTGGGCGTGGTCGGCGGGTGGTAGGCGAAGCGATGCGCGAGTTCCTTGCCGTCCACGTCGTTCCTCTCGGCATGGGTGAGGCCCCCGGGCAAGGGGATAGGGGTCTGCCGGGGGCCTCGGTCTCGGGTGGCTACAGGCAGCCGATGAGCATCCCGGACCAGGCCGGGGCGTAGTGCACGAATGTCCCGTTCAGGTAGGTGGACTGGTCGTAGGTGAACTGCACGACCGGCCACTCGATGCTCATGTAGTCCTGCACGTTGATCACCTCGGAGGTGTTGGACACCTCGGAGTCCGGGACCGGCAGCGTCCGGGAACGGATCAGCGCGCAGCCGACCGGCATGTACGGGTGGACGTTCAGGTCCACGTAGCGGCCCGTGGTCTGGTTCTGGATGCCGGACACGACGGACCCGACCGTGACGCCGCCGGTCGCGTCGCCCTCGGTGAGTGCGATCCGGTACCCGGCCGCGCCGCCCGAGCTGCTCTTGACGAAGTCGCCGAGCGCGCGGCGGATGTTCCCGTCGCACCAGATCTCGTCCGGGTCCGCGAGCCGCTTGTCCTGGCCGGAGCCGCCGCCGGGGTTCACGCCCGCGCCGTAGAGCGAGACGAAAGCGTCCTGGAACGGGGTGTCCCCGAGGCTGGACGACGGGGTCGCCGAGTTGTAGATCTTCGCGTTGACGCGCTTCACGTACCCGGACTGCGCCGGGTCGGCCTGGACGGTCAGGAACCCGTCGTAGCCGTTGGTGTTCGCCGTCGAGTCCGCGCCGGGGACGGCCGCGCCGCCACCGACCGGGGTCGTGGTGACGGTGACCGTGTTGCCCGCGAAGCTCGCGACGAAGGTCTCAGCTCCGGACGACGTGCCGATGTAGATGTTGTAGCCGAGCGCGCCGGTCGGCTCCGAGGTGACCGTGATCGTGAACTGGTTCGTGGAGCCGGTGAGGGCGCCGGTGCTGACCTCGGTGGACGCGACGGACTCGCCGCCGCCCGCGCGCGCTGTGACCTTGATGTAGTAGGTGCCCGCAGCGACCGCACCGCCCGTGCCCTGCGACGCAACGGAGATCGTCGGGGCGCTGACGGCGCCCGCGTAGCCGTTGCCGGCCGCGCCGCGCCCGAACAGGAGCGCGCGCTCCTCGGCACCCATGGTGGCCCACAGGAGCGCGGTCTGGGAGAGGCTGCGGATGTCCTGGTAGCCCTGGCCAGCGAACTGGGCGCGCCAAGTCACGGAGTCGGACAGGCCCTGCTCGACGTAGGTGACGGACTTGGAGTCCGAGGCATAGGTGATCTTGTTGCCTCGGCGCAGGCCGCTCACGCCGCCGAACGTGTTGGTGATCGTCTCGGAGTTCATGAACGCCATCGCGTCCGAGACGCCGCCGGTGCTGGAGTTCGTCCAGCCGAGGATCCGGCGGAACTGCCGGGCGGTGCCGACGCCCTTGCCGCGCGGGATGCTGTTCCGCAGCGGCGTCATCCGGGGGACCAGCAGCTTCGCCGGGGCCTCCAGGTCGTACGGCACCAGGCCGGACGAGTTGGGGAAGGTCAGCGACCAGTCCTTGCCGAGGTCGGCCGTGACGCCCTTCAGCGCGTCCAACTCGCCCTGCACGGACGCGAGAGCGTCGGGCGCGAGGCCCTTGGTGATCGCCTCCACCCGCGCGGCGATCTGCTCGCCCTGGCCGGTCTGGACGATGCCCTGGCCGGGGACGAACGTTCCGCCGCTGGACGCGGCCTTCTGGTGGCTGCCCGAGAGGGCGCCCTTGTAGTTCTCGAACCGCTCAGCGACCTCGGGCGCGCTGGTGGCGTCCGAGAACATCTCGCTGGGCTGCGGAGCTGCATATCCCATGATCGGGGTTCTCCTTGCTCAGTGGTTGATGGACGCCGCGCGCCGCACGTCGGCGGCCTTCGCGCGGTAGCCCGCGGCGGCGACCGGGTCATGGACCTGCGAGGCCATGTGCTCGAAGTACGCGGCCTGGTCGGTCCCGCTCGGGGCCTGCGGGGTGTGGCGGACGGTCGTGACGACCGGCCCGCCAGGGAGAGGGGTCGCCTTCACCTTCGCCAGCTCGGCCGCGAGCGCGTCGATGCGCTCCTGGGCAGCCTTGCCAGCCTCTGCGACGGCGGCCTTAACGAGACTCTGGATCTCGTCCTTCGAGACCGGCACGTCGTCCGCCTCGGTGGTCTTGGTGACGTCCTCGATGCGCGGCTCGTCGTCGGCCGCCTTCGTGGTGTCCGGCTCGGCATCGAGGCCGACGTACGTCACGTCCGCGGGCTCGTCGTCGTCGGCGCCCTGCTCGTGCGCCACGAAGCACTTCAGGCACTCAACCGCGCGCAGCAACAGCTCGATGTCGCACGTCTCGTCCAGCTCACCGGCAGCGAGTTCGTCGGCCTCACTCTTGATGAGGCGCGCGATGAGCGCGATGGCCTCCTGGCCGCCCGCGATGTCGGGCTGCTCGTCGATCGAGCCGTCCGCGGCGACCGCCTTGACCAGCGCGACGGCCTGCTCGCGCCAGGAGCCGTCCGGCGCGGCCTCGACCGGCGCGAGCGCGTCGTCCGCGCCGGCGGCCTTCGCCAGTGCGAGAACGGCGGTCGGGTTGCACGGCCGGTCCACGTAGGACACCTCGACGATCTCGCCGCCGACGATCCGACCGCCGGGTGCCGTCGAGTCCTTCACGACGCGGGCGTTCTTGATCCCGACGCTGTACCCCTTGAGCGCGCCCGCCTCGATCTTCCGCGCGGTGCTGTCGTCGACGACCTTCGACTTCACGAAGTAGTCGTCGCCCTGCTGCTCCAGCTCCAGGCCGACCCCGGCCGCGACCGGCTGGTGCATCTCCCGCAGGTTGCCCCACTCCATCCAGGCGGGCATCGCGGACTTGAGCCATCCGGCGTCGCAGACCTGTTCGTCGAGGTCGACGTCGGGACCGGTCGCCTTGCCGTAGACGATGAGGTCGCCGTGCTCGTCCCTCTCGGCCTTGGTGATGTCCGCCGCGAACGCGTGCGTGATCGTCATGCCTTCTCCCGCCTCGTGTTGGCGACGTGCTCGGTCAGTTCGTGGTGGCGCCGGTCGACGTGACGGCGGATCAGGACGTGGTGGGCGATGAAGGCGGGCGTTGCCCAGATGACGGACGCGGCAAGGTTCGGCCAGATCGCCGTCCACCAGGCGAGCAACTGGGCCACGGCCGCCTCCTACTCGAAGCTGACGTCGAGGACAGGCATGAGCGCGCACCGACAGTTCGGATGTTGGGGTGGCGAGTCGACGCCGCCGGTGAACACCTGCCGGGTCGAGATCGGGCCCTGGTCGGCGTTGGCCTCGCACTGCATGCAGACGTTGCCGGGCGAGGTGAGCCACTCGACCCGCCGGACATCCGCACGGCCGTAGGTGTCCAGCGACGCCTGCGACTGTGCGCGGGCGACCTCGGTCCGCGCGATCATCTCCGCGCGGGACTCGTCGTCCAGGACGTCCCGTAGCTCCCGCGCCAGCTCGTCCACCGACGTCCCGTCGCGGAGGGCGGCGGCGAGCGACACGGCGAGGTCCCCCATCCGCGTCGATGCGATGCTGCGGATCGTCGCGATGCCGTAGTGGTCGAGGAGGTCCTGGAGCGCCTGCGCGCCGCCGATCAGCCGCCGCGCCGCGGCGGGGTTGCCCGGGTGCCAGTGCTCCCAGTCGACCGTGTAGCCGAGGGCGGCGCGCGCGGAGGCCTGCCCGACGAGCCACGCCTCGAGCCACGCGTCGCCGAGTACCTCGCGGAGCGCGTGCTCGAGCCGCCGGGACAGGCCGAGGGACGCGAGCCACGCGAGCGCGTCCGCTTCGCCGCCGGGGTCGGCGGTCTTGCTGACCGTCCGGGCCGCTGCCCATGCCTCAGCGACCCGGACGGTGTCGATGGCCCCTGCCAGCGCCGTGGCGATCAGCGGGGCGTAGTGCGCGACGAGTTGCTCGTCGTGCTCCCAGCCCGTCCAGGCGGCCGGGCTTTTGGGTCAGCATCAGCCGCCTTCGGCAGGAGTGCACGCGGGTCGTCGGCGAGGTCCGGCGCGAGCGCGAGGAGGACGTCGCGGCCGGCCTGGAACTCGAACGGCCGGGCGTTGCCGGTCCGCTTGCGGGCCCAACGGCGGAACTTCGCGATCTCGTCCTTCGCCTGCTGCTCGTCCTGGCCGGCGTTCTCCGGCGGCTCCTGGCCGTCCGGCTGCCCGTGCGGCGCCGCGCCGAACGGCGCGGGCGGCGGGGGCGGCGGCTGCCGCGCGACCTCGGCCGCCTCGATCGACCCTTCGAGCGGGATGACCTCGCGGGACAGCACCATCATCGGGACGTCGGCCTCGGGGATGTCGTACCTCGGCAGCCCCAAGCGGTCGCGGTCCTCGTTGATCGTCATGCGGCCGGTCTTCACCCGCGCCTCGGCGAGCTGGTCGGCCGCCTGCTCGTCCTCTTCGTCCAGGCCGAGGAACTTGAACTCCAGCTCCGGCGGGGCGCCGAGGTGGGTGCGCTGGATCTCGGTGAGGAGCCGTCCCCACCAGCGGGCGTCCGGGAGCGTCCCAGCCCGGTACGCGACGGCCTCCTGCCCCTCCGACCATCCGGACGACCCGAGGCCCTGCGACTCGCTGAACCCCAGCTCCGAGATGGGCACGCCGAAGTGGCTGGCCACCAGCTTGATCAGGTGCAGGTCGTACTCGGGCCGGTACCGCTCGGCGACGTTCCCGAGCTGCGCAGGCTCCATCCCCGGCGGCAACAGCCGCGCCCGCTTCCGCTCGCTGGTCTGGCCGGACAGATGGTCGTTGAACTCCCGCTCGTACTCCAGCAACTGCCGCGGCGTCCACTGCTCGCCCGTCGCCAGGACTTTCAGCACCAGCTCCGGCGCAACACCGTCGTCGTACTCGGCGCGCATCCACGCGAGACGCTTCAGGTACAGGTCGACGTCGGTCAGGGCCCGCTCAACCGGGCTGTAGCCGTACGGCGTCCAGACGCGGATCGTGCGGCGCGCGTAGATCAGATGGTCGGCCATCAGGCCCGGCGCGGTCTCGCCGTCCTGGGCGGCCTCGGCCGTGAATTCGCCGCGGGGGAAGTCCCACAGGATCTGCTGGAACGCGGGCGCGGGCGGCTCCGGGCGCGCCCCGTGGTCGTCGAGCAAGGGCTTGATGGTGGAGCCGTCGATGACTCGGAGTCCGATGAGGTCGCCGCCGTAGGTGGTGCGCGGGTAGATCGCGACGGCGTCGAGGACGAGCTGCTCCTCCATGAGCTGCCACATCCAGCTCGTGAAGTTCAGGCCCTGCTGCGGGTCCGGCTTCCGCCAGAACTCGCTGAGCCGGTCGATCTCGGGGGCGAGCTGGTCGCGGAGCTTGCTCGTGGCCTCGGCCGTGGACGCGCCCGCTGTCTTCAGGTCGTTGATGGCGTCCTGGGAGATCGCAACGTCCCACTCGAGGCCGGTGAGGGCGCGCTGCCGGGCCTCGATGCACTGCCGGACGATGCCGGTGTCGGCGGCCTGCCGCAGCACGCGCCAGGGGATCAGCTTGTGCGGGGCGGTCTGGAGGTTCCATCCGACCGGGGCCTGCCAGGTCCGCGGCTCGGCGCGGCCCGTGTCCTCGCGGACGGGGTTGATCGGCGACGGGTCGAAGGGCCGGCCGGGGTTGAACGGGGTCGTCCACCACTCCTCGGGCTTCGGGAGCGGGACGGCCTGCCCGGCGCGCTGGTTGCTGAGCGCCGACAGGACGTCGGCCAGCGGGACCATGGTCGCGCCAGCGGGTGGCGCGGCCTTGGTCGTGTCGGCGTCGCGTCGCCAGGGCAGACGGGGCATGGTCATCGTCCCCTCTGTGCGCGCAGATGCTCGAAGAAGTCGGTCGTGGCGTCCCGGCCGCCGTAGAAGGCGAGCAGGAGCGCGTCGGCGTTGTCCGGGGAGCGCCCGAGGCGTTCGCGGATGGCGTCCTTCGCCTCGATCTTGATCTTGCCCTTGGGGTCCAGCTCCCAGCGCGGTTCGAGGAGCTGCGAGATCGTCCGGTCGGCGTTGTCCATGGTCGACAGGTCCCACTCGCGCCGCTCGCTCGCTAGGCGCCCGACTTCCCACCAGATCTCGGCGCGGAGGTTCAGGTAGACGGCCGGTTGCGACGCGGCCTCACCGACGTTCACAGCGACGATCTGCGCCGAGTGAAGACCCTGGCTCGCGAGGTTCCGCAGCTCGCCGACGACACCGAACCCGACGCCGTTGCTGTCGACCTTGACGCGGGTCGCGCCGGACTCCCGGATCGCGGCCAGCACCATCGGCGCGATCTCCTCCGGCCGGTCCGTGTGCGCCCGCCACTCCCGGCCGGCCACCGGGCCACGGCGTTCACGGATGACGGTCTCGTCCCCGCCTCCGCCGACGTCGACGCCCAGCTCGACGGGCAGCAGCTCGTCCGGCGTCCGGGGGACGTCGAGGGCGATCCGGCAGGACGCGATGTCGCTGGTGCGGATCACCTGGGACGGCGAGTCCGGGGAGAACTCGCCGAGGACCTTGGAGATGTAGATGGGGTTTTCGACGCCCCACTCGCGCGCCTTCTCTTCGACCCACTCGCGGGAGATCAGCGACTTGGCGACCTCGGGCGGGACCTGTTCGCCGGTCATGTTGGGGCTGTCGAAGGCGGAGACGCCGATGGTGTGCCAGGTGTCGCTCTCGCAGACCCGGCGGAAGTGGCTGGCCGGGTTGTCGGGGTTCCCGATCGCCAGGAGCGCGCAGCCGGTGTTGGTGACGAGCGCGTCGGCGGCGATCCACAGCTGCTCGGGGATCCCGCACGCCTCATCCAGGACGACCAGGACGTGCTCGGCGTGGATGCCCTGGAACGCTGACTCATCGTGATCGCTGGGCTTCCGCCCGAACGCGACGAGTTCCTCGCCCAACCACCACTCGGTCTGGTTGACCCGGCCAGAGAGACCTGCGGCCTTGTGGACGCGGCGGATGTACCGCCACAGGATCGCGCGGACCTGCGGGAAGGTCGGGGCCGTGGTGACGACGAACGCGCTGCCCACGGGATGCGTGTCGAGCCACCAGCACGCGACCAGCGCGGCGACGTGGCTCTTGCCGATGCCGTGGCAGGAGCGGACGGCGACCTTCCGGCGGTCACGGAGCGCTTCGAGGATCTCGGCCTGCTTGGACCACACCGTCTGGCCGAGCCGCTCGCGGACCCATGCGACGGGGTCGTCTCGGAACCGGGTGGCCTGCGCGCGGCGCTCGAAGAGCTGGGCCGCCGCCTCGAACGGCGACAGGACGGCGGCCACCGGGACGTCGTCCTACTTCAGCCCGAGCTTGGCGACGGCGGTCGTCCAGTCCGCGGCGATCGCCTGCTGCGCCGGGGCGAGCTGAACCTGACCGGCGCACAGCGCCTTGTAGAGCTTGAACTCGACCTGGTCCTTCGGGTTCGGGTTCCCGGGCTCGGGCCACAGGTTGTGGGGGTCGGTCGGGTTCCCGCCGAGGCTGAGGGGGATGAAGTGGTCCTCCTCGTACGCCGACGGGGAGGTGTTCGCGTAGCCGTACTCGATGATCTGCTGCCGCTTCAGCGCGTTCGTGTACGCGACCGGCGGCCGGATCGTCTTGGTGTACCCGGCGACGCACACCGTCTGGTGGATGTTCGCCTGGGTGACGTTCGGGTTGAGCGCGCCGGGCGTGCACGCCGGGTCCGGGCGCGTGCTGGCCGGGTCGAGGCTGGACGCGTGGCACGACCCGGACGGCCGGTGCGTCGGGGACGTCGTCGGGCTCACGGTGGGCGAGTGCGTCGGCCGGTGGCGGCTGGCGTCGGCGGACGACGTGCTGGAGCATCCGGCGGCCGCCGTGATGACGGCCGCGGCGAGGGCCACGGCGGGCACGATGCGCTGCATGGAGAGCCTTCCAGTTGAGGGGTTAGGCGGATACGGCGCGGAGTTCGCGAGGGACGACGTCGGCAACGCGCGCCCACTGCTCGCTGCTGAGGTTGAGCCCGTCGAGGATCCGGTTGATCGCACCCGCGAGAAGCTCGCCCTGCTGCTCGGCCAGACGCACCTGCCGCTCCGCGACACCAGCATCGAGGGCGGCCTTCGCGACGCGCGCGAGGTGGACGCGTTCGGACTGATACAGCTCCATCCACACCGACGGCTTGTCGCCGTCCTTGGTGTACTGGGCCAGCTCGGACGGGTCAGACGACTGGATCAGCGCGCCGAGCCACGCGATGTGGCCGGCGGTCCGCTGGACCTCCTCGAGGAGCGCCTCATCTGGGGCGATGTCCCGGGGCAGCCCGAACGTCTCGACCTGGCGCCGCGCGAACTCCTTCTTCGCGGCCTTCCGGCCGTTCGGCGTCGACCCGGCGTGGTACTTGCACTTCCCGATCCCTGCGTGGTCGGTGCCGTACCCGGCGGGGTGCCCGCACGTCCCGCCCTTGCGGGTCTTCGCGCCGCACAGGTTGTCGCCGCGTCCGCCGGATGTGGCCATACCGATACCTCCCGCCAACCAGGCGAACTCGTTGGACGTCCTTGACGATCGTGACAACACCACTGGACACGGAGGACACCATGCAGCCCTACCAGCCCGAATCGGACCCGTACGGCCGCTACGACCTACCGGCCCAGCACGCTCCCCAACCGCAGCCCGCCGCGGGCCCGCTGCACGCGCGAGGCACCGGAGCGCACTGGATCAGCCTGTCCCAGGACGGCATGGTCGAGATCGCGGGCGGGGAGCGCATCGGGGCGCGCGGCGCGACGGTCCGAGTGCACGTCTCGCAGATCACCGGCGTCGAGCTGAGGCCGGCGACCGCGCTGACGAACGGCGCGCTGCGGATCCTGATGGGTGGGGTGCCGGCGGTTCGGGAGCGGTCGGGGCATCGGAACACCGATGCGCGGAAGGACGCGTACGCGGTGCCGTTCCGGAAGCGGAGTCAGGACGAGATGCGGGCGATGCGGGACGCGATCGAGGCGGCCCAGGGGCAGTTCCGGCCACGGGCCTGGTAACGCGAAAGCCCGGCGCTGTGGCCGGGCTTTGGGCGTACGTCTCCGCGCACGAGTATGGGTTATCCACAACCCGCAGGTCAAGCGGGGCGCCACGTCTCGTCGTACTCGGGGTGGTGGGCGTACACGCTGGCGAGGGCGGCCAGGACGGGGCAGTTGTCGATGTTGCGGCACATCTCCTCGTAAGCGTTCATGCCGCATCCCTGGCAGTGGCCGTCCCCGTCGTCGCGGTGCTCAGCCATGAGCCGGCGCTTGGCCTCGACCTCGGCCAGTGCGCGCGCCGGGTCCCAGCGCGCGACGTGCGCGGCGATCACCATTGGTGAGTCGATCAGGATGCGGTGCCCGCGTGCCACGACGGATCCGCCGTCCCGCGCGTCCGCGGTGTCCGGCTCGTACGTCCACACCAGGTCCGCGGGCTGGATCGGCTGACCGCCGGGGCCGCGGGCCGCGAACAGCTCATCTTCGTCCAGCCTGGAGCGGAGGAAGTCCACGATGTCGGTCATGCTCATGCTGCCGATCCTTCCGTGCGGGCGTCCGCCGCGTTGAGTTGTCGCGCCAACCAGTCCCATTCGTGCAGCGGCCACGCAGGCCGGCCCCGCCACCACGTCCCGACGTCCCGGCTGGGCGGTTCGCAGTAGCCGCCCTCGCACACGATTGCCGTGAGGTCGCCGGGGAGCGTCCGGACGCGCCAGGTGTACTCGCCGCCGGTGGGCGTGATCTCGGTCGTCCCGCCGCACCACGGGCAGAGGGCTTTGAGGCGCTGCCCGTCGGACATGAGCGCGAGCGCGGCCTCGACGTCGCTCCGGAGCGCGCGGGCTTCGTCTGCGGCCCAGTGAGCGATCTCAGAGCCGTTCGTCCAGCCGATCACGGCCTGGGGCAGGTATCGGGCCGCGCGGAGCATGTACGGCCGTGGGTCGCCGTCACGGGGCGCGGCGGGGAGCACGGGGAGCCAGGAGGCGCGCGAGATGTGGTCGGCCAGGACGACGGCGCGGTCGAGGACGGAGGCGAGCAGGTCCAGGACGTCCGGCCGCGCGGCGTCCTGGTGCTCGCCGGGCGCGTACGCGACGCGTTCGGCGCGCTCGGCGCGGGCGGCGGCGTCCAGCTCCGCGCGCTGCTCGGCGGTGATGCTGGGCTCGCGCCACGGCCGGTATGCGTCCGGGTCCCGCAGGAGCGCCAGGCCGACGACGAGCCGCGCGGTCTCCTCGAGGTCGCGGATGGCGCGGATGTCGGCGGGCGAGGTGTGGATCAACGGGCCTCCTGAACGGTCGGGTAGTCGCTGTTGGGGAGGGCGCCGTCGAGGGCGCGGAGCGTCGGGCAGGGCGATGCGACCGGGGCGAGGGCGTCGCGAGTGCAGGTCGGGCAGTGCTCGTCCTGGTCGGTGATGAACGCCATGACGGGGTGCGACGCGGCGGGCGTGTGGAGGCGGCGGACGCGCTCGACAGCGGCCTCGGCGGCGCGCAGGCGCTCGGCCTGTGACGGCGCGCGCGGCGGGACGTTCTCGCCCAGGGCGCGGCGGTGCTGCCGGTGCTCCTCCCGCGCGGCGGCCTCGGAGGGCTGCCAAGCGCCGGCCCAGTCGCAGGTGCGGCATTGGGTCCGGCACTGGCCGGACGAGTGCCAGAGCTGCGCGCGGTGCTGTTTCGGCGTGGTCATCAGCCCTCCGGCATGGTCCGGTCGAGGACGGTGAGGGTGTCGCGGGCCTGCTCGATGGCCTGGACGCGGCAGGACGCGGAGATGGTCAGGTCGCACAGGCGGCGGACCCCGGCGATCGCAGCCTCGGCCTCCTCGGCGCGCTTGCGCCACCGGTCGGCCGTGGCCTCGGCGGCGTCGGCCCGGTCTGCCAGCCCGCGGACCGCGCTCGCGGTCTGGCGGAGACGATCCTCGGCCGCTTCAGCGCGGGCGAGCAGCTCCGCCGAGCCCTGGTCGGGAGCACTGGGCGCGGCGCCCGGGCGGGCCTCCAGGTAGACACGGACGGCGCGGGAGTTCCCGCAGTTGGCGTACGGCTTGGACTCCTCGATCACGTCCAGGACGCTGCGGAGCGCCTCGATGGCGGCCTCGATCTCGTCGGGCAGACCCATGATGCGGATCTTCACCGGTCACCTCCGAAAACCTGCTCGGCGGCGTCCCACGGGGAGAGGCCGGCGGACGTCAGCGCGGCGAGTTCGCGCATGGCCTGGTCGTCAGTGAGGTGTGCGGATGGCGTCTGGGTTCGGTATTGCTCGACCGGGGCGGCGGTGTTGCGGGCGCACGGGTCGGGCCGCGGGGTGAGGAGCCGGGCGGCGGCCTGGCGGATGCGGGTGATCACTGGTCGTCTCCGGGGTGGGCGTGGCGGGCGAGGGCGCGGGAGGGGCGGGCGAGGGTGGGCAGTTCGCGGCGGAGCTTGGGCAGGGACTTGGAGCGGTCGGCGAGGTGGCGGGCGACTTCGGGGCGGCAGGTCGGGCAGGGGGCGGCGTAGGTGCTGCCGTCGGGGCGGGTGCGGTCGATCCATCCGGCGGTGCATCCCTGGTGGGTGCATCGGCAGTTCGTCCAGGGGCAGCAGAAGCTGGGGTTGTCGTCGTCGTGGTAGGTCACGGCCGGGCCTCCTCTGCGGGCTCGGTGGTGGGTGGCTTGCGGTGGAGGGCGTCGCGGGCGGCGGTGATGCCGCGGGCGGTGATGTCGTCCTGGTCGGGGGCGCGGACGCGGTCGAGCTGGGGGTCGGGGCGCGTGCTGGCCGAGCCGTCGCTGGACGTGGGCAGGAAGTCGCGAGGCCGTTCCTGGATGGTCTTGATCAGGTACGGGAGCGGGCGGCGGACGTCGCGGCCGGTGAGGATCTGGTCGCGGACACGGGCGGCCCAGGCGTCGGTGACGAGTTCGCCGGTCTCGGCGTGGAGGGTGTCGACGATGGTCGCGAGGAAGGCGCGATCGTCGTCCGTCGGCTTCTGGTCGTCGTCGCTTTCGCGCGCGTCTCTACTACCTGTAGACGACGGACTAGTAGTACCTACGTCCCTTCGGGACGGGACGGGACGGGACGGGGTTGCCGAACTGCGGGCGAAGTTCGGTGATTGTTCGGGTGCGTGTTCGGCCGAACGTTCGCCTGTGGCCTGCGGGTTCTCCGTCAGCGCGGAGGGTTGACCGGGTTCGGACTGCGTTTTACTGACAGCAAGATCTTTTTCGATTTCCGTCGCAGTTCTGACGGCGTCCGGGGTTTTCCCCAGGTTTTCCACAGGGGGCGTTCCCTCGTTGGTTCGGTCGGTGTTCGCCCGAACATCGTCCGAACCGGTCCGGCGCCGGCGCATCCGCTCCCGGGCCGCCTCGCGTTCCTGCTCGACCTGCTGCCGGGTCGGCTGGCGCTCGTTCCACCCGTGGAACACGTAGCCGCCCTCGGCGTGCTCCCACAGGCCGACCGCCACGAGCTTCTCGGCCTGACCGCGGGTACCCAGCGAGGCGACCATGTGCTTCGGGACGAACCCGTCGGTGAGCTGCTGGGCGGACCAGGACCCGGCGCGGACCCACAGGCCCATGGCGGCGTTTCCGGCGGCGACGACCTTGCGATGGAAGGCGAGGGTGTCGTCGACCTTGAACCAGGTCATGCGCGTGGGGCTCCCTGCTGGTGCTGATCGGGCGGGGTGAGGTAGGCCCGGCGGAGGGTGTCGATGAGCTCGGTGAGTAGATCGGGCAGCGTGACCTGGCGCGTGCGGCCGACGCGCTCGTGCTCCAGGACGTCGGGGTCGGGCTCGTCCATGGGCACCTCCGGTCAGAAGAGGGCGCCGGGCGGCGGCGCGGTGTCGGGCGGGGTGGTCAGGTGCGTCTCGGTGACGGGCCCGGCCTTGGCGGCCCATGTGCGGGCCCTGCCGAGGTCGATGTGGCAGGCCGTCGCGGCCCGGGGCTGGGCCCCGCCCGCGCGCAGGAGCACGTGGGCGGGGCCGTAGCACCAGGCGCACAGAGCCACGGTCAGAGGGCCGCCGGACGGCCGCGCATGACCTTGATTCCGGTCGTCTCCTCGACCTTGGTCATGACGGTCTTCACGGCGTCGCGGACGACGTCCTCGGGCCGGTCGAGGAGGTAGGCCAGGGTCAGCCGTCCGTCCTTGATCCGGTGCCGGAGACGGGCCTCGAGCCGGTAGGGCGCGCAGTCGTCGAAGGGCGCCAGGCCGACGGCGAAGGCGCGCGGGACGGTCAGCTGTCCCTTGGTCCCGCCGGAGGTATCGGTGGTCTCCTCGTAGCGCAGGTTGATGTCTCCGGATACGGCGTTGACGCCGGACGAGAAGTTGACCCGGGTCCGGGCCTGGAAGGTGCGGGCGATCTCGAGCATCTCGGCGGCCGGGACCGGCTCGGATGCGAGGTCCGACAGGTTGTCCTCGAGGAACTCGGCGAAGTCGACCTGGCCGAGGTAGCGCCGGTCCATCGTGGTCCAGCGCTTCCACGCCTCGGTGGGCGTGAGCGCCAGGACGAGCATGTGCTGTTCCCAGCGCGGGACGTCGGCGAGGTGCGCGTCCAGGACGGCGGTAACGGTGCCGCGGTCGAGGTCGGCGTAGACCTCCGAGGACGCGTCGGCGTGCTTGGCGTAGTACAGCGCGAAGGACGCGACGTCGGCGGCGGTGACGGTGCCGCGCTTGTACTTGGGCTCGTCGAGGTACCGGTCGGCGGTGAGGTCGACGACCTCGACGCGGCCGTTCAGCCGGTAGCCGTAGATCTCGCCGCCCTCCATCCGGATCGGCTCGGCGGCCAGGATCGCGGTCTCGACGAGGGCGTCGTTCTCGGTGCGGGTCTGCTCCAGGGCGTTCATGCCTGCTTCAGGTCCTTCTCGGTGTGGGGGCGGGTGATTTCGCGGAGCGGGATCGCGATCTGGCGGGGGTCGTCGCGGAGGAGGTTGCCGTGCTGGTCGGGGAAGAACACGCCGCCGATCGGCTCGGACGAGGGCAGCTTCAGGTCCGTCTTGGCGTGGACCATGAGCGCGGACTCGTTGCCCTTCATGGGCTGGATCTCGACGGTCAGGACCATGCGGCCCTTCTTGCCGGTCTCCTTGACGGTGGTGGCGAGCTGCTGGAGCTGGACGGCGGCCTCGTCGATGACGACGGCGCGGCCGAGGTCTCGCAGCACGTCGGCGAACGGGCGGACCTGGATCTCGCCGGTCTCGGGGTCGATGGGGATGGTCACGCGATTCCTTCCATGAAGGCGCTGATCTGGTTGAGGTGCTTGAGGTGTTCGTCGGCGGCCCGCTGGGCGGGCTGCCGGGACTTGGTGCGCGCGAGCGTGTGGGGCTTGCGGCAGACGGGGGTGGTTCCGCGGCAGCGGGCGGTCCACCAGAGGCCGTCCTGCTCGAGGTAGACGGGCCAGATCACGGGGTCACCGCCTGGACGGTGATGAGGGCGCCGGGGACGGTCAGGAGCGTGTCGGGGGAGGTGTGGACCTTGCGGGCGTCGATGTGGACGACCTGGGAGTCGTCGCGCATCACTCCGGCGTCGGTGAGGGCGTCGAGGGTGGAGCGGAGGAGCTTGTCGAGGTCGCCGCTGCTGCGGGTGATGGGCCAGGTCCGGCGGCGCTTCGGGGCGGACTTGGGCGGGTCGAAGTAGAAGTCGACGTGGATCGTGACGGGCCCGTCGAGGCGTTCCCAGCCCGTGATGTCGATGACGTCGCGGGCGGAGAACTTCACGGCCTCGCGCCACGGCTGGACCTTCTTGGACGACTCGACCATGACGCCGCGGCCGACGTGCCGTTTGGAGCCCTTCGGGGCGGGGCGGCCGAACACGATGATGTCGATGGAGGTCACGGCCGCCTCCTGCGCCGGGCGTCGTCGAGGCTGACGACAGGCGCCGCGCCAGCGCGGGGCCGGGGCCGTCCGGCGGCGCGGGCGAGGGCGAGCGTGAGGCTGATGGGGCAGGCCATGAGGAGGACAGCCCAGATCCCCCAGGGGACGGCGGCGATCAGGTCAGCGAGCACCGAGCACCTCCGGGCAGTTGCACCAGCCGTCCGGCTTGGCGGGGACGTCGCCCAGGTCGAGGCACTCAAGCCAGGACTCCGGGCGGCGGTAGCGGCGGCGGATCAGGTGGGCGGCGTGCCAGCGTTCGTCTGCGCTGTCGGGGAGCGGGGCGGTGATGGAGCGCTCGCGTTCTTCGTCCTTGTGGGGCAGGCCCCACGGGGTGGGCGTCTTCCTGCGGGCCATCACTTGGCGCCGCCGTCCAGGGCGTGGCGGGCGGAGGCGCCGCGCCCCGCCGTGGTGGCGGGGGCGGTGTCCGGGGTGGGCTCGTCGGTCACGACTGCGGCCCCTCGGTGGCCTGCTCGCTCCGGACGAGCGTCCACGGGCTGAACTGGCGGAGCGCCTCACCGGGGGCGTACACCCCGATCGCGCTGTAGAGGCGCGGGAAGGCGTCGCCCTCCTCCTCGTCGGCGAGCCACAGCGCGCCGTCCCGGTCGCGCCACAGGTCCCCGCGGAGCGGCGGCCATCCGGCCGGGGCAACACGCGTGATCGCGGCCTGCGGCGGCAACGCGTACTTGTCGCCGTGCTCGTCGCGGATCACGATCGCGTCGATCTGCGTCGGCCTTGCGATCCGGACGCCCTTGAGAGTGACGTCGACGATCTCGCCGTCCTGGAAGTCGGTCATGCCTGCCGCTCCTTCGGCTCCGGGAAGTTGTGGCCGTCCGTCTGGGTGGTGAGGGCGTTGAGGCCGTCGAGGGCGCGCGGCGCGAGCTGGACGGCGCGCGGGTCGATCGCGACCGGCGGCGCGTCGGCGACGGCGTGACGGCGCGGCAACGGCTCGGGCTCCGGCGTATTCGGCTGCTCGTCCTCGGCGGGCGGCGCCTCGGGCGCTGCGGCGTCGTCGGGGCGGGGGAGCGGCGCGACGGGCACGATCGTGTCCACCTGGGCCATCGGGATCCTGACCAGTTCGCTGCTGGCCTCGACCCACACCTCGAACGTGCTGCCGGTGGTGTAGTGCCGCAGGACGCCGATTGTGCGGTGCTGGCCCCAGTTCACCGCGACCGACTGCCCGACGTACTGCGCGGCGACGACCTGCGCGGTGTCGGCACGGACGTCGACGGCGTTCGGCGGGAGCGGCTCCAGCGGGTCAGACCCGGGCAGTTCCGAGCCGGGCGGCTCGGCGAGCGCGCTGGCCGACGCGGTCGGGTAGCAGCGCGCGAGTTCGGTACCGCTGTGGACCCAGCCGCCGAACGGGGCCTCCTCGACCGCCCGGTCGCAGTGCGCGCAGAGCGGGACGGCCTCGGCGGGCGGCGTGGCGAGGTTCGCCGCGATCTCCAGCGGCGGCAGCTCACCCGTGACGAGCGTCGCGTGGCCCTCACGCCGGTGGATCTCGTCCGCGGTGACGCGGGACTGGTGCATCGCCAGCTCGTACACGCGGCGGACGGTCCCGAGGTACAGGCGCAGGTCGGCCGTGCTGGCGTCGTCCGGCGGCGCGATCCGGAGGAGCCCGATCGCGAGGCCGAGGTCATCGCCGCTGGTGATGTCGCCGGGCGCGAGCGGCGCGAACTCCCCGGTGAGCAACGCGATCACGTTGCGGAGCTGCCGGGCCTCAGCCTCGGCGGTATCGGCCTGACGGTCCTTCGCGGCGGCGTTGGCCTTGAAGGACGCGGCGACGTCACGGGCGTTGATGGCCGTACCGTCGAGTTCGGCGGCACGGTCGGTCAGCTCTCGAATCAGGCTGCTCATCGCGTGGTCTCGCTCTCCGCCAGCTCACTCTCGGCCAGAGCGGTCGCGACGGCGCCCCAGATCTCGACGGTGACGCCGAGCACGGTGCCAGTGGCCTCGACGTGGGCGCTGCTGGGCAGGTGGTCGTAGGCGCTCCAGGTGATCGGCGCGCCGAGGGCGTTCGCCCACTGCCGCAGGTCCGGGATCGTGGTCGCGTCGTTGCTGTCGAGCTGGGCCTTCAGGCCGCCCTCGCGGATCTTCCAGGCCCAGATGGTGGGCAGGTGCCGGTAGATGCCACTGGTCAGCTCCAGGACGGCGCGCGCCGCGAGCCGCTGCGCGTCGCGGGCGTCCTCCTCGACCTGCACGGGCGCGATCGGGTCGAGGACGAGCCGCCCCTCGCTTCCGTCCGCGGTGCAGTAGTCGACCTCCATCAGCGCGGTCGTCTGGAGGCGCGGGAGCCCGACGACGGTGTAGTTGACGGCCCGGTCGGGGTGGTCGGGGTGCTGGACGATGTGCTGCCCGGTGAGCAGATGCCGGGCGTGAACCGGGATACTGGTCATGGCTGGCGACTCCTTACAGTCGGTGGCCGTTCCGCCGCCCCGGTCCCAATCCGGGGCGGCGGTCGTGTTCTTGGTGGTGATCCGGGTGCGGATCAGGGAGAGCGCGGCCCGCGGCTGCACCCGCACCGCGTACGCGGCGAGCGCGGCGCGGACGACGTCCTGCCGGCGGGTCATCAGGCGTCGTCCTCCGCCTGCGTCGTGCCGTTGAGCAGGGCGCGGACCTCGGACTCGCGGTAGCGGCGGTGCCCGCCGACCGTGCGGACCGAGCTGAGCTTCCCGGCCGTCGCCCACCGGGTGACGGTCTTGGGGTCGACGCGGAACGCGGCGGCGACCTCGGCGGGGGTCATGAGCGGCTCGACCTCGATGGTCGGCCGGGCAGCCGCCGCGACGGCGCGGGCGGGCAGCTTGGTCTTCTTCGGCATGGGGTTGTCCTTCACAGGAGGGGGGTGGGCGTGTCGGTGTGGGGGATGAGGGGCCAGTGGCCGGTGCACGACGCGGCCTTGGTGTGGAACTCGATCTGCTCGTCCGCGTCACGCGACCGCTCGGCCTCGCCACGGAAGTAGGCGGCGAGGTCCCGGTCCTGCTCGACGGCCAGCCGCTTCTGAGTCGCGTGCAGCGTGGGCAGGTCGACCTGGAGGACGTCGAACGCCTCGAGGCGGCGGCCCTTCGCAGCTGGCCGGTCGGCGCGCGGCATCGCGGCGTACTGGCCGATGCGCCAGGCGACGCGGGCGGCGATGAGGGCGTCGGCGCGCGCGCCGTGCGCGGCGTCGTCGTCCCACGGGATGTCGAACGCGGCGGCGCACGTCTTGAGGACCTGTGCGCCCTGCTCCTTCGAGACGCGCCGCCTGTACTTGTCGACGTGCTTGGACAGGATCTGGGTGTCGATGACCGGGCCGAGCGCCCCGCCCGTCAAATCGTCGACGGTCGGCAGGCCGTACCGGCGGCACTCGCGGTCGAGGACGGTCAGGTCGTAGCGGACGTTGTGCCCCACGACCGGGATCCCCCGCAGAAGCGCCTCGGCGACATCGTTGGCGATCGCGCCGATGGCCTCGGCCGCCGGGTGGCCGTGCTCGGTCAGGTACTCGGTGGTCAGCCCGTGGATCTTGGCGGTCTCGTCCGGCATCGGGATGCCGGGGTTGACGAGCAGGTCGCAGAGGTCGAGCGGGTCCTGGCCGCCGCCGACCAGGCCCACGTACACCTGCGCGATCCGCGCGGTCTCGGGGGCGGGGCCGGTGGTCTCCAGGTCGAACGGGCACATGCGGCCGAGGTGCCAGCTCACTCGGCACCACCCTTGCGGTACCGGGCGAGCAGTCCCGGCGGAGGCGGCTGCACCCCGCCCGAGCTCGCCTCGACGGACTCCGCGGTCGCCAGGGCGTCGGGGGCGTCCAGGGCGGCGAGGAACTGTGCGAGCCCGCGCGCCTCTTGCTCGTCCCGCATGGGCCCGTACTGGGCGGCGATCCGGACGCCGTCGCTGAGGGAGACGATCCACATCACGCCGACGCCCCGCTTCCCGGCTTGCGGACCGGCGGCCACCCGTCGACCTCGACCGGCTCGCCCGCCTGCTCGGCGGCGTACTCGGCCGCCGCGTCCGCGTCGGCGTCGGCGTCCGTCGGCGGCTCCTCGAGGACGTCGTACCCGTCGTCCGGCTCGGGCTCGGGCTCGGCGAGGATCTCGGCGGCCGTGACCGGCGCGGCCGTGACCACCGGCGACGGCCGTCCGGCCCCGTCCAGTTCCTCGGCGACGTACGGCGCGGCGTACAGGACGTCCGCCGCGATCAGGCGGCAGATCTCGCCCGTCGCGCGGGCGATCAGCATCGTGGCCGGCTGCTTCTGCCACTCGCCCTTGCCCGTGAGCTTCAGCCGCTGCGCGCGCTCGATCGTCCAGGTGACGGTCTGCCACTCGTTCTCACCGCGACGCTTGCCGCGCATCACGCAATGGGTGTCGGACGACTCGACGAGCTGCACCTGGTGCCCGCGGGCCTGGACCAGGCCGCGCATGGCGTGCGCCCGCAGGGCAGGGGTGCCCTGGATGACATCCATCGCCCGGAGCGACGCCATCGGCTGGAGCCCGAGCTCCTGGCCGGTGAGGATCGCGGCGGTGATGTCGTGCGGCCGGTCGCGCAGGGTCGCGGGCACGAACGAGGTCTTGGCGAGGGAGGTGGCGATGTTGTGCGCCTGCTGGGCGTCGTAGGCCCACTGCGCGAGCGCGCTCATCGCGGGGGAGGTCTGCGCGGGGACAGTCGCCGGGGCGGAGTCGGACCGGACGGACAGCTCACTCATGGGACGCGTCCTCCAGGGCGTCGGCCGCCCACGGCGGCAGGGAGATGTGGACGATGTCGTCGGAGTAGCCGGGCCACCGGCCGTCTTCCTCGCACCGCTGATAGGTGTCGATCGCGGCGCGGGTCAGGGCCTGGCCGAGCGCGAGGGCGTCGGCGTCCAGCTCGCAGACCGTCACCACGTACGGCGCGGTCTTCTCCTGGACGATGAACAGGAACGCGCTGTCGTCGCCGCCGAGACCGAGAGCCTGGATCGCGGCCAGGTACCAAGCGGCCTGGACGTGGTAGCCGTGCTGGAGCACGGAGCGGCCGAAGGCGCGCGGCTCCGCGCTGACGGCGGTCTTGTAGTCCGGGACGATCACGCGGCGGCCGGGGCGACTGTCGCGCTGCCAGTCCAGCCGAGCGCGGCACCGCGTCCCGGTCGTCTCGTCGGCCCAGAACAGCGAGCGTTCCGGACGGCCGCGCTCCAGGAGCTTGGCGGCGACCGGGTGCTCCCGCAGCACCTTGGCCATCGCGCGGACCGTCTCCAGCTCGCGCGGCAGCAGGGGGACAGCGCCCGCGACGCGGGCAGCGTCGCGCTGGGTCTGCGCGGCCTTGGTGCGGTAGGAGTCGGCGTCGACCTCGACCAGCTCGGGCCCGTCGCCGAGGACCAGCGTGTGGGCGGCCTGCCCGAAGTCGAGCGCGGCTGTCGTCGTCCGGTCCTCGGGGTGGTCCTTGTAGTGCCGGAACAGCGCCGGGCACGACGGCGGCAACAAGCGTCGGGCCTCGCTCGACGAGAGCGATCCGCCAGGAACCGGGTCGGCGTGGTAGACGTCGGCGGGCACGTCGTCGAAGACACCCGGCCGGGCAACCTCCCACGTCGCGGTGATGGTCGCAGCGGTCACCGCGCGCCGCCCAGCAGCGCGTCGAGGGCCAGCTCGACCCGCGTCCGCGCCGCGCTGAGCGCCTGCCCGTCGCGGTCGAGGCCGACCGCGTCCGGGACGACCTCCGACCAGTGAGTGACGCCCGCCTCGATGCTCTCGACGAGCCGGACGGCGTCGAACAGCTCGTTCACCGCGCGGTCCCTGTCGATGCCGTACAAGGGCGACAGCTCGTCGAGGTCCCCGGAGATCTCCAGGTTCGGCAACAGCCGCCTGCGGTGGACGAGCGCGAGCAGCTCCCTACGGGCTGCGGTGTCGGACGGCGCCTGCATGTCCGGGTGGATACTGGTCAAGACCCTGCTCCTCTTCTCTGTGGTGGATGGGTGGGGTCTCGGGCTCCCGGCCGGTCGCGCGGCGCGGGAGCCCTTCGTCGTCAGGCCGCCTGTCGCCGGGCGGCGGTCGCCGCGCGCAGCTCCCGCACCCGCGCGGCCAGCTCCTCGCGGGACAGGCCGCCGGGGACGTAGGCCGCCTCGGCCGCCTGCTCGGGGGTCTGCCGCGCCAGACGGGCGCGGGCATCCGCCAGGATCTGCGCGGCCGCGGCAACGGCCTGCTCATACGTGGGCGCGGTCACAGCGGGCCCCCACAGCCGATGCACGAGGTGCGGTCCGGCTCGTTCGAGGTCCCGCACGCGCACTTCTTCAGCGGCTCCCGGGGCGGGTTCGGCAGGAGCGCCAGGACCCGCAGCAGGAGCGCGAGGACGACCCGGGTGATCACGCGGACTCCTGCTCGGTGTCGGCCGCGTCCGCCTCGCGGAGCATCACGCGCAGGTCGTCATCGCGGCGCACGTCGACCGGGTGGATGTTCAGCGCGAGGGCCCAAGCCCTCAGCAAGGAGCGGCTGACCTGCTTGTTGCCCTGCTCGACGTTGGTCAGGGAAGAGGGGTGGACCCGAACGCCGTATTCGGCGATGCGCTCGGCGAGCTGGGTGGTGGACAGGCCGTGCGCCTCGCGGAGGGCCCGGAGGGGGACCATCGGAGGAATCTGCATGTCGATAGCTTGCGACAGCTATCGACAGGTGTCAAGCCTTGAGAGCGACACCTATCGACAACAAGTTTCCTACCTGGGGAAATGCGAGGAAAAGATGTCGTTACCTGTCGATGTGACGAGTTGCCACATCGGCCTTACCTGACTCGACCTGTCGATACCTGTCGTGCATCATGGGCGGCATGTCCCACCCAATCGAAGACTGGCAACGCCTCGCTGAGTGCGTGAGCCAGCGCCGCGCCCAGCTCGGCCTCACGCAAGAGGACGTGCGCGCGGCGGGTGGCCCATCAACGGTGACGCTGCGATACATCGAGAGCGCGTCCCAGGACAGCTACAAGAGCAACAGCCTCACGCGCCTAGAGCGCGCGCTCGACTGGGCTGCCGGGTCCGTCGAGGCCGTCCTGGCCGGCGGCGAGCCGACCGAGAGATCGGCCGCCAAGCGGCCGCCCTCAAATCCGGAGGGCGACTCGGAGGCCGGCGAGATTGGGGATCCGCTCGCAGGCCTACCGGAGGACCCTGACGAGCGGCTTGCCGAGCTGGTGCGCCGAAACAAGGCGATCGGCCGAGAGATCGAGCGACTGGTCCTCGATGGCAACGAACGATCCGAAGATCGCCACGCTGGTTGAATCCCCCGTTCGGAAGCCTGTCAGCGTGAACGCTTGACAATCCGCATTTGCCTGCTCACGTAAAGACAAAAAGCGTCCGACTCTTGATCATCCCGTGACATTTTGGGGCGAAGGTGAAAGCGCCCCGCGCTACCACACCGTCACAGGGGGCTGACGTGACGCAAGAGTCCCGGGAGGACAGGCTTGACCAACTCCGCAGAGCAGAGGCACAAGCAGAGGCAAATCTCGCCGCCCTCATCGCGGCACGCGAGGCCGAAGAACGCCGCCTAGGCATCCCCGCCGTCGCCGCGACCACCCTCACCGCGCGAGACCGCGCACGCCGCCGCGGCTGGCACATCATCACCGGCGGCACCACCGGCGCCGCACTCGCCGCCATCATCCGCTGGGGCCACCATCACGCCATGACCGCGACCACACTCGTCGCCGTGACCACGGCAGCAGCTACCACAGCCGCGATCCTGCCCGTCGTCACCCACATCAACGGACCCACCCCGGAGACGACCAGTCCGCCGCCCAGCATCGTCGACCGCTCGCCCGAGCCGTGGCCGTCTCCCACACTGCGCGCGTCGAGCGCCCGGCCAACGCCGCCCGGCCCGAAGTCACCCGTCCCGACGCCGGCGAACCCGACCACGCCGCCCGGGGCGCCTGCGGCGCCGCCAGGGAGCGGGTCTTCATCGCCCACGCCCAGCTCGCCGCCACCATCCTCGCCCCCGTCATCCCCACCGCCGTCTCCGTCTTCGCCACCGCCGAGTAGCCCCTCGGACGCCGGGCCGCCGGGGCAACGGAAGACGCACAAGCCTCACAAGAGGAAGCGACACGGAAGAACGCGCTACGCCATGCCAACCGCCTGGATTCGGCTCCTATGCGGCCGACTAAGCCGCATCATGTGACTACCTCCGGAAAATCTGACCCACCTCCTCGGAGTCCCCCCATGCCTCCACAGCTCGCCGCGCTGCCCGTCGAACCCATCCCGGCAATCGGGTACGTCCGCGTCAGCATGCTCCGCGAAGAGATGATCTCGCCGGAGCTGCAACGCGCCGCGATCACCGAATGGGCGCGACGGAACGGCCGCGAGGTCACCGAATGGATCGAAGACCTCGACAAAACCGGCCGCAACTTTAAACGCAAAGTGCAGCGTGCCGTCGCGGGCGTCCGCGACGGCCGCGCCCGCGAGATCATCGTCTGGAAATTCTCCCGCTTCGGCCGCCAGCGGCTCGGCTGGGCCGTCCACCTCGACCTGGTCGAGTCCGCCGGCGGCGACCTGATCTCAGCGACCGAGGAGGTCGACGCCCGCACCGCGTCCGGCCGGTTCGCCCGCGGGATGCTCGCCGAAGTCGCGGCCTTCGAGAGCGACCGCGCATCTGAGCAGTGGATGGAGGCACTCGACTACCGCGTCAAACGGGGCCTGCCCGGCAACGGCACCCGCAGGTGGGGGTACATCCGGCGGGGCCGCATCCCGCACCCGACCGAGCCGCACCTCTACATCGCCGACCCCAGCGACCCGCTCGGCGAGCGCTACGAGCCGGACCCCGATTTCGAGGAACCGTACGCGAGCCTCTACGAGCAATACGTCGCCGGAATCAACGACCGTCGCCTCGCGAAATGGCTCAACGACCACGAGCTGTACGCGCCCGATGGGGGCCTTTGGACTGGTCGGCAGGTGCTGCGTATCCTCGACTCGGGGTTCGCGGCGGGGTATCTGCGTGAGCACTCGAAAGAGTGCCGGTGCAAGCAGCGGGGCCGCTGCACAAATGTCGTCTACCGGAAAGGCACACACCGGCCGGTCATTGGCGAGGATTTGTGGCAGGCGTATTTGGAGCGCCGTGCGGCGAATCGGCGGCCGGGGCAGGGCAGCAAGGAGCCGAAGTATCCGCTGTCGGGCTTGATGCGCGACCCCGGATGCAAGGCCGTCCTCACCGCCCAGCACGGTGGCGCCCCGTACGGCGCCGGGTACGCGTTCCGCTGCAATGCCTACGGAGAGTCCGCCCAGTGCCAGCGCCCGTGGGTCCGACGGACCGTCGCCGAGGAGCGGGTGCTCGGGCAACTCGCGGAGTGGGCGGCGGAGATCGACGCGCTCGCGCTCCAGCTCGAGCCGCAGATCGTGCCGGAGCCCAAGACGTCCGCGAAGAACGACGTCGCCAGCCTGAAGACTCAGATCGCCAAGCTCGACCGGGCGCTGGTGAAGCTGACGACGATGCGGGCGATGGACGACGACGAATCCCCGGAGGCGGAGGCGGAGTTCCGACGGTCGCGCGACGAGCTGCGGTCCCGGCGGCGGAAGCGGGAGGAGAAGCTCCAGGCCGCCGAGGCCGTCCAGGAACCTCCGCCCTCGAAGGCCGACTTCGGGCCGGTGATTCAGGGGCTGCTGGCCGAATGGGACGTGCTGACGGTGGACGAGAAGCAGCGTCTCCTGCGGAGCCTGATCCGGGTGATCTGGGTCCATCGGACCGGGCACGGGCGCGGGTCGCTGCCGCGTCTGGAGATCGTCCCGGTGTGGGCGCCGGCGAGCTGACCCAGGCCGGGCGCGCTACGAGCTTTCTTGTCCTAGATGTGACTCATCAAAGGAAGAGTCCGCCACCGGACACCTCACCCCTTCTAGGCTGCGAATTCGTCCGCCCCGAGCACCAGGCGCGCAACCCTGGGCCCACCCCGGCGCGCCCCGCCAGCGTAGCGACCCGGAGCGATGTCACACCCACTCCCAAGGTCCGCTATTCTTTCCAGTGCCGCCGCGACAGCGGCGACCACGGCGGGTTGCCCGAGTGGCCAATGGGAGCGGACTGTAAATCCGTCGGCTTAGCCTACGCAGGTTCGAACCCTGCACCCGCCACACCACGTGGAACGGCCCCTGACCAGGAACAACGGTCAGGGGCCGTTCGCGTACCCACTCCCGCCCGGCCATCGAGGGCCGGGCCTCCGCGCCGCAGGCGACCGTCCAGGTGTCGATCATCCGCGGAACCCGCACCGCCACGACCGCTCGCAGGTGACGGCTTCTGCGGCGGGCTAGGAACCGTCGCCATTGCCTACGCAGATTGGATCCGCGTTCGCCGTGCCCAAAGGGACCGCCCGTGGCAAGTCCAAGGTCATGGGGTGTTCGCAATTCCTGGGCCGTGCGCGCGGGCGGGGTAGTTCGTGGGGCGTTGGGGGCCAGTAGGTTCGCGGGGTGGCGAATGTGTTGAGTGACGCCGTGCGGCGGTTGGTGGACGAGGACAACCCTGCGGTGCTGGCGACGGTGAATCCCGATGGCAGTCCCCAGACGTCCGTGGTGTGGGTGGGGCGGGACGGGGACGATCTGCTCGTCTCCAGCCAGGAGGGGCGGCGGAAGGTTCTGAACGCGTTGCGGGATCCGCGGGTCTCGCTGAGCGTGTACGACCGGAACGACCCGCTCTGGTACCTGGAGGTGCGCGGTGAGTGCGCCGTGGCCGAGGACGAGGGGCGCGCGCTCGCGGTGGCGCTGGCAGAGAAGTACGAAGGGACGGGCGCGGGGGAGGAGTACCTGGAGCTTCCGCCCGAGATCGTGCGCGTCGTGATGCGGATTTCGCCGCGGAAAGTGGTCGGGACGGCCGCTCAGGTGTGAGCGACCGTCCCGGGACGTTTCTGCGTGGCGGACCCTAGCGGCGGAACCGGATCCCTAGAGCCAGGGGCAGGATCACCGCGGCGAAGGCGGGGACGGGGCCCGGGTCGGGGGCCGGCAGTGGGACGAACGCCTTGCTCTGCTTCAGGGCGGGCTGCTTGAACGTCTTCGGGATCGGGATCGTGCCCATCCGGTTGAGCGGCCAGACCTTGACGAACGCGCGTCCGATGACGTCCTTGGTCGGGATCGAGCCGTTGTCGGGGCCGTCCTGGTGCGCGCGCGAGTCGAGCGAGTTGGAGCGGTGGTCGCCCATGACCCAGAGCTGGCCGTTCTGGAGCGTGATGTCGAACGGGCTCTCGGACGGCTTGTCCTGCTGGTGGTCGGCCGGGTCGATGTAGATGTAGGCCGACTCTTCGAGCGGGACGCCGTTCACGGTGATGCGCCCGCGCGCGTCACAGCACTTCACGTGGTCGCCGGGGATGCCGATGACGCGCTTGATGTAGTCCTTCTCGGTGGGCGCGACACCGAAGGCCGTCCCGACCCAGCGCACCGCCTTGGAGAACGGGTTGCTCGGCTTGGACACCTGCACCTCGGGCTGCCATGAGGGCGGGCCCTTGAAGACGATGACGTCGCCGCGCGCGATGTCCCTGGTGTGGAACACGATCTTGTTCACCAGGACGCGGTCGCCGACCAGGAGGGTGTTCTCCATGGAGCCGGACGGGATGTAGAAGGCCTGCACCGCGAACGTCTTGATGACGAGGGCCAGG
Source organism: Actinomadura harenae (assembly GCF_003696215.1). GTDB lineage: Bacteria > Actinomycetota > Actinomycetes > Streptosporangiales > Streptosporangiaceae > Spirillospora > Spirillospora harenae. Next base: position 51,533 of record NZ_RFFG01000002.1, on the reverse strand, counting down.
ATCACGGCGACGGCGATGAGGATGGGCAGTTCTTTCCAGAACGACCCTTTCTTCTTGCCCTCGTCTTCTTGCTTCTCCTGGTCGGAGCCCTCCGGAGAGGGTTCTGAGTGCTGGTGTTCAGCGTCAGGTCGCACGTTCGAGAACCTCCCCGGGGACAGGCTTGCCAGCTTATGGTGTCCGATGCCTCAGCGCGCCTGTGGATCGGCCCCATGTCGTGGACGCGCCACCGGCCTTCGTTGGTTCCCAGACGGCCGTTGTTGTTCCCAGGACGAGCGGACGTGTAGACCAGGCTCGTGCATGTGAGCTTCGCGAGCGAACCGACGCCCGGACGTCCGAACGAGGACTTCGTGGTCGCAGGCCCGGATTGGGCCGTCGTCCTAGACGGGGCCACCGCGCCCCCGGGTGTGAACAGCGGATGTGTGCACAACCCTGCCTGGCTCGTGCGACGTCTAGGCGGAGCGCTCGCGCTGAGGCTTGCGGTAGATGACGACCGTCCGCTGGACGATCTGCTCGCCGAGGCCATCAAGACGGTGTGTGAACTCCATGCCGACCGGTGCGATTTGGCCAACCCCGACAGTCCGTCCGCGACGGTCGCGATGCTGCGGCATCGGGACGATGCACTGGAGTGGCTGGTTCTTGCTGATTCGCCGGTTCTGCTCGATGTGGATGGTGAAGTGCATGTCGTCCGGGATGACCGCGTTGACCATCTGACCAGCTACACGCTTGAGGCCGTCCGTGCGGCCCGGAACGCGCCCGAAGGGTTCTGGGTCGCGAGCACCCGCCCCGAGGCCGCCTGCGAGGCTCTCAGCGGCCGGGTCGGGGCTGCTTCCGTCCGGCGGGCGGCGATGTTCACCGACGGCGCGTCCCGGCTCGTGGAGCGGTTCGGCGCGCTCGACTGGCGCGGCCTCCTCGATCTCACCGACCGCGAAGGCCCTCGCGAGGTCATCGAGCGGACGCGCGCCGCCGAGTCCGCAGAGCCGGACGGCTCACGCAGGGGGAAGCGCTACGACGACGCCACGGCGGTCATGGTCCGCCTGTAGCTTCCGCGTTGTCGCGCCTGGCTTCAGGCTGCCGTGCCGCGTGCGGGCCTGCCTTCTGGCCCGCACGCGCGACGCGCACGAGTCGTTCCTACCGGCCGTGGTCCGGACCGATGTGCGGCCACCAGGAGGCGAGGTCCTCAGGGTGGTGGACGCCCTCGATGGTGAGAGTCGCGTCCATCATCGGGAAGCGTCGTCCGGCCGGGAAGTGACGCGTGTACGAGGGCGGGTCCAGGACGACCACGCGGGTGCCGTTGATGGCGGGGATGTCCGCAGGCACGCCTTCGTTGTAGATCCACCCGCCGTGACCGTCCACGAGGTTCCACGGGCTGTTGATGATGGGACGGCCTTCCGGGTCCTGGTCGGTGAACCAAGCGACCCATTCCGGCGGAAGCGGCTCACCGGGCATGCATTCGGGACGGCCTAGAAGCGCTCCGCCCAGAAGGACGTGCAACTGGAAGTTGTCGCCGATTCCCGCGATCTGGACCGTCCAGCCTCGCTTGCTGGCTCGGTCCAACACGAGAAGCCGCTCGCCCTCGAGCACGCGCAGGAGTCCCTGCACGTAGCTCATGTGCGAGTGGAACTCGACGAGCTCGCCGGCGAGGCGCGCACGGTTCTCGCGGTCCTGGATGCTTCCGCGCACCATCGCGGAGTTCTGCAGGACCGTGGTCATCGCCAGGGCGAACTGCGGAACCGAGAACCAGGCCAGCATCGCGCTGACGGAGGCTTCACCGAGCTGCGGGACGAGGATGTCCACGATCTCCTGCGAAGGACCGTCGTCCTCCATGTCGGGCGGCGTGCTTCCCGTCGCCTCGCTCCATGCGCGCGCGAAGGCGTCGGCCTCCCCGAACACCTCGGTCGCACGCTCGACCAGAGGAAGGCCGATGCCCTCCGGAGCGGCGCCGTTCTCCACCCAGGAGCCGGACAGGATGGAGAGCCAGCCGCCCAGTGAGGGCTGGGCCTTGCCCAGGCCGTCCGCGATGCGCGGCAGCGCCGCGGACAGATCGGCGGCGGAGACCTGCTGGCTCATGCCCATGACCTGCGGCAACAAGCCGCTGAACGCGGGGTTGTCGTCGATCGCGGCCTGGACGAGGGCATCGCAGGCCCGGTGGAAATCCTCGGAACCCATGTGGATCACCCTGGCATACCGGATTCTAGAGTGGAATTCTAGAATCGGCTCCCATGGACGCTCAGGAGTTCGCCGACGTCGTTTCGGCCGTACGCGCCTTCGTGCGCGAGCAAGTCATTCCCCGCGAGGACAAGATCGAAGAGTCCGACTCCATTCCGGAGTCGATCCGTCAAGGCGCGCGCGAGATGGGCCTGTTCGGGTACGCGCTGCCGGAGGAGTACGGGGGCCTCGGCCTATCGCTGAGCGAGGAGGTCAGGCTGGTCTTCGAGGTCGGCTATGCCAGCCCTGCCTTCCGCTCCATGTTCGGGACGAGCAACGGCATCGCCGGGCAGGTTCTCGTGAAATCCGGCTCGCCTGAGCAGCGGGCGTCCTGGCTACCGCGCCTGGCGTCCGGAGAGGTCGTGGGGGCGTTCGCACTGACCGAGGCGGAGGCCGGCTCCGACCCCAGCACCCTCACCACGGTCGCCAGGCGTGACGGGGACCACTACGTCATCGACGGTGCCAAACGGTTCATCACCAACGCCCCCGAGGCGGACGTGTTCATGGTCTTCGCGCGCACAGGAGGACCGGGCTCGCGCGGCATCTCCACGTTCCTCGTCCCTGGGGGCGCTCCTGGCCTGAAGGTCGGAACACCGGACGCCAAGATGGGCCAGCGAGGCGCGCACACCGCGGAGGTCTTCTTCGACGGTGTCCGGGTCCCCGCGTCCGCGATGGTCGGCGACGAGGGGACGGGCTTCCGCACGGCGATGGCCTCGCTCGCGCAGGGGCGCGTGAGCATCTCGGCCGTCTGCGTCGGCCTGGCCCAGCGGATCGTGGACGAGACCGTCGCGTACGCGCGCGAGCGCACCCAAGGTGGCCACGCCATCGGCGAGTACCAGCTGATCCAGGGCCTCATCGCCGATTCCCAGGCCGAGCTGTACGCGGGACGCGCGATGGTCATGGAAGCCGCCCGCGCCTTCGACGCCGGGGAGGACACCAAACTCGGACCGTCCTGCACCAAGTACTTCTGCTCGGAGATGGTCGGACGCGTCGCCGACAGGGCCGTCCAGGTGTTCGGTGGCATGGGCTACATGCACGGCGTCCCCGTCGAGCGGTTCTACCGGGACGCCCGGCTGTTCCGGATCTACGAGGGGACGAGCCAGATCCAGCAGGTCGTCATCGCCCGGCACCTCCTTCGCTGAGCCCCCGGAAGCCCATGCCACGGGACGGGCGCCCACCCTGCTGATCGCCTGGTGGCGCCCCTCTCGGGCGGGCCTGGGGCCCGGCGGATTGATTTCGCACTACGCCGCCGGACCGTGTACTGTTCTTCCTGTCGCCGCGAACGGAAGAACGCGGGCGGACAAGCCCCTTTAGCTCAGTCGGCAGAGCGTCTCCATGGTAAGGAGAAGGTCTACGGTTCGATTCCGTAAAGGGGCTCAGCCAGAAGAGCCGTATTCCGATCAAGGGATGCGGCTCTTTTCGTGCGTGCCCCATGTGCGCCTCGTATGCGAGGGGATCCGGCCGCGAGTGGGCCCGCTAGCGTGATCCATGGTGATGGTGATGCGGATAGTGCGCGGAAGGCGCTGGTCGGGCGTGCGCGCGATTCGCTCGTGCGCGGGCGTTGTGGTACCGTCCATCCGGTCCCAGCGGGATGATTCGCAGGTCACCGCATCAGCAGGTAACCTGGGGTCCGGTCCGCTGCGGACCGCGAGGAACCGAGTCCCCCTGCAAGCCCCGGGAGCTCGCGTTTCCCCGGTTTGGTGAACTTCCGGTATCCTTGCAATCCGGTCGTCACCGACCATCACGGCGGGGTAGCTCAGTCAGGCAGAGCAAGCGGCTCATAATCGCTGTGTCGCCGGTTCAAGTCCGGCCCTCGCTACTACCCGAACCTCTCGGCCCCTCCGGGGGCGAGAGGGCTGGGTTGAAACAGCCGGCCTTCCACTCCTGGACGGCCGACCGAGAACGTCCATGTCCCTAGCCCAGAAAGGCACTCCAACGTGGCTGCCACCGACGTCCGGCCAAAGATCACGCTGGCCTGCCAGGAGTGCAAGCACCGCAACTACATCACGCGGAAGAACCGGCGGAACGACCCGGACCGCCTGGAGATCAAGAAGTACTGCCCCAACTGCCGGACCCACCGGCCGCACCGCGAGACCCGCTAGTAGCCGTTCGAGCACAGCGGTCCGCGCCGGCAGCTTCGCGCTTGCCCCAGACGCGCCTCAGCCCGTCCTCGCCTACCCGCGAGGGCGGGCTGAACGTCGTTCTGTTACCGTCCCGGAGCGAGACCGGTAAGCGGGCGCTTGGGCGCGGGCACCCCTGACCCGGACTCCGCGCGCACGAGCCCGGACGGGAACTCCACGCGCGAGCCAGCGGACTCCGCCGGGGAGTCCGCATGCGAGCGAGAAGGACGGAGTGCATGGCGATCAACCGTGATTTCATCGGGCGGACGTTCCCGCCCAGCGAGCCCTACGAGGTCAGCCGGGTCAAGATCCGGGAGTTCGCGGACGCCATCGGCGACGCCAACCCCGTCTACCGCGACCCCGAGGCCGCCCGCGCCGCCGGCCACCCCGACGTCATCGCGCCGCCCACCTTCCCGATCGTGGTGTCCCTCGGCGGGGGCGCGCTCGGCGACCCCGAGCTGGGCATCGACTTCGCCATGGTCGTCCACGGCGAGCAGCGCTTCGAGTACGTCCGCCCCGTGCGCGCGGGGGACGTCGTCACCTGCACCTCGACGATCACCGAGATCAAGGCGATCGGCAACAACGAGAAGGTGGACATCGTCACCGAGGTCACGACGGCCGAGGGCGAACTCGTCTGCAAGTCGTACAACACGATCGTGGAGCGGGGGGCCTGATGACCGCCAAGGTGAAGTTCGACGAGGTCAACGTCGGCGACGAACTGCCCGCCCAGACCTACCACGTCGACCGGGCGAACCTCGTCATGTACGCGGGCGCGTCCGGCGACTTCAACCCGATCCACTGGCGGGAGAGCTTCGCCAAGCAGGTCGGCCTGCCGGACGTCATCGCCCACGGCATGTACACGATGGCCCAGGGCGGCCGCTATGTGACCGACTGGGCGGGCGACCCCGGCGCGGTCGTCGACTACGGCGTGCGCTTCTCCGCGCCCGTCGTCGTCCCCGACGAGGGCGGCGCCGATCTGGAGATCACCGGGAAGGTCGAGGAGAAGCGCGACGACAACACGGTCGTCGTGGCCCTGACGGCCCGGTCGGTTGGCCAGAAGGTCCTGACCCGGGCCAAGGCCGTCGTCCGGCTCGCCTGAGTCCGGTCGAGGTCCACAAGTACGGTACACATGAGCCGGGGGCGGCTGGCCGCCCCCGGCTCATGCGCGCGTAGGGGAGGGGAGACACCACGTGGCGGTGTTCGCTGAAGAGGTGAACCTGGCCGGATACACGACGCTGCGGCTCGGCGGCCCGGCCCGGCGGTTCGTCGAGGCCACCACCGAGGCCGAGGTCGTCGACGCCGTCCGGGAGGCCGACACCGACGGAGAGCCCGTCCTGGTGCTCGGCGGCGGCAGCAACCTCGTGGTGTCGGACGACGGCTTCCCCGGGACGGTCGTCCACGTCGGGACCCGTGGCGCGGAGCAACTGATGGACGGCCAGGGGCGCGTCCTCATGCGCGTGCAGGCGGGTGAGGAGTGGGAGCCGTTCGTGGCGCGCTGCGTCACCGACGGCCTCTCCGGAGTCGAATGCCTCTCCGGCATTCCCGGGCGCGTGGGCGCGACCCCGATCCAGAACGTCGGAGCCTACGGGCAGGACGTGTCGGAGACCATCGTCGAGGTTCGCGCCTACGACCGCCGCGCGGGGACGATCGTCACACTCTCCCGGGAAGAGTGTCGCTTCACCTACCGCAACAGCATCTTCAAACAGACCCCGGACCAGTACGTCGTCCTCGGCGTCACCTACGCGCTGCGTGAATCCGACGATTCCCAGCCGATCGCCTATGCCGAACTCGCGCGCCGCGTGGGTGCCGAACCGGGGGAGAGCGTTCCGCTGAAGGAGGCGCGTGACGCCGTCCTGGAACTGCGGCGCGGCAAGGGCATGGTGCTCGACCCGTCTGACCTGGACACGCGCAGCGCCGGATCGTTCTTCACCAACCCGATCCTGGACGCGGCCTCCCTTGCCGAGCTCGAGCGACGCGTCGCCGAGCGCCTTGGTCCGGATGTGGCCTTCCCGCGTTTCCCCGAAAGTGAAGGCCGAGTCAAGACGTCTGCCGCATGGCTCATCGACCGCGCGGGATTCACCAAGGGACACACCCGCGGGCGCGCGCGCATCTCCACCAAGCACACCCTCGCTCTCACCAACCCGGAGGGCGGTAGCACCGAGGACCTGCTCGCGCTCGCGCGCGAGGTCCGCGACGGCGTCCGTGCCGCCTTCGGCGTCGAACTGGTCAACGAGCCGGTCTTCGTCGGCGTCGCCCTCTGAGCCTCAAGATCACGCTCTCTTCCGTCCTCGCTTACCGGAGCGGAAGAAGAGTGTGGCCAAGATCGGCTTGACGAAGTTAGTGATCGACCAATAACTTCGGATCATGAGTCCACGGATGAGCGCCGACGAGCGCCGCGAGCAGACGATCAGGGCCGCTATGGCCGAGTTCGCCCGCAGTGGCTTCGACGGCACCTCCACCGCGGCGATCGCCGAGCGGGTGGGGGTCTCGCAGCCCTACCTCTTCCGGCTGTTCCCGTCCAAGCGCGCGCTGTTCCTCGCCGCCGCCGAACGCTGCTTCGACGACATGGAGCAGGCGATGTGCGAGGCGGCGGGCGGCCTGTACGGCGGCGAGGCGATGACCGCCATGGGCGGCCGCTATCGCCAGATCCTGGCCGGCGACCCGACACTGCTCCGCTTCCAGCTGCAGATCTACGCCGCCGCCGTGGACGACCCGGAGCTCCGTTCCCTCGGCAACGCCAAGTGGGCCAAGCTGTGGCGGACGATCGGTGAGCTCTCCGGCGAGTCACCCGAAGAGGTGATGAGGTTCGTCGCCGTCGGCATGCTCCTGAACGTCCTGACCGCCTTCAACATCCCGTTCGACCGGGGTGAGCGGCTGCCCCGCATGCTGGTGGAGTGGTCACAGCATCCCTATGAGGCGCCGTTGGGCAATCGTGCCGCCGACCATGCGCCGTCGGGTCAGTGCTCTGCAGGGGAGGAGTAGGCGACCGGCGACCACCCCTTCGACTGAGCGCGCCCATCGGGGCGCCCTTTTTCTGGCCATCGAAGTTAGTGACTGATAACTAATCAAGGAAGCAGCATGAAACCTCACGCCCTCCGCACCCTCGTGGTGACCGGCATCGCGTTGTTCATGGTCACCCTCGACAACCTCATCGTCACGAACGCCCTGCCCGCCATCCGCGAAGACCTCGGCACCGGCCTCGAGGGCCTGGAATGGACGGTCAACGCCTACACCCTGACCTTCGCCGTCCTACTGCTCCCCGCGGCGGCCATCGCCGACCGGCACGGCCGGCGGCGCCTGTTCATGATCGGCCTGGCCCTGTTCACCGTCGCCTCGGCCGCCGCGGCCCTCGCCCCCGGCATCGGCACCCTGATCGCCGCCCGGGCCGTCCAGGGGCTCGGTGGCGCGATCCTCGCCCCGCTCACCCTCACTCTGCTCGCCCACGCCGTCCCGCCCGCCCGCCGCGCCGCCGCCCTGGCCGCCTGGAGCGTGATGAGCGGCCTCGGCGTCGCCCTGGGCCCGATCGTCGGCGGCGCCGTCACCGAGTACGCCACCTGGGAATGGATCTTCTGGATCAACGTTCCCACCGGCCTGCTCGTGCTCGGCCTCGCCCCGCGCTTCCTCACCGAGAGCCGCGGCCCCGCCCAGCGCCTCGACCCGCTCGGCACCGTCCTGATCACCCTCGGCCTGCTCGGCGTCGTCCTCGGCCTGGTCCGCGGCAACGGGCACGGCTGGACGAGCCCCCAGGTCCTCGGGGCGGAGATCGTCGGCCTCATCCTCTTGGCCGCGTTCCTCGTTCACGAGGCCCGCACGCCCCACCCGATGCTCCCGCTGACCCTGTTCCGCTCGCGCGGCTTCACCCTCATGAACCTGATCAACCTCGCCATGTGCTTCGGGATGTTCGGCGTGACGTTCCTGCTGATCCAGTTCCTGCAGATGATCGGCCACATGTCCCCGCTCGAGGCCGGCGTCCGCACCCTGCCCTGGACGGCCATGCCCCTCCTGGTGGCACCCCTCACCGCTCTACTGACGGTCCGCCTGGGCACCCGCCCGGTGATCGCCCTGGCACTCCTCTTCCAGGCCGTCGGCCTGGCCTGGCTGGCGATCCGCTTGAGCCCGACGTTCAGCTATGCCGACCTCGTCCCCGGCTTCGTCCTGGCGGGCATCGGCATGGGCCTGTTCTTCCCGCCCGTCACCCGCCTCGTCCTCGGCTTCGCCCCACCCACCCAGACCGGTGTGGCGTCCGGCGTCAGCAACGTCAGCCGCCAACTGGGCACCCTCCTCGGCGTCGCGGCCCTTGGAGCCGTCTTCAGCGCCACCGGCGACATGACCAACCCCCACCACTACGCCAACGGCGTCACCACCGTCCTGTGGACCGCGGCAGCAGTCCTCACCGCCGCCGCCCTGTCCACCCTCGCCGTCCCCCAACTGACCCCGTCCACCACCTCAACCCCCACCTCCGAGCCCACCCCTACCCCCACTCCCCAATCCGCCCCCACAACCTGACCCCGTTCCCACCCCAACCACCCGCCCACACCCGGGACCCAACCCCAACCGCCCGCTCACAACACGCCTTGCCGGAAAGCGCCGCGCGGGGCCATCCCCGCGCGGGCACCCCGCCCCTCAAACGCCACATCCACGCCCTCCCACACCCGCGCCCACCGCCAGATCGACCTACTCGCCACCTCACACTCACGTCACACCCGCACCCACCGTCGCCCACTCGCCCCTAAACCGCGGTGCGGGTCCGTGAGGTGCTCCAGGACGAGTACCTCGGGTGCACGCTCCTGGATCGCCGCGCCTGCCAACCCGCTCGCCTCCAACCGGGGCAGAGGCTGGCCAAGAAGCGGCCATACCCTGGCCGGAGCCACCAGCGAAGCGGCGCTCGCCAAGCGGCGCTCGCCAAGCGGCGCTCGCCAAGCGGCGCTCGCCAAGCGGCGCCCGTCGTGTGACGCCGCCGTGTGGCGCCCGCCGTCCCGTGTCTGCGTCCGGCGCACGCCAGCCGATGCGCTCCAAGCGACGCCTGCCGTTCGGTGTCGGCGCTCGCCGTTCGGTGTTCGCCGTGCGGCGTCTGCCAACCCGGCATCCGCCGTGCTGTGCGCATCACACGTGCTTGTTGCGCACGGGTGAGCAGGGCGAGGTGCTGAATGCTCGCCCACGTCCCGTTGGGAAACGAACTCGACGACGTCCCTTCAGAGTCTCGATCTCGGGACGGGCTGGGCCTGGCCACGCGACCGGCCGTCTATGACCTGTCGCGGGCCTTGGACGGGGGCCTGCGGATGACGTACGTGTGGCTGGGCGCGTGTGGACGGCGCCTCTACACGCGCCGCTTCCGTGCGCGTTGGCCCTGCACGGTGTCCCTCTGTGCGGGCTCCGGCGCACCATCTGTGTGCGCGGCCCCACTCGCACCACCCGGGCGCGCCGCTCTGCACGCCCTTGGAGTGCTGAGAGCTCTTGCGTTCGCCTTTGCCAGTGGCTGTGGGGGTAGGGGCTCTGCGGGGGTGTGTCAGGGGCGCGGTGGGCTTGGGGGTTGGGGAGGGGGTGTTGCTGGGGCGGGTCAGGCGGGGGTGGTGGTCAGCCAGGTGTCGATTTGGGTGAGGAGGCGGGTTCGGAGGGAGGTGGGGGCGGCGGAGGCCTGGATGGAGTGGCGGGCGAGGTCGGCGAGTTCGTGGTCGGTGAAGTGGTGGACCTCGCGGGCGAGCTCGTACTGGCGGGCCAGGCGGGAGCCGAAGAGGAGGGGGTCGTCGGCGCCCAGGGCGAGGTGGGCGCCCGCCTCGTAGAGGGTGCGGAGGGGGACGTCGGACGGGGTGGAGGCGACGCCGAGGCTCACGTTGGAGGAGGGGCAGACCTCGAGGGCGACGCCGCGGTCGGCGATGCGGGAGAGGAGGCGGGGGTCCTCGACGGCGCGGACGCCGTGGCCGATGCGGTCGGCCTCGAGGGTGTCCAGGCACTCGCGGATGCTGGTCGGGCCGAGGAGCTCGCCGCCGTGCGGGACGGACAGGAGGCCCGCGCGCTTGGCGATGCGGAAGGCGCCGTCGAAGTCGTAGGCGCGGCCTCGGCGTTCGTCGTTGGAGAGGCCGAAGCCGACGACGCCCTGGTCCACGTAGCGGGTCGCGAGGCGGGCGAGGGTCTTGGCGTCCAGGGGGTGGCGGGTGCGGTTCGCGGCGATGACCACGCCGATGCCGACGCCGGTGGCCTGCTCGGCCTCGCGGGCGGCCGACAGCACCAGTTCGACGGTGGGGGTGAGGCCGCCGAAGCGGGCCGCGTAGCCGCTCGGGTCGACCTGGATCTCCAGCCAGCCGGAGCCCTCGGCGGCCTCGTCCTCGGCGGTCTCGCGGAGCAGGCGGCGCAGGTCGTCCGGGGACTGGAGGACGGACCGGGCGATGTCGTAGAGGCGCTGGAAGCGGAACCAGCCGCGTTCGTCGGTGGCGTGGAGCCGGGGCGGCCAGTCCTCCACGAGGGCGTCCGGCAGGTGGACGCCGTACCTGTCGGCGAGCTCCACCAGGGTCGAGTGACGCATCGAGCCGGTGAAGTGCAGATGCAGGTGGGCCTTGGGGAGCGTCGCCACCGGGCGCGGGCGCGGAGTCTCGAACAGCGGGGACGCGACGGACGTGGTAGGGGCCTCCATGAGCCAATGTTGCCGGATCCGAGCCGGTGGGGAACCCACGGCTCACCGGGATCATCAGTCAGGACTACCCGCCATGACCCGTTGCGGCCATGCGCCACATGATCCTTTAGTGGGCCCGGACGGACGCCTCCCCGCGTCGAAAACCCCTCAGCGCAGGGCGAGATGAAGATTTGCGACGTTGGCGGACGAAGTAGGTCGTGACGCGCGAGTGCGCCCGTGATGTGTGGAAAATCACTCCAGGCGTTCCGGTGCGGGCACGGGAAAGCCCCGGCCCGAAAAACCGGGGCCGGGGCTTCGCGAGCACGGGTCAGTGGGCCTCGTTGAGGAGCTTGGCGACCCGGGAGACGCCCTCGACGAGGTCGTCGTCGCCGAGCGCGTAGGAGAGGCGGAAGTAGCCGGGGGTGCCGAACGCCTCACCCGGGACGAGCGCGACCTCGGCCTCGTCCAGGATCAGGGCGGCCAGCTCGACCGAGGACTGCGGGCGCTTGCCGCGGATCTCCTTGCCGACCAGCTCCTTGACCGACGGGTAGGCGTAGAACGCGCCCTCCGGCTCGGGGCAGAAGACGCCGGGGATCTCGTTGAGCATGCGGACCATGGTCTGGCGGCGCCGGTCGAACGCCTTGCGCATCTCGGCGACGGCCGACAGGTCGCCGGTCACGGCGGCGAGCGCGGCGGCCTGCGAGACGTTCGCGACGTTGGACGTGGCGTGCGACTGCAGGTTCGCGGCGGCCTTCACGACGTCCTTCGGGCCGATCATCCAGCCGACCCGCCAGCCGGTCATCGCGTAGGTCTTGGCGACGCCGTTGAGCACCAGCGTCCGGTCGGCGATCTCGGGCACGACCACCGGCATCGAGTGGAACTCGGCGTCCCCGTAGACCAGGTGCTCGTAGATCTCGTCGGTGACGACCCAGAGGCCGTGCTCGGCGGCCCAGCGGCCGATCGCCTCGATCTCGTCCCGCGAGTAGACCGCGCCGGTCGGGTTGGACGGCGAGACGAACAGCAGCACCTTGGTCCGGTCGGTGCGGGCGGCCTCGAGCTGTTCCAGGGTGACCCGGTAGCCGGTGGTCTCGTCGGCCACCACGTCCACCGGGACGCCCCCGGCGAGCTTGATCGACTCGGGGTAGGTCGTCCAGTACGGCGTCGGGACGATGACCTCGTCGCCCGGGTCGAGGAGCGTCGCGAACGCCTCGTAGACGGCCTGCTTGCCGCCGTTGGTCACGAGCACCTGGGCGGCGTCCACCTGGAGGCCGGAGTCGCGCAGCGTCTTCTCGGCGATCGCCTCGCGCAGCTCCGGCAGGCCCCCGGCGGGGGTGTACTTGTGGAAACGCGGCACGCGGCACGCGGTCACGGCCGCCTCGACGATGTAGTCGGGCGTCGGGAAGTCGGGCTCGCCGGCGCCGAACCCGATGACCGGACGGCCCGCCGCCTTCAACGCCTTGGCCTTGGCGTCGACGGCCAGCGTGGCGGACTCGGAGATGGCGGCGATGCGCCGGGAGATGCGGGGACGCTCAGTGCTCATGTCCGTAACGTTACCGAGGCCCGGGCATGACTTCAGCGAGATATCCGCAGCCGTTGTGGCAGGTCGGAGAGACATGCCGGGGGAGGTTTTCCGTTTCCGGTTCGACGGGAGGGCGTTCGGGGCCGTAGACTCCACTGCCTAGTGACGCGTCACCGGGATACGGCCCTGTCCGCACGAGCCGTAAGCTGGGACCGGCACTAACCGATCCGCGAGGGTCGGTGTCTCCCCCGGGAGGCGTTGAAGGGCAGTGGCTCAATTGGTAGAGCTCCGGTCTCCAAAACCGGCGGTTGGGGGTTCGAGTCCCTCCTGCCCTGCGAGGTGCGGTGCGCGCTTCCCGCGCGGCCACGGGCTGCCGGGGTCCGCGCGAACAACCACGACGTGGTTGAACACGACCTACCGAGGTGAACGGCGGCACAATGGCGACTGAGACGCGCGGCGAGGCCGCGGCCAAGGACGAGGACAAGTCGAGCTCCGCGCCCAAGCGGACGACTCCCGCGCTCTTCGTGCGCCAAGTGATCGCCGAACTGCGCAAGGTCATCTGGCCGACGCGCCGTGAGCTGATCACCTACACCACGGTCTCCTTGGTCTTCGTTCTGGTCATGGTCGCGCTCGTCGCGGGCATCGACTGGGGTCTGCAGAAGGGCGTGTTCTGGCTCTTCGGCTGATCCCCGCAGACCGCGGGACGCACGCCCGTCGCGTGCCCCCATCGCCGGAGGCGTGACCTCCGGCGCCGCCTCCGCGGTCAGCGTCAGCAGAACAGAGTCGACCAGCCCCCCGCGTCCGGTCCACCGCCGGAAAACTCCAGTCCGAGCCAGTCCGAGAAGAAGGATCAGCACCGTGTCCGAGTCCTCACAGCCCAACGACGAGGCCATCGAAGAGGCCCAGTCCGCTGCGGCTGACGCGGCCGAGCCGACGGACGAGGCGGCCGACGCCCCCGTCGACGGTGCCGCGGACGTCCCGGCAGGCGAGGACGCCGCCGCGGAGGGCGATGTCGCGGAGGCGGAGTCCGCCGGGCAGGCCGACGAGGCCGCGCAGGCGAGCGAGACCGAGCAGGCGAGCGAGACCGAGCAGGCCGACGAGGCTGATGAGGCCGTCGAGCGGGCTGACGGTGAGCAGGCCGACGGCGAGCAGGCCGACGGAGAAGAGGCCGACGAGGCTCCGGCCGGGCCGCCGGCCGACCCCTACGCCGAGTTCAAGATGCAGCTCCGGCTCCAGCCGGGCGACTGGTACGTCGTGCACTCCTACGCGGGGTACGAGAACCGGGTCAAGACCAACATCGAGACCCGTACCCAGACGCTCAACATGGAGGACTACATCTTCCAGATCGAGGTTCCTCAGCACGAGGTGACCGAGATCAAGAGCGGCAAGCGGCAGAAGGTCAACGAGAAGGTCCTGCCGGGTTACATCCTGGTCCGGATGGAGCTGACCGACGAGTCGTGGGCCGCGGTCCGCAACACGCCGGGCGTCACCGGGTTCGTCGGCCTGTCGAACAAGCCGTCCCCGCTGAGCCTGGACGAGGTCGCCAAGCTGCTGGCACCGGAGCCGGAGGAGACCCCGGAGACCAAGGCCAAGGAGACCGCCAAGATCGCCAGCACCGTGGACTTCTCGGTCGGCGAGTCGGTCACCGTCATGGACGGCCCGTTCGCCACCCTTCCGGCCACGGTCAACGAGATCAACATCGAGCAGCAGAAGCTCAAGGTGCTGGTCTCGATCTTCGGCCGCGAGACCCCGGTGGAGCTCTCCTTCAACCAGGTCTCCAAGATCTGACGAGGCTTTCCGCGAACGCTCCCGCCGCCACCAGGCGCGGGGGCGTTCCGCTTTTCCCGGCCGAACGCGGCGGGTTCCGCGTCCCGCTGGACGAGTCGCTCCACCGGATCGCCTAGACTTGCTGGTCGGCCCCGCCACGGCGGGGAAGGCTCCACATGGCGCGGACGGGTCGCACGACCCCCGCACCGGCGCCCCGCGTTCGGCGGGATGACGGAGCCGCCACTTCCCGGCTTCTACACGGCGGGCACGTCCCGGCCGCCGTGTTGCCCGTACCCACGGGAGTCGAAGCCATCGCGAAACGGGACAGAGGAGGGCGCATGCCTCCCAAGAAGAAGAAGATCTCCGCGATCGTCAAGGTCCAGCTGCAGGCCGGCCAGGCGACCCCCGCGCCGCCCGTCGGTACCGCGCTCGGTCCGCACGGCGTCAACATCATGGACTTCTGCAAGCAGTACAACGCTGCCACGGAGTCCCAGCGCGGCAACGTGATCCCGGTCGAGATCACGATCTACGAGGACCGCTCGTTCACCTTCGTCACCAAGACCCCGCCGGCCGCCCAGCTGATCCTGAAGGCCGCGGGCGTCGAGAAGGGCTCGGGCGAGCCGCACAAGACCAAGGTCGGCAAGGTGACCCGCGACCAGATCCGCGAGATCGCCACGACCAAGATGCCCGACCTCAACGCCAACGACCTGGACGCCGCCGAGAAGATCGTCGCCGGCACCGCCCGGTCCATGGGCATCGTGGTCGAGTAGTACCCCGGCGCCCGCCTCGTGCGGGCGCCACCGCCCGCCGACCCGCGGGCACCGGCCGTCCACCGTTCGGGTGGGCGGCCACCCGTCCGCCTCGCGCGGACGTCACGAAAGGCAGTGGAAGGGCCGCTGCGAGGCCCGCACCACGATCCCCTGAGGAGGGAACATGAAGCGCAGCAAGGCGTACCGCGCCGCTCTGGAGAAGATCGAGAAGGACCGTCTCTACACCCCGGCCTCCGCCGTGAAGCTGGCCAAGGAGACCACGGCCACCAAGTTCGACGCGACCGTCGAGGTCGCCCTGCGCCTGGGCGTCGACCCGCGCAAGGCCGACCAGATGGTCCGCGGCACCGTCAACCTGCCGCACGGCACCGGTAAGACCGCCCGCGTGCTGGTCTTCGCCGGTGGCGCCAAGGCGGACGAGGCCCGCGAGGCCGGCGCCGACATCGTCGGCTCGGACGACCTGATCGAGCGGATCCAGGGCGGCTTCCTGGACTTCGACGCCGTCGTCGCGACCCCGGACCAGATGGGCAAGGTCGGCCGCCTGGGCCGCGTGCTCGGCCCGCGTGGCCTCATGCCGAACCCGAAGACCGGCACCGTCACCATGGACGTGGCCAAGGCCGTCACCGACATCAAGGGCGGCAAGATCGAGTTCCGCGTCGACCGGCACTCGAACCTGCACTTCATCATCGGCAAGTCGTCCTTCTCCGAGCTTCAGCTGGTGGAGAACTACGCCGCCGCGATCGACGAGATCATGCGACTCAAGCCGTCCGCCGCCAAGGGCCGGTACGTGAAGAAGGCCGCGATGACCACCTCGATGGGCCCGGCCATCCAGGTCGACCCGAACGTGGTCCGCAACCTCACCGCCGAGCTCGAGGGCTCCGACGCCTGACGGAACCTCACGGTGGAGGCGCCGGACGGAAGCCGCCTGACGGACCGTCCGGCGCGCCGAGAGCGCTGAAGAGGACGTCCCCGGACACCGGGGGCGTCCTCTTCGTATTACGGGACGGAACCGGCGCATGATGGTCTTGTGGGGTACGCCGGTGGTCGTACCCGGGGGGCAGGTGTTCGTACCACCGGGGGATGCGGAGCGGTGGCGCCCCCGCGCAGACTGAAGGTCATCAAGCAGTGGGATGCATGCAGTGAGACCAAGGAGGCACCTTTCCATGAAGCGCCGAATCGCCGTGGCCGCCGGCGTGACCTCCGTCGGTGCCGTCCTTCTCCTGTCGGGGTGTGGCGGGACGGAAACGAAGGCCGGCTCGACCGGTGACATCAAGCTCACCGCGGCCGATGCCGTGATCAAGGCGTCCGAGAAGACGGGTCAGGCCGACACGTTCAAGGCCGACCTCACCGTCAACGGCTCCGCCAAGGGCGGGTCGGTGCACGCGACCGGGCAGTTCCGGCTCCGCCCGACGCTCGAGTTCGACGCCACGCTCGACAACGCGTCCAAGGGCGGGCAGAGCCTGTCCGGCCTGAGCGGGCAGGCGATCTTCACCGGGGACACCTTGTACGCCAAGGTGCCCCAGCAGTTCAGCCAGTTCGTGGGCGGCGGCAAGCCGTGGGTGAAGATCAGTGTGGCCCAGGCCCAGCAGCAGTCCGGAATGGACCTGCGCGGCGTCATCGACCAGATCCAGCAGGTCGACCCGGCCGAGCAGACCAAGATGTTCACCGCGTCCAAGGACGTGCACAAGGTCGGCACCGAGTCCGTGGACGGTGTGCAGACCACGCACTACCAGGGCACCGTGACGGCCAAGGAGGCTCTCCAGCAGCTCAACGCGCAGCAGCGCGCGAACGCCCAGAAGTGGCTGTCCCGGGCCGGGAACTCCGACAGGAAGATGAACTTCGACCTGTGGGTCGACTCGTCCAACCTGCCGCGCAAGATGGTCACCAAGGGCGCCGAGCCCACCGGTGACGGCGGCACGGTGACCGTCCTGTACCGCGACTACGGCAAGTCCTTCAAGGTCAGCGCGCCGCCGTCCGACCAGGTCGGCGACTTCTCCCTGCAGGGCCTGTTCGGCAAGCACAACTGATCCGGTCCGTGTGATCGGAGGCGGCCGCCCGCGTGACCTTCCGCGCGCGGCCGCTCGTTCGTCCCGGACGGCCGGGCCCGACTGACCGGACCCCGCTGACCGGACCCGGCTGACCGGACCCGGCTGACCGGACCCGGCTGGCCTGCCCGATTCGTCTGGACGCGCTGGGGGTGCTCGTGCCCCTCCTGAATCGCCCGGTCGTGTCTCGGTTCTTCCTGGGCCCGGAGGCGTGCGCGTCCGGTCTCGATGACGCTCCTGTCGGTGGCCTCCCGTATAGTGCCGGGTCCCGTGATCATGGGGATCGTCGACAAGGGAGCTCGGTCATGAAGCGTCGTCTCGCCGCCGGAACCGCCGTATCGGCGGGGCTGGTCCTCTCACTGACCGGCTGCCTCGGCGACTCGGGCGGTGGCGACAAGGCCGGCGCTGGGGCCGAGGGCGGCAAGAGCGTGGTCCTCGCCGCGGACATGATGCGCAAGTCGTCCGATACGACCTCGAAGGTGGAGACCGTCAAGGCGGACGTCCAGACCGAGGTCACGGCGCCCGGAACGGGCAAGACGGTCACCATGCACATGCGGATGGACTCGAAGCTGCGGCCGGAGCCCGCGTTCCGGATGACCATCGACTCGATGAACATGGGCGGCACGAGCGTCGGCGGCCAGGGCGGCATGGAGCTGATCATGGTCGGCCACGCCGTCTACATGAAGTCGGCGCTGTTCGCGCAGCTGACGCACGGCAAGCCGTGGCTGAAGATCTCCTCGTCCGAGCTGGGCGCGGCGTCCGGTCAGAACTTCGACCAGCTGATCGAGCAGCAGAAGCAGGCCGACCCGGCCGAGCAGACGAGGATGTTCACCGCGTCCAAGGACGTCCGCGAGGTCGGCAAGGAGACGGTGAACGGCGTCGAGACGACCCACTACCGGGGCACGGTCTCGCTCCAGGAGATCGAGGCGAAGCTGCCCGCCGCGTCGCGGCCGCAGCAGATGAAGAGCTTCCAGAAGCTCGGGCTCCAGTCGCTGGCCTTCGACCTGTGGGTGGACGGCAAGCAGCTTCCGGCGAAGGTCGTGGTCAAGTCGCCGGAGGGCGCGTCCACGAAGATGAACACCACGGTGGTCTACAGCGGCTGGAACACCCCGGTGACCGTCACGGCGCCGCCCGCCTCCGAGGTCGGCCCGATGCCGAAGCTGCCGAGCCTCGGCGCTCCGGGGGCCTGACCCGGCCTGAGGGCGCCTCCGCGGGAGGGGCCCGGCCTGCGCGATTTGGCACCGGCGGCCTTGGGCACGTACTCTGTGCACTGCCGAAGACCGCCGGTCGCCGTTCCTGTGTTCGCACAGCGAACGGCCGAAGGACTCGGCCTCCGATTCGTCGGGGGACGAGCGGCCCGCGTAGGTGAGACGAGAGCTTCTCGCATGACTTTCCCGTGGTCGTGCCCGACGCCCCGTGCGCCTACGCCGGGGCGTTTTTGCTTTCTTCGCCCCGGCGGCTTCCCACCCAAGGTAATCGGAAGGAGGCCACATGGCTAAGGCCGACAAGGCCACGGCGATCGCCGAGCTCAAGAACGACTTCGAGAGCTCGAACGGCGCCGTGCTGACCGAGTACCGCGGGCTCACGGTCGCCCAGCTCAAGGAGCTGCGCACCAACCTCGGTGAGAACGCGAAGTTCTCCGTGGTGAAGAACACGCTGACCAAGATCGCCGCTGGTGACGCCGGTGTCGACGAGGACTTCAAGAACCTTCTTGAGGGCCCGTCCGCCATCGCGTTCGTCCAGGGCGACGTGGTCGAGGCCGCCAAGGGCCTGCGCGACTTCGCCAAGGCGAACCCGCTGCTGGTGATCAAGGGCGGCTTCATCGACGGCAAGTCGATGGACGCCACCGAGATCTCCAAGCTCGCGGACCTCGAGTCCCGCGAGGTTCTCCTCGCCAAGCTCGCCGGCGCGATGCAGGCGTCCATGGCCAACGCCGCGGCCCTGTTCAACGCGCTGCCGACCAAGGCTGCCCAGCTCGCGGAGGCGCTGCGCGCCAAGCGCGAGGAGGCCGGCGAGACGGCCGAGGTTCCGGCCGCCGACGCCGCCGCCGAGGCTCCGGCCGAGGCTGCTGCCGACGAGGCGTCCGCCGAGTAACGGTCCGCCCGGACTGAGACCCGCGGTCATCACTGACCACACCTACCAAGCCACGGAGGAAACATCATGGCGAAGCTCAGCACCGACGAGCTGCTCGAGGCCTTCAAGGAAATGACCCTGCTCGAGCTCTCCGACTTCGTGAAGCTGTTCGAGGAGACCTTCGACGTCAAGGCCGCCGCCCCGGCCGCCGTCGCCGTCGCCGCCGCCCCGGCCGCCGGCGGTGCCGCCGAGGCCGAGGAGCAGGACGAGTTCGACGTCATCCTCGAGTCGGCCGGCGACAAGAAGATCCAGGTCATCAAGGAGGTCCGCGCCCTGACCTCCCTGGGTCTCAAGGAGGCCAAGGACCTGGTCGACGGCGCGCCGAAGCCGCTGCTGGAGAAGGTCGCCAAGGACGCCGCCGAGAAGGCCAAGGAGGCCCTCGAGAAGGCCGGCGCCACGGTGACCGTCAAGTAACACCCTTAAGGCACTCGTCAGAGCGTCTTTCGCGCGAGGCGGTCGTCCCACATTCGTGGGGCGGCCGCCTCGCCGCTTTTACGGGGTGTTTCGGCCGTCCGCGGTGTTCCGGACATGGGGCCGGGCTCGTGTGCGCACGATGTGAGCGTCCGGGACGGCGAAGTTATCCACAGGTGAGCGCACCGGTTGTGCGGGCTCTCGCACGCCGCGTAGCGTCGCGGGGGTCAGGGGAGGCGAAAGTTTCCCGAAGATTCCTCCGATACCCGCCTTGAAGTGCTGGTTCTCGGAGCAGTAGTGTCTCCCGCGATGTAAGTAACGATTGTCTTACGAGGTCGCTTTTCGTCGCAGTTGCGGGCTCGTGCCTCTTCCATTTCGGGCGCGGACCGCTACGGTAGTGGCACCCGCCACAGCTACCGGACGGTAGTAACCGGCCCGGTACCGGACGTCACGGTGGCTGTCATGGCGGCTGTCACGCGGCGAACCCCCCGGTGAGCCGGCGGGCACGACGGACAAAGACATCGGACAACTACACGGCGATCCCGTCCGCGGCGCGGCGGCGCGGGACCGCACCCCGCCTGAGTGCTACTCGCTCATTGGTTCCGGATTCCCCCCGGCCTGGACGAAAGGTGACGAGTGGGCGTCGAGATCAGAGTCGAGGGGCTGACCAAGTCCTTCGGCCGCCAGGTCATCTGGCAGGACGTGTCGCTGAGCATTCCCGCAGGAGAGATCTCCGTCCTGCTGGGCCCCTCCGGCACGGGCAAGTCGGTCTTCCTGAAGTCGCTGGTGGGGCTGTTGAAGCCCGACCGCGGCCATATCTACATCGGTGACCGTGACCTGCCCTATCTTCCCGAGCACCAGCTCTACGAGACCCGCAAGTTGTTCGGCGTCCTGTTCCAGGACGGCGCGCTGTTCGGGTCGATGAACCTGTTCGACAACATCGCCTTCCCGCTGCGCGAGCACACCCGCAAGACCGAGGCCGAGGTCAAGCGGATCGTCCTGGAGAAGATGGACCTGGTCGGCCTGATGGGCGCCGAGGGCAAGCTGCCCGGTGAGATCTCCGGCGGGATGAAGAAGCGCGCCGGGCTCGCCCGCGCGCTGGT
Source organism: Actinomadura harenae (assembly GCF_003696215.1). Classification (GTDB taxonomy): domain Bacteria; phylum Actinomycetota; class Actinomycetes; order Streptosporangiales; family Streptosporangiaceae; genus Spirillospora; species Spirillospora harenae. Next base: position 30,856 of record NZ_RFFG01000002.1, on the reverse strand, counting down.
GCTCGACCCCGAGATCCTCCTGGTGGACGAGCCCGACTCCGGTCTCGACCCGGTCCGCACCGCGTTCCTGAACCAGGTGTTCATCGACCTGAGCGCGCAGCTCGACTGCACGTTCCTGATCGTCACCCACGACATCAACACGGCCCGTACCGTCCCGGACAACATCGGGCTGCTCTACCAGCGGCACCTGGCGATGTTCGGGCCGCGCGAGATGCTGCTGTCCAGTGAGGAGCCGGTCGTCCGGCAGTTCCTCAACGCGAGCAAGGTCGGTCCGATCGGCATGTCGGAGGAGAAGGACGCCTCCGAGCTCGAGGCCGAGGCCAAGATGGGCCTCGACTCGGGCAAGCTGCCGCCGATCCCGCCGCAGCAGATGCCGAGCAACGGGCTGGTCCGCCGCGGCCAGCACGCGCCCGGCGCGTGGTGCGCGGCGCACGGCGTCACCCCGCCGCCCGGCTCGTTCATCGACGAGCTCGGCCGCAACTGGGTGGACGAGTGGCCGCGGTACGTCGCATCGATGCAGGCCGGGCAGGCCGCGGGCGCCGCGGGGATCACCCCGCCCGGCGGCTTCCCGCCGCCCGCGCCGGGACCGGGCGGTGCCGGGTACCGATGACGACCGACGGCATCACCCCGGGGGGCATCGGGGGATCGTCCCCCTCGGGTCGTTCGACCTCCCGGCGCGCGCGCCGCGCCGGGGGAGGAGGAGGCGGCTCCGCCGCTCTCCGCAAGATCTCCGACGGCGCGGTGAACGTCGCCGTCAAGGAACCCGGCCGCTTCTTCGCCCTGTGTCTCGACACGTTCCGGGCGATCTTCAGGTGGCCGTTCCAGTGGCGCGAGTTCATCGAGCAGTCCTGGTTTATCGTCAGCGTGACCGTCATCCCCACGATGCTGGTCGCGATCCCGTTCGGCGGCATCCTGTCGTTGCAGGTCGGCGGGCTGATCCGGCAGCTGGGCGCGCAGTCCTATACGGGCGCGACCGCGGTGGTCGCGATCGTCCGCGAGGCCAGCCCCCTGGTGACCTCGCTGCTGGTCGCGGGCGCGGCCGGGTCGGCGATGTGCGCCGACATCGGCTCGCGGAAGATCCGTGAGGAGATCGACGCGATGGAGGTGCTGGGGATCAACCCCCTGCACCGCCTGGTCGTCCCGCGCATGTTCGCCTGCGCGTTCATCGCGCTGTTCCTCAACGGCCTGGTGTCGGTCGTCGGCCTCGTCGGCGGCTACGTCTTCAACGTGATGCTGCAGAACGGCACGCCCGGCGCGTACCTGGCGTCGTTCAACGCCATCGCGCAGCTGCCCGACCTGCTGCAGGCCGAGTTCAAGGCGTTCGTGTTCGGCATCACCGCCGGGCTCGTCGCGGCTTACAAGGGCCTGAACGCCAAGGGCGGCCCGAAGGGCGTGGGCGACGCGGTCAACCAGACCGTCGTCATCACCTTCATGTTGCTGTTCGTGGAGAACTTCATCATCTCCACGCTGTACTTCCAGTTCGTCCCGTCGAAGGGCATGTGAGCATGGCCGCCCAAGGAAGGACGGGAAGGGCCGTCAGGACCGCCGTCAACGCGCCGCTGGCGCGCCTCGACGACTTCGGTCACCAGATGTCGTTCTACGTCCGGGCGTTCGCCTGGACGTTCCGGGTGCTGCGCCGCTACCGCACCGAGGTGCTGCGGCTGCTCGCCGAGGTGTCGCTCGGCACCGGCGGGCTCGCGGTGATCGGCGGCTCGGTGGTGATCGTCGGGTTCATGACGTTCTTCACCGGTTCGCAGGTCGGACTGCAGGGCTTCAACTCGCTGAACACGATCGGCGTCTCGGCCTTCACCGGGTTCGTCGCGTCCTACTTCAACACCCGTGAGATCGCGCCGCTGGTGTCGGCGCTGGCGCTGTCGGCGACGGTCGGCTGCGGTTTCACCGCGCAGCTCGGCGCGATGCGGATCTCGGACGAGATCGACGCGCTCGAGGTCATGGCCGTCCCGTCGATGCCGTTCCTGGTGACCACCCGCATGATCGCGGGGATGGTCGCGGTCATCCCGCTGTACGTGGTGGGCCTGCTGGCGTCCTACGGCGCGACCCGGATCGTGGTCACGCTGTTCTACGGGCAGTCGACGGGCACCTACGACCACTACTTCCATCTGTTCCTACCACCGAACGACATCCTGTGGTCGTTCGGCAAGGTCATCGTCTTCTCGGTGCTCGTGATGCTGATCCACTGCTACTACGGCTACAACGCCAGCGGTGGTCCCGCCGGCGTCGGTGTCGCGGTCGGCCGCGCGGTCCGCACGAGCATCGTCGTGATCAACGTGGCCGACCTGCTGCTCGGCATGGCCATCTGGGGTTCCAGCATGAACGTCCGGATCGCGGGGTGACCGGGCGATGACCACCCCCGCACCCCCTACCCCCGCACTCCCCGTCGGACCCCCGCGACGCACCGGTTTCACCGAGCGCACGCGGTCCCGCCTGCTCGGCCTCTCGATGATCGTCGTGATCATCCTGCTGGTCGTCCTCACCATCGGCTTCTACGAGAAGGTCTTCACGCCCGTCCTGAAGGTGCGGGTGGAGGGCGCGCGCGCCGGGTTGCAGCTGCTGCCGCACTCGGACGTCAAGGTTCGCGGCCTGATCGTCGGCGAGGTGCGCGGCACCCACGCCACCGCGAACGGCGCGACCCTCGACCTGGCGCTCGACCCGGACAAGGCCAAGCTGGTCCCGGCGAACGTCCAGGCGCGGCTGCTGCCGAAGACGCTGTTCGGCGAGAAGTACGTCGACCTGGAGATCCCGTCGCAGCCGGGCGCCCTCGGGCTGAAGCGCGGCCAGGTCATCCAGCAGGACCGGTCGCAGGCCGCGGTCGAGATCGACCAGGTGCTCGACAAGCTGCTTCCGCTGCTCCAGGCCGTCCGGCCGGAGAAGCTGAACACGACGCTGAACGCGCTGGCGACGGCGCTCCAGGGCCGCGGCGACCAGATCGGCCGCGACCTGGAGGAGGCCGACTCGCTGCTGGCGAAGGTGAACCCGCAGCTCGGCACGCTGGTGCACGACCTGAACGCGCTGTCGGCGACGTCCGAGATCTACGCGGACGCCACGCCCGACCTCACCCAGGCGCTGCGCAACCTCAACGTCACCAGCAAGACGATCACCGACAAGAAGCGGCAGGTCGAGGACCTGATCCCGATGGTCACCGGGTTCGCCCGCGACGGCACCCGGTTCGTCCAGGACAACGGCCCGAAGATCATCGGCTTCAACGTGGCGAACCGTCCCGGCCTCGAGCTGCTGTCGTACTACTCGCCCTCGCTGCCGTGCGTGTTCAACACGTTCCAGAAGATCAACCCGGAGATGGAGCGGGTCGCCGGCGGGAACGGCGGCACCACCTTCAACCTCACGATCGAGATCGTGAAGCCGCGGCCGGCGTACAAGTACCCGCTGGACCTCCCCGAGGCCAAGGACCGCCGCGGCCCCCGCTGCTACAACCTGCCGAACCCGAAGGTCCCGTTCCCGGACTACCTCGCGCGGGACGGCACAGAGGACGACCTGTGGTGGAAGAACCCCGACCCGGCCAACGCCTCCGCCACGGGCGCCGGCCGCGGCCGGGCCGTGTCGGACGTCTTCGTGGACCCGGGCACGATGAGTGAGAAGGACAAGATCAAGAGCATCGTCGGCCCGGCCACGCACACCCCCGCGGACCAGGTCACCGACGCCGTCCAGCTGTGGTGGGGCCCGCTCATGCAGGGATCGGTGGTGAACGTCCGATGAGAGGCAGGACGCTCTCCGCCGGCGTCAAGCTGGTGATCTTCGTGGTGCTCACCTCGCTGGCCACCGGCGTGCTCGCGATGACGATCAGCAACCTGCGGTTCGCCGACACGCGCAGCTACAAGGCCCTGTTCAGCGATGTCACGGGCCTGCTCGACAAGGACGACGTGCGCGTCGCGGGCGTCCGGGTCGGCCAGGTCGAGAAGATCAGGCTGACCCGGGACAACCAGGCCGAGGTCACCTTCTCCGTCGAGAAGGGCGGGGTGTTCGCGAACGGGCTGCCCTCGTCGACGCAGGTCAACGTCCGATACCGGAACCTCATGGGGCAGCGGTACCTGTCGCTGACCGAGGGCCCGGGCACGGTCGGGCAGACACTGCGTCCGGGCGGGACGATCCCGGCCGCGCAGACCCACCCGGCGCTCGACCTGACCGTCCTGTTCAACGGGTTCCGTCCGCTGTTCAAGGCGCTGGAGCCGCAGGAGATCAACAAGCTGGCGTTCGAGATCGTGCAGACCCTCCAGGGCGAGGGCGGCACGGTGAACAGCCTGCTCACCCATGTCGCGTCGCTGACCAACACGATCGCCGACCGCGACAAGGTCATCGGTGACGTGATCACCAACCTGAACAGCGTCCTCGGGACGATCGACGACCGCCACCAGCAGGTGGAGCAGGTCGTCGGCGACCTGCGCTCGCTGGTCAGCGGCCTGTCGAACGACCGGGAGGCGATCTTCCAGTCGGTGGACGCCATCAACGGCCTCACCGGCACCACCGCCGACCTGCTGAAGGACGCGCGGCCGGACCTGAAGAACGACATCGCCGGGCTCCGTCAGCTGGCCTCCACGTTCGACCAGAACCAGGACGCGCTGAACACCCTGTTCCAGCGCAGCCCGCTGCGGCTGCAGCGGCTGGTGAACATCTCGTCGTACGGCTCGTGGTTCAACATGTACATCTGCGGTCTCGACGCGCGGGTGCGGCTGCCGGGCGGTCCGGTCTACCAGACCCCGGCGATCGTGAACGAGAACGCGAGGTGCAAGTAGATGAGGATCCCCTTCCGGGAACGCAACCCGGTCCCCATCGGGCTCACCGCGTTCGCCGTGATCATCACCGCGCTCGTCCTCGCGATGAACCTGGAGAGCATCCCGTTCGTCGTGGGCGGCACGACCCACACCGCCTCGTTCGCCGAGGCCGCCGGGCTGAAGCCGGACGAGGAGGTGCGGATCGCGGGCGTCAAGGTCGGCAAGGTCGAGTCGCTGTCGCTCCAGGGCGACCACGTCAAGGTCACCTTCCGGGTGAACGACGGGGTGCGGCTGGGCGACCAGACCCGCGCCGAGATCAAGATCAAGACGCTGCTCGGCTCGCACTTCCTGGCCCTCGACCCCCGCGGGTCGGGGCGGCTCGGGAGGAACATCCCGGTCGAGCGGACGGCCACGCCGTTCGAGGTCGTCCCGGCGATCAGCCAGCTGAGCCAGCAGATCAGCCAGATCGACCACGTCCAGGTCGCCAAGTCGTTCAACGTCCTGGCCGACACGTTCAAGAACTCCGGACCCGAGGTGCGCGCGTCGCTCCAGGGACTCCAGCGGCTGTCCAAGACCGTCGCCTCGCGCGACGACCAGCTGCACGAGCTGGCGGGCAAGGCCAAGAACGTCTCCCAGATCCTCGCCGACCGCAACCAGGACTTCGCCAAGCTCATCCAGGACGGCGACAAGGTGCTGGCGGCGGTGCAGGCGCGGCGGACGGTGATCCACCAGCTGCTGGTGAACACCGTGGCGCTGTCGGAGCAGGTCAACGCCCTCATCCGGGAGAACCGGGCACAGCTCAGACCGATGCTGGACAACCTGCGGAACGTGACGGCGCTGCTCGTCCGGAACCAGGACAACCTCGACAAGATCATCAAGCTGTTCACCCCGTACGCGCGGCAGTTCACCGACGTCACGGGCACCGGGCGCTGGTTCGACAGCTACATCCAGAACCTCCTCCCGATCCCGGCCTCCATCCAGAACCCTCCGTCCGGAGCCACCGGCCAGGGCGGCCCGTCCGGCAACGGGCAGCAGGGCAACGGACAGCAGGGCAACGGCCAGCAGGGCAACGGCCAGTCGGGCGGCGGCAAGAACCCGCTGCCGTTCCTCCCGTGATCGCGACCAGGCAGGTGCACCACCGTGCGTAACTCAGGACTGATCCTCCGCATCGGCGGGGCGATGCTCGCCCTCGTCGTCGTGGCGGCCGCGGTCGTGCTGCTGCTGAGCGAGCCCAAGCAGAAGCACGTGACGGCGTACTTCACCCGCAGCGTCGGCCTGTACAAGGGCGCGGACGTGCGGATCCTCGGCATCCCGGTCGGCAAGGTGACCAAGGTCCAGCCGGTCGGGCCGGCGGTCAGGGTCGAGATGACCTACGACGCCAAGTACAAGGTGCCGAGCGACGCCTTCGCGGTCATCGTCAACCAGACCCTCGTCGCCGACCGCTACGTCCAGCTCACCCCCGTCTACAAGGGCGGCGCCACGCTGCCCGACCGGACGACCCTCACCACCGCCCGCACCCAGGTGCCGGTGGAGGTGGACGAGGTCGGCTCCAGCCTGAGCGACCTCAGCAAGGCGCTCGGGCCGCAGGGGGCGAACAAGGACGGCGCGTTGTCCCGGCTGCTCCAGGTCGGCGCCGACACCCTCCAGGGCACCGGCGACGACGTGAACGCGACCATCCACGACTCGTCCAAGGCGCTGAGCACGCTCAGCCAGGACCGCGAGGACGTGGCCAAGACGATCGCCAACCTCAAGGTGATCACCGACACGCTGCGCCAGAACGACGACCAGGTGCGGTCCCTCACCGGGCATCTGAACTCGGTGTCCGGGCAGCTCGCGGGGGAGAAGGACGACCTGACCGCCGCGCTGCGCACGCTCGGGCCGACGCTCCGGAACGTCCAGCAGTTCGTGAAGGAGAACCGGGACGGGCTGTCCACCGACGTCCGGCAGCTGGCCCAGATCACCGGGACGCTCGTCAAGGACAAGGACTCCCTGGCCGAGCTGCTGACGACCGCGCCGCTGGCCATCAACAACCTGGCCCGCGCGTACGACCCGATCAGCGGCACCATCCACAACCGGGCCGACCTGCGGCAGTTCCACGACCTGGCCGACTGGGTGTGCTCGCTGGCCTACTCGGTCGGGGCCCCGCCCAAGCAGTGCCTGGACTTCGTCAAGCCCTACAACGGCATCGGCAAGGCCCTCACGGGCCTCAGCCTCGACCTGTCCTGGATCACCGCTCTGACCACGCACTACGACCCGGTCCCGATCCCGCCGGACGCCTACGGCCCCGGCGAGGAGCGCCCGTCCACCAAGGGTGGGACGGGCAAGTCCGGAAAGACCGCCAAGCCGTCCACGACCAAGCGCGACTTCACCGCCCTGCTGCCGGGAGGTACCCGATGACCCGCCGGTCGTTCCGGTCTCCCCTCGGCCGCGGGACGCTCCGCGCCGCCGGGGCACCCGGCCGGGCCAGGACGCCCGTCCGCCTGGGCGTGGTCGCGCTCGCGGGCGCGACGGCCCTGTCGGGCTGCTCGTTCCGCGGGGTCGACTCGATTCCGCTGCCGGGCGGTCCCGACCTCGGCTCCCACCCGCGGACGCTGAAGGTCGAGTTCGGCAACGTGCTCGACCTCGTCCCGCAGTCGGTGGTCAAGGTCAACGACGTGTCGGTCGGCAAGGTCGACGACATCAAGCTCGGCGGCGGCCAGGAGGGCTGGCACGCCATCGTCACCGTCAAGATCCGCTCGGACGTGAAGCTGCCCGAGAACGCCTACGCCCGCATCGGCCAGACGTCCCTGCTCGGTGAGAAGTTCGTCGAGCTGGACGAGCCGCCGGTCGGCGAGCCGGCCCGCGGCGAGCTGCGCGGCGGGGCGCTGATCCCGCTGTCGCGCACCAGCCGGTCCACGGAGATCGAGGAGGTCCTGTCGGCCATGTCGCTGCTGCTCAACGGCGGCGGGCTGGAGCAGGTCACCACGATCACCCGGGAGCTGAACGCCGCGATGAGCGGCCGCGAGTCGACCATCCGGTCGGTGCTCCAGCGGATCGACACCTTCGCCGGGACGCTCGACCGGAACCGTCCGGCGATCATCAAGGCCCTCGACTCGCTCGACCGGCTCACCGCCAAGCTGGCCGCCGAGCGCAAGACGATCAAGGCCACGATCGACACCACGGGCCCGGCCATCACCGTCCTGAAGGACAACCGGGCCGACCTCACCGAGATGCTGGTCGCGCTGGACAAGCTCAGCAGGGCCACGACCAGCGTGGTGAACCGGTCGCGGGACGACCTGCTGGCGAACCTCAAGACGCTCGACCCGCTGCTGCGCAACCTCAACAAGGCGGGCAGCAGCCTGCCGCGCAACCTGGAGACGCTGCTCAGCTACCCGTTCCCGGCGACGTTCGGGAACGTCATCCGGGGCGACTACGGCAACATCCGGCTGACGATCGACCTGGACTTCCAGAACATCGCCCACAACCTGCTGGGCGGCACCGACCTGGAGGGCCTGGCGGGCGGCCAGCAGATGCGGTCGATGCTGAAGGTCCCGAACGTCACGCTGCCGCGGACGCCGCTCGGCATCCTGCCGCAGATGCCGTCCGGGGGCGGCCTGCCCGGCCTCGGCGGCCAGACGGGCCAGAACACTGGAAACACGGGCAAGACCGGTCAGACCGGCACGCCGAAGCCCAAGGCGCTCCGCGGCCCGGGCGACCTGCACACGCTGATGACCGGGGGCCTGTCGTGATCCTCAAGCGCGGCGTCAAGATCCAGCTCATCGCCTTCGCCCTGATCACGATCATCGGCATCACGACCGTGTCGGTGAAGTACATCGGGTTCGGGAAGAAGGCGCTCGGGCAGCAGTACTTCGCCTACGTCGACCTCAGCGACTCCGGCGGGGTGTTCACCAACGCCGAGGTCACCTACCGGGGCGTCCCGGTCGGACGCGTCGGGCCGATCCAGCTCACCCAGGACGGCATCAAGGTCAAGCTGCTCCTCGACAAGGGCCACCGGATCCCGCGCGACGGCACCTCCGCCATCGTCGCGAACCGGTCGGCCGTCGGCGAGCAGTACATCGACCTGGAGCCGAGCCGGAACGGCGGCCCCTACCTCGACCAGGGCAGGCCGTACACGATCCCGCGGCAGCAGACGCGGATCCCGGTCTCGACCGAGGAACTGCTGCGCAACGTCGACCAGCTCGTCGGCTCGGTGGACCCGAAGAACCTCGGGACGATCGTGGACGAGCTGGACAAGGCGTTCTCCGGCACGTCCACCGACCTGCAGAAGATCCTCGACGACACCGACCGGATCCTGAAGACGGCGGACAAGGCCTACCCGGACACCAAGGCCCTGCTCGACAACGGCCGGGTCGTCCTGGACACGCAGGCCGCCGAGGGCGCCAACATCCGCGGCTTCGCCCGCAACCTGAACAGCCTGAGCGCCACGCTCCGGGACAACGACGGAGCGATCCGCGACGACATCGCCGCCGCCCCCGGCGCGATCACCCAGGCGGACGGCACCATCAAGGACCTGGCCCCCACCCTGCCGGTGATGCTGGCCAACCTGACCACCACCGGGCAGATCATCGCCGCCCGGCGGGCCGGCCTGCGGTCCCTGATGATCCTCTACCCGGTCACGCTCGCCGGAGTGTTCACCGTCATGCCGGGCGACGGCACCCAGCACCTCGGCCTCGCCCTCAACATCGACTCGCCTCCGCCCTGCACCCAGGGCTACGAGAAGACCCCGCACCGCTGGCCCCAGGACACCCGGGACCGCATGCCCGACCTGAACACCGGGTGCAAGGCGGCGCACAACGCCCCCACCGACGTGCGAGGCGCGCGGAACTTCCCGAAGGACGCCCTCGAGCCGACCCCGAAGGTCCCGCCGGGCGCCACGTCCGGCGCCGGCTTCCCGGCGGGCGGGGCGTCGGGCAGGACGTCCGACGCGTCCGCCGGCAAGGGCGGGGACGACCGGACGTCCGCCGCGGGCTCGGGCCCCGCGACGAGCCCGATGGGGCAGCTGACCGGCGTCAACGTCCCGGTCGCCGACGGCACCGTGGAGCTCGCCGGGTACGATCCTTCGACCGGCGTGGTCTACGGACCGGACGGCCGCCGCTACGGGCTCGGCAACACCGGCGGACAGCAGCGGCTCCTCGGGGACGCCTCCTGGAAGATGCTCCTGCTCGGCCCCCTCATGGGCGGGAAGTGACCGCCCGGCCCGGGCCCGGAGCGAGCCCCCTCAACGCGATGAAGGAGACGACGCGATGAAGTACGGCGCGACCGACGCGGTCGACGCCGCGGCGTCGCGGGGCGGTGGCGGCGTGTCGATCGCCGCGATCGTCCTGGGTGTGCTGGCCGCCGCCCTGGCGGTGGCGACGGTGTTCGCCGGCGTCCGGTACTGGTCGGCCGGCAACGAGTCCGACGACCGCAAGGGCGTCCTCCAGTCGGCCCGGCAGACCGGGGTGAACCTCGCGAGCATCGACTACCGGACCGTCCAGCAGGGCATTGGGCGGGTCACCAGCGGGATGACCGGCGACATCAAGGCGCAGTGGGCCACGCAGGCCAAGCAGATCGCCGACATCGCCACCAAGTCCCAGTCGACCTCGTCGGTCCAGCAGGTCCACGCGGGCATCGTGTCCATGGACGGGGGCTCGGCCGAGGTGATCGTCTCGATCTCCGCGACGACCACCAGCCCGAAGGTGCCGAACGGCCAGCCGCGCTACTACCGGTTCGCGATGGACATGTCCAAGGTCAAGGGCAAGTGGCTCGTGTCGAAGATGGGAATGGTCCCGTGACGACCGACATCAACGCCGAGGAGCGGGCCCGCCGGGCCCAGGAGGCCAAACTCAAGGCCGAGATCACCCGCCGGATGGCCGAGGAGGCCGCCCGAGAGGCCGAGGAGGCCGAGCGGGAGGCGGAGAAGGCCGCAAAGTCCGGGGACGCCCCGGAAGCGCCTGAGAAGCCCGCTGAGGCCCTTGCGGACGCCAAGCCCGCCGAGGCCGCGGACAAGGACGACGAGCCCGCCTCGGACGAGGACTCCGCGTCCGCCACCGAGCCGAAGCCCGAGCCGAAGCCCGAGCCGAAGGACGTCGAGAAGGCCGACGACACGCCGGACGAGGACGCCGAGCCGTCCGCCGACTCCGAGACGATCACCGGGGACGCGCCGAAGCCCGCCAAAGACGCGGACACCGGCGCCGAGAAGGCCGACACGCCCGGGGACGAGGTCGAGGACGCCCCCGAGGCGGACGACGGGAAGTCCAAGGGCGGGAGGCGGAAGCGCGCCTCCCGGGCGAAGATCATCGCCGTCGAGGACGACGAGACCGACGAGACCGACGAGGTTCCCGGGACCGAGGCCGCCACGACGGCGAAGGTCGAGAAGCGCCGCCGGACGCGCGGGCTCCTGTCCTCCGTCAGCGGGACGGTCTGGGCCCTGATCGTGGTGAACCTGGCCCTCGCGGTCGCGCTGGGCGGCTTCCTGTACGGCGCGTCGACGACCAAGGGCGGTGTCGGCGACAAGGAGGGCAAGCAGGTCCAGTTCGCCGCGACCCGCGCGGCCGAGGACATCTCGTCCTACGACTACCGGACGATCGACTCGGACCTGAAGCGCGCCGCCGGGCACACCACCGGCAACTTCAAGACCCAGTTCGACCAGCAGATCACCCAGGTGAAGACCAGCGCCGTGCAGCAGCAGGCGGTGGTCGAGGGCCAGGCGGTGAAGACCGCCGTGGAGAGCGTGGACGGCGACAAGGCGATCGCCCTGGTCTACCTGGACCAGACGACCGCCAAGCAGGCCACCGCGTCCCGCACGCCGAACCAGTACACACTCCGCATGGTCATGAAGAAGACCAAGGGGCAGTGGCTGGTCTCGGACCTCCAGATGCTCTAACCGCCGCGGCGCCCCACAGCGGCCACGCGCGACGTCCCACGGCAGCCATCTGCGGCGTCCTGCGGCGGCCGGGCCACCCTCCGGGGCGGTCCGGCGAACCGCCCCGAAAGTGCGGCGCGGCAGGGCCGGAATCAGGACCCGCCACGGCGCGTCATGTCGAGCGACCTCCCCTCCCGGGACGGTCGCTCGACGCGTTTCGGCACGCCGTCGCGCCGCCCTTGCGGGGGAGCCCTCGCGGGGGCTCTAAACTATGGCCTTCCTCACTGCAGGTCAGAGCCCGAAAAGTCCAAGTGCGCTCTTGACTAGTCGGGCGGGAAGAGCGATGCTCGCAGGCGACTGTGATGCATACTGCGGCGCTGGAGTTGCGAGCGGTGTGGTTGTCGACTACACTGCCCCTTTGCGCTGCCCTCTGACTATTCACGTGCGAGAGCACACCTGCCATGGTCCGTTTTGGACCTCATCGTGCCGGTCTCGCTACTTGGATCGTCTGGCGTGCGTGTCGTCAGTTACGCCGCGAGCCCTCGGAAGGACCACTCTTGGCAGCCTCGCGCAACGCCTCGAATACCGCAACCGGTCCGAACCGCGTCTCCTTCGCGCGCATCAAGGAGCCGCTCGAAGTCCCGGACCTCCTTGCCCTTCAGACCAACTCCTTTGACTGGCTGCTGGGCAACGAGAGGTGGAAGGCCCGGGTCGAGGCGGCCCAGAAGGCCGGTAGTAAGAGCGTCCCGACGCAGTCGGGCCTCGAAGAGATCTTCGAAGAGATCAGTCCCATCGAGGACTTCTCCGGGACCATGTCCCTCTCGTTCCGCGACCACCGGTTCGAGCCGCCCAAGTACTCCGCGGAGGAGTGCAAGGACAAGGACATGACCTACTCCGCCCCGATGTTCGTCACGGCGGAGTTCATCAACAACACCACCGGTGAGATCAAGAGCCAGACGGTGTTCATGGGCGACTTCCCGCTCATGACCTCCAAGGGCACCTTCATCATCAACGGAACCGAGCGGGTCGTCGTGTCCCAGCTCGTTCGCTCGCCCGGCGTCTACTTCGACCGCGCGCTCGACAAGGCCAGCGACAAGGACATCTACGGCTGCCGGGTCATCCCCAGCCGCGGTGCCTGGCTGGAGTTCGAGATCGACAAGCGCGACAACGTCGGTGTGCGCATCGACCGCAAGCGCAAGCAGCCCGTCACGGTCCTGCTGAAGGCGCTGGGCTGGGACGAGGCGCGCATCCGCGAGCGCTTCGGCTCCTACGAGTCGATCAACATCACCCTGGAGAAGGACCACACGTCCGGCCAGGACGACGCGCTGCTGGACATCTACCGCAAGCTGCGTCCGGGCGAGCCGCCGACGAAGGAGTCGGCGCAGACCCTGCTGGAGAACCTGTACTTCAACCCGAAGCGCTACGACCTGGCCAAGGTGGGCCGTTACAAGGTCAACAAGAAGCTCGGGCTGGAGCTGGAGACCAACCAGGGAACGCTGACCGAGGACGACATCGTCGGGACGATCGAGTACCTCGTCCGCCTGCACGCGGGTGAGGAGGAGGCGTCGCTCGGCGGCGCGTCCGTGCCGATCGAGGTCGACGACATCGACCACTTCGGCAACCGTCGCCTGCGCACCGTCGGCGAGCTGATCCAGAACCAGGTCCGCCTGGGCCTGGCGCGCATGGAGCGGGTCGTCCGCGAGCGGATGACCACCCAGGACGTCGAGGCGATCACGCCGCAGACCCTGATCAACATCCGGCCGGTCGTCGCCTCCATCAAGGAGTTCTTCGGCACCAGCCAGCTGTCCCAGTTCATGGACCAGACCAACCCGCTCGCGGGCCTGACCCACAAGCGCCGCCTGAACGCGCTGGGTCCGGGCGGTCTGTCCCGTGAGCGGGCCGGCATGGAGGTCCGCGACGTCCACCCGTCGCACTACGGCCGCGCCTGCCCGATCGAGACGCCGGAAGGCCCGAACATCGGCCTGATCGGCTCGCTCGCCGCGTACGGCCGGGTGAACCCGTTCGGGTTCGTCGAGACGCCGTACCGCAAGGTCGTCGACGGCCAGGTCACCGAGCAGATCGACTACCTGACCGCCGACGAGGAGGACCGCTTCGTCGTCGCCCAGGCGAACTCGCTGCTGGACGATGACGGCCGGTTCACCGAGAACCAGGTCCTGATCCGCAAGAAGGGCGGCGAGATCGAGCTGATCCCGCCGCAGGACGTCCAGTACATGGACGTCTCGGCGCGTCAGATGACCTCGGTCGCGACCGCGATGATCCCGTTCCTGGAGCACGACGACGCGAACCGCGCGCTGATGGGCTCCAACATGCAGCGCCAGTCGGTGCCGCTGCTCCGCAGCGAGGCTCCGCTGGTCGGCACGGGCATGGAGTACCGCGCGGCCGTCGACGCCGGTGACGTCATCGTCGCCGACAAGGCCGGCGTGGTCGAGGAGGTCTCCGCCGACTACGTGACCGTCATGAACGACGACGGCACCCGCAACACCTACCGGGTGTCGAAGTTCAAGCGGTCCAACCAGGGCACCTGCTTCAACCAGAAGCCGATCGTGTTCGAGGGCCAGCGCGTCGAGGTGGGCCAGGTCGTCGCCGACGGCCCCTGCACCGACACCGGTGAGATGGCGCTGGGTAAGAACCTCCTGGTGGCGTACATGCCGTGGGAGGGCCACAACTACGAGGACGCGATCATCCTGTCGCAGCGCCTCGTGCAGGACGACGTCCTGTCCTCGATCCACATCGAGGAGCACGAGGTCGACGCCCGGGACACCAAGCTCGGCCCCGAGGAGATCACCCGGGACATCCCGAACGTCTCCGAGGAGGTCTTGGCGGACCTGGACGAGCGCGGGATCATCCGGATCGGCGCGGACGTCGTCCCCGGCGACATCCTGGTCGGCAAGGTCACCCCGAAGGGCGAGACCGAGCTGACCCCGGAGGAGCGCCTGCTCCGCGCGATCTTCGGTGAGAAGGCGCGCGAGGTCCGCGACACCTCGCTGAAGGTGCCGCACGGCGAGCAGGGCAAGGTCATCGGCGTCCGGGTGTTCTCCCGCGACGAGGGCGACGAGCTCCCGCCGGGCGTGAACGAGCTGGTCCGCGTCTACGTGGCCCAGAAGCGCAAGATCACCGACGGCGACAAGCTGGCCGGCCGGCACGGCAACAAGGGCGTCATCTCCAAGGTGCTGCCCGTCGAGGACATGCCGTTCCTGGAGGACGGCACGCCCGTCGACATCGTGCTGAACCCGCTGGGCGTCCCCGGCCGTATGAACGTCGGCCAGGTCCTCGAGTCCCACCTCGGCTGGGTCGCCAGCCAGGGCTGGAAGGTCGAGGGCGACGACGCCGAGTGGAAGCGCGAGCTCCGGGAGATCGGCGTGGAGGAGGCCGAGCCCTGGACCCGCGCGGCCACCCCGGTGTTCGACGGCGCCCGCGAGGACGACGTCACCGGCCTGATCTCCTCCACCCTGCCCAACCGGGACGGCAACCGCATGGTCGGCCCGGGCGGCAAGGCGAGGCTGTTCGACGGCCGCACCGGCGAGCCGTACCGCGACCCGATCGCGGTCGGCTACACCTACATCCTGAAGCTGCTGCACCTGGTGGACGACAAGATCCACGCCCGTTCCACCGGCCCGTACTCGATGATCACCCAGCAGCCGCTGGGCGGTAAGGCGCAGTTCGGCGGCCAGCGCTTCGGTGAGATGGAGGTGTGGGCCCTGGAGGCGTACGGCGCCGCCTACGCCCTGCAGGAACTGCTCACCATCAAGTCCGACGACGTTCTCGGCCGGGTGAAGGTCTACGAGGCCATCGTCAAGGGCGAGAACATCCCCGAGCCCGGCATCCCCGAGTCCTTCAAGGTCCTCATCAAGGAGATGCAGTCGCTCTGCCTCAACGTCGAGGTTCTGTCGAGCGACGGCATGTCCATCGAGATGCGTGACACGGACGAGGACGTCTTCCGCGCCGCGGAAGAGCTCGGCATCGACCTCTCCCGTCGCCCCAATGAGGGCGCGATGAGCGTCGACGAGGTCTGATCAAACTCAAGGGGAATCAAGTTGCTTGACGTCAACTTCTTCGACGAGCTTCGCATCGGCCTCGCGACCGCCGACGACATCCGCCAGTGGTCGCACGGCGAGGTGAAGAAGCCGGAGACCATCAACTACCGGACCCTGAAGCCGGAGAAGGACGGGCTCTTCTGCGAGAAGATCTTCGGTCCGACCCGCGACTGGGAGTGCTACTGCGGCAAGTACAAGCGCGTCCGGTTCAAGGGCATCATCTGTGAGCGCTGCGGCGTCGAGGTGACCCGTGCCAAGGTGCGCCGTGAGCGGATGGGCCACATCGAGCTGGCCGCGCCCGTCACGCACATCTGGTACTTCAAGGGCGTGCCGTCCCGGCTGGGCTACCTGCTGGACCTGGCGCCCAAGGACCTCGAGAAGATCATCTACTTCGCGGCCTACATGATCACGAGTGTGGACGCGGAGCGGCGTGACCGCGACCTGCCCACGCTCGACGCTCACATCTCGGTCGAGCGCCAGCAGATCGAGCAGGCCCGCGACGCCCAGGTGGAAGGCCGCCAGCAGAAGCTGGAGGCCGACCTGGGCGAGCTCGAGGCCGCCGGGGCCAAGGCCGACCAGAAGCGCAAGGTGCGCGACAGCGCCGAGCGCGAGATGAAGCAGCTGCGCGACCGGGCCCAGCGTGAGCTGGACCGGCTCGACGAGGTGTGGAGCCGTTTCAAGAACCTCAAGGTCCAGGACCTCGAGGGCGACGAGATGCTCTACCGCGAGATGCGCGACCGCTTCGGCAAGTACTTCGAGGGCGGCATGGGCGCCGCGGCCATCCAGGCCCGGCTCCAGAACTTCGACCTCGACGCCGAGGCCGAGAAGCTGCGCGAGATCATCCGCACCGGCAAGGGCCAGAAGAAGGCCCGCGCGCTCAAGCGGCTGAAGGTCGTCTCGGCGTTCCTGAACACCCGCAACAGCCCGCTCGGCATGGTGCTGGACTGCATCCCGGTGATCCCGCCGGACCTGCGTCCGATGGTCCAGCTGGACGGTGGCCGCTTCGCGACCTCCGACCTGAACGACCTGTACCGCCGCGTGATCAACCGGAACAACCGGCTCAAGCGTCTGCTCGACCTCGGCGCGCCCGAGATCATCGTGAACAACGAGAAGCGGATGCTGCAGGAGGCCGTCGACGCGCTGTTCGACAACGGCCGCCGCGGCCGTCCGGTCACGGGTCCGGGCAACCGTCCCCTGAAGTCCCTCAGCGACATGCTGAAGGGCAAGCAGGGCCGGTTCCGCCAGAACCTGCTGGGCAAGCGCGTCGACTACTCGGGCCGTTCGGTCATCGTCGTCGGCCCGCAGCTGCGCCTGCACCAGTGCGGTCTGCCCAAGCAGATGGCGCTGGAGCTGTTCAAGCCGTTCGTCATGAAGCGGCTGGTCGACCTCAACCACGCGCAGAACATCAAGTCCGCCAAGCGGATGGTCGAGCGCGCCAAGTCGGTCGTGTGGGACGTCCTCGAAGAGGTCATCACCGAGCACCCGGTTCTGCTGAACCGCGCGCCCACGCTGCACCGTCTCGGCATCCAGGCGTTCGAGCCGCAGCTGGTCGAGGGCAAGGCCATCCAGATCCACCCGCTCGTCTGCACGGCGTTCAACGCCGACTTCGACGGCGACCAGATGGCGGTGCACCTGCCGCTGTCCGCCGAGGCGCAGGCCGAGGCGCGGATCCTGATGCTGTCGACCAACAACATCCTCAAGCCGTCGGACGGCAAGCCCGTCACCATGCCCACCCAGGACATGGTCATCGGCCTCTACTGGCTGACGACGCAGAAGGACGGCGCGACCGGCGAGGGCCGCGCGTTCGGCTCGATCGCCGAGGCGATCATGGCCTACGACCGGCGCGAGCTGGACCTGCAGGCCAAGGTGCAGCTGCGCTTCAAGGACGTCCCGCCGCCGCGCGAGTGGGTCGCCCCGGAGGGCTACGAGCCCGGTCAGCCGTACCGGCTGGAGACGACGCTCGGCCGCGCGCTGTTCAACGAGGCCCTGCCCGCGGACTTCCCGTTCGTGGACGCCGAGATCGGCAAGAAGCAGCTGTCGGCGATCGTCAACGAGCTGGCCGAGACCTACCCCAAGGTCGAGGTCGCGGACGCGCTGGACGCCCTCAAGAGCACCGGTTTCCACTGGGCCACCCGGTCCGGTGTGACCATCTCGATCGAGGACGTCGTGACGCCGCCGAACAAGGCGGCCATCCTGGCGCAGCACGAGCGTGACGACGCCAAGGTGCAGCGCGAGTACAACCGCGGCCTGATCACCGACGAGGAGCGCAAGCAGGAGCTCATCGGGATCTGGAACAAGGCCACCGCCGAGGTCGCCGCGGACATGGAGAAGGCGTTCCCGAAGGAGAACCCGATCTGGATGATGATCCAGTCGGGCGCCCGCGGTAACCCGCTCCAGCTGCGTCAGATCGCCGGTATGCGCGGCCTGGTGTCGAACCCGAAGGGTGAGACGATCCCGCGTCCGATCAAGTCGTCCTTCCGTGAGGGCCTGTCGGTCGTCGAGTACTTCATCTCGACGCACGGCGCCCGTAAGGGCCTGGCCGACACCGCGCTGCGGACCGCCGACTCGGGTTACCTGACCCGTCGTCTGGTGGACGTCGCGCAGGACGTGATCGTCCGCGAGATCGACTGCGGCACCGACCGCACGATCGCGTTCCGGGTCGCCGACCGCGCCGCGGACGGCACCCTGACCAAGCCGGTGCAGTCCGAGACCAGCCTGGTCGGCCGGACGATCGCCGAGGACGTGACGGTGGACGGGACGGTCATCTTCCCGGCCGACACCGACCTGTCCGACACGGTGATCACCCGCCTGGTCGAGGTCGGCGTGGAGGAGGTGCGGACCCGGTCCGCGCTCGTCTGCGAGGCCAAGATCGGTGTCTGCGCCGCGTGCTACGGCCGCTCGCTCGCCACCGGCAAGCGGGTGGACGTCGGCGAGGCCGTCGGCATCATCGCCGCCCAGTCCATCGGTGAGCCCGGTACGCAGCTGACCATGCGCACCTTCCACACCGGTGGTGTCGCGGGTGGTGACATCACCCACGGTCTGCCGCGTGTCCAGGAGCTCTTCGAGGCCCGCATCCCCAAGGGTGTGGCCCCGATCTCCGAGGTCGCCGGCCGGATCAAGATCGACGAGACCGAGAAGACCCGGAAGATCATCGTGGTGCCGGACGACGGCACCGACGAGATCGCCTACCAGGTCCCGATGCGGGCCCGGCTGTCGGACGGCGTCTTCGAGGGCGCCCACGTCGACGTCGGCCAGCAGCTGATCGTCGGTGCGCAGAACCCGCACGAGGTCCTGCGCATCCTCGGCCCGCGCGCGGTGCAGCTCCACCTGGTCCACGAGGTCCAGGAGGTGTACCGGTCGCAGGGTGTGTCGATCCACGACAAGCACATCGAGATCATCGTCCGCCAGATGCTCAAGCGGGTGAACATCCTCGAGGCCGGTGACACCGAGCTGCTGCCGGGCGACCTGGTCGAGCGGCCGATGTTCGAGGAGAACAACCGTTCGGTGGTGGCCGAGGGCGGCAAGCCCGCGGCGGGCCGTCCGGTCCTCATGGGCATCACCAAGGCGTCGCTCGCGACCGAGTCGTGGCTGTCGGCGGCGTCCTTCCAGGAGACGACCCGGGTGCTCACCGAGGCGGCCATGCACGCCAAGAGCGACCCGCTGCTCGGTCTCAAGGAGAACGTCATCATCGGCAAGCTCATCCCGGCCGGTACCGGCATGCCGCAGTACCGCAACGTCCGGGTCGAGCCGACCGAGGAGGCGAAGGCCGCGGTCTACTCCGTGGGCTCCTACGACGACGGTGCGGACTACTCGTTCGGGCAGGGCTCCGGCGAGGCCGTCCCGCTGGAGGAGTACGACTTCGGTCAGTACAACCGCTGACCGTTAGCCAGTCGGTGAAGGGCCCCCGCTTCGGCGGGGGCCCTTTTCGCGTTCCGTTCGTCACGGACGCACCGTCCCGCCCAGCGCTCTCACCTCCACCCGGACGTTCCGGAACGGCCGCGTCATCGGCGCCGGTTTGGGGCCGGACGGGACGTCACGGCCGGGAACGGGCGGGTGGACAGGGGCGTCGAACCGGGTGATGATTTGCGATTCCCCCGGAGATCGGGGCAGGCTTGAGCCGATGCGTCACATCGTGGGGACCCCCCTCACGTGGGAATATCCGCCCGAAGGAGCCTGACGATGACCGACAACGACGGCGCGCAGGGACCGCAGTGGCCGTCGCCCCGGGACGACGAGAAGTCCGGGGGCGCGGAGAGCCGGGCGGCCGGTTCCAGTGAGGACGGCCAGGATGCCGCACCGCCCGCGCGTCCGATGGGCGACCGCACGGTCGTCTTCGGAGCGCCGCAGCTCGGCGGCACCGGTGGCGGGCAGCCGCCCGCACCGGCCCAGCCCGCCCAGCCCGCTCCGCCCTCGCGGCCCGCGCCTCCGGCCGCTCCGCCCACGATGATCGAGTCGATGCCGGTCGTCGGCCGGCAGACTCCCACCCCTCCGCACGACCCGCAGGGCACGCCCGGCGGCTTCGGCGCCCCGCCCGCGGACCCGCAGGGCGGCTTCGGCGCTCCGCCCGCGCAGCCGGGTGACCAGCAGCCCTACGCCCAGCAGCCCGGCCCGCCGCCCTTCGGTCAGCAGCCGTACGAGCAGCAGCCGTACGAGCAGCAGGGCTATGGCGCGCCGCAGGACCCGTACGGCCGGCCCCCGGCCGCACCCCAGGGCTACGGCGGCCAGCCCCAGCCCCAGCCCGGACAGCCCCAGGCGGGACAGCCCCAGGCGGGGGAGCCCGGCTACCCGCAGCAGCCCTACGGCCAGCAGCCCGACGCCGGGCAGTTCGGCCAGCCCGGCCAGCAGCAGTTCGGCGCCCCGGACCCGTACGCCGCGCAGCAGGGGGGCGCCTACCCGCCCGCCGGTGAGCCGTTCGCGCCGCCGGCGGAGCCGAAGGCCCCGTCCGCCGAGCCGCCCGCCCCCGTGCAGGGCGAGGACCGGACGCTCATCGTCCCCGGCCCGGCCGTGACCCCTCCCGCGTCCGCCGAGCCCGGCCGCGCGGCCCCGAAGGTGGACGACCAGGCGACCGTCGCGTGGTCGCCCGGGCCGGACGTCCCGGTGGCCTCGGGCCCGGAACGGCGTGCCGCCGAGCCCTGGCAGGCCCCGGCCGCCCCCGACACCCCGGAGCCGTGGACGGGACGGCCTGCCGGCCGGCAGGGCGGCGACCACGAGCGCACCATGATGGTCCCGCCGCCCGACCAGGGGCTGGGCACGCCCGTCGCGGGTCACGAGGCCCAGGCGCAGTCCGGGCCGTCCAGGTTCGGAGGCGACCGTCCGCAGGTCGAGGACGGCCTGCCCACCCAGGCGTTCGACCCGTCCGCGCAGGGACGGCAGCCCGGCCAGCAGGACCAGGGCCTGGGTGAGGCGACCCGCATGGACGCCGGGCAGCAGCAGTGGGGCGCGCCCGCGCAGCAGGGCCAGTACGGCCAGCAGCCCTACGGCCAGCAGGACCAGGGCCAGTACGGTCAGCCCGCCCAGCAGGGGCAGTACGGTCAGCCGGATCAGTACGGCCAGCAGGGGCAGTACGGCCAGCAGGCGCCGCAGGGGCAGCAGGGCCAGTACGGGCAGGGCGGCCAGCAGCCATACGCCCAGCAGGACCAGGGCCAGGGTCAGTACGGCCAGCAGGACCAGGGGCAGTACGGCCAGCAGGACCAGTTCGGCCAGGCCACGGCGGCCTTCGGCCAGGGGCAGGTCGGCGGCCAGTTCGGTGGCCAGGGTCAGTACGGCCAGGCTGCCCAGGGCGCCCAAGGCGGCGAGGCGTACCCCGGCTACCAGCAGGCGCCCGCTCAGCAGGGCGGCGAGAAGAGCAACAAGAAGCTCTGGCTCATCGTCGGCGGCGCGGCCGTCGCGGTGATCGTCATCATCGCGCTGGCCGTGGCCTTCCTCCTCTGACCGAGGCCCGTCCGGCCCCGCCGAACTCGGACCTGTCGAACTCAGTCAGCCGAACTCAGCCTGCCGGACTCGTCCCAGCCGAGCCCCTTCCGGCCGGAACCGCCGAGCGGAACCGGCCGGAACCGGGAATCGGGGCCGGGCCGCGCGGCAGCGACACGCAAAAGTCCGGCCCGGGTTCCTTGACCCGGGCCCCGCGGTCCGGGACGGTGAGGGCGAGACGCCGACGGGATTTGCGTCACATGACGGGAACATCCTGTCGGCCCGGGACCGTTGTGACTACGGGAAGATGGCCCGCAGGGGCGTCGCGAGCTTGCGCCGAAGGGGCCGCTCGCGATAGTGGACCGTTCGCTTTGACCTTTCGCGTAGTGGTCGGTAACCTCTGTCCTTGTGCCCGCTGTGTGCGGGCCAATCTGCGTGCGCGCCGGCAGGTCCCTGCGATTTGACAGGGCGGCCCAGCGCCGTAGCAAACTCCCCGGCTTGTTTCGGCCCATGCAGTGGGCCGGGCGGTCTCGTGTCGGATCACGGTCATCCTTGGGTGCGCCGGATGCGACACGCCCGACCGCGTGGGTCGGAGAGGTCGGGAAACCGGCAGGTCACAGCCTCAAACGAGGTGGTGATGACGGGTCTCGCGAGGCGGGGCTCAGGCAGAACAAGACTTACCGGCTCGGTACGAGGAAGACGGAGACGCGGTGCCCACGATCCAGCAGCTGGTCCGAAAGGGCCGCCAGGACAAGGTGACCAAGAACAAGACGCCGGCGCTCAAGGGCAGCCCCCAGCGCCGGGGTGTCTGCACGCGCGTCTACACGACGACGCCCAAGAAGCCGAACTCTGCGCTTCGCAAGGTCGCCCGTGTCCGGCTGACCAGCGGGATTGAGGTCACGGCCTACATCCCCGGTGTCGGACACAACCTGCAGGAGCACTCGATCGTGCTCGTGCGCGGCGGCCGAGTGAAGGACCTCCCGGGCGTTCGGTACAAGATCATTCGCGGTTCGCTGGACACCCAGGGCGTCCGCAACCGCAAGCAGGCGCGCAGCCGCTACGGCGCCAAGAAGGAGAAGAGCTAATGCCGCGCAAGGGCCCTGCTGGCAAGCGCCAGCTCATCGCCGACCCGGTGTACAACTCGCCGCTGGTCACCGCGCTGATCAACAAGGTTCTGCTGGACGGCAAGCGCTCCATCGCGCAGAGCATCGTCTACGACGCCCTGGAGGGTGCGCGCGAGAAGACCGGCAACGACCCGGTCGTCACGCTCAAGCGCGCGCTGGACAACGTCAAGCCGACCCTGGAGGTCCGCTCCCGCCGTGTCGGTGGCGCGACCTACCAGGTCCCGGTCGAGGTCCGGCCCGCCCGCTCCACGACCCTCGCGCTGCGCTGGCTGGTGCTCTACTCCCGGCAGCGTCGCGAGAAGACCATGACCGAGCGCCTGATGAACGAGCTGCTCGACGCCTCCAACGGCCTTGGCGCCTCCGTCAAGAAGCGCGAGGACACGCACAAGATGGCGGAGTCCAACAAGGCCTTCGCCCACTACCGCTGGTAATCCGGCGGATCCAGGTTTACGACGAGACGCAGCGAGGACGAAAGTGGCTACCAAAACCGGTGTAGACCTCTCCAAGGTCCGCAACATCGGCATCATGGCCCACATCGACGCCGGTAAGACGACCACCACCGAGCGGATCCTGTACTACACGGGCATCAGCTACAAGATCGGTGAGGTCCACGACGGCGCGGCCACGATGGACTGGATGGAGCAGGAGCAGGAGCGGGGAATCACCATCACCTCCGCGGCCACCACCTGCACCTGGCCGGTCGAGGACGTCAAGCACACCATCAACATCATCGACACTCCGGGACACGTCGACTTCACCATCGAGGTGGAGCGGTCGCTGCGCGTCCTGGACGGTGCCGTCGCGGTGTTCGACGGTGTCGCCGGTGTCGAGCCGCAGTCCGAGACCGTGTGGCGCCAGGCGGACCGCTACAACGTCCCGCGGATCTGCTTCGTCAACAAGCTCGACCGGGTCGGCGCGGAGTTCCACCGCTGCGTCGACATGATCAAGGACCGCCTCAACGCGACTCCGCTGGTCATGCAGCTCCCGATCGGTGCCGAGGCGGACTTCAAGGGCGTCGTCGACCTGATCACGATGAAGGCCCTGGTCTGGACCTCGGACGCGAAGCTCGGCGAGATGTACGACACGGTCGACATCCCCGACACGCACACCGAGATCGCCCAGGAGTGGCACGACAAGCTGATCGAGACGCTGGCCGAGGCCGACGACGAGATCATGGAGCTGTACCTGGAGGGCACCGAGCCCACCATCGAGCAGCTCTACCCGGCGATCCGCCGCGCCACCATCGCGGGCGAGCTGTTCCCGGTCCTGACCGGAACGGCGTTCAAGAACAAGGGCGTCCAGCCCCTGCTCGACGCCATCGTCCGCTACCTGCCCTCTCCGCTGGACGACGGCGGCGTGGACGGTCACTCGCCGCGCGACGAGGAGAAGACGCTCCACCGGGACGCCACCGAGGACGCGCCGTTCTCCGCGCTGGCGTTCAAGATCGCGTCCGACCCGCACCTGGGCAAGCTGACCTTCATCCGCGTCTACTCGGGCGTGCTCGAGGCCGGTTCCCAGGTCCTGAACTCCGTCAAGGAGCGCAAGGAGCGGATCGGCAAGATCTACCGGATGCACGCGAACAAGCGTGAGGAGATCAGCCTGGTGGGCGCCGGCGACATCGTCGCCGTCATGGGTCTGAAGCAGACCACCACGGGCGAGACCCTCAGCGACGACAAGGACCCCATCGTCCTCGAGTCGATGAACTTCCCGGCGCCGGTCATCGACGTGGCGATCGAGCCGAAGACCAAGGCTGACCAGCAGAAGCTCGGCACCGCCATCCAGCGGCTCGCGGAGGAGGACCCCTCCTTCCAGGTCCGCACCGACGAGGAGACCGGTCAGACGGTCATCGCCGGCATGGGCGAGCTGCACCTGGAGATCCTGGTCGACCGCATGAAGCGGGAGTTCAAGGTCGACGCCAACGTCGGCAAGCCCCAGGTGGCCTACCGCGAGACCATCACGCGGAAGGTCGAGAAGGTCGAGTACACGCACAAGAAGCAGACCGGTGGTTCCGGTCAGTTCGGTCGCGTGATCATCAACCTGGAGCCGCTGGGCGAGGGCAGCGACGGCTACGAGTTCGAGAACAAGGTCACCGGTGGCCGTATCCCGCGGGAGTACATCCCGTCGGTCGACGCGGGCTGCCAGGAGGCCGCCGAGTTCGGCGTTCTCGCCGGCTACCCCATGGTGGGCGTGAAGGTCACCCTTCTCGACGGTGCCTACCACGAGGTGGACTCCTCGGAGATGGCGTTCAAGATCGCCGGTTCCATGGCGTTCAAGGAGGCCGCCCGCAAGGCCGGGGCGACCATCCTCGAGCCGCTGATGGCCGTCGAGGTCACGACGCCCGAGGAGAACATGGGCGACGTGATCGGCGACATCAACTCCCGGCGCGGTCAGGTCCAGGAGATGGACGAGCGTGCGGGGATGCGGGTCGTCAAGGCCCACGTGCCCCTCTCGGAGATGTTCGGCTACGTGGGTGATCTGCGCAGCAAGACCCAGGGCCGGGCTGTTTTCACCATGCAGTTCCACTCCTACGCCGAGGTTCCCAAGAACGTCGCGGAGGAGATCATCGCCAAGGCCCGGGGCGAGTAACCAGCCCCCGGCCCGGCGACGGTCGTCGAGCCAGCACAGTCACCCAGCCAACACACGAAGCGGCCTCCTGCAGGCCGAGGATCGCAACAAGGAGCAACCAGTGGCGAAGGCCAAGTTCGAGCGGACGAAGCCGCACGTGAACATCGGCACCATTGGGCACATCGACCACGGTAAGACCACGCTTACCGCGGCGATCACCAAGGTGCTCCACGACAAGTACCCGGACATCAACCCCTTCACGCCGTTCGAGGACATCGACAAGGCGCCGGAGGAGCGCGAGCGCGGTATCACGATCTCGATCGCGCACGTCGAGTACCAGACCGAGTCGCGGCACTACGCGCACGTCGACTGCCCGGGTCACGCCGACTACATCAAGAACATGATCACCGGTGCGGCGCAGATGGACGGCGCCATCCTGGTGGTCGCCGCCACCGACGGCCCGATGCCGCAGACCAAGGAGCACGTGCTCCTGGCCCGCCAGGTCGGCGTCCCCTACATCGTCGTCGCGCTGAACAAGTGCGACATGGTGGACGACGAGGAGATCCTGGAGCTCGTCGAGCTCGAGGTCCGCGAGCTCCTGTCGGAGTACGAGTTCCCGGGCGACGACGTCCCGGTGGTGCGCGTCTCCGCCTTCCAGGCGCTGCAGGGCGACGAGAAGTGGGCCGAGTCCATCATCGAGCTCATGACCGCGGTGGACGAGAACGTCCCCGAGCCCGTGCGTGACACCGAGAAGCCGTTCCTGATGCCGATCGAGGACGTCTTCTCGATCACCGGCCGTGGCACCGTCGTCACCGGCCGCATCGAGCGCGGTGTCGTCAACGTGAACGAGGAAGTCGAGATCATCGGCATCAAGGAGACCTCGTCCAAGACGACGGTCACCGGTGTCGAGATGTTCCGCAAGCTGCTCGACCAGGGCCAGGCGGGCGACAACGTCGGCCTCCTGCTCCGTGGCATCAAGCGCGAGGACGTCGAGCGCGGCCAGTGTGTCATCAAGCCGGGCACCAACACCCCGCACACCGAGTTCGAGGCTCAGGTCTACATCCTGTCCAAGGACGAGGGCGGCCGCCACACGCCGTTCTTCAACAACTACCGCCCGCAGTTCTACTTCCGTACCACGGACGTGACCGGCGTCGTGTACCTCCCCGAGGGCACCGAGATGGTCATGCCGGGCGACAACACCGAGATGCGCGTCGAGCTGATCCAGCCCGTCGCCATGGAGGACGGCCTGAAGTTCGCCATCCGTGAGGGTGGCCGGACCGTCGGCGCGGGTCGCGTCACGAAGGTCCTCAAGTAACACTCTCGTAGTTCGGCGGGCTGACCACTGGCCTGGAACGCCATGTCGGCCCGCCGTTCCACGACCAAGAAGCAACAGCGGCACTACCAGCAAAGGACACCGAGGCCACCATGGCGGGACAGAAGATCCGCATCCGGCTCAAGGCCTACGACCACGAGGTCATCGACACCTCCGCGAAGAAGATCGTTGAGACGGTGACGCGGACGGGCGCCAAGGTCGCGGGCCCGGTGCCGCTGCCGACCGAGAAGAACGTGTACTGCGTCATCCGCTCGCCGCACAAGTACAAGGACAGCCGCGAGCACTTCGAGATGCGCACGCACAAGCGGTTGATCGACATCATCGACCCGACGCCCAAGACGGTCGACTCGCTGATGCGACTCGACCTTCCGGCCGGCGTTGACATCGAGATCAAGCTCTGAGGGACGCACCAAAATGAGTACGCAGAGGAAGGGCGTCCTGGGCGAGAAGCTCGGCATGACCCAGGTCTTCGACGATGAGGGCCGGATGGTTCCGGTAACCGTCGTCCAGGCCGGGCCGTGTGTGGTCACCCAGCTCAAGAACCAGGAGTCGGACGGCTACACGGCCGTTCAGATCGGCTTCGGCCAGATCGACCCGCGCAAGGTCAACAAGCCGCGCACGGGCCACTTCGAGAAGGCCGGCGTCACGCCGCGCCGGTACCTGGTCGAGCTGCGCGTTGACGACGCCGCCGAGTACGAACTCGGCCAGGAGATCACCGCCAGCGTCTTCGAGGCCGGCCAGAAGATCGACGTGACCGGCACGAGCAAGGGCAAGGGCACCGCGGGTGTCATGAAGCGCCACGGCTTCCGTGGTCTCAGCGCCTCGCACGGTACCCAGCGCAAGCACCGCTCGCCGGGTTCGATCGGCGGCTGCGCGACCCCGGGTCGCGTGTTCAAGGGCCTCCGCATGGCGGGACGGCACGGCAACGCGCGCACCACCGTCCAGAACCTGACGGTTCACGCGATCGACGCGGAGAAGGGCCTGCTCCTGATCAAGGGCGCGGTTCCCGGTCCGAACGGCGGCGTGGTCCTGGTTCGCGACGCAGTGAAGGGGACGGGCAAGTGACCTCCAAGCTCGACATCGACCTGCCCGCCGAGATCTTCGACCGCAAGACCAGCGTTCCGCTGATCCACCAGGTCGTCGTCGCGCAGCTCGCGGCGGCTCGGCAGGGCACGCACTCCACCAAGACCCGGGGCGACGTCTCCGGTGGTGGCAAGAAGCCGTACCGGCAGAAGGGCACCGGCCGCGCGCGCCAGGGTTCGACCCGTGCGCCGCAGTTCGCCGGTGGTGGCATCGTCCACGGCCCGCAGCCGCGCGACTACTCGCAGAAGACGCCCAAGAAGATGAAGGTCGCCGCGCTCCGCGGCGCGCTGTCGGACCGCGCCCGCTTCGGCCGGGTGCACGTCGTCGACAGCCTCATCGAGGGCGACGCCCCGAAGACGAAGACGGCCCTCGCCGCCCTGCGCGGTGTGACCCAGGCCAAGCGCGTGCTCCTGGTCCTCGACCGTGAGGACGAGCTGACCTGGAAGTCGCTGCGCAACGAGCCGAGCGTGCACGTCATCGTCGACGACCAGCTCAACACCTACGACGTGCTCGTGAACGACGACGTGGTCTTCACCCAGAAGGCGTACGAGTCGTTCCTGGCGCGCGCCGCGAAGTAACGAGGGCAGACATGAACAAGATCTCTGACCCCCGCGACATCATTCTCGCGCCGGTCGTCTCGGAGAAGAGCTACGGGCTGCTCGACGAGGGTAAGTACACCTTCATCGTCCGCCCGGACGCGAACAAGACGCAGATCAAGCAGGCCGTCGAGGCGATCTTCGACCGCAAGGTGGCCGGCGTCAACACGATCAACCGTCCTGGTAAGCGCAAGCGGACCCGCTTCGGCTACGGCCAGCGCAAGGGCACCAAGCGCGCGATCGTGAGCCTGGCCGAGGGCGAGCAGCCGATCGACATCTTCGGCGGACAGACCTCCTGACGAGGTCCGAGCCCCGAAGCGTGAACTAAGGGATTGCACGAAAAAGATGGGCATCCGTAAATACAAGCCGACGACCCCGGGTCGTCGCGGCTCCAGCGTGGCCGACTTCGTCGAGATCACGCGCACCGAGCCGGAGAAGTCGCTGCTGCGTCCTCTCCCGAAGAAGGGCGGCCGTAACAACCACGGCCGCATCACCACCCGGCACCAGGGCGGCGGCCACAAGCGCGCGTACCGGCTGATCGACTTCCGCCGGCACGACAAGGACGGCGTCCCGGCGAAGGTCGCTCACATCGAGTACGACCCGAACCGCACCGCGCGCATCGCGCTGCTGCACTACGCCGACGGTGAGAAGCGCTACATCCTCGCGCCGCAGGGGCTCAAGCAGGGCGACCGGGTCGAGAACGGCCCCGGGTCCGACATCAAGCCGGGCAACTGCCTGCCGCTTCGCAACATCCCGACCGGTACGGTCATCCACGCCATCGAGCTCAAGCCCGGTGGCGGCGCGAAGATCGCCCGGTCCGCGGGCGCCGGCGTCCAGCTGCTCGCCAAGGAGGGCAAGTACGCCACGCTGCGTATGCCGTCCGGCGAAATGCGCATGGTGGACGTCCGCTGCCGCGCGACGGTGGGCGAGGTCGGCAACGCCGAGCAGTCCAACATCAACTGGGGTAAGGCCGGCCGTATGCGGTGGAAGGGCAAGCGCCCGACCGTCCGCGGTGTCGCCATGAACCCGATCGACCACCCGCACGGTGGTGGTGAGGGTAAGACCTCCGGTGGCCGCCACCCGGTCAACCCGAACGGTAAGAAGGAAGGCCGGACTCGCAAGGCGAACAAGTCCAGCGACCGTCTTATCGTCCGTCGTCGCAGCAAGAAGAAGCGGTAGGAGTCGCTCGCAATGCCACGTAGCCTTAAGAAGGGCCCCTTCGTGGACGACCACCTGATCAAGAAGGTGGACGCCCAGAACGAGAAGGGGACGAAGAACGTCATCAAGACGTGGTCGCGGCGCTCCATGATCGTGCCGGACATGATCGGTCACACGATCGCCGTGCACGACGGCCGCAAGCACGTTCCGGTGTTCGTCACCGATGCCATGGTGGGGCACAAGCTCGGCGAGTTCGCGCCGACGCGCACGTTCCGCAGCCACGTCAAGGAAGACCGTCGCAGCCGTCGCGGCTGAGCGGGCAGGAATCTGTAGGAGAGAGGAACAGCGATGGAAGCCAGGGCCCAGGCACGGTTCATCCGTGTCACGCCCATGAAGGCTCGGCGCGTGGTGGACCTCATCCGCGGCCTGCCTGCCGCGGAGGCGCAGCAGGTGCTGCGGTTCGCCCCTCAGGCGGCGAGTGAGCCCGTGGGCAAGGTGCTCGCGAGTGCCATCGCCAACGCCGAGCACAACTTCAAGCTCGACACCGAGACGCTGGTCGTGAGCCACGCGTTTGTGGACGAGGGGCCGACGCTCAAGCGTTTCCGTCCCCGCGCCCAGGGTCGCGCCTACCGCATCAACAAGCGCACGAGCCACATCACCGTGGTCGTCGCCCCGCGGGACGAGGTTGCTGCGGCCGGCGGTAAGAAGACGAGGAGGGCCCGGTAGTGGGTCAGAAGATCAACCCGCACGGGTTCCGGCTCGGCATCACCACCGACCACAAGTCCGTGTGGTTCGCTGACAAGCTCTACAAGGACTACGTCAAGGAAGACGTCCAGATCCGGCGCATGCTCTCCAAGGGCATGGACCGGGCGGGCATCTCCAAGGTCGAGATCGAGCGCACCCGTGACCGCGTCGAGGTGAACATTCACACCGCGCGTCCGGGCATCGTGATCGGCCGGCGTGGCGCGGAGGCCGAGCGTCTCCGCGGCGACCTGGAGAAGCTGACCGGCAAGCAGGTCCGGCTGAACATCCTCGAGGTCAAGAACCCCGAGATCGACGCCCAGCTCGTCGCGCAGGGCGTGGCCGAGCAGCTGAGCTCCCGCGTGGCGTTCCGCCGCGCGATGCGCAAGGCGATCCAGTCGGCCATGAAGTCCGGCGCCAAGGGCATCAAGGTCCAGTGCTCCGGCCGTCTCGGCGGCGCCGAGATGTCGCGGTCGGAGTTCTACCGCGAGGGCCAGGTCCCGCTGCACACGCTGCGCGCCGACATCGACTACGGCTTCTACGAGGCCCGGACGACCTTCGGCCGCATCGGCGTCAAGGTGTGGATCTACAAGGGCGAGGCCGCCCAGACCCGCGCCGAGCGCGAGGCCCAGGCCGCGCAGCAGCGCGCCGCGGGCGGCGGCGGTGGCCGTGGCGGCGAGCGTCGTGAGCGTCGCGGTGGCG
>NZ_RFFG01000199.1 GCF_003696215.1 Actinomadura harenae | reverse complement strand
TCTTCGCCTCGTCGCTGCTGTACCTGCCGGCACTGGCCAGCCAGCTGTGGCCGAACGCCAAGTGGCTGCAGAAGATCCAGCCCTACCTGCACCAGGACAACCCCTGGCACATGGGCATCTTCTTCGTCTTCATCATCTTCTTCACGTACTTCTACGTCGCGATCACCTTCAACCCCACTGAGGTCGCCGACAACATGAAGAAGTACGGCGGCTTCATCCCGGGCATCCGGCCCGGGCGGCCGACCGCCGAGTACCTCGACTACGTGCTGACCCGCATCACGACCCCGGGCGCGCTCTACCTGGGACTGGTCGCCCTCATCCCGATGATCGCGTTCGCCCTGCTCAACGCCACGCAGAACTTCCCGTTCGGCGGGACGAGCATCCTCATCGTCGTCGGCGTCGGACTGGACACGGTCAAGCAGATCGAGTCCCAGCTCCAGCAGCGCAACTACGAGGGCTTCCTGCGCTGACCCTCCGCTGACCGCGGGCACACCGAACGCGGCGCACCGACCGCGACACACCAGACGGCCGCCCCGGCTCTCCGCCGGGGTGGCCGTTTCGCGTGTTCCGGCCGGTCAGGCGGCCTGGGACAGGAACCAGTGGACGATCTTCCCCGTCCCCGCGACGTTCGTGCCCAGGTGCAGCGACCCCTGGTAGAGGGGTTTGCCGAGGTTCTCGACCGGCGGGTTCAGGCCGCGCTTCTGGAGCGAGGCGACGCAGTGGGCGGTGTTGAGGGTCGTCGCCTGCTCGTCGGTCTCGGCCCGGTAGAACCGCAGGGGCATCCGCGGCGTCCAGGCGGTGCAGACCTCGCCGTCGGTGCGGAGCGCGGAGGCGAACGTCCCGGACGGGTTCCGCAGCACGGCCCAGCCGCGCGGGGTCAGCAGGTCCGTCAGGCGGTTCGGCGTGCCCTGGAACATGACCTGGCCGGGGGTCGTCCCGTCGAAGTACTTCTCGACGCGGTCGGCGTACGGGGCCTGGAACACCTCCGAGGGCGTCGTGTACACGCCGCCGTGGATGCGCTGCCAGGACGTCAGCAGGTAGGCGGCGTAGAGCACGCTGGACTTGGCCTCCAGCTCCCCGTTGAGGAGCGCGGGCAGTTCGGCGTTCGCGAAGTCGTAGCCGCCGCTGATCGGCGCGACGGCCTTGACCCGGAAGTGCCGGTCCGCGCCGTCCTGGAGGGTGCGGGCGAGGCCGAGCGCCGTCGAGGCGCCCTGCGAGAAGCCGGTGATCAGGACGTCCCGGTCGAGGCTGTGGCCGGTCCGGGGGGCGAACGCGCGGGCGGCGCGCAGCATGTCCAGGGACGCGGACGTCTCGGACGGCACGTCCTTCCAGGGGTGGGTGCCCGGCCCCTCCCCGAGTCCGAGGTAGTCGGGGACGACGGCGGCGAAGCCCGAACCCGCGTAGGTGTAGGCGGGGCCGACGGCCCACGGCGTGCCGCTCGTGGACGGGGCGTCCGGCTTGTAGCTGGTGGTGCCGTGCGTGTACGAGACGGGCGTGAGCTTCCCGCGCTTCCCGCGCGGCACGGCGAACAGGCCGGTCGCGGTGGTGGCGCGGCCGTCGGTCCCGATCGTCCGGTAGGTGAGGCGGTAGGCGTCCACGCCGCGCCGCACCGTCGAGGCGTCGAACCCGCCCTGGCCGAGCACCGTGCGGACCTCGTCGGCGGACAGGGCGCGCAGGTGCTCGGCCTTGACGAGCGAGCCGCGCCCGTCGGCGGTCTGCCCGTCGGAGGTGTGCCCGCCCGAGGTGGGCCTGGCGAAGTGCGCGGAGGCGGAGGCGGCGGGCGAGAGGGCGCCAAGGCCGACGACGGCGGCCCCGGTCAGGGCGACGGCGGTGAGGTGCTTGGAGTTCATGGTGCAAGCCTCGCCACCGCCGCGCCGGACGCGCGTCCCGCACGACGGTGATCCGTGATCTCCCCCCTGAGGGCTAAGCGACCTCGGCCGGTTCCCGGTACCGGGGCTCCTCACGGGCGATCACCGGCCGGGGCGCCTGAGGGCCCCGCGGACGCCGCAGCCCGATCGCCGCGTACACCAGGAACGCGACCCCCGAGAGCAGGTAGCAGTTCGCGACCGCGGTGATCAGCCAGTGGAAGCCCCACTCGCGCGAGGTGTTGTCGTGCGGCGTCCACCACAGCGGGGACAGGACGAACAGCGCGTACGCGCAGCCCGCCGCCACGCGGTGCCCGTTCCGGACCATCAGGACGAGCGCCGGCAGCACCCACACCCAGTGGTGCGCCCACGAGATCGGCGAGACCAGCAGGCCCGTCGCCCCGGTGACGGCGACCGCGCCCAGCCAGTCGTCGCGCCGCGCCCAGAGGGCCGCGATCGCGAGCCCGGCGACGGCGACGGCCACGGACATGATCGGATACCAGCTCTGGACGCGGTCCGGGTGGCCGCCGAGCAGCCGGGACAGCATCCCGAACGGCGACTGGTTGCTGATGTAGGTGACGCCGACGCGCGAGGTGTCGCGGAAGGTTCCCGTCCAGTAGACGCGCGACGCGTCCGGGGCGACGAGCCAGGTGCCCGCGACGGCGGCGGCGAACGTCCCGGCGGCGACGGCCGCGGCGCGGATCCGCCCGGTCACCAGGAGCAGGACGATGAAGATGCCCGGGGTCAGCTTCACCGCGGCCGCGAGGCCGATGCCGATCCCGGCGATCCGTCCGCGCGCGACGGCCTTGACGTCCGCGACGACCAGGGCCATCAGGAACAGGTT
Source organism: Actinomadura harenae (assembly GCF_003696215.1). Lineage (GTDB taxonomy): Bacteria > Actinomycetota > Actinomycetes > Streptosporangiales > Streptosporangiaceae > Spirillospora > Spirillospora harenae. The sequence continues at coordinate 4,495 of NZ_RFFG01000199.1, read as the reverse complement.
GACCTGCCCCTGGAAGAAGGTGTGGTACATCGGCTCGAGGAGCATCGCGGCCGCGACGAGGACGGCGACCGTGTTCCGCGTGACGGTCCGTCCGGCCAGTTCCAGCACGTTCGCGCAGGTCCAGACGAGGGCGGCCAGCGACGCGGCCTGCCAGCCGACCCGCGCCACCGTGAGGGGCAGGTGGGCGAGCGGCGAGCAGATCAGCGCGAAGACCGGCGAGTTGGTGTACCAGTGCGCGGCGATCTGCTCGGTGTAGAGCCGGGTGCCCTCCGTGACCAGTCCCCCGCCCAGCCGGTAGATGCGGAAGTCCAGCGAGTCCCAGAGAACGGCGGACACCGCGAGGATCGCCACCTCGACGGCCAGTACGACACGGACGAACATCTTCATTCCGCAAAGATCGCCCGCGGGGCCCCATCCCGTCGTCGGGCCCACGGCCACACTTGCGCGGGCCCAGGTAGCCCCCGGGCGTACGCCCGAGGGCTAATTCCCCCAAAGGGAGCGGACGGTTACGATCGCGGCATGTCCCCCGAGTCTCCCGAGCCGCCGGCCGGCGCGTCCGAGCGGCACCGCGGCCGGCTCGTGCTCCGGCGCCTGGGCAGGGTCGGCATGTCCGTGCTCGCGTGGGCCGGCGCGGTGTTCTTCTCGCTGCTGCTGCTCCCGCTCATGAACCGGCATCCGGCCGAGGTCTCCCAGGCCGTCATGATCCCCGGGATCGTGATGGCGGCGCCCGCGCTTCTGCTGCGCCGCCGCGCCCCGGCGCTGGTCGCGTTCCTGGCGCTGTCCTGGGGCATGCTGTTCGCCACGCACATCACCTGGGCGACCGGCTACACCAAGCTCGTCGTCGACGACGTCGCGCTCGCCTACATCTCCCTGCGCAAGCCCCGCCCGGCCAGGACGATCGCCTGCGCGGGCATGCTGCTCCTCCAGCTGGCGGCCGCGGCCGACATCCCGCACGGCCCGGAGGGACGACTCCAGGGCCTGGCCGTGGTGGTCCTCGGGTTCGTCGCCGCGATGACGACCGCGCGGATGCTCCGCGAGCGCCGCGAGCACGCCGTCGAGCTTCGGTCCCGCGAGACCGAGCGGGCCGTCGCCGCCGAGCGGCTGCGGATCGCCCGCGAACTGCACGACATGGTCGCGCACAGCATCGGCATCGTCGCGATCCAGGCGGGCGTCGGCGGCCGCGTCATCGACACCCAGCCGGACGAGGCCCGCAACGCGCTCGCCGCCATCGAGGCGACCAGCCGGGAGACCCTCGCCGGGCTCCGCCGGATGCTCGTCACGCTGCGCGAGTCCGCCGGGGACGCCGGGGACGGCGCCGCGGCCGCGCCCCTCGACCCCGCTCCGGGCCTCACCGACCTGGACCGGCTCGTCGCCGCCACCCGCGACGCGGGCGTGCGGGTCGACCTGCGCTGGACCGGCGAGCGGCGTCCGCTGCCGCCGGAGGTCGACCTGTCGGCGTTCCGGATCGTCCAGGAGTCGGTGACGAACGTGGTGCGGCACGCCCGTGTGGACGCCTGCCGGGTGACGATCGGGTTCACCGAGGACGGCCTGACCGTCGACATCGAGGACGACGGGACGGGCGGCGCGCCCGGTCCGTCCGGCGGCGTCCAGCGGGACGGCGGCGGGTTCGGCATCGTCGGGATGCGGGAACGCGCCGCCCTGCTGCGCGGCGAGCTGGCCGCCGGGCCGCGCCCCGGAGGCGGCTTCCGGGTCGCCGCGCGGATCCCGACCCGTTCCGCCTCCATGCTGGCGGTGGCCGGATGACCGCCCCGTACGCAACAGACAGAGCGAACACGGCCGACATGGCCGTCCGCGTCGTCCTGGCCGACGACCAGCCGCTGATCAGGGCCGGGCTGCGAGTGCTCATCGCCGACTGCCCGGACCTGGAGGTCGTCGGCGAGGCGGGCGACGGCGCGCAGGCCGTGCGGCTCGCCGCCGAGCACCGCCCCGACGTCGTGGTCATGGACATCCGCATGCCGGACATGGACGGCATCGAGGCGACCCGCCGCATCACGGCCGCCGCGACCGCGCGCGTCCTCGTCCTGACCACGTTCGACGACGACGACTACGTCTACGGGGCGCTGCGCGCGGGCGCCAGCGGCTTCCTGGTGAAGGACATGGCCCTGGAGGACATCCTCGCGGCCGTCCGGGTGGTCGCGGCGGGCGAGGCGCTCCTCGCGCCCGGCGTCACCCGGCGCCTGATCGCCGACTTCGCCAACCGGCCCGAGCCGTCCGCGGCCCCTCCGGCGGAGCTGTCCGGCGTCACCGAGCGCGAGCGGGAGGTCCTGACGCTCGTCGGGACCGGCCTGTCGAACGGGGAGATCGCCGAACGGCTGTCGATCAGCGTCGCGACCGCCAAGGCGCACGTCGCGCGGCTGCTCACCAAGCTCGACGCGCGCGACCGCGTCCAGCTCGTGATCATCGCCTACAACGCGGGCCTGGTGACACCGTCCACACCCTGAATACCCAGGTGGCCGCCCGTTTTAATAGGGTCTGACCGAGAGTCACACACCTGAAACGGGAGGCGGCAAGGATGGCGCAGCAGGTACGCGGGGTCATCGCACCGGGCAAGGGGCAGCCGGTGCGGATCGAAACGATCACGATCCCCGACCCGGGGCCGGGCGAGGCCGTGGTCAAGGTGCAGGCCTGCGGGGTCTGCCACACCGACCTGCACTACCGCGAGGGCGGCATCAACGACGACTTCCCGTTCCTGCTCGGCCACGAGGCCGCCGGGATCGTGGAGTCCGTCGGCGAGGGCGTCACCGAGGTCGCGCCCGGCGACTTCGTCGTCCTCAACTGGCGCGCGGTGTGCGGTCAGTGCCGGGCCTGCCGACGCGGACGCCCGTGGTACTGCTTCAACACCCACAACGCCAAGCAGAAGATGACCCTCGCGGACGGCACGGAGCTGTCCCCGGCGCTCGGCATCGGCGCGTTCGCCGACAAGACCCTCGTCGCCGCCGGGCAGTGCACCAAGGTCGACCCGGCCGCCAAGCCCGAGGTCGCGGGCCTGCTCGGCTGCGGCGTCATGGCGGGCCTCGGCGCGGCGATCAACACCGGGAACGTCGGCCGCGGCGACAGCGTCGCGGTCATCGGCTGCGGCGGCGTCGGCGCGGCGGCCGTCCTCGGCTCCCGGCTCGCGGGCGCGGCGCGGATCATTGCCGTCGACCTGGACGACCGCAAGCTCGCCACCGCCAGGGAGCTCGGCGCGACCCACACCGTGAACGCCAAGGACGGCGACGTCGTCACGGCCGTCCAGGAGCTGACCGGTGGGTTCGGCGCGGACGTCGTGATCGACGCGGTCGGCATCCCCGACACGTACAAGCAGGCGTTCTACGCCCGCGACCTCGCCGGGACGGTCGTCCTCGTCGGCGTCCCGACCCCGGAGATGAAGCTCGAGCTTCCGCTGCTGGACGTGTTCGGGCGCGGCGGCGCGCTCAAGTCGTCCTGGTACGGCGACTGCCTGCCGTCCCGCGACTTCCCGATGCTCATCGACCTGTACCTGCAGGGCAGGCTCGACCTGGGCGCGTTCGTCACCGAGACGATCCCGCTGGACGGCGTGGAGGCCGCGTTCGAGAAGATGCACCACGGCGACGTCCTGCGCTCGGTCGTGGTCCTCTGATGGCCGCGCGGATCGGCCACGTCGTCACGTCCGGCACGTTCTCCCTGGACGGCGGCACCTGGGACGTCGACAACAACGTCTGGATCGTCGGGGACGACGCCGAGTGCCTGGTCATCGACGCCGCGCACGACGCGGACGCGATCGCCGCGGCGGTCGGCGACCGGCGGCTCGTCGCGATCGTGTCCACGCACGGGCACGACGACCACATCGACGCCGCGCCCGCCCTGGCGGCCCGCACCGGCGCGCCCGTCCTGCTGCACCCGGACGACCTGATGCTCTGGAAGCAGAAGCACCCGGACGCGTCCCCGGACGGCGAGCTCGCGGACGGGCAGGTCCTCACGGTCGCCGGGACGGAGCTGACCGTCCTGCACACGCCCGGCCACTCCCCCGGCGCGGTGTGCCTGTACGCGCCGTCGCTCGGCACGGTCTTCTCCGGCGACACCCTGTTCCAGGGCGGCCCGGGGGCGACGGGACGGTCCTTCTCCGACTTCCCGACGATCATCGACTCGATCCGGGAGCGGCTGCTGACGCTGCCGCCGGAGACCGTCGTCCGCACCGGCCACGGCGACGGCACCACGATCGGCGCCGAGGCCCCGCACCTGGACGAGTGGATCGCACGCGGCCACTGACCTGGATCTTCGTTGTGACGGCGGTGCCCGGCGGGGCGCCGCCGTCTTGACGAAGCCGGGACGAACCGCCATGGTGCGGATTAGTGTCCATCGTGCGGACGGGCCGTGACGCGCCTCCGCTCAACGACCGGGACCCCCGGGAGGTGCGATGCGGATGCGGCGCGGCATGCCCGCGCCGTCCGGACGGCGCGTGCCCGCGCCGCCGCGACGGCGCCCACCCACGAGGCCCGGACGGCGCGTGCCCGCG
>NZ_RFFG01000198.1 GCF_003696215.1 Actinomadura harenae | reverse complement strand
CCTGACCACCAGCGAGGACACGATCTGACCCAAGGACTCCAGGTCCTGGACACGAGAGTGTTCACTCGCCGGCGGCTACCAGGCACCGAGTCTGGCATCACAACCCGACCCGGCAGCTCCCATTAGGGGGTGGCGACGATGAAGCTGAGGTTGCCGAATCCGATCTCGTCGCCGGGGCGGACGCGGGCGGGTCCGGTGAGGCGCCAGCCGTTGACGCGGGTTCCGTTCATCGAGCCGAGGTCGGAGACCATCCAGCCGTCTCCGGCGCGGTACAGCTCGGCGTGGAATCGGGAGACGGTCAGGTCGGTCAGGATGAACTGGCAGCCGGGTGCGCGGCCGACGACGATGCGGGAGAGGGCGGCGTCGGGGAGGGTGAAGCGGGGGAGGCGGGGTGCGCGCCAGGCGGCCTCGATGCGTGCGGTGACGTGGGAGACGGTGGAGACCAGGCCGGTGATGCGGCTGACTACGCGGCTGGTGGGGGGTAGGTCGCGTACGGCGTCGTCGAGTTCGGTCCGGTTGCGGGCTTGGAGGACTTGTTCGACGCGGCGTTCGAAGGTGTCCTGGGAGAGTCGTCCTTCGGCCAGTCGTTCGCCGAGGGCGCGCAGGACTTGGTCGCGGTCCGTGTCCGACGCCCGCACCGGAAACGAGGGCTGACCGTCCATGGCTGTGAGTATCCAGGTCCTTCTCTCGGCTGTCCAGAAGCGGGCGGGGCGCCCCCGTCGCGTCCCCGGCCTCCCCCGCGCCGCTTCCGGTGTGGGTTGTGACGCCGCCGGACGGCGCGGGGTTCGGACCGTTGATCAACTTTCTTCGCGAACCGCCGCGCGCGCCTCGGGGACGGCGGCCCGCGCCTCGGGGACGGTGGCGCGCGGGGGCGGCCACCGTTCGGTGCATGCGGCCCGGAGCCGGTCCCGCGCCTCGTCCACGGAGGGTTCGCCGGCCTCGGGGGAGGCTCCGAGCTCGGTGAGGGCGAGCAGGCCCGCGCCGAGGACGGGCGGGGCGTCGGCGACGATGAGCTCGGCGTGCGGGGCGGCCTGGGCGAAGCGGCGCTCGACGCCCGCCATGAGCGGGGGGCGGCGGGCGCTGAGGACGCCGCCGCCGAGCACCACCTCGGCCGGGCGGTCCAGCAGGCCGAGTCGGCGCATCGCGACGGTGCCGAGCAGCGCCACCTCCTCGGCCTGCCGGTCCACCACCGACAGGGCGACGGGGTCGCCCGCCTCCGCGACGTCCATCAGGACGGGGGTGAGGGACAGGATCCGGTCGGGGTGGATGTCGCCGAGGTGCACCGCGATTCCGACGTCCAGGGCGGTGGCGGCGCCGAAGTGCGCGGCGACGGCGGCGCTGAGGGCGGTGGCGGGGCCGCGTCCGTCCTCGGCGCGGACGGCGTGCCAGAGCGCCGCGTTGCCGAGCGTTCCGCCGCCGCCCCAGTCGCCCGTGTGCGAGCCGAGGGACGGGAATCCGGTGCTCCTGCCGTCCGGGGCGACGCCGGCGCAGTTGATGCCCGCGCCGCAGACGACGGCGACGCCCCAGCCGCGGCGCGCACCGGTGTGGAGTAGCGCGAAGGTGTCGTTGCCGACGGTGACGCGGTCGGTCCACCCGCGGGCGCGCAGGGCCCTGACCAGGGCGTGTTCCTCGTGGGGCAGGTCGACGTTGGCCATGTACGCCGACACGAGCGCGACCGGCGGGCCGGACGCCTCGGCGAGCGCCTCCTCGACGAGGGCGGCGACGCCCTGGACCGCGCGGTCGAAGCCGCCCTCGTGGGGCCGGTAGCCGGGGCCGCGGACGGCGGCCAGGACGGTCCCGCCGGTGTCGGCGACGAGCACGTCGGTCTTGCTGTTGCCGCCGTCGATCGCGACGAGGGTGCGGCTCACCGCGCCGCCCAGGGGAGGTGGGCGCGGTTGGCGGCGACCAGGTCGGTCGCGAGCCGGTCGGCGGGCCCGTCCTGCCCGATGAGCGGGTGGGCGAGCAGGGCCGTCCGGACGCGTTCGACGCCGCCGTGCAGGGCGGCGTCCAGCGCGAGCTCCTCGTAGGCGGACACGTGTGCGACGAGTCCGGCGTAGAGGGGTTCCAGCGGTGGGACGGGCAGCGGCAGCGGTCCCTTGGAGGTGATCCGCGCCGGGACCTCGACCACGGCCCGGTCCGGCAGGAACGGGAACGTTCCGTTGTTGCGGACGTTCGCGACCTGCACGCCTGGGACCTGCGCGTCCGGGCCGCCGGTGGCGTCGGGTGTGCCGAGGAGCGCGGCGAGCAGGTGGACGGCGGCCTCGGAGTAGAACGCGCCGCCGCGCTGCGACAGTTGCGGGGGGCGGGTGTCGTTGGCGGGGTCGGCGTACAGGGCGAGGAGTTCGCGTTCGACGTCGGCGACCTGTTCGGCGCGGGGTGTGGTCAGGCGTTGCCGGTCGACGATGCGGTCGTGTTCGTAGTAGTAGCTGAGGTAGTAGGACGGCAGGGTGCGCAGGTGGTGCAGGAGGTCGCCGGTCAGGCCGGAGATGTCGGCGAGTGCGGGCAGGTGTCGGTCGAGGAGTTCGGGGAGGCGGTCGGTGCCGTTGACGTGTGCGGAGCGGACCCAGGTGAGGTGGTTCAGGCCGGCGTGGCCGAGTTCGACGGCGTTCGGTGGGACGTCCAGGAGGGCCGCGATGCGCCGTTGGACGTGGATGGCGACGTTGCAGAGCCCGACGGCGCGGTGTCCGGCGTCGAGCAGGGCGCGGGTGACGATCCCGACGGGGTTGGTGAAGTCCACGATCCAGGCGTCGGGGGCGTGTTCGGCGATGGTCTGGGCCAGGTCGAGGACGACGGGGACGGTCCGCAGTGCTTTGGCGAGGCCGCCGGCGCCGGTGGTCTCCTGGCCGACGCAGCCGCAGGCGAGGGGGAGGGTCTCGTCGATTCGGCGGGCGGCCTGCCCGCCGACCCGCAGTTGGATCACGACCGCGTCCGCTCCGGTGACGCCGGTGGTGGTGTCGGTGGTGGTGACGAGGCGGGCGGGGTGGCCGGCGCGGGCGAGCATCCGGCGGGACATCGCGCCGACCGGGGCGAGGCGGTTCTCGTCCGGGTCGACCAGGACCAGTTCGGTGACCGGGAGCGCGGCGCGGAGCCGTGCCAGTCCGTCCACCAGTTCGGGGGTGTAGGTGGATCCGCCCCCGATGATCGTCAGTTTCACTCCATCGCTCCTGTCGGTTTCAACCTTTGACTCCCGTCAAGGTCACGCCTTGCACGAACACCCGCTGGGCGAGGAAGAACACGGTGATGACCGGCAGGGTGGTCAGCAGTGTCGCGGCCATCGTCAGGTTCCATTCCACGTGGTGGGCGGCGCGGAAGGAGGCGACGCCGACCGCGAGCGTCCAGTGGTCGGGGTTGGCGTACACCAGGGGGCCGAAGTAGTCGTTCCAGCAGTAGAAGAACTGGAAGAGGGCGACGGCGGCGATCGCGGGGCGTGCCATGGGCAGGACGACGCGGAGCATCGTCCGGAGTTCGCCGCAGCCGTCGACGCGGGCGGCGTCGGCGTATTCGCCGGGGATCGACACCAGGAACTGGCGCAGTAGGAAGATGGAGAACGCGTCGCCGAACAGGCCGGGCAGGATCAGTGGCCAGAGTGTTCCGGTGAGGTGGAATCGTGACCAGACGATGTACAGCGGCACCATGGTGACCTGTGGTGGCAGCATCATCGTGGCGATGACGAGGACGAGTGCCGTTGAGCGGCCGCGGAACCGGAATCGGGCGAGTGCGTAGGCGACCGGGATGCTGGAGGTCACGACGAGCAGGGTGGTCACGCTGGCGTACAGGACGCTGTTGAGTGTCCAGCGGACCATGTCGCCGGTGAACGCGCGGTGGAAGTTGTCCCAGTTCCAGGTGTGCGGCCAGAACGAGCTGGTGAGTGCCTGCCGGTCGGTCATCACGGCGGTGAGGAGCATGAACGCCAGTGGTGCGAGGAACATGAGGGCGAGGGCGATCGCGGTGGAGTGGACGGCGGTCCAGTACAGGGCGCGGCGGGTGCGGGTGCGGCGGGACGGCCGGTGGCGGGTCCGGGGTGCCGGGCGGGTCCCGGTCGCGGGTGCGGTGGTGGTGGTCACCGGGCCTCCTGGCTGGTGAAGGCGCGGAAGCGGCGCAGCAGGAACAGGGTGAACAGCATTCCGACGGCGAACATGGCCAGGGCGAGCACGCAGGCGTAGCCCATGTTGAACTGCCGGAATCCCTCGTCGTAGAGCCATTGGGGGAAGGTGAGGGTGGAGCCGTCGGGGTAGCCGGGTGCGACCTGTGTTCCGGGGGTGTCGGCCTGCCCGGCCGCGACTTTGGCGGCGACCATGGCCTGGGTGAAGTACTGGAGGGTTTGGATGACGCCGGTGACGGCGCAGAACGCCAGGACGGGGGAGATCGATGGGAGGGTGACGTACCGGAACCGCTGCCAGGCGTTCGCGCCGTCCAGGACGGCCGCTTCGTACAGTGAGCGCGGGACGTCCAGTAGCGCGGCCAGCAGCAGGATCATCAGGTCGCCGACCGCCCACAGTCCCATCAGGGTCAGGCCGGGCCGGGACCAGGACGGGTCGTTGAAGAAGTCGGGAAGGGCGAATCCCAGGTGCCGGGTGAGTGCGGGGAACGGCCCGGTGCCGGGGTTGGTGACGAACACGAACGCGACCGTCGCCGACACGGGCGGGATCAGGTAGGGCAGGTAGAACACCGACCGCAGGAGGCTCCCGCCGCGTTTGATCTGGGTGAGCAGCTGGGCGATTCCGAGGCCGAACAGCAGCCGGAGCGGGACCATCACCGCGACCAGCCACATCGTGTTCTTCATCGCGCGCCACGCGTCGGTGTCGTGGAGCAGGAACCGGTAGTTGGCGAACCCGACGTACTTCAGGGTGAACAGGTCGTAGCGGGTGAAGGAGAAGTAGAGGGTCGCGGCGAGCGGGTAGCCGAAGAACAGGCCGAGGCCGACCAGCCAGGGCGACAGGAACGCCAGCACGCGCAGCCGGTTGCGGCGGCGTGCCCGCGTTCCCGCGCCCGCCGCGGCCCTCGGGGCGGTGAGGGCGGTCATGGGTCAGCCGCCGTTCAGCTTGATCGCCTGGTCGACCCGGGTGTCCAGGTCCTTCAGTGAGGCGTCCAGGTTGGTGACGCGGCCGGGTTCCCACTGGTCCTGGACGTAGGCCTGGAACTTCACGATGTAGTCGTTGCCGTTCGGCGTCGGCGGCGTGGTCGCGCTGTTCGGGCTTTTGAAGACGTTCAGGAACGTGGTGAACTGGGGTGGCATCTTCAGTTCGGGTGAGGTGAGCGCGGGCAGTGTGCTGGGGACGTTCCCGAGGCCGTTGGCGAAGGTGACCACGGCGTGGGTGTCGGTCGTCAGGTACTTCACGAACTCCCACGCGGCCTGCGGGTGCTTGGCGCCGCGCGGGATCCCGATGACGGTGCCGGTGATGAACCCGCCGCCGTACCGGGCGTCCTGGCCGTCGGGGACGGGTGCGGGCGCGGTGCCGTAGTCGACCTTGGGCGCCTCGTCCTGGAGGAACTTGGTGCGCCATTCGCCGTCGATCGCCATCGCGACCTTCCCCTGCTCGAAGGGGTTGGACGTCTCGAACTCCTGGCCGACGGACTTGAGGAACTTCTTGACGTTGTCGTAGCCGTACCAGTCGATGAGGCTTTTGTCCCATTGCAGGTAGGCCTTGACGGCGGGGTCGCCGGCGAGGTTCGACTTTCCGTCGGGGGTGAGCCAGGTGGCGCCGAACTCGGTCGCCAGATGCTGCACCTGGTGCTCGTAGTACTGCGCGGACGGCATGAACCCGGCGACCTTGATCGTCCCGTCGGGGTTGCGGACGGTGAGTTTCTTGGCCAGCGCGGTCAGCTCACCGATCGTCTTCGGCGGCTGGTTCCCCTTCATCAGGGCCTTGTTGTAGTAGAGGCCGTAGGCGTCGGCGAGCAGCGGCATCGCGCACCGCCGTCCCTTGTACTGCGTGTACTCGCGGACGGCCTGGGGGAACAGGTTCAGGTCGACCTTGGACCGGGTGAGGTAGGGCGTGAGGTCCTGCCAGGCGCCGGAGTTGCACCACGAGCCGACGGAGTCGGTGGAGAACGACGACACGACGTCCGGGGGGTTCCCGCCGCGGATCGCGTTGGTGATGCGGTCGTCGGTCTGGTCCTTGACGAGTTTGACGGTGATGTTCGGGTGCTGTTTGCGGAACCCGGCGACGGCGTCGTCGAACGCCTTCACCTCGTGGTCGGCGGACCAGCCGTGCCAGACCTCGATGGTCTGTTTCGCGTCGGCCTTGGGGCCCGACCCGCCGGAGCTCCCGGCGGTGCAGGCGGAGGCGAGCAGCAGGCCGGTCGCGGCGAGTGCCGCCGCGGACAGGCGCCGGGCGCGCCGGGGGGTGAGGAACACTCCTGATCTCCTTCGGGGGAGGACGGCCGGACGGCCGTCGGGGGGTGTGAGGAGTGGGCCCGGGCCGGGGGAAGACCCGGATCTGGAAACGGCCACGGTCAGGCGGCCACGCCACGCGGCACGCCAGGCAGCCACCGTCAGGTGGCACGCCAGGGCGGTCGCGTCAGGTGGCCGTGACCCTGGTGCTGGAGAACACCTCCTCCCGGCATCCGCGCAGCGCCTGGTCCAGTGCCCCGGCCAGGACGACGTTGCCCGCCACGGCGCTCAGCCGCACCGGCGGGCGCGGGATGGTCATGCTGTGCAGCTCCCGTTCGACCAGCGCGCGCAGCGCCTCGCCCCCCGCACGGGGCACCTCGCCGGTCAGCACGATCAGTTCGGGGTCCAGGATCCCGACCACGTTCGCCAGCGTCGCCGCCAGCCGCTCCGCCAGCTCCCCGAGCGCCGCCAAGGCCGCCTCCGCCTTCCCGCTCCCCGCGCCACGCGCCGCGGCGGGGGAGGAGGGGGCCGGTTCCAGGGCCCTGGTGGCGCGGGTGAGGGCGGTGCGGACGTCGCGGCCAGGGAAACCGTGGCGGCGCAGCAGCGCCAGGACGGCCGAACTGCCGATCCGGGTCTGGACGCCGCCGGTGTGGGCCAGCCGCGGGCCGCGCACGAGCGGCGCCCCGACGGCGGGCATGTAGCCGATCTCGCCCGCGCCGCCGGTCGCGCCCCGGTGCGGGCGGCCGTCCAGGACGACGGCCATGCCGATGCCGTCGCCGACCCACAGCAGTGCGAAGTCGCGGACGTCGGCGGCCTGCCCGGACGCCGTCTCCGCGAGCGCGCCGAGGTTGACGTCGTTCTCGATCTCCACCGGGACGCCGAGCCCGGCGGCCAGGTGCGCGGTGATGCCGGGGACGTGCCAGCCGGGCAGGTGCGCGGCGTACCCGAGGCGCCCCGTCGCGGGGTTCACCGCGCCGGGGATGCCGACGACGACCCGGTTGAGGCGGTCGCGGGTGAGGCCCGCCGCGGCGGCGGCGCCGTCGACGGCCGCGGCGGCGCGGGCGGCG
>NZ_RFFG01000197.1 GCF_003696215.1 Actinomadura harenae | reverse complement strand
CGGCCGCGCTCACGACGCTCCGCCGCGACGCGCTCGTCTGGGGCTCCCGGGCCTCCCGCGCCGCGCCCGGCGTCCGGCAGACCCTGCCGCACCCGGCGGGGCTCGGCCCGCCCGCCGCCGAGGTGTTCGCCTCCTACCCCATCGACCGGCTCACCGCCCTGGTCACCGACCTGGACGGCGAGCTCCCGCGCGGCTTCAGCGACGCGACCCGCCTGATCGCGCGGATCTCCGAGCGCCTCGCCGACCCGTCCGCCCTGATCGAGGACGCCGGGGACGAGGCCCGCGCCGCGCTCGGCCGGCTCGTCTGGGGCCCGCCCGTCGGACGCGTCGCCGACGCCCGCCGTCCCGTCCGCGTCGACACGGCCGAGACCCCGATCGAACGGCTCCTCGCGCGCGGCCTGCTCGCCGCCGAGGACGACCGCACCGTGACCGTCCCGCGCGAGGTCGCCCTCCACCTGCGCGGCGGCCACCTGTTCCGCGACCTCGCCGCCGACCCGCCCCCGTTCGCCACGGACACGCGCGCCCGTGACGAGGACACCATCGTGCGCGGCGCGGCGGGCGAGGCGTTCACGGTCGTCCGGGAGATCGAGGAGCTGCTCGAACGCTGGAGCCTGGAGCCGCCGCCGGTGCTGCGCAGCGGCGGTCTCGCCGTCCGCGACCTGCGCGCCGCCGCGACCCTGCTCGACGTCCCGGAGTGGCGCGCCGCGCTGCTCGCCGAGATCGCCCAGGCCGCGGGCCTGCTCACCCGGTCCGGCGACCTGGACGGGGAGTGGCTGCCGACGCCCGCCTACGACCTGTGGCTGCGCCGCGACATCGCCGGCCGCTGGACCGAGCTCGCGCACGGCTGGCTGCGCACCGACCGCGTCCCCGGCCTGGTCGGCGAGCGCGACGACCGCGACCGGCTGGTCAACGCGCTCAGCGAGTCCGCCCGGCACGGCAGCGCCCCCGCGACCCGGCACGCGACCCTGGCGATCCTCGCGGACGCGCCCGCCGGGATCCCCGTCACCGCCACCGCCGTCCGCGAACGGCTCGACTGGCTCCAGCCGCGCCGCGGCGGCCCGCTCCGCGACCGGCTCGTCGACTGGTCGCTGCGCGAGGCCGCCGTCCTCGGCCTCACCGGGTTCGGCGTCCTCGCCTCCTTCGCCCGCGACCTGCTGGACGGCGCCGACCCCGAGTCCACGCTCGCCAAGCACCTCCCCGAGCCCGGCGACAAGGTCCTCATCCAGGCCGACCTGACCGCCGTCGCGCCCGGCCCCCTCGTCACCGACCTCGCCCGCGAGCTGGCGCTCACCGCCGACGTCGAGTCGACCGGCGGCGCGACGGTCTACCGGTTCACCAGCGGGTCCGTCCGGCGCGCCCTGGACGCCGGGCGGTCCGCCTCCGACCTGCTCGACATGCTGACCAGGCACTCCGCGACGCCCGTCCCGCAGCCGCTGGCCTACCTGGTCGAGGACGTCGCCCGGCGGCACGGGCAGCTCCGCGTCGGGTCGCTCGTCTCCTACGTCCGCGCGGACAACCCGGCCACGCTCGACGAGATCCTCGCCGACCGCCGCGCCGACCCGCTGCGGCTGCACCGGCTCGCCCCGACCGTCCTGGCGTCCGGGCTGGGACGCGCCGACCTGCTCACCGGGCTGCGCGGGCTCGGCCTCGCCCCGGTCGCCGAGTCGCCGGGCGGGGGCGTGATCGTCACCCGTCCGGACGCCCGCCGCGCCGAGCCGCCGCCGTCCGCCGAGATCGTCCGGCTGCGCCCGCCGGACGCCGTCGAGGACTCGGTGATCACCGCGACCGTCCGGGCGCTGCGCGCGGGCGAGGAGGCGTCCCGGCTGGGCGCCGCCCGGCAGGCCGCCGCGAAGGGCCCGGACGGCGAGCCGCCGCGTTCTCCCGCCGTCGCGACCGTCGAGCTGCTGCGCGGCGCGGTCGAGCGGGGCGCCCGCGTCTGGATCGGCTACCTCGACCAGCAGGGCCAGGCGTCCAGCCGCATCGTCGAGCCGATCCGCGTCGAGGGCGGCTTCCTGACCGGCTTCGACGCGACCCGCGCCGCCGTCCACCGTTTCGCCCTGCACCGCATCACCGGCGTCACGGAACTCAAACCCGAATAATTCGGTTGCCGCCGGTTCCTTTCTCCGGGCAGGGTGTTCCTCGTACGGCGACGACGGCCCGAAAAGGAGGGCTCCGGAAATGCACACACCGCAACGAGAGCCCTCGGGCTGCAAGCAAGCCGTCCCCAAACGCGCGCCCGGTGCGTAGGCAGCGGTTACTTCCGCTGATAACGGGGTGACGCAGGTTCGAATCCTGCCCGTCCGGCTCGACGGACGGTAGCTCAGCGGCCTAGAGCGCCTATGTACCGCAGCCGCCCTGGTCTCGGGCGCGCTCCCGTCCCTCCCGATGTCCCGGCCGGAGCCACTTCGGCACGTCGCGGCGAGAAATCAGCCGTGACGTAACGCTCCCGCCGTTCCGACATCGGGAGGGGCTTTTCTTTTCCGCCTCTCAGGAGGTTCACCATGTCCAAGTTCAACCGCGGCCGCATTGTCGGCGCACCCAGCCCCGTGAAGAGCCTTTCGCGTCCGACCGCCCTCGACCACGAGGGAACGCCCGCCTACGCGCGGGACACCAAGAGCGAGCTTTTCCTTTTCGCGGTCTCCAACATGGTGGGCGAGAACTCCTTCTACGAGCGGGCCGACGAGCGCGACGCCCGCTTCCGCGACCTGGTCGGGAAGGTCGCCGTGGACGACCCGGACTGGCTGGCCCGCATGATCGGCTGGCTCCGCGACACCGCGGGGATGCGCTCGGCGAGCGTCGTGGCCGCCGCCGAGGGCGTCGCCGCCCGCCTCGCCGCGGACGCGCCGGGCGGGAACCGCGCGCTGGTCCGCGCCGCCCTCCGCCGTCCGGACGAGCCCGGCGAGCTCCTCGCGTACTGGCGGTCGCGGTTCGGGCGCGCGCTGCCGCAGCCGGTCAAGCGCGGCGTCGCGGACGCCGTCCGCGTCCTCTACACCGAGCGGTCCCTGATCAAGCACGACACCGGGATCGTCCGGTTCGCGGACGTCCTGGAGCTCACCCACCCGCGCGCGGCCGACGCCCGGCAGGGCGACCTGTTCCGGCACGCGATCGACCGGCGGCACGGCCACGACGAGATCGTCCCCGAGTCGCTGACCCTGCTGCGGGCCCGCGCGGACCTGCTCGCGCTCCCACGCGGCGAGCGGCGCGCCCTCCTCGACCGTCCGGACGCCACCGACGTCCTGGCCGCCGCCGGGATGACCTGGGAGTCTCTCGCGGGCTGGCTCGGCGGACCGCTCACCAGCGCCTTCTGGGAGCGGATCATCCCGTCGATGGGCTACTTCGCGCTGCTCCGCAACCTCCGGAACCTCGACAAGGCGCGCGTTCCGGACGAGGTCGCCGAACGCGTCGCGGCCCGCCTCACGGCCCCGGACCAGGTCGCACGCTCCCGCGTCCTGCCCATGCGGTTCCTGGCCGCCCACCGCGCGGCGCCCTCGCTGCGCTGGGCAGGGCCCCTGGAGCGCGCGCTGGACGCCTCGCTCGCCAACGTCCCGTCCCTGCCCGGCCGGACGCTGATCCTCGTCGACCGCTCCGGTTCGTTGTTCGGCCCGCTGTCCGCGCGCTCCGACCTCACCGCGGCGGACGCGGCGGCCGTCTTCGGCGCGGCGCTCGCGCTGCGCGCCGAGCGGGCCGACCTCGTCCAGTTCGGCACCCGCCACAAGGCCGTCCCGTGCGGACCCGGCGAGTCCGTCCTGAAGATCGTCCAGCGGTTCGGGGACCTCGGCGGCACCCACACCGCCGAGGCGCTCCGGGCCCGCTACCGGGGGCACGACCGCGTCGTGATCGTCACCGACGAGCAGTCCTGGGGACCGGACCCGACCTCGCTCGTCCCGGCCGAGATCCCCGTCTACACCTGGAACCTGGTCGGCTACCGGCACGGGCACGGGCCGTCCGGCACCGCGACCCGGCACACCTTCGCGGGCCTGTCGGACGCCGCGTTCGCGATGATCCCCCTCATCGAGTCCGGCCACGCCACCGGCCGGCCCTTCTGATCTTCCCGGGGGTGTCCGCTGCGTCACAGCGGACACCCCCGGGAAGAGCCGGACGGTGCCGGGACGTTGTGTTCTCGGGGTAACGTGCGCAGACCGACCCGTCCGCGGACGCTCCACGCGCGGGCGCGTCCCGTCGCCGCGTCCGACCGCAGACCCCGTCCCACCCGCCGTCCGATGAGCTTGGGGGCACCGTTCCGTGACCGATGGGCCGCTGATCGTCCAGTCCGACAAGACGCTGCTGCTGGAGGTCGACCACGACCTGGCCGACGCCTGCCGCCAGGAGATCGCGCCGTTCGCCGAGCTGGAACGCGCGCCCGAGCACATCCACACCTACCGGGTGACCCCGCTCGCGCTCTGGAACGCGCGCGCCGCCGGGCACGACGCCGAGCAGGTCGTGGACGCGCTGCTGAAGTACTCCCGCTACCCCGTCCCGCACGCCCTGCTCGTGGACGTCGCCGACACCATGGCCCGCTACGGCCGGCTGCGGCTGGAGAAGCACCCCGACCACGGCCTGGTCCTGTCCTCGACCGACCGCGCCGTGCTGGAGGAGGTCCTCCGCGCCAAGAAGATCAAGGGCATGATCGGCGACCGGGTCGGGGACGACGCCGTGGTCGTCCACGCGAGCGAGCGCGGCGCCCTGAAGCAGGCCCTGCTCAAGCTCGGCTGGCCCGCCGAGGACTTCGCCGGCTACGTCGACGGCGAGGCCCACCCCATCGACCTGGACGAGGACGGCTGGGAGCTGCGCCCCTACCAGCGCGAGGCCACCGACGCCTTCTGGCACGGCGGCTCCGGCGTCGTCGTCCTGCCCTGCGGATCCGGCAAGACCACCGTCGGCGCCGCGGCCATGGCGAAGGCCAAGGCCACCACGCTGATCCTGGTCACCAACACCGTCTCCGCGCACCAGTGGAAGCAGGAGCTGCTGCGCCGCACCACCCTCACCGAGGACGAGATCGGCGAGTACACGGGCACCAAGAAGGAGATCCGCCCGGTCACCATCGCCACGTACCAGATCATGACGACCCGCCGGAAGGGCGTCTACCAGCACCTGGAGCTGTTCGACGCCCGCGACTGGGGCCTGGTCCTGTACGACGAGGTGCACCTGCTGCCCGCGCCGATCTTCCGGATGACCGCCGACCTCCAGGCCCGGCGGCGCCTCGGCCTCACCGCCACCCTCGTCCGCGAGGACAACCGCGAGGGCGACGTGTTCTCCCTGATCGGCCCCAAGCGCTACGACGCCCCCTGGCGCGACATGGAGTCGCAGGGCTGGATCGCCCCGGCCGACTGCGTCGAGGTCCGCGTCACCCTCACCGACTCCGAACGGCTCGCCTACGCCACCGCCGAGCCCGAGGAGCGGTACCGCTTCTGCGCCACCACCGACACCAAGACCCGCCTCGTCGAGGCCCTGGTCAAGCGGCACGCGGGTGAGCAGTTGCTCGTCATCGGCCAGTACATCGACCAGCTGGACGAACTGGGCGAGCTCCTCGGCGCCCCCGTCATCAAGGGCGAGACCCGCGTGAAGGAGCGCGAGCGCCTCTTCGACGCGTTCCGGGCCGGCGAGCAGAACGTCCTGGTGGTGTCGAAGGTCGCCAACTTCTCCATCGACCTCCCCGAGGCGACGGTCGCCGTCCAGGTGTCCGGCGCCTACGGCTCACGTCAGGAGGAGGCTCAGCGGCTCGGACGGCTCCTGCGTCCCAAGGCGTCCGGCGCGGGCGCCCGCTTCTACGCCGTCGTCGCCCGCGACACCCTCGACCAGGACTACGCGGCACACCGCCAGCGCTTCCTCGCCGAGCAGGGCTACGCCTACCGGATCGTCGACGCGGACGCCGTCCTGTCAGGCGAGGACATTTAGGGCCACTTCGTCACCCGCTCCTTTTCACATGACGACGAAAACACCCGTATCGCTCGACATCACCCACCACTGATAGCGATCATGGGCGCGCTCTCGTCGTCGTTCGGGAGGAGCGTCCATGCCCCCTTCTTTCGGCCGCCGCGGCGGCGGCCGCCTCCCGCGCCCCCCCGCGCGGCCTGGCCCACGCCGCGGTCACCGCCGGCCTCACCGCCTCGTTTTTGACCTTCGTGGACGGCCCGGCCTCGGCGTCCCCGATCGATGAGGACGCCACCGGCACACCCATCGCGGCCGTGAACGAGGCCACCAGGTCGATCGAGTTCTACCCGTCCCCGAAGCCCGGCCGGACCTGGAAGCCGACCAAACGCTGGCGTCCGATCTCGTCCTGGGGCGGCGGCGTGGACGTCAAGCTCCGCCCAGGCGGACCCTACGGCGGACGGGTCCTCGCGATCGCCGACGACGCCTCCGGCTACGTCGCCGTCTACACCTACCCCGGGCTCAAGCGGAAGTGGTCGGCGCACGCAGGCCGCGGACGCTCCGCCAACGTCCACGGCGTCGAGTTCCTCCCGGACGGCAACGTCGCCATCGCCGACGCCGCCGGTGAGGACGGCGGCAGCATCAGGATCCTCTCCCGCAGGGGAGCGAAGGTCCTGACCCGGCGCGCCTTCCCGGGCGCCCACGAGGTCCTCTACGACCCGTCCCTGCGCGCCCTGTGGGCCATCGGCAACGACCGGCTGACCAAGTACCCGTACCGCTCCGGAGACCTCGGGTCCCCGGTCGACTACAAGCTCCCACGCTCGTCCGCCCATGCGGCGTCGAAGAACGTCCCGTCCTTCGGTCACGACGTCCAGCCCGTCTACGGCCACAGGGACCGCCTCTGGATCGTCACGAGCGGCGGCGTCACCCAGTTCTCCAAGAACGCCTCCAGACGCTGCAGGCTCGTCCCCACCGAGGTGAACTGGCCCCGCCCCCACCTGGACGGCGCGGGCCGCCGCTACTGCAACGACTTCCCCGGCGCCGCCACCCTCAACGCGGGCAACCCGACCCCGGACCACACGGGCAGCTACCGCCGCTTCCCGAAGTCCATCGGCAACGACCCCGCCACCGGCCGCGTCCTGCTCACCTTCCCGGCCCCCGCCCCCGGCTACCACTCCTGGACGACGCCCTACGCCGGCCTCTACACACCTCCCGGCTGGCACCCCGTAGAACTCACCCCGAACAGAACAAAGACCGCCTACTACCGAGCCCGCTGGCTCATCCCCGCCTACCAGTAGGCCGAACACAAACGCAAAAAGGCCCCGCCACGAAAATGGCGGGGCCTCCCCCAACACACACGCAAACAAAAAGAAGTGGGACCCGCCACAATGTGGCGGGCCCCACCCAATATAAGTCCGGCGGCGTCCTACTCTCCCACACAGTCTCCCATGCAGTACCATCGGCGCTGAGGGGCTTAACTACCGGGTTCGGGATGGGACCGGGTGTTTCCCCCTCGCCATAACCACCGAACGATCAACGCACAACCCCCAAACAAGCAGGGCCGGCAAGTCTCGTCCGAGCCGTTAAAGCTCAGTATCAAAATATCATGCGATTCAACCAGATTGTTTTCTGGGAACCACACAGGGACGCGAACATCTCGAACAGCAGCGATTGGTTTGAACGCTCAGTGTGTTCAAGCCACTCGGCCTATTAGTAC
>NZ_RFFG01000196.1 GCF_003696215.1 Actinomadura harenae | reverse complement strand
GGACGGCGGGCCGGTCAGGTGCGGCGCGCGCCGCGCCGGGCGGAGATCACGGCCAGCACCACGCCGGCCGCGAAGATCAGGGTCCCCATCACGTTCACCTGCGGCGGGGTGCCGGTGCGGGTCGAGGCGTACACCCACAGCGGGAAGGTCACCGTCGAGCCGCTGGTGAAGTTGGTGATGACGAAGTCGTCGATCGACAGCGCGAACGCCAGCAGCGCGCCCGACACCACGCCCGGCATGATCATCGGCAGCGTGACCAGCCGGAACGTCGCGACCGGCCCGGCCCCGAGGTCCTTGGCGGCCTCCTCGACCTTGGGATCGAGGCCGACGACCCGGGCCCGGACGGTCACCGCGACGAACGAGATCGAGAACATCACGTGCGCGATCAGGACCGTCCAGTAGCCGCGCGGCAGGTCGAGGCTGACGAACATCGACAGCAGCGACGCGCCCATCACGATCTCCGGGCAGGAGATCGCCGCGAACAGCACCAGGTTGGTCATACCCTTGCCGCGGAACCGGAACCGGCCGAGCGCGATCCCGGCGAACGTCCCGAGGACGGTCGTGATCACGGTGCTGAGCAGCGCGATCGACAGCGAGTTCCAGAGCGCCTGGGTCAGGTCGCTCTTGTCGAACAGGTGCCGGTACCAGCGGAGCGTGAAGCCCTCCCACTGGAAGTTCTGCTTGCTGTGGGTGTCGTTGAACCCGAACAGGATCATGATCCCGATGGGCAGCATCAGCCACGCGATGATCAGCCAGGTGTAGATCCGCAGGCCCAGGCCGTCCCGCTCGACCCGGGGCCGGCGCCGTTTCGCGGGCGCGGGCCGTCCGGTCGCCGAGGGCTTCTCCAGAGTGGTCGTCATCGTCCCGCCGCCTCCAGAACGTCCTCGGTGCCCAGCGCGCGGGCGTAGGCGAAGATCCCGACGAGCAGCAGCGCCATCAGGGAGAACGACAGCGCCGACGCGAGCGCGTAGGAGCTGTTGTCGAAGTACTCGGTGCGGATGATGTGGCCGATCATCACGTTGTTCGGCCCGCCCAGCACCTCGGAGTTGACGTAGTCGGACGCCACCGGCACGAACGTCATGATCACCCCGGCGAACACGCCCGGCAGCGACAGCGGCAGGACGACCCGCAGGAACGCCTGCGTCCGGCTCGCGTACAGGTCGTAGGACGCCTCGATGACCCGGTAGTCGATCCGCTCCAGCGCCACGTAGATCGGCAGCACCATGAACGGCAGGAAGTTGTACGTCAGCCCGGAGATCACCGCGAACCCGCTGTCCAGGATGTGGAAGTCGCCCGGCACCAGCCCGTGGTTCCGCAGCGGCCCGAGCAGCGGCCCGTTGTCGGTCAGGACGAGCTTCCACGCGAGCGTCCGCAGCACGAACGACACGAAGAACGGCAGCAGGAGCAGGAACAGGTACGTCGACTTGCGCCGTCCGCCCTTGAACGCGATCCAGTACGCGGCCGGGTAGGCGAGCACGATGCACGCGGCCGTCGCGATCAGGCCGTACCAGAGCGACCGCAGCAGCTTGTCGCCGTAGGTGTGGAAGCCGTCGGTGTAGTTCTGCCAGTGGAAGGTCTGCTTGAAGCCGTCGATGATGTTCCCGGTCATCATCGACACCGAGAACATGAAGATCAGCGGGACGACGAAGAACACCGCCATCCACAGCCCGCCCGGCAGGATCATCAGGTACGGGGTCAGCGCCCCGCGCAGCCGTCTCATCTCAGGCTCCCTGCGGGATCGTCTGGAAGACCTTCTGGTACCGCGGCAGCTCGTCGTTCGTCAGCGGACGGTACGTGCGCAGCTTCGCGTAGTCCTCGGCGGTCGGGAAGATCAGCGGACTGGACGCGAGCCGGTCGAGGTCGGCCTTGTCCTTGCCGGACGCGGCCGCCGCCTCCTTCTTGATCACGTCCTGGACGCCCGGGACCGGCGTCACGTAGTTGATGAACTCCGTCAGCGGCGCGTTGTTCTGCGGCGCGTACAGCCAGTCCATCAGCCGGATCGCGTCCACCGGGTTCGCGGCGGTCTTCGGCAGCATCATGCAGTCGCTCCAGATCGTGCCGCCCTCCTTGGGCACCACGAACTTCACGTCCGGGCTCGACAGCGTGTACACGTCACCGGACCAGGCCATCGTCAGCCAGACATCGCCCTTGGTGACGGCGTCGATGTAGCCCTGCTCGTAGTACTTGCGGACGATCCCCTTGTCGCGCTGCCCCCGCAGGAGGTCCCCGGCGCGCTTCCAGTCGGCCTCGGTGGACTTCTCCGGGTCGACGCCGTTCGCGAACATGCCGAAGTTGCCGAGTTCCTGGGAGTCGCTCATCATCCCGACCTTGCCCTTGTACTTCGGGTCGAAGAGCTGGTGGATGCTGGTGATCGGCTCCTTCACGTACTTGGTGTTGTACGCGATGCCCGTCAGCCCCGACATGTACGGGACGCTGAAGACGTTGCCGGGGTCGTAGGACCGCTGCTTCGCCTTGTCGCTCGCGTACTTGGCGAAGTTCGGCAGCCGCTTGTGGTCGAGCGGCGCGAGGTACCCGAGCTCGACGAGCTCGGTGAACTGGATGCCGTTGGTGACCACCATCAGGTCGAACCCGATCGACTGGTTCGCGGCCAGCGGCGCCTGGATCTTCCCGAACCAGTCCGCGGCCTCCTGGATGGCCTCCTTGTAGGTGACCGAGATGCCGGTCTCCTTGGAGAACTGCTTGATCGTGGAGTGGTCGTCCTCCATGTAGCCGGGCCAGTTCGCCCAGTTCACATGGCCTTTTCCGACGCGTCCGCGCCAGTACTTGTCGATCATCGCCTGGGTGACGACCCCGTTGCCGCCGCGCCCCGGGATGCTGCACCCGGACAGCGCCGCCGCGCCCGCCAGCGCGCCCACGGCCCCGAGGAACCCGCGCCGCGTCGTCAGCCCGCGCAGCAGCGCCGGGTCCGCGGCGAACGGGCGCGGGCCCGTCACTCCGCGCTCCCGATCAGGTAGGAGTGCTGGGGCTCCCAGGACAGCCACACCTCGTCGTCGCGGCGCGCGACGTCCTCGGCGTTCATGGCGTTCTGGACGAACACCACGACGTCGGCCCCGGCGTCCGTGGTGACGTTGTAGTTCGTCGAGGTGCCCAGGTAGACGACCTCGCTGACCCGCCCGGGCACCCGGCACAGGCCGCCGTCCGGCTCCTCCGCCGTGATCTGCATCTTCTCCGGGCGGACGGTCAGCTCCACGGTCTCCCCGGACGCGACGCTCCGCCCGTCCGGCAGGACCACCGAGATACAGCCGCCGTCGCCGTGCCGCAGCGTCGCCTTCCCGCCACCGGACTCCACGGCCTCCCCGCTCAGCAGGTTCGACGTGCCGATGAACCCGGCGACGAACTTGCTGGCCGGACGCTCGTAGATCTCCCGCGGCGACCCGAGCTGCTCGACCAGCCCGTCGTTCATCACCGCGATCCGGTCCGACATCGTCAGGGCCTCGCCCTGGTCGTGCGTCACGTACACGAACGTGATGCCGACCTCGCGCTGGATCCGCTTCAGCTCGACCTGCATCGCCTGCCGCAGCTTCAGGTCGAGCGCGCCGAGCGGCTCGTCCAGCAGCAGCGCCCGGGGCCGGTTCACCAGCGCCCGCGCGAGCGCGACCCGCTGCTGCTGCCCACCGGACAGCTCCGCCGGACGCCGCTTCTCCCGCCCGGTCAGGTCGACGATCCGCAGCATCTCGGTGACGCGCTCGACGACCTCGGACTTCGACGTCCCCTTGCGGCGCAGCCCGAACGCCACGTTCTCGAACACGCTCATGTGCGGGAACAGCGCGTACGACTGGAACACCATGTTCACGTCGCGCTTGTTCGCCGGCACCCCCGTCACGGACTCGCCGTGCAGGTACACCTCGCCCGCCGACGGCTCCTCGAACCCCGCGATCATCCGCATGGTGGTCGTCTTGCCGCAGCCGGACGGCCCGAGCAGCGAGAAGAACTCCCCCTGAGCGATCGTCAGGTCCACCCTCTGGACGGCCGCCACGGTCTCGCCGTACGCGTGGTACTCCTTCCGCACCCCGGCGAGCTCGATCGCGGGGACGGCCTCCTCGGAACGCCCGGGGTCGTCGCGGCGGGGCGCGGGCTGGGTCTCGGTCATGACACGGTCCTTCACGGGGATCGGAGGGCGGCGCTCCCTGGACGGAGCACCTGGGGGGTGGCCTCCCCCGCCGGGGGTTCGGCCGTCGGCCGGACCCGCGAACGGTCCCGACCTCGATGGACACGCCGAAGCGACGTCCAGATGCTATGCGCCGACACGGATTCGTCCTCCGCACCGGCGATCACGTTCCGACTCCTTCGCCGCTCTCCCCGGCCGCGAGAAGCCACCGACACCAGGCCGCCCCCGAACTCCAGGCCCCGCGCCGACCGAGCGCCCAGAAGGCCGATGGCCCGGACGGTCTCCGAACAGACCGAGCCGCCCCGCAGGCCCGGCGCCGGAGGCTCCCCAGCCCGAGATCGCCATAGTCCGGACGGTCGGACAGCGCCGCCGTGAGCCGGACGGCCCCGGGAGGCGACGCCCGACGGTTGGGGGAACCGTCGCCGTCCCTCCCGGGACGTCCCGAAGCCGACCACACCGGGTCCTCCCACCGGGGAGAACCGGGAGTGATCGGAGGGCCGGAACGGAAGCGATCCGGGCGAGCGGCCCAGATCCGCCGTCCCACTCCCGATCCGACCGGCAGGGCGGCGTGGCTGAGGCAGGGGCGCTGGGGGAACGTCGCAAGGCGGATCCCACGGGCTTCCATGGTCGGGCCGAACCGTCCGGACGGGGCGGGCGAAGCCCGTCAGGCGCCGATGTAGTGCATGACGTGCTTGATCCGGGTGTAGTCCTCCACTCCGTACATCGACATGTCCTTGCCGTAGCCGGAGTGCTTGAAGCCGCCGTGCGGCATCTCCGAAACGAACGGAATGTGCGTGTTGACCCAGACGGCCCCGAAGTCGAGCGCCTTGGTCATCCGCATGGCGCGGCCGTGGTCACGGGTCCACACGCTCGCGGACAGGCCGTACTTGACGTCGTTGGCCCACCGGACGGCCTGCTCCTCGTCCGAGAAGCGCTGGACGGTGATGACCGGGCCGAAGATCTCGTTCTGCACCATCTCGTCGTCCTGGCGCAGGCCGCTGACGACGGTCGGGGAGAAGAAGTAGCCGCGGTCGCCGACACGCTCGCCGCCGGCCTCGAGCCGGGCGTGGTCCGGCGTGCGGTCGATGAAGCCCTGGACCCGGTCGAGCTGGGCGAGGCTGTTGACCGGTCCGAAGTCGAAGTCCGCGCCCGGGTTCGGCGGGCCGACGGTCGTGCCGCGCGCGGCCTCGGCGAGGGCGGCGGTGAAGTCGTCCGCGAGCCGCTCGGCCACGAGCACGCGCGTGGCGGCGGTGCAGTCCTGGCCCGCGTTGAAGAACCCGGCCCCGGCGATCCCCTGGGCGGCGGACTCGATGTCGGCGTCGTCGAACACGATCACGGGAGCCTTGCCGCCCAGCTCCAGGTGGACGCGCTTGAGGTCGTCGGCGGCCGCGCGGGCGACCTCCATCCCGGCCCGGACACTGCCGGTGATCGACACCATCTGCGGGGTCGGGTGCACGACCAGCGACCGGCCGGTGTCGCGGTCGCCGCAGACCACGTTGAACGCGCCCGGCGGCAGGAACTCGGCGGCGATCTCGGCCAGCAGCAGCGTGCTCGCCGGGGTCGTGTCGGACGGCTTCAGCACCACCGTGTTGCCCGCCGCGAGCGCCGGCCCGAACTTCCAGACCGCCATCATCATCGGGTAGTTCCACGGCGTGACCTGCGCGCACACCCCGATCGGCTCGCGCCGGATCGAGGACGTGTGGTCGGCCATGTACTCGGCCGTGGCCTTGCCCTCGAGGATGCGCCCGGCCCCGGCGAAGAACCGCAGGTTGTCCACCATCGGCGGGATCTCTTCGTCGGCCGTCAGCCCCAGCGGCTTGCCGGTGTCCCGGCTCTCGGCGGCGACGAGCTCCTCCGCGCGGGCCTCCACGGCGTCGGCGAACTTGAGCAGGGCCAGCGACCTGTCCTTCGGCGTCGCGTCACGCCAGGTGGGGAACGCGTCGGCCGCCGCGCGGAACGCCGCGTCCACGTCCTCGGCGCCGGAATTGGGCGACGAGGCCCATACCTCGCCGGTGCTGGGGTCGATCACCTCCAGCGTCCTGCCGTCCTTGGCGTCGACGTACTCGCCGCCGATAAAGTTGCGCAGCCTGGTCGCCTGCTCGCTGGTCATCGTCGACCCCTTCCCTGATGGCCGCCGCAGCCGTAACTGTCGTTGGCCCCGACCCTGACAGAGGTTCCCCGCTTTGACAAGGGATTCCGTTGTTACGATCGAGTTTCACGACTGAATCCATCACCCACCGCCGACTCCCACCCACGATGCCGCACCAAGGAGACGTCACCATGACGGATCGCGCCCCGGAGCGCCGCCCACCCGCCGGCGGCCCGCGCCGCACCGCCGTCCCGCTCGACGAGACCGCCAAGCAGATCATCGAGCAGCTCCAGCAGGACGGCCGCCGCTCCTACGCCGCGATCGGCAAGGCCGTCGGCCTCTCCGAGGCCGCCGTCCGCCAACGCGTCCAGAAGCTCCTGGACACCGGCGTCATGCAGATCGTCGGCGTCACCGACCCCCTCATGCTCGGCTTCTCCCGCCAGATGATGATCGGCGTCAAGTGCGAGGGCGACCTCGAGAAGATCGCCGACGACCTGGCCGCCGTCGAGGCCATCGACTACGTCGTCATCACCGCCGGCTCCTTCGACATCCTCGTCGAGCTGGTCTGCGAGGACGACGAACAACTCCTCGAACTCCTGGGCCGCATCCGAGCCGTCCCCGGCGTCCTCTCCACCGAGAGCTTCGTCTACCTCAAGCTCCGCAAACAGACCTACACCTGGGGAACCCACTAACCCCAGAAAGAGCACCCCGCCCCCGCCACCCCACAACCTCCCACCCCGCGCATGATCACGAGCGGACCTTCACGTCGTGGCGGACCGAGCTGATCTGGAAGTCCGGCACGGCGGCGGTGCGTGAGGACACCGCCGGCATCGCCCGCGCGATCAACAACTTCACCGGCTTCCCATTTCCACACCGACTCCCCCACACCAGGAAGCCCGTACTCCCCACCCCAAGCCCCGCAGGCCATCGCCCAGCCCCGAAGCACGAGGCCGCACGACACAGCACAGTGAGCAGGGCGCCACGAAGCCCAACACAAAACAGCGCACCGCCGACCAACGCAACACAGCAGGCGCAGCACGTTCGGCACGCGCCACAGCCCGGCACAGCACGACGCGCCGACGCGCACACGACGCAGCGCGGCTCGCGCTGCGCACACGGCACGAGACGACAGGGCGCAGCGAAGCGCGATACGACGCAGCACGTACGGCACGGCGCAAAGCACCTACGTCACGGCGCAGCACAGCGTCGCGGCACCGCGCACCACCGGACGGCGCAACACAGCTGAGGACGGCACGGCACAGCCGACTACTCGAGCCTGTAACTTCAGGTGTGGAATGTTCGTGCAGGTAGATGGCCAAGTCTGGTTTACCTGATGCGTCCTGGATAGGCGATGGCGAGTTCGTTGAGTGCTTCTCGCCATCCTGCGGAGCGTTGTCCC
>NZ_RFFG01000195.1 GCF_003696215.1 Actinomadura harenae | reverse complement strand
GCAGGCCGCCGACCAGGCGCGCGGCGAGCTCGCCGTCCAGCGGGGCGCCGCCGACGAGGCGGGGCGGGAGCTGCTCCAGTTGCGGGCCCGGATGCAGGCCCTCACCGCCGAGCGCGACACCGCCCGCGCGGACGCCGACCGGCTGCGCGAGCGCGCCGTGACCGCCGAGGTCCGCGTCCAGACCCTCCAGGAGCAGCTGACCTCACAGCGGGAGCAGCCGACCGCGCCCCAGAACGCGCCGCCTCCGCGGCAGGGGTGACCGCCCACATACTTCGACCGCTGTCGAAGTATGTGGCTCCTAGGCTGCCCGTCATGAATCCAGCGCCATCCAGCACCCTCCCGGGGGACGCGGCGGACTCCCACGTGGAGATCGAGCCGAGCATCCTCTACTTCGGAACACCGGTGGTCCTCCTGACCACGGAGAACCCGGACGGCTCGTTCAACCTCGCCCCGATCTCCTCGGCCTGGGCCCTCGACCGGACGGTGGTCCTGGGCATCGGCCAGGAGGGGCAGACCGCGCGCAACCTCGCCGACCGGCCCGATGTGGTGATCAACCTTCCGGGTCCGTCCCAGTGGAGGGAGGTGGAACGGCTGTCACCGCTGACCGGACGGAACCCGGTGCCCCCGACCAAGCCCGACGGCTGCCGTTTCGAACCGGACAAGTTCGCCGCGGCCGGCCTGACCGGCGAGCCGTCCCACCTGGTCCGGCCGCCGCGTGTGGCGGGCTGCCCGATCCAGTTGGAGGCCCGCGCCGAGCGGGTGCGGCTGGACCTCTCCGGAGAGTTCGTCATCGCGGAGGCCGTCGTCCGCAAGGTCCACGCCGAACCCGGCATCGTCGTGCCCGGCACCGACTACGTCGACCCCGCCGCGTGGAGTCCCCTCATCTACAACTTCCGCCACTACTTCGGGCTCGGCCCGGAACTCGGCCATTCCTACCGGTCCCAGACGGCCGGATCGGGTCTCCCCGCGGCGTAGCCGAGTCGCGGGGCGGTCCATGCCCCCGCGTGGATGCGCGGCAGGAGGCCGGCGGCGGTTCCAGGCACGGCGCTGGTGAGCGCGATGGGCGTGAGTGCGGTCACCCCGGGTTCGGCTTGACCTTCACGCCAGCGTGAAGGTCGAGGGTGGGCGGCATGAGAAGTACGAGTCACTCCCGGGCCCTGGCGGTGCTGACGCTGTGCGCGTTCACCTTCGGGACCGGAGAGATCATGATCGCCGGGTTGCTGCCGGACATCGCCGCGTCGGTGGAGGTGTCGCTGTCCACGGCGGGGCTGCTGATGAGCGTGTTCGCCGCGACCGTGGTGGTGGGCGGCCCGGTGCTGTCGCTGCTGGCGGGACGGGTCCGGCGCAGGCGGATGGTCGTCGCGCTGATGCTGGTGTTCGTGGCGGGGAACGCGACGGCCGCGGCGTCCTCCTCGTTCGCCCTGCTGGCGGCGGGACGGATCGCCGCGGCCCTGGCGCACGCGGCGCTCCTGCCGGTGTTCTTCGCGGTGGCCGCCGATGTCGCGCCCCCGGGACGGCAGGGTTCGGCGGTCGCGCGGGTGTCGCTGGGGTTCAGCCTCGCGATGATCGCCGGGCTGCCGCTGGGCACCGCGCTCGGCCACTGGCTGGGCTGGCGGGCGGCGTTCTGGGCCATGGCGGCGCTCGCGGCGGTGGCGCTCGCGCTGGTCGCGCCGATCGTCCCGGACACGGCGGCGGGCGGGTCCGGGGGCCGCGCGGCGGAGCTGCGGGTGCTGGCCGACCGGCGCGTCCAGACGGTGATCGCGGTGACGGCGCTCGGCGCGGCGGGGGCGTTCACCGCCTACACGTTCGTGACGCCGCTGCTGAACGAGGTCGCCGGGTTCGGGTCCACGGCGGTGACCGTCCTGCTGCTGCTGTTCGGGGTGGGCGGGACCGTCGGCGGCCTGGCCGGGGGAAGGCTCGCGGACCGGTCGGTGACCGGTTCCATCGTCGCGGGCATGGCCGCGCTCGCGGTGTCGCTGCTCGGGCTCGGCCTGCTGGCCGGGAACCGGGCCAGCGCGACGGTGTTCCTGCTGCTGTTCGGCGCGGCGTACTACGCGGTGATCCCGGCGGTGAACACCCGCATGATCGAGGTGGCGTCCGACCGGGCGCGGACGCTGGCGCTCACGTTGCAGAGCTCGGCGTTCAACCTGGGCATCGCGGTCGGCGGCTGGTTCGGCGGGCGCGTCATCGACGGCGGCCCGGGCCTGCGCTGGACACCGGTGGCCGGCGCGGTCGTCGCCGCGGTCGGCCTGGCCGTCGTTGCGGCGGCGCACCGCTGGTCGAAGACCGTGGCGGAGAGCCCTCAGAGTGCCGCCACCCCGGCCGAGCTGGGAAGATGAGGGCGTCGCACGGCGTTGGTCCCGGGCGGCGGGTCGGTCTCGGGCAGGGAGGGAGTGGCGGCGGTATGCGCATCGGGGAGCTGGCGCGCGCGACGGGCACGACGACGCGGGCCCTGCGCTACTACGAGGAACAGGGGCTGCTGCGGTCGCGGCGGTCGGCGAACGGGTACCGCGAGTACGGTCCCGAGGCCGCGCGGGTGGTGGACAACATCCGGTTGCTGCTGGCGTCCGGGCTGACCAGCGAGGACCTGCGGGCGATCGGCGCGTGCCTCGGGGACGAGCTGCTCGGCGGCCACGTGTGCCCGGAGTCCGGTCTGAAAACCGAGGTGTTCGAGCAGCGGCTCGCGCTGCTGCGGCAGCGCATCAGCGAGCTGGTCGTGGTGCACGACCGGCTCGCGGACCGGCTGGACGACCTGCAGCACGGCGCTCCCCGGCCTGGCCGCGCCGTCGCCTGAACACCGCCGCCGACGGGCAGGTGGCGGCGGGTCGTCCTCCCGGTGCGCTTCGGCTCGAGCAGCACTTCTCCCGGGACGGACCTCAGTCGATCAAGAAACCCTGGCACCCGGTTCGCCGGGGATGTCCGCCAGGAGGGCGCTGAGGGCGGCGGCGCCGTCCAGCAGGGCGCGGGACCGGAACGTGACGTCGGCGTCCCGGGCGGCCAGGGCGGACGCGACGTCCTCCAGACGGCGGCCGCCGCGCAGCGCGGGCATGAGGTCGCGGAGCGGCCCGATCCGGTACCCGGCCGCGCGCAGCTGGTGGACGATCCGCGCGTCCCTGACGTGGGACGGCGCGTACCGGCGGGCTCCGGCGGCACGGCCCGGGACGACGAGGCCCTCGGAGTCCCAGTGCCGCAGCGTCGACGTCCGGACGCCCAGGGCGGCGGCGAGTTCGGAGACGGTCATGGCGTCCGAGGCGCGGACGTCCGCGATCGGCTCGTCCGCGATCGCCGCGACGGCGGCCCGCGCCTCGCGCAGCGCCCTGCGTTCGCCGTCGAGGCGGGCGTGCGCCGCGTCCAGCAGCGCGAGCATGGCGGTGATGGGCGTCCGGTGGACGGCCCGGACGATCTCCTTCGCCTCGACCGGCCCCACCGCGGCGGCGAGCGCGCGATAGGCCAGCGCCGACCGCATATGCACCTCGCCATAGCAGCGGTAGCCCGACGTGGTACGCGCGGCGGGAGGCAGCACGCCGTCGCGTTCCAGGTTCCGGATCTGCTGCACGGAGTAGCCCGCGCGCTCGGCGACGGCACTGGTCCGCAGCGTCCACGAGTTGAGACCTGGCACCCTCTGAGCCCTCTTTTTCCGCTTCAAGCCTCCATAAGCACTTCAATGTAACGCTTGAAGGCATGACCATGGATGACATCATCGCCTTCGTGGACGCCCTCGACGGCGTCCTGACGCTCCGCCCGGCGCCCGGGGACGGCACGCCGGAGATCGCGTGGGGCGACGCGTTCTTCTACTACTCCCCCGACGGCGTCGTCCCGGCGGCCGTCCAGCCGTTCGCGACGATCGTGACCAAGGACTACCCGGAGGACACGGCGTCCCGCCTGAACCGTCCGGGCACGTTCCGCGTGAACATCGCCGCGGGCCGGGACGAGTTCCTCCGCCGGACCGGGCACGCCCCCCGCCAAACGGCACACGGCGACACCGATCCCGGGGCCGCCGACACCGTGATCGCCCACCCCGTCTACGGGGCCCTCGGCTGGCTCGCCGTGGTGAACCCCGGCCCGCGGACCGGCGCGGCGACGCGGGATCTGCTGCGCCTGGCGCACGGTCTCGCCCGAAGGCGATACGAGCGCCGGGACACCGCACCCACCAGCCCATGACAAATGTCATGGGGCGGTGATGGGCGAACTCACTGGGCCCGCCTGGGGCGCCGGAAGCACCATGAAGCCATGACGAACAAGGCAGCGGGAAACGCGAACGAAATGGCGAACAACTCCACCCACGTGACGGCATTCCGCCGGATCAAGACCCTCGTCGGCGTCTACGCCGTCCTCAGCGTCCTCACCGTCGCCGGACTGGTCGCCTACCGGAACTCCTCCTCGGTGACGACGCCGGTGTGGGTCCGCCTCATCATCGTGGCGGTCAGCTCCCTGATCCTGTTCGCGCTGACGCTGCGCGCCGCCCGCGGCTCGCGGGGCGCGTTCCGGCGGCTGCGGATCCTGTCGGCTGTCATGCTGGTCGCGATCGTGGTGATCATCTCCCTGCCGGGCATGTTCCCGGTCTGGATGCGGGTCGAGCAGGGCGTCTGCGGAGTGCTCCTGCTGGGCGTGGTCCTGATCTCCGGCAACCGGGGCCTGCGGGCCGGGTTCAGCCGATGACCCGGCCGGACGCCGCACCGCGACGGTGGTGTTAGCGTGCGGGCCATGGACGAGGCCCTGGGCGCGAGGACGGAGAGCGGGTCGCCGGGAGGCGACCCGCTTCGCTGGGCCGGGGGCTGGCGGCGGGCGATGCTCGCCGCCGGAATGTTCGTTTATCCGTTCGTCTGCATGGTCGGCGTGACGCAGTATTCGGAGGGCGGCGCGGCGTTCGCCGGATACACGATCGCGCTCGCTTTCTGCGTCCTCTACGTGATGGCGGGAGTGGCGTTCGTCCGGCATTTCGAGGGCCGTCTGGCCGTCCTGCTGGCCGGGATGTTCGTCCTGTTCGTGGCGGAGCTGCCGTTCGCCCGCACGCTGGCCTTCTACCTCCTCGCCGTGATCGTGTCGTTCGTGGCGCTGACGCGGCCGCGGCGGCTCCCGGTCGTCCTCGGCGCGGCGGCCGCGCTGACGCTGGTGGTGCCGTGGGCGGTGCGGCCCTGGCATTCCGGTCCGGGTGTGCTGGAGGCGGTGATGCTGGTGTTCACGTCGCTGGTCGTCCGCGGGTACGCCGAGCTGGCCCGCGCGAACCGGGAGCTGCTGGAGGCGCGCGCCGAGGTGGAGCGGCTGGCGTCGGAGGCCGAGCGGAACCGGATCGCGCGCGACCTGCACGACCTGCTCGGGCACTCGCTCACGGCGATCACGGTGAAGAGCAACCTGGCGCGGCGCCTCGCGGAGGGCGGCGCGGAACGCGCGGTCGGGGAGATCACCGAGGTGGAGCGGCTGTCGCGGCAGGCGCTCGGCGAGGTCCGCGCCGCGGTGTCGGGGTACCGGGAGGTGACGCTGCCGGGTGAGCTGGCGCGCGGCCGGGAGCTGCTGCGCGCGGCGGGCGTCACCGCCGACCTGCCGTCCGCCGTGGACGTCGTGGACGCGGGGAACCGGGAGCTGTTCGGCTGGGTCGTCCGGGAGGGCCTGACCAACGTCGTGCGGCACGCGCGCGCGACCCGCTGTACGGTCACCCTGTCGGCGGCGGAGGTGGAGATCTTGGACGACGGTGTGGGCGGCGCGGCGGTCCCGGGCAGTGGCCTGACCGGTCTGCGTGAGCGGGTCGCGGCGGCGGGCGGCGAGGTGGAGTCGGGTCCGGCGGGCGCGCGCGGGTGGCGGCTGCGCGTCACGGTCGGCGCGTCCTCCCGGCCGGACGTGCCTTCGCGTCCGGACGCGGTGTCATGACGATCCGCCTGCTGCTCGCCGACGACCAGGCGCTGATCCGGACGGCGCTCGCGGCGCTGCTGGACCTGGAGGACGACTTCGAGGTCGTCGCTCAGGTCGGGCGGGGCGACGAGGTCGTCGCGGCGGCGGAGCGCGTGCGTCCGGACGTCGCGCTCCTGGACGTGGAGATGCCCGGTCTGGACGGTCTCGCGGCGGCGGCGGTGCTGGCCGGGCGGGTCCCCGATTGCCGGGTCGTGATCGTCACGACGTTCGGGCGGGCCGGGTACCTGCGCCGGGCGATGGAGGCGGGCGCGGTCGGGTTCGTGGTGAAGGACGCCCCGGCCGAGGCGCTCGCGGACGCGATCCGCCGTGTGGCCAGGGGTGAGCGGGTGGTGGATCCGGCGCTCGCCGCGGCGACGCTCGCGGCCGGGGCGTCCCCCCTGACGGCGCGGGAGCGGGACGTCCTGAACGCGTCCCGCTCGGGTTCGAGCGTCGCCGAGATCGCGGGCAAGCTGTTCCTGTCGGAGGGGACCGTCCGCAACTACCTGTCCGCGGCGATCGCCAAGACCGGCACCCAGAACCGGATGGAGGCGCTGCGCGTCGCCGACGACCGCGGCTGGCTCTGACCCCGCCGCCCGGACGGGGCCAGAGAATCCGTTTCCGATGCCCGGGTCAGAGGATGACGACCAGGCCGGCGGCGAACACCAGGTAGAGGACGCCGGTCCAGGCGAGGCGGACGGGCGTCAGCTTGTGGGCGCGCAGGGTCGCGAGCAGGTAGACGATCGCGACCATGGTCATCACGCCCGACCAGATCAGGGCGTGGTCGAACTTCCACGGGGTGAACAGCAGGCCGAGCCCGGACGGGACGGTCGCCTGGATCATCATCGCGCCGGAGATGTTGGCGAGGGCCAGGGTGGTCTTGCCCTGCCGGACCCAGATCACCGCGTTCATGATCTCGGGCAGCTCGGTGGCGACCGGGGACAGCAGCAGCGCGGTGACCGCGGCGGGCAGGCCGAGCATCGGGCCGATCGCGTCGAGCTGGTGCACGAACAGCTGGGACGCGAAGAAGATCACGGTGAGGGTCGCGAGGGTCTGCGCCGCGACCGCCCAGGTCGCCGGGACCTCCCGGCGCGGCTGCAGCTTCAGCGGCTCGAGGTCGATCTCCGCGGCGGAGTCGCCGTCCTCGTCGCCGCCGCGCATCTCGCGCCAGAAGTACACGGCGTAGACGGCGAAGAACACGACGCCGAGCCAGGGCTTGAAGGCGAAGGCGACCAGGCCGAGGCCGACCTTGAACACGAACACCGCGAGGAACCAGCGCTGGTCCTTGGCCAGGCGCGCGGCCTCGGCCGGGTCGGTGAGGACCTCCGAGCCGCGGCCATCGCCGGACTCCACGGCACCCGCACCCGCACCGGTGCCGCCACCGGCGGAGGCCGGGACGGTCGCGGCGAGCCGCGCGCGGTCGCGGTTGCGGCGCGTCCACAGCAGGGCGACGCCGGTGACGGCGTAGGCGACGGTCGCGAGGGCCAGGGGGCCGCCCATGGCGGCGCCGACACCGATGTCCTTGCCGGCCTCGCCGTCCCCGCTGGTGACGGCGACGAGGGTCACCACCGACTCGGGGAGCGCGGTGCCGAAGGCCGCGAGGACGGTGCCGACCGCCATCCGGCCGACGTTGAGGCGGTGGCCCAGCCATTCGACGGCGTTGACGAACCACTCACACGACAGATAGATCGCGACAGCACAGGCGATCAGTAGGACGAAATGCCACACGTCCGGTACCCGCTCCTCCCGCGTCGCCGGGGGCCGAGGCCGGGGGGCCGCTCGGGGCGTCCACGGAGACCTCGATCCCGGTCGACGACGCGTCTGGTCATCGATGAAAAGGGATCGAAGGTCTCGCCCGTCCGCCTGAGGCGGACCCGGTCACCGGGAGCCGGGGCTCCAGTGTGTCGACGACCGGTTCGCAGGGCTACTCCCCTTCGCGGCAGCGACTCTACCGCATGGTCGCGCCAGGACCGCCGAGTCGGCGTCCCGGGGGCCCGGGGACGCCGTCGGGTCGGCGGCAGACCATCCCAAAGGGGGCCGGATCGGCGCCCGAACCGGCACATCCCGTTTCGGTCGCCTCATCGGGCCGGATATGGGCGGGCCGAAGGCAGGGGGCCGGGGTTGGTGACGGACCCGGAATCCGGACGGCAAATCCCAGTCAAAGCGCATGTCCCAGGGGGCCCGGGTCGGCAGGATCGGAACACGATGTGCGCGGACCCGGCGTGCCGATTGCCGCCGGGACTCCGCGCCGCAGCACGGCCCGGCAGGGCGCACCGCGACGCGCGGGCCCGCCGGGCGCGGGGCCG
>NZ_RFFG01000194.1 GCF_003696215.1 Actinomadura harenae | reverse complement strand
CGGTGAGTGCACACGAGCACCTCCCGACCAGGGCCGACAGATCCCGTTGAGGACCCAAGGTCAGTCAGTCGGCGGGTCAGACCCCGGACGGGAGGTGCTCACCTCCATCATCACTGTCAGTCGGCGTTCCCTCTTTCGCGACGGCGGCGCCCACGATCGTCGACATCCAGTCGATCTGCCCGTGGGCGCCGAGCTCGTCCAGCACGAGACGGTGGAGGCGTGGCCACAATCCCGCCCTGGTCCAAGCGGTGAACCGGTGATCTGCGGCCGGCATGCTCACCCTGACCTCCCCCGGCAGATTCCGCCGCACGCAACCGCTGGTTTGCCCCAAGGAGCCCAACACCGCCAGGTGAGCACGTCCTTTGCCCAGGGACGCTCGCGGCAACGGGTTCGCCCATCATTTTTGCCGCCGACGCTTTGCGGGCCTCAGCACGCTGCCAGTCCACGTCGCCACCTTGCCTGTCAGAGCACGGTGAGACTGAGCACTGTCGCGGTCATCCGCGGACTGTGGCCTCGGCGTCAAAACGACGGTGCGTGCACCTTGGCGGTATCGGGCGTACCCGCGCTCCAGGGCGGGAAGCGGCATGAGCGGCCAGATCACCGTCTGCCCCGTGGTCTTGTCGACCAGGAGGACGCGTTCAGACGACGGCTCGACTCTGGTGGGAACCGATGGTGGCTCGATCACCATGCTGCGAACGACATAGGCGTCGGCGATCTCTGTAACGGTGGAGACGACTTCACCGCGGTTGGCTGCGGGCTGCCGAGCGCGTGCTCGGCGCCATGCCTCTGCGGCATCCACGCACGGCAGCCTGGCCGCCTGGTGGGCGGCGAACACATCGGCCATACGCCTGAGAGTTCGACAGGCCGTCGCCTTGCTCGTGCCGCAAGCACGGCATCCGGCATCGGTTTCGGAGCTGGCCGACGGCCGATGAAGGTCCAGGATGGCGTTGAGTGCAGTGGTCAGTGCGATTACGGTTCTGGGGGCCTGCTGCAAGAACTCCATCGTTCCCTGGTCCAGTGCTCCGTCGACGACCAGGCGGTGCACCGCCCGGCCGAGGGCGTTGTGGTCAGCACGAACAGCCGACGTCGCGGCGGCATGGACGTACTGGACCAGCCGGGCATGGCCGTTGTCAGGCGTATCCAGCATGCGGATCTCCAGGGTTATGAGTGTCAGCAAGGTCGGTGGAGTGGGCGGGGCACAGACGCGGCGACGTTTCGCAGCACCGCGCCTGCGCCCCG
The DNA here is from genome assembly GCF_003696215.1 of Actinomadura harenae. Classification (GTDB taxonomy): domain Bacteria; phylum Actinomycetota; class Actinomycetes; order Streptosporangiales; family Streptosporangiaceae; genus Spirillospora; species Spirillospora harenae. The sequence goes on along the minus strand of NZ_RFFG01000194.1, from coordinate 7,245 downwards.
AGGTGCCTTGTCCGTCCGGGTCGCCCGCCGGACGGACGAGGCCGCTTCGGTGATCAGTGCGCGGAGCGTCGAGCGGACCGCTGCAAGGTGGCGACCACGTGTTCGGCGGTCTCTTGCAGGTCGATGTGCGGATGCCGATGGAGCACGCCACCAGGTGAGGTCCAAGCGAACGTGGTACGGCACACCCACACGTTCAGGGCAGGCGTCGCGACAAGAGAGATCCCTGTGGCCTCACTTGCCCTCTGCGCCGGAACACCGCGGCCGGCCAGGTTCATCGCCAACCGCTGCGCAGCGACCGCCGGGTAGATCGGCGCGCTGAGGCGCGGCCAGGCTGTGGGCAGCGGGACCGCCATCCACACCGCTTTGCCTGACAGCTGGGGGGCGGGGAGCCGGGAGCGAGACGGATGCGAGCCCCAGCTACTGGTGACCGCGTCCACGATCGTCATACCTCTGCCGCTCTCGGCCAGCAGATCACCGTTGCCAGGCTGCGGCAGCGTCTCGTCGTCGGGGTCGAACACGCTCACCACCAGCTCTGGCTCAGGCCACATCCGTGCCCACACCGCCAGTTCGGACACGGTGTTCGGCGGTCCGTAGCGGGAGCGGTAGGCGTGCCGGAGCGCGTTGGTCGCGAGCTCACTGACTGCGAGCTGAGCGTTCTCAACGACCTCGGCGTCGAACTGAAGGGTGCGCATGGCGTAACCGAGGTGGGTCCGCGCCGCCTGCGCACACCGGTCGTCGTCAGGCAGAGCCCAAGTGCAGACACCGCCGTATGGCAGGTCGGCCGGCTGGTTCATGGCCATCACGACCTTCCGCCATCGTCGGATTCGGGAGAACAGCCCAGCCCTCGCCGCCTCTGATCGCCCCGGCGCCGGAACAGTCCGGCCGTCCGCCCGGCACGGCGAGGGCTATCACCGCACTCGCCACAAGGGCAAGCAGACCAGGGATTCGTGGACGCGCAGGCCCTCTCCGACTCCACGTCCGACTGCATGGCCGGGTGGACGTATTCCGGAGCTGTTGGGGTCCGCGCGTATTCCTCTTCCTCGGCCAGCGCGATCTGGCAGACGAGGTCATCAGGGTCGGCCGCCTCCCACAGGCGCTCAGGGACCGTCGGCCGACGGCGCATCGCCCAGTACCGGCCCGAGTGCTCACCGAACCAGAAGGTGTGGTGCGGGTAGCGACTGTGCAGGTCGGTGAGGACCTCGCCTGGGTCGCGTTCGACGACGGCCCACGGAGCGATGGTGCCGTATGGCAGCGGGTTGCGCGCCAGGGTGTGGCCGTGTGGAGCCGGATCTCCCCTCACAGCTGCCAGGTTCGTAGAGTTGTACATGGGGCTGGGCCTCCTACCGGTCCGGTCTCAGACCCCGGCAGGTGCTGCTACACCTGCCGGGGTCGCCCTGCGTATGGATTGGAACTGAGCGCTGATCGGGCCGAGGTGTCGTCGGCCAATGCGCACTGGTCGAGTAGGCGCGTCGTATTCGTGGTTCGGGGCTGTAGTCGGCGAGGCCGAACCCGCTGGCTCTCAAGCGAGGCGTGAAAGGAGCCACCCACTACACGGCCGCGTGAGCGCAGCGAGTACTGCACGGCGCTGCAACGATGTATGAACAGGCAGCAGCTCGACGACGACCCGCCAGGCAGGCGTAGCCGCTGCCCAACGCCAACCCGCCAGTCCCGTTCAGGTGTGCTGCCCGCGACCAGCCGCCCTCGCCCGCTTACCGGGCCAGGCCCGCCAGGCGGAAGGCGACCTTTGGATTCAGCACGTGCCGGTCCATTCGGAACGCGCGAGTATCGACGGCTGATCGGCCGTGGCGGTTATCGGGCCCGCGGCCGCGCTATCGCCTCGGCGGACAAAACCCGCTCGGCCAGCAGGGTCTGCGCTTCGCAAAGGATCACCAGCTCTCCGACCGAGGTTGCGGCGATCTCCTCGAGACAGCCGCACTCGACCTGGTAGTCCGACGGTGCGTGCAGCCGCCGCGCGAGCAGTCGCTCACCGACACGCTCGGTGTGCCAACCGGGGCACAAGGCGCCCAGATCGACCCTGTTGCCGCTCGGCGCGTCGTTCGCCGCCCGTGGCGCGTCTACCATGGCGGCACCTCCTTTGTGAGGTTGGGCCGCGCGGCCAGGCCGGGTTTCCTAGGCCAATGCCTGGCCGCGCGGCGATCTAGTTCACCGAGTGCCCCCAGGAGCGCATCGGCCAACGCGCCCGCGCCTCCACTGAAGCACTGCAACGCAGGAAGCCGCATCTCCTCCACCACGATCAGTGGCGTGAGGAACACTTCTAGTAGTGTGAAACAGAATCAGGCCGCAGGCAACATCCTGAGGGAATATTCTCCGAGCGTCCGAGGGCAATGATGAGCGCAAATCGGAACAACCCGTCCCCAACCATGCGGAGAAGGCGGCTCGGGGCTGAGCTGCGAAGACTCCGCGAATCGGCCGGCAAGGTCGGCGACGAGGTCTCGACGCAACTGGGGTGGTACAGCGCCAAGGTCAGCAAGATCGAAACGGGTCGGATCACCGTCGGCTGGGGCGATGTCGCAGACCTGCTCGATCTCTACGGCGTCCCCGTGGGAGAGCAGCGCGATCGTCTCATCGCGCTCGCTCGCGAATCGAAGTCGACACGACGTGACGAGTGGTGGCAGCCGTTCAACGATCTCCTGTCACGCAACTACAAGACGGCCGTCGACCTGGAGACGTCCGCGACCTCACTCCGAATCTTCGAGCCCTTCGTGATCCCCGGCCTCCTGCAGAACGAGGACTACGCACGCGCGATCATCAAAGGCCGCCGGGAATACGCCGAGGAGGAGGTCGAGCGACGCGTCGAGCTCCGGATGAAACGCCAGGCAGTCGTCGCCACCGGCGGAAACCTCGACATGTGGGTCATCCTCGATGAGGCTGCGCTTCGTCGCGAGATCGGCGGCCCAGAGGTCATGAGCAGGCAACTCCGCCGACTGCTGGAAGTCGCCGAGGCTCCGGGAGTCCAGGTTCAGGTCGTCCCCTTCGGCATCGGTCCGCACGCGGCGATGTCAGGATCGTTTGGGATCTTCTCGTTCTCGGAGGAGACCGATCCAGACGTAGTGTTCGTGGAGACGATCGCGGGCACTCTCTACCTCGAGCGCAATGAGGACATCGCCGCCTCTAAACTCGCCTTCGAGCACCTCCACGCGGCGGCACGCGACCTGGCCGGGTCTCTCGAGCTGATCTCAGCAGCCGCGCGGACCTACGAGCAGCGATAGGGAGAGCAGCCCCCATGCCCCACATCTTCACTGACGCACAGTGGCGCAAGTCGAGCCGTAGCGCGCAGGCCAACGACCAGTGCGTCGAGCTCGCCGATCTCGCGGGCGTCATCGCCGTGCGTGACTCCAAAGACCCCAACGGCCCGAAGTTGACCCTCGCCCCCACCACCTGGCACGCCCTCGCGCTCCGCATCAAGGGTCTTGACCGCGATCAAGCCTGAAGCCCTCCTCGCCACCATCGAAGGCCCTCGCCTCCCGCCCTGCTACAGGCCGAGGGCCCTTTGATTCGCCATGACGTCGCCCACTTCTGATCCGCAACAGTGCGGGACGTCTGACGGCGGCCAGCGCAGTTACCCGCGCACGGCCAGTTGATTCGGCACTCTTCTGGCTGCGTCCGTAGCATCCACGGGCGGAGCGATCCGAGATGTTGGGGGTTTGTTCGGTGCCCGGGCAACGTTATCGGCTTGAGCTCCACCGAACCCAGGTGTCTATCCCTTCGAGCTGATAGCGAGGGCCGGGGCCGAATCGCCATTCGGTCAGGAGGTGCCGCGCATCGGCCGGGGCCTGACGGTGCGGCGTCAGCAACGACTCCAGCTCGTCATACCGCGCGTCAACACCTCCCTGTCCAGGATGGTCACCCGGCTCTGCCACCGCGGCCTCGTACCGCTGGTTCCACTCGACGTAGAGCGCCCATTGCTCTCGTTCCAGGGCAGCGGCCTGATCAGTCGCGGGCCACACGTGGTAGGTGGCCTCATCGACACGGTCGACATACGACATCCCATCAGCGATCAACCCTCCCGGTCACCGGCAGAGGCACGGTCTTTCGTCAGGACTCAACGGTCCAGATCGAGCGAGTGCTCAACTGCTGGCGGCTACGGGACCGAGTCTGCGGCACGGGAGTAATTGTCAAGAGTTGTGGATCGGTGGTTCCGGTTCCGGCTTGGCGAGGTAGAGCAGAGCGTGAGATCGCCCAGACCAACTTGTGTCGGCAGAGCCAACGTGGATCTGGGTGCTGATGGGGGTCAGCCGTTCGGGGCCGCTGGCGAGGAAGGCATCGAGGTCACCGACGATGTCCTTGAGATCCTCCTGGAGCGCATCGTTGTCGGTAGACGCCGCGATGTGGAGGACGACCTCGTCGGGGCGCGGTTCGACGGCGATGGCGAGGATGTCGGGGCCGATCAGTCCGAGGGCCGCTTGCCCGGTCATGAGCAGCAGGTAGTTGCGGCGTAGCAGCGCGCGCTGCTCGGCCGGGTTCAGGTCCGGGCTGTAGTGGAACTCGGCCGGATGCGTCGTCTTGGTCGCCCACCGAAGGACACGCAGCAGCTTCTTGGTCATCACGCGACCTGTCCTTCGGCACGCTCGACGAGGGCGCCGCGCTCGAACCGGGCTCCGGCCCGGACCAGCGCGACCAGGTGGGGCGCGTTGACGGCGCGCCACCGGGTCTGCGCGGACTCGATCGGTTTGAAGGTCATGGCCAGGGCGGCGGTGCGGGAACCGGCGCCGCGAGTGACCCGGGTGCGCAGCCTCACCGTGGCGAACGTGGACTCGATCGGGTTGGTGGTGCGCAGGTGGATCCAGTGTTCGGCCGGGTAGTCGTAGAAGGTGAGCAGCACGTCCTCATCATCGACGATCTTCGCCGTGGCCTTGGGGAATTTCGCCCTGTAAGACCGGTGGAAGGATCTGATCGCCGCGTGGGCGTGCTCCTTGTCCTCGGCGTTGTAGATCTCGGCGATCGCGGCCTTGGCCGCTGGATGCGCGGACTTGGGCAGGGCGTCCAGGACGTTGGCGGTCTTGTGAACCCAGCAGCGCTGTCCCCGGGATTCGGGGAAGACCTCCCGCAGCGCCTTCCAGAACCCCAGCGCTCCATCGCCGACGGCCAGGTGCGGGGCCCGCATGCCGCGGCGGGCGCAGTCCCGTAGCAGGCGGTGGACTCGCCGGATTCCCGGTAGCCCGCGTCCAGGGCTACCAGCTCTTTGCTCCCATCGGCCCGCACTCCGACCAGCACCAGCACGCAGGCCTTGGCCTCATCGAGCCGGACCTTCAGATGCACCCCGTCGGCCCAGACATAGACGAAGTCCAGCCCGGACAGGTCCCGGCGCTGGAAGGCCTGGTGATCCTCGGTCCACTGCGCGGTCAGCCGGGACACCGTCGCCGACGACAGGCCGGCGGTCGAGCCGAGGAACTGCTCCAACGCCGGCACGAAGTCCCCGGTGGACAGCCCATGCAGATACAGCAGCGGCAACACCTCCGACACCTTCGGGGTCTTACGGGCCCAGGGCGGCAGGATCGCCGAACAGAACCGCTTGCGCTCACCGGTCTGGACATCGACCCGCTTGTCGTTCACTCGCGGCGCCTTCACCGCCACCGGACCCGCAGCCGTCGCGATCGTACGCTCGGCGTGGTAGCCGTTGCTTGCGCACCACCAGACGCCGCCCACGCTCGTCACGCTGCTCGGCCAACTCGGCGAGATACCCCTCCACCTCGGCCTCCAGCGCGGCGGCCAGCATCCGCCGGGCCCCTTCCCGCACGATCTCATCGATCAAGGCACCGGACTCGGTGGAACCATCGGCATTGACTACCGTAAGCATGCGCGTGCCCTCCCAGCCGACGTTGCTGCGTCGGCCTACTCAGTGACCTCTGAAACGATCACTCGGGAGTGTAAGCCCCCGCCGAGCCGATCCACAGGTCCTGAGCATTGCTCGCGCACGGCGACCCGCTGGCTCTCATTAGATCGAGGCTAAAGACCTCTACCAATGGCTCGACACCGACCCGACCCGAGCGCCTTTCATCACCGCCCTGAAGAACCTCGCCGCCGAACTCGACGCCACCCCCGGCCTCCACGACTACCAGCACCGCCGTGATGCCCTCCGCGACTGGAGCCTCGACGAAGAGACATGGGCCGAGATCATCAACCGGCTCCCACCGGTTCCCGGACCCGTTCAGCCCACCCTCGACGACCGCAAACGCCAAGAACCCCCCGCGTTCATCCGGGCTGCGTCACCCAAGGCGAGCCCCGCTTCGCGCCCCGCCCCATCGAGGCCCGGCAGCCGCAGCACACCCAACGCGAATGGCTCCTCCGCCGAGGGAACACCTGGCACCACCTCAACCGCAGAGCACCCCTCGCCCACTACGGCGCCCTCAAGAGGCTCCTTGACCAACAACCCGACGTCCTCACGACCAAGATCGAAATACACCTCTCATCTATAGATCCCAGCAGGAGTGAGCCGGCATAGCGGACCGCGCAGGCCCCAGGTCTTGCCGGCGGAACTCCCCGGGCGTTCACTGCGGCCGATGCACGATCATGTTCTCGATGCCGACACGGAGGAACCCGCCGATGCTCTCGGACCACCAACAACAGCTGCGCGACCGCTTCCTGGCCGCTCCCGTCCTGCAGGCGCCTCCGCCCTGGCAGCCGACCCTGGACCGCAGAACACCCATCGGCGGCCTCTTGGGCATCGGCTTCGCGACTCACCCCAACACCGGCCACGACCTGGTCATGGTCGTCTCCCAGGACGGCCACGGCCTCTTCGACGTCTCCACCGGCGACAAGATCGCGCGAGACCACGACCCTGACCCTGATACCAGCACCCCGGACGCCGCTCCGGACCTGACCTGCCCAGGCCCCGGACCCATCTCCGGAACCCGAGTGCACATCGCCGGCCTCTTCGGCGGCGGCCTCCACCACACCACCCCCGACGGCTGGAGCCTGGACATCGTCGCCCCCGAATGGCCCCACCACCGCGTCCTGCTCAGCAGCAACGGCAACATCTACAAAGACCCACACGGACAGGGCTGGTGGCACATCTTCGACTCCGACCACTCCACCCTCCGCGCCGCCGGCTTCTCGCCCTCAGGCCAGACCCTCGCCATCGCCACCAGCAGCGACCTCACTGTCCCGTTCGACTGTAGGTGGCCAATGAAGAGTGGGTGACCTGCGGGGATGCCGCGATGTTTGGGACTGCGGTGTCGGGCGTTCTCACGCTATCTGGCTCTTGCGGAAGTACTGGTAGAGCGG
>NZ_RFFG01000193.1 GCF_003696215.1 Actinomadura harenae | reverse complement strand
AACGCGGGCCTGGCGGGTTTGGCGGGCGGGGCGGGGGAGGCGCTCGTCCGGACCGGGGCGGCGGGGGAGGGGGCGCCGGTCCGGACGGGGTCGGACTGCGGGGGCGTCCCGCCGCCGCCCGGCACCGGATCGCGGCCCTCACGGAGCCGCCTGCGGACGTCGTGCGCGGTGGACAGCGAGATGCCCGCCGTCCGGGCGACCTCGCGCAGGGACGCCTCGGGCCGGTCGCTGATGATGCGCGCGGCGAGCCGGCGGCCCCGGGCGCCGCTCACCGGACGCTCGCGCCCGTCCGCGCCGACCCGGGTGTTCGTCTGCGGGATCCGCGCGGTCGAACGCCGCACCGCCGCGACGGTGCGGGCCGACAGGCCGGTCCGGGCCGCGACCATCCGGTCGGACGCCTGCGGCTCGGCGGCGAGGATGCGCGCGGCGGCGGCCCGCCGGTCGGCGAGGGTCAGCGGGAGGCCGTGCGCGATGTTCAGCTCCACCGCGCGGGCGAACGCCTCGGCGGCGCTGCCGTCGAAGAAGATCGCCTCGATCTCGGTGTCGCCGCGCAGCTTCGCCGCGCGCAGCCGGTGCATCCCGTCGATCACCCGCATCGTCGGGCGGTGCACCAGGATCGGGGGCAGGGGGGCGTCCACGCCCGCCATGCGGAGCACGTGCTCGTGGTCCACCCCGCGCAGCCGCGGGGAGTCGGCCGGTTGCAGGGACGCGATCGTGACGCGCACCTCCTCCCCCTCGGGGGCCTCCGCCGCCAGGGTGGCCGGGGACGTCCGCCCGCGGGGCCCGGACGGTCGTGGGGCGTCGTCGGCGGCGGCCGGATCCGAGGGGGTGCCGGGGTCCTCGGAGGAGCCCGGGTCCTCGGTGGCGCCGGGACCGGCGGACGTGTCGGGCGAACACGTCTCGGTCGTCTTCGGCTCGGTCCATTGCGCGGTGCTGTGTCCCATGGTTCCTCCACGCCTTCCGGAACGGAACAAGCCCCTGTCGCCATGCTCGGAACAAGCGTCGTTGTTCCGACTTGGGGGGCCCGGTCATTACAAACCGATTCGTCGGTTTTGCGCAACCCTGTGTCCCACATCTCGGCGGGAGTCACCGAAAGTGAGAGTTACCGGCCGGTCGCTCTTTTTCAATCGGTGAGCATGTCCGCAGATGGCGCCGGGCGGCATCGCGGAAAAGGCTGGGAAAGTGACGCTCGGTAGCAGGTTCGGGGTGTAAGGAAATAGCGTAGCGTTTCGAAAATGGCGGGGGACGGGTGGCGTTGATCATGGTCGCCCGGAAGGAGGGGGAGCGGTTTCGCCCGGGCGCCGGAATGAGGGTTATCCAGTCCTTCCTATCCAGGGGGCGGACGGATAAACCGCCGAGGCGCCGATTCGGTGCGCCGCGACTTCGGCGGGCCCGGGGCGCGCACTCGCATGGCGCACGCTCCCACGGCCGCGCCACCCTGCGGCGAGTCGGCGGGCCCGTCCGCGAGGGCCCCTCCCCGACGGCGCGGACCCCGCCAGCCGGGGGTGGCGCGCTCCGTTCGCGAACTCGTCGCGAACGCCGCGCCGTACCTAATGCGCATCGCGCGCGATCAACGTAATATCTGAGCGCATTGTCGGCCGGATCGCCGTACCACGTTTCCCCGCCTGTGAGAGGGAGCCTGGCATGTATTCCCAGCGAAATCTCGGTTCGAGGGCGCTCGCGAGCGTCCGCAGGTTGCGTATTGCCGCCGGCGCGTTTGTCGCCGTCGCGGCGCTGCTCATCGGTTCGACCATCACGGCGGGCGCCTCGCCCCAGACCTCGGGAAGTCTTTCGGGGCTGCCCGGCTTCCGTGAGGGATTCGTCAATGTCGACGGCGGGTCGCTGCACTATGTGCGGGGCGGCAGCGGACCGGCCCTGGTCCTCCTGCACGGATGGCCGGAGACCTGGTACGAATGGCATGACGTCATGCCCGGCCTCGCCAAGACGCACACGGTCATCGCGTTCGACCTGCCGGGCATCGGCGCGTCCTCCGTCTCCAGCGACGGGAAGTACGACGCGGTCACCGTCGCCGCCCGGGTCCACCAGGGCGTGAAGGCCCTCGGGTACCAGAGCGCCGCCCTCCTCGCGCACGACGTCGGCTCGCTCATCGCCTACCCCTACGCGCGCAACTTCCCCGGCGAGGTCTCGCGCATGGCCGTCCTGGAGGCGCCGCTCAACGGGTTCGGCCTGGAGGACGCGTACGGCCTGAGCTGGCACTTCGCGTTCAACATGACCCCCGCTCCGGTCCCCGAGCAGCTCATCAACGACCGGGCGCACGTCACGACCTACCTGCAGTGGCTGTTCAGCTCGGCCAAGTACCCCGGCAAGATCTCCCAGTCGACCTTCATCGACGCCTACTCCGACGCCGCCCACCGCAGCGCGGGATTCGCCTACTACCGCGCCTACACGACGAACGCCGCCGACAACAAGCGGCTCGCCGAGCAGAAGCTGACGATCCCGGTCATGGCGATGGGCGCGCAGGCCGTCTTCGGCCCGGCCGTCGCGCAGTCGTTCGCCAACGTCGCCACGGACGTCCGCACCGTCGTCGCCCCCGACAGCGGCCACTGGATCCCGGAGGAGAACGCGGCGTTCCTCGGTCAGTGCGCCGGCCTGTTCTTCGGCCCCGCCGGAACCCCGGCCCCGAGCCCCGACCTGGCGGGCTGCGTGTCCTGACGGGCCGCGCGTCCTGACGGACGCGGCCCTCCACGGGCGGCCGGTCGCCCCGCGCGACCGGCCGTCCTCGGCCGTTCCCGGTCGTCCCCGGACACCCCCCCGGACGGCCAGCGCATTCCGGAGGATGCCGGGCGGGCGGCCTCTCGCGAGGCTGGGCGGAAGGGTGCGCGCGCGGCGCGCCAGGTCCGTCGATCTCCGGGAGCGCCGATGAGAGAAGCCCTCCGAACCTGCCCCATCTGTGACGCGGTCTGCGGCCTGAGCATGACCCTCGACGGCGACGGCAAGGTGCTGTCGGTGAGGGGGGACGCCGACGACCCCTTCTCCGGCGGCTACGTCTGCCCGAAGGGCGCCAGCCTCGGACGCCTCGACGAGGACCCGGACCGGCTGCGGGCCCCCATGGTCCGCACCGGCGACGAGTGGCGCGAGGTGAGCTGGGACGAGGCGTTCGAGACCGTCGAGCGCGGCCTGACGGGCGTCATCGAGCGGCACGGCCGCGACGCGCTCGCCGCGTACTTCGGCAACCCCACCTTCCACACCATGGGCGGGATCTTCTACCGCGGCCCGCTCGCCGAGTCGCTCGGCACCACCAACCTGTACAGCGCGAGCAGCATCGACCAGGTTCCGAAGCACGTCGCGGTCGGCCTGATGTTCGGCAACTCGCTCGCGATCTCGGTGCCGGACCTGGACCGGACCGACATGCTCCTCGTCATCGGCGCCAACCCCGCCGAGTCGCACGGGTCGCTGTGCGCGGCGCCCGACTTCCCCGGACGCCTGCGGGCGCTGCGCGAGCGCGGCGGCAGGCTCGTCGTGGTCGACCCCCGGCGCACCCGCACCGCCCGCGTCGCCGACGAGCACCTGTTCATCCGCCCGAGCACCGACGCGTACCTGCTGTTCGCGATCGTCCACACCCTCCTGGACGAGGACCTGACCACGCTCCGGTGCGAGGTGTCGGGCCTGGAGGAGCTGCGGGAGATGGCGTCCGCCTTCTCCCCGGAGGCCGTGGAGCCGGTGTGCGGGGTGCCCGCCGAGGACATCATCCGGCTGGCGTGGCAGCTCGCCACGGCCGACAGCGCCGCCGTCTACACCCGGGTCGGGACCTGCACGTCCGACTTCGGCACCGTCACCCAGTGGCTCGTGGACGTCGTCAACGTCCTGACCGGCAACCTCGACCGGCCCGGCGGCGTGATGTTCACCCGGCCCGCGACGCTGGAGGTCCCGTGGGGCCCGAAGCCGTTCGAGTTCGGGCGCTGGCGCAGCCGGGTGCGCGGGCTGCCGGAGGTCCTCGGCGAGTTCCCGGTGGGCACGCTCGCCGACGAGATCGAGACGCCCGGGGACGGCCAGGTCAGGGCGATGGTGGCCGTGGCGGGCAACCTGGTGCTGTCGGCGCCGGACGGCCCGCGGCTCGGCCGGGCGCTGGGCGACCTGGAGTTCATGGTCTGCGTCGACCCGTACCTGAACGAGACGACCCGGCTCGCCGACGTCATCCTGCCCCCGCCGCGCATGCTCCAGATGCCGCACTACGACCTGCTGCTGCTCATGGTCACCGTGCGCAACTACACGCGGTTCTCCCCGCCCGTCCTGCCGCTGGAGCCGGGGCAGCCCTCCGAGGCGGAGATCATGGCCAGGCTGGCGCTGATCGCCTCCGGGCGCGGCGCGAAGGCCGACCCGCGCGAGCTGGACGAGCAGCTCCTCGCGCCGCTGCTGGAGGCGGGCGTGCAGATCCCCGGGTCGCCGTTCGAGGGCCTCGACGTGGCGGAGGCGCGGGCGATGCTGGACGGCGACAGCGGGCCGGAGCTGATCCTGGACGCCCTGCTGCGCCTCGGCCCGTACGGGCTGTCCCTGGCCGACCTGCGCGCCAAGCCGCACGGCATCGACCTGGGCGCCCTCGAGCCGCGGCTGCCGGAGGTGGTCTGCACCGACGACGGCCGCGTCCGCCTCGCGCCCCCGGAACTCGCCGAGGAGGTCGGGCGGCTGCGCGGCCTGCTCACCGAGCCCGCGGCCGGCACCCTCCTCATCGGACGGCGGCAGCTGCGCTCCAACAACAGCTGGCTGCACAACGTCCCGTCCCTGGTGGGCGGCAGCAACCGCTGCACGCTGCACGTCCACCCGGACGACGTCGAGCGGCTCGGGCTCGGCGAGCGGGCCCGGGTGCGGTCGGCCGTCGGCGAGGTCGTGGTCCCGGTGGAGCCCACCGACGCGATCATGCCGGGCGTGGTGAGCCTGCCGCACGGCTGGGGGCACGAGGGCTCGTCGCAGCGGGTCGCGGCCGAGCACGCGGGCGCGAACGCCAACGCGCTGACCGACCCGTCGGTGCTCGACCGCCTGTCCGGCAACGCGGTCTTCAACGGCGTCCCGGTCACGGTCGCCCCGGCCGACGACTGACCGCCCACGAGATCGACCGACCGGACCGACAGCCACGACCGTATGACCTGATGCCGCCGTCCCGGTTCACTCGCCGGGGCGGCGGTGTCGCGGAGAGCACGGAAACAGCAATCTGGGAGCGGAGGCACGGCGCCCGCACTGGTTAGCGTTGAGAAGAATCATGAATGGTGCGGCGTTTAGGAGTTATAGCCATGAACGACCGTAATGTTGTCCTTCGGGTGGGATCGTGAGCCCACGCCGCGCCGACCCCAACGTCCGCCCGGCGCTCATCGAGGTCGGCGCGCGACTGCTGGCGGAGGAGGGCCCCACGGCGCTGTCCGCGCGCCGCGTCGCCGGCGAGGCCGGCTGCTCCACGATGGCGGTCTACACCCACTTCGGCGGGATGAGCGGGCTGGTGCGGGAGATGGTCCACGTCGGCTTCACCCGGCTGAAGAAGTGCTTCCTCCAGGTCGCCGAGACCGACGACCCGGTCGCCGACATGGCCCTGCTGGGACGCGCCTACCGGCGCAACGGACACGAGAACCCGCACCTGTACGCCGTGATGTTCGGCGCGTCCTCCCTGGCCAGCTTCTCGCTGTCAGAGAGCGACCGCCAGCACGGCCGCTACACCCTGGCGGGCGTCGCCCGCTGCGCCGAGCGCTGCATCGACGCCGGGCGCTTCGCCGACGACGACCCCATGCTGGTGGCGAACCAGATGTGGATCGCCGTCCACGGCGCGGTCGCCCTCGAGCTCGGCGGCTACCTGGTCGAGCCGTACGACGCCGACCAGTGCTTCGAGACCCAGCTCTCCGGGCTGATGGTCTCCGCCGGGGACGCCCGCGAGGACGCCGAGCGGTCGGTGCGCGTCTCCCGCGAGCGGCTCGACCGCGAGCTCGGCGACCCCCTCGGCGTCGCCTGATCCCGGCCGCGCGGGCCCCGTCCCGCCGCCTCCGGACGCCGTCGGCCCGCCGCCTCCGGGCGTCGGTCGGCTCCCGGGCTCCGGGCGCCGGTCAGCCCGCCGTCTTCGCCTGCTTCGCGCGGCCCATGAGGTCCTTGCGCTGCGCGGCGTCCATGTGCTCGATGGCGAAGCGCAGGGTGATGCGCGGCATGGTCGCGGCGTGCCGGTCGAGGAACGCGACCAGCCGTGGACGGTCGTGCTTGCCCGTCTCCCGCAGCAGGGTGCCGACCACGGTGTTGACGAAGTGCTCGGGGTCGTCGACGAGGATCTCCGCGAGGCGGTACGTGTCGTCCAGGTCGCCTCGTCCGACGAACATGACGGTGGCGAACATGGCGAGCCGGCGCTCGTAGAAGTGGTCGGACTTCGCCAGCTCGTAGAGCACGTCGCGGGGACGGGCGAGCAGGTGGTTGCCGACGACCTTGTGGCCGCTGACGTCGACGAGGTCCCAGGTGTTGATGCGGTCGGTGCGCCGCAGGTAGAGGTCGTACAGCTCCGTCCGCCGCTCCTCGGTCGTCCGCTTCCGGGGGTACTGGTGGCCCATGACGCTGACGGCGCCCACCCGGATGTCGTGCAGCGGACTCTCCAGGAGCCTCTCGATCTCCGCGGGCGGCAGGAGCGCGAACTCCTTGGCCAGGGCGAAGATCTTCCCCATCCGCGCACCGGCCCGGATGTCGTCGTCCTCGCCCCGGCGGACCAGCGCGTTGCTCTCGGCCAGCTCCCGGTGCTCCTCCGGGACGAGGGTCAGGAACCTCGCCACGAACTCGTCGGCGGTCGGCTCGTCGGGCATGCCGGGATCCTTTCGTTGACGGTCCGACTCCACGCCATGACGGAGCGGGTCGGCGAGTACCGGGCCGAGCGTAGGCGTCCGCGGGGCACCGGTCGAGAGACACGGCGTGACGGCCCGCCAAGGCTGCGGGCCGTCACGGTCGTGTCGCTCAGGTTCGAGCCGTCACTCGGGTCGACCTGTCACTCGGTTCGTCCTGTCACTCGGGTCGGCGCGCTAGGCGCGGCGCCGGCGGGTCGCCAGGAAGGCGACGAACCCGGCGACGGCCAGGGCGGCCAGGCCGATCCCGACCACCTCGCCCGTCGTGGACCCGCTCGACTTGTGCTTGCCGGTGGTGGCCGCCGCGGGCGCGGCCGCGGCGGCCTTGGCCACGAGCGTCACGGGGACGGGCGTGGTGGCGACCGGACGGGCGGTGGTGTTGCCGAGCTGGCCGACGGCGTTCAGGCCCCAGCAGTCGATCGCCCCGTCGGAGTAGGCCGCGCAGGTGTGCAGGCCGCCGGCCGTGATCAGCGTGGGCCCGGGACGGAACCCCTTCACCGGGACGGGCTTGCGCGAGTTGGCGTTCGTCCCGTCGCCCAGCTGGCCGAAGTTGTTCTGGCCCCAGCACGACATGCCGCCGTCCGAGAACGTCGCGCACGTGTGGTAGCCGCCCGCGATGATGTGGGCGGGAGTGCCCGGCAGCCCGGTGACCTGCGTGGGCTTCGTCGCGATCTTGACGGACCCGTCACCGATCTGCCCGTACTTGTTCTCGCCCCAGCACCACATCGAGCCGTCCTGTTCCAGGGCGCACGTGTGGAAGTTTCCGGCCACGAGCTCGGTGGGCGTCGACGCCAGGCCCTTCACCTGCACGGGCTTGGGGGAGCCCAGGCTCTTGGTGCCGTTGCCGAGCTCGCCCTCCTCGTTGTGCCCCCAGCACCAGGTGGACCCGTCCTTGAGGATGGCGCAGGTCGTCCACACGCCGGTTGCGAAACGCTCCGGCGGGGACGGCAGGCCCTTGACCTGGACGGCCTGGAGCGAACCGGTCGTCAGCGTGCCGTCGCCGAGCTCGCCGTACTTGTTCTGCCCCCAGCACCAGGTGCTGTCGTCCTGCTGGTAGACCACGCAGGTGTGGTCGCCGCCGACCGCCAGGAGCCGGACGGTGCCGCGCAGCCCCTTGACCTGGATCGGGTTCTTGGTGTTGACGAGGTTCCCGTCACCGAGCTGGCCGTACTTGTTCATGCCCCAGCACTGCACCGTCCCGGTGGTCAGGAGCGAGCAGTTGTGGACGGCGCGGGACAGCGTGGCCGTGGGCGTCCCGGCGAGGCCCTGCACCTCGGACGGCTGCGGCGTGGGGGCGTTCGTCCCGATGCCGAGCTCGCCGTACTGGTTGTCGCCCCAGCAGCGCAGGGTCTTGCCGTCGAACAGCGCGCAGGTGTGCGCCGCGCCCGCGGTCAGCGCGGTGACCTGGGCCCCGGCGGCCGCGACGGCGGGCGCCGCCGGGACGGCCGGGGCCGCTTGGGCCGGGGCGAACGAGATCGAGGCGAGCAGGGCCGCGAGGAGCCCCGCCCATGCGAGATAGCGCTTCACTTGTCCTCCGGAAGTCGTCGGGCTTGAGGTGCTCCAGGAACCGGGGACGGCCGGTCGCCCACGCGGGGGCCCGAGGCCGTGCGCCCGCGCCGGGTGAGGCCGACGCCGACCGCCAGGGCCGCGGCGAGGGCCGCGCCGATCCCCAGCCAGCCCGGCCAGCCCAGGCCGCCGGACCCGTGGTGGTGCGTC
>NZ_RFFG01000192.1 GCF_003696215.1 Actinomadura harenae | reverse complement strand
CCGGCCCGGCGGCGAGCCGGACGCCGACCGCGCGCACCGCGAGCGGCAGGCCCTCGCAGAGCCGGACGGCCTCCAGCGCCGCACCCGGCTCGGCCGCCACCCGCCCCGCCCCGGCGACACGGCCGAGGAACTCCAGGGCCTCCCCCCTCTCGAACGCCGCCAGGTCGACCCTGCGGTCCGTGGGAAGCACGCTCAGCCTGGCCCGGGAGGTGACCAGGACGGCGCAGCGCGCCCCGGCGGGCAGCAGCGGACGGATCTGCGCGAGATCCCGGGCATCGTCCAGGACGATCAGCACACCACGATCCGCCAGCCGGGACCGGTACAGCGCCGCACGCTCCGCCGTCCCCTTCGGAATCTCCCCGGCCCTCAGGCCGAGCGCCGTGAGGAACCGGTGCAGCACCGCTCCGGGCTCCGCGGGGACACGCCGCGTCCCCCCCAGGTCGGCGTACAACCGCCCGTCGGGGAAACACTCCCCCACCCCGTGCGCCACATGGACGGCCAGGGCCGTCTTCCCCACACCGCCCGTCCCGGACACCGCCACCACCACCGGCGCCCCCCGCCGCTCCGCCCCCCGCCCGGCCGAGGTCAGCGAAGCACGCAGCCCGCCGACAAGCCCCCGCCGCCCGGTGAAGTCGGGGACATCCGAAGGCAGCCACGCCCCACCCCCCGCACCAGGCTCAGCGGCCGGCGGCACGGAAGCCCCGGCCCGCGCCACGTCCCCGGCCCCCTTCAGGACAGGAGGCGCGACCCGCACGGCGGCCCCCACGTCCTTCCGGACGGGGAGCAGCGAAGCGTCCTCGGCGAGGATCCGCCGGTGCAGGTCCCGGAGCCCCGGTCCGGGCGTCGCCCCCAGGTCGGACGCCAGGACGCGCCGCGTCCGGGTGAACACGTCCAGGGCCTCGGCCTTCCGCCCGCTGCGGTGGAGCGCCAGCATCAGCAGGCCGTGCACCGACTCGTCCCAGGGACGCTCATGCGCGAGGAGGGTCAGCTCGCCGACGGCCTCCGCGTGCCGTCCGAGGTCGAGGTCGAGTTCGAGGCGCGTCCGCAGCGCGGAGAACCGCAGGTCGGTGAGCCGGGAGCGCTGCTTGGCGGCGTAGGGGCCGGGCAGCCCCGCCAGCGGCGTGCCGCCCCAGAACCCGTCGGCCTCCAGCAGGAGCCGCCGCGCCGCGTCCGCGTCCCCGGCGTCCCGTGCCCTCTCGGCGGCGGCGACGCGTTCCTCGAAGGCGAACGCGTCCACCTCCGCGTCCGGGACCCGCAGCGCGTACCCCGTTCCGGCCGTCACCAGGACCTCGGGCCGCCCCCGGTCACGCTCCAGGACGCGGCGCAGCCTGGAGGCGTAGGTCCGGATGGTCCCCACCGCCCGGGCCGGTGGCTCGGCCTCCCACAACGCGGCGACCAGGTCCTCGACCGCCGTCCCCCGTCCACGGCGCAGCAGGACCGCCGCCAGCAGGGCGCGCTGCTGCGGCGCCCCCGTCTCCAACTCCCCGTCCCCGCGCCAGACCCGTGGCGGTCCGAGCAGGGTGAAGCGCAATCCGTCCCCGTTCACGGAGGTCGAGCATGACCCGGGCCGATCACCGCCCCGTCAACGCCCGATCAACGCCCCCGGCCCGGCGCGGCACCGACGGCATGGGAACAGCGACGCCTCACCGCTCAGCCGGTCGCGGCCCACATGACCACGCGGGGGCCGAGCCGGTGCAGCCCGGCGGCGACCTCGGCGTCCCAGTGCTTGCGGAGGCCGGGCGTCCAGCGCTCCTCGGGCAGGACGGAGAACCCGTGCCGCGCGTACCAGGGGCCGTTCCAGGCGACGTCACGGAAGGTCAGCAGGCTGACGCCGGGCGCCCCGGCCGCCGACGCGTGCTCCAGGACGGCGCGCAGGAGCCGGGTGCCGATGCCCTGCCCGGCCAGGTCGGCGTGGACGGAGATCTGGTCGAGGTGGATCGCGCCGTCCAGCGGGGAGAGCACCGCGTAGGCGACGGGCGGGTCCCCGGCCACCAGGATCTCCGCGTCCCGGCCGATCATCTGCTCCACGACGGTCGGGCCGGGCGGGAACGCGATGCCGATCTCGCCGAACATCCGGTCGGCGGAGTTCTCGATCGGGGGCAGCAGGTCCAGATCGGCCGGAGCGGCCAGGCGGACCACATAAGGATCAGTGCTCACCCACCGATCGTAAGCCGCCCAAACCACCCCACATACCCGCCCTCGCGCTCACCCCTCGGGATACCGGGACGTCCAGGACGGGGGCGCGGCGCCCCGACCACCGGGTTCGACGGGCGGACGCGGACCGAACCCCAGAGCGCGGTCGGCGGCGCGTGCGACATCCGGCCACGCTGCCGCCGCGCGCCGGGGGTCACTTGACGCCGGCCTCCTTCATCTCGCGGAGCTCGCGCTTGAGTTCCTTGATCTCGTCGCGGAGGCGGGCGGCGAGTTCGAACTGGAGGTCCGTGGCGGCCTGGTGCATCTGCTCGGTCATCTGCTCGATGAGGGACTCCAGCTCCTCACGCGGACGGTCGCCGACGAGGTCGGCGGCGTGGCGGCCGGCCTCGCGGCGGGACGCCAGCCCCGGCACCGGGGCCTTGCCGCGGGACTGCTGGCGGCCCGCGCCGCCGATGAGGGTCTCGGTGTCGGCGTCCTCGCGGGCGAGCGAGTCGAGAATGTCGGCGATCTTCTTGCGGAGGGCCTTCGGCTCGATGCCGTGCTCGGCGTTGTAGGCCTCCTGCTTGGCACGGCGCCGGTTGGTCTCCTCGATGGCCCGCTCCATGGACGGCGTGACCCGGTCGGCGTACATGTGGACCTGGCCGGACACGTTACGGGCGGCGCGTCCGATGGTCTGGATCAGGGACGTCTCGGAGCGCAGGAAGCCCTCCTTGTCGGCGTCCAGGATCGCGACCAGCGACACCTCGGGCAGGTCGAGGCCCTCGCGGAGCAGGTTGATGCCGACCAAGACGTCGAACTCGCCCGCGCGCAGTTCGCGCAGCAGCTCGATGCGGCGCAGCGTGTCGACCTCGCTGTGCAGGTAGCGGACCTGGATGCCGAGTTCGAGCAGGTAGTCGGTGAGGTCCTCGGACATCTTCTTGGTGAGGGTGGTGACCAGGACGCGCTCGTCCTTCTCGGTGCGCAGCCGGATCTCGTGCACCAAGTCGTCGATCTGCCCCTTGGTGGGCTTGACGATCACCTCGGGGTCGACGAGCCCGGTCGGCCGGATGACCTGCTCGACGACGTCGCCCTTGGAGCGGCCGAGCTCGTAGGGGCCGGGGGTGGCCGACAGGTAGACGGTCTGGCCGATGCGCTCGAGGAACTCCTCCCACTTCAGCGGCCGGTTGTCCATCGCGGACGGCAGCCGGAAGCCGTGCTCGACCAGCATCCGCTTGCGGGACGCGTCGCCCTCGTACATCGCGCCGATCTGCGGGACGGTCTGGTGCGACTCGTCGATGACCAGGAGGAAGTCCTCCGGGAAGAAGTCGATGAGGGTGTTCGGGGCCGAGCCCCGCTCGCGGCCGTCGATGTGCCGCGAGTAGTTCTCGATGCCGGAGCAGGTGCCGACCTGCCGCATCATCTCGATGTCGTAGGTGGTGCGCATGCGCAGCCGCTGCGCCTCGAGCATCTTGCCCTGCCGTTCCATGTCGGCGAGGGTCGTCTCGAGCTCGGCCTCGATGTCGCCGATCGCGCGTTCCATGCGCTCGGGCCCGGCGACGTAGTGCGAGGCGGGGAAGACGTAGATCTCCTCGTCCTCGGTGAGGACCTCGCCGGTGAGGGGGTGCAGGGTGGCGAGCTTCTCGATCTCGTCGCCGAACATCTCGATCCGGACGGCGAGCTCCTCGTACTGCGGGATGATCTCGACCGTGTCGCCGCGGACCCGGAAGGTGCCGCGGGTGAAGGACAGGTCGTTGCGGCTGTACTGCATCTCGACCAGGCGGCGGAGCAGGTCGTCCCGCTCGATCCGCTGGCCGACGCGGAGCCGGACCATGCGGTCGACGTACTCCTGGGGCGTGCCGAGGCCGTAGATGCAGGAGACGGACGCGACGACGATGCTGTCGCGGCGGGTGAGCAGCGAGTTGGTGGCCGAGTGGCGCAGCCGGTCGACCTCGTCGTTGATCGACGAGTCCTTCTCGATGTAGGTGTCGGTCTGCGGGATGTACGCCTCGGGCTGGTAGTAGTCGTAGTACGAGACGAAGTACTCGACCGCGTTGTGCGGCATCATCTCGCGCAGCTCGTTGGCGAACTGGGCGGCGAGCGTCTTGTTCGGCTGCATGACCAGCACGGGCCGCTGGAGCTTCTCCACCAGCCAGGCGACCGTGGCGGTCTTTCCCGTGCCCGTCGCGCCGAGCAGCACCGTGTCCTTGTCGCCGCGGCCGACCCGCGTCTCGAGCTCGGCGATGGCCTGCGGCTGGTCGCCGGACGGCGTCATGTCGCTGACGACCTCGAACGGCGCGACTTTGCGCTGCAGGTCGGTGACCGGTCGCATCTGGCCTTACCCCCGAAGATCTCCTGGTTCCGGGCCGTCGGACCGGCCCGGTCGCCCCACTCTACGTAGCGGGTAGGACAATCCGCGGACCCGGACTATTTCCGCAGGTCAGGACGCCGGTACGGGAAGGCGTGCCCGGACGGCGAACCCGCCGTCCCGGCTGGGCCCGGCCTCGAAGTGGCCGCCGAGCGCGACGACCCGCTCCCGCAGGCCGACCAGGCCGTTCCCGCCGCTGGGCAGGCCGTGCTGGACGGCGCCCTCGGGGGCGGCCCGGTTGACGACGGAGACCTCCACGGCGTCCGGGGGCAGCCGGACGTCCACCCGCGTGGACGCGCCGCCCGCGTGCTTGTGGACGTTGGTCAGGGCCTCCTGGACGATCCGGTACACGGTCCGGGAGATCGCGGCGGGCACGGGCCGCTCGTCCCCGTAGACGACCAGGTCGACCAGGAGCCCGGCCGCGCCGGACTGGCCGACCAGGTCGCGGACGTCGTCCAGGGTGGGGTCGGCGCTGGCGAGCTCGTCCTCGCCCTGCCGCAGGACACCGATGACCTGCCGCAGCTCCTCCAGCGCCTGCCGTCCCATGTCGCCGATCACGGTGGCGGTCTGGGCGGCCCGCTCCGGGTCGCGGGCGGCGACGGCCCGCAGGGCCCCCGCGTGGACGACCATGACGCTGACCCGGTTGGCGACCACGTCGTGCATCTCCCGGGCGATCCGGGTGCGCTCCTCCGCGCGGGCGCGTTCGGCGAGCAGGTGCTGCTCCCGCTCCAGGCGGGACGTCCGCTCCTGAAGGGACGCCAGCAGCTGCTTACGCGCCCCCATGTACATGCCGAGGACCAGGGGGAACGACATGAACAGCAGCCCGAACGTGGCGCTGGCGGCGAACGATCCGCTGCTGCCGCCCGGCGACGGGACCAGCAGGAACCCCACGTAGCTGGTCACGGCGATCGCGATGGCCGTCCACCGGGACGCGGCGTAGGCCCCCAGCGAGTACAGCGTGATCAGCCCGGCGATCGGCCCGCCGCCCGCCGACGTCCCCACGACGAGCGAGGCCAGGGCCAGGTGGACGGGGTAGACCCGCCGCACGACCAGCCCGGACGCCAGGCCCGCCGAGACCAGGGCGACGGCGTAGCCGGGGAGCCAGTACTTCGAGGACGTGTTCGCCCACATGATCGCGCCGTCGAGGACGGCCGAGCCGCCCGCGAGCGAGACGTCCAGGACGCGGGAACGGCGCGACGGCCACGACGTCCACCACCCCCGCAGGTCCATGGGCCGAGCCTATAGCGACGAGCCGGGAAGATCCGATGGACGTGACGATCTCCACCGGAGAATCACATACCGCCCGAGAACCCCATCAACGCGACCGTGGCGTCGTCGGACGGCTTGGTCCGCGGCCACCGGACGGCCTGCGGGTCGGTCGCCTCCACCTTGCGGGTGCGCGCGATGAGCGCCTCCGGGCCCTCCTCCCGGACGATCCGCGTCAGCCCCGCCCAGTCGGTGTGGTGGAACATGTCGGCCAGGCGGCTCGCGCCGTCGGTCAGCAGCATGACGCCGCGCAGATCCGCCAGCGGGACCGTACCGGTGATCGCCTGCTCGGCGACCGACGGGTCCCCGGCGGCGAAGCCCCGGCCGCCGATGACCGTCTCGACACCGCGCGGCCCGTCCAGCAGCAGGGTCGAATCGGCCAGCACCAGGTAGTCGAGCACGTCCCCGCGCACCCGTACGGCCATGACGGTCGCGGAGGGCGTGTACGGGTGCGCCAGGTCGCAGGTCGCCCGGTGGGCCGCCGCGACGTCGGCGATCGCGCCCGCGAGCCGGGCCACCAGCGGGCGGTTCCCGGGCCGGTGCGCGCCCTCGGGCGGCCCGACCGGCGCTCCGGCCCGCGGCGCATCGCCGAGACCGTCCAGGATCCGGGCGAGCAGCCGGGTGCCCAGCGAGCGGGAGTACCAGGCGATGCCGTGCTCGCAGCCCATTTCGGTGCCGAGCGGGAAACCGCGGCCGTCCAGCACGACGGCGGCCCCCGGCGCGGTCGCCACGAAGTCCTCGTTGCGGCGCTGCGGACTGCCTTGCTCGGTGGCCCAGACGACCTGCATCAGCGTGCTCTCCAAGTGCTCAGCCCGCGGCGGCGCGGCGGGTCAGATCGGCCCAGACCTCGGTGATCCGGGCGTCCAGCGAGTCCATCGAACCGGAATTGTCGATCACGTGGTCGGCGACCGCCCGGCGCTGCTCCCGGGTGGCCTGCGCGGCGATCCGGGCGCGCGCGGCGTCCTCGGTCATGCCCCGGAACGTGGTGAGCCGCTCGATCTGGAGCTCGACCGGCGCGTCCACGACGATCACCACGTCGTACATCCCCGCGAGGCCGTTCTCGGCCAGCAGCGGGACGTCGTACACGACGATCGCGTCGGCGGGGGCGGCGTCCATGAGCTCCTGCATCCGCTCCCCGACCAGCGGGTGGACGATCTTGTTCAGCGCCGCGAGCCGCCCGGGGTCGGCGAACACGATGTCGCCGACGCGTTCCCGGTCCATCCGGCCGTCCGGGGTCAGCACGCCGTCGCCGAACTCGGCGACCACGGCGGCCAGGCCGGGGGTGCCGGGCTCGACGACCTCCCGGGCGATCCGGTCCGCGTCGATCACCACGGCGCCGCGCTCGGAGAGCCGCCGCGACGCCTCGCTCTTGCCCGCGCCGATTCCACCGGTGAGTCCCACTTTCAGCACGCGCCAGAGCCTACCGGCCCGCCCCTCCCGGCCGTACCCCGCCGGACGGGCGTCAGGCGGGAGCGGGTTCCAGGTGCTTGCGCATGTGGACGAACGTCAGGTGCGCGGCGACGCGCTCCCGGTGCGTCTCGCTGTAGCCGAGCCCGCGGTACAGCTTCAGGTTGGCCTCGCTGAGGTGGCCGGTGAACAGGACGCAGGACGTGGCGCGCCCGGCGACGTCGGCCTCCAGCGTGTCCAAGAGGAGCCGCTCCACGCCGCGTCCCTGCTGGTCGGGGGCCACGGCGAGCCGTCCGACCAGGCAGGTGCGGTCGCTGAACCGGGCGCGGACGACCCCGATGATCCGGCCGTCCAGCGCCGCCTTGAACACCGTCCCGCCGTCGGCGAGCGCCTTGCGCACCTGCTCCACCGACTCCACCAGCGGCGGGATGAACGGATCCCCGTACAGCTGCGCCTCACCGACGTACGCGGCCCGCTGGACGGTCAGGATCTCGCCCGCGTCCCCGGGCTCGGCCCGGCCGATCCGGACCTCCACAGTGCTCATGAGCGAACCCTAACGGCCACCCGACGGCCCCGTCCCACCCTCGGCGCGGCGTCCGCGGCCCGGGCGCAGGCCCGGCGCAGGCCCAGCGCCCGGACGCGGCGCCCCCGGCGGTCAGCCCCCGACGCGGACGGTGACGGCGACCGGGTAGTGCCCGGACCCGGCCGGGGCGACCTGGTACCCGGAGAAGGTCAGGTCGTCGGTGCCGAAGATCCAGTCGGTGCGCTCGCCGTCGGACGTCGTCGGCGAGGCGTCCCCGCCGGTCGCGGCGCTGCGCAGGCCGGTGCCGTCGGTCATCCGGTCGATCGCGTCCGCGCCCGGTCCGGCGTTGAAGTCGCCGCCGACCACGGTCCGCGGGCCGCCGCCCCACGCGCGCAGGAGCGCCGACACCTCGCGCAGCCGCTCGCCGCCCTGGTCGCCGCCGTCCTCCAGGTGCGTGGACCACACGTCCAGGCTGGACGACCCGACCTTCAGCTTCGCCCACACGTACCCGCGGATCTGCGACCAGTCGCCGCGCGGCATCCGCCCGATACCGGACTTCTCGACCGGCAGGGACGTCAGGATCGCGTTGCCGAACTGGCCGTCCGCGGCCGGGCCCCACAGCAGCTTCATGCCGAGCCGCCGCGACAGCCACACGCCCACGTCGGTCGTGCCGGACAGCAGCGAGCCGCGGCCCGCCTCCTGGAGCAGGATCACGTCGGCGCGCCGGGTCTCCAGCGTCCGCGCGACGGCCTCGGGGTCGAGCCGTCCGTGCCGGTCGACCGCGTCGTGGATGTTGTAGCTGATCAGCTTCACCTGGCCCCCGGCGGGCGCGGCCTTGGCGTCCCGGGGCGGCGAGGCCATGCTGAACACCAGCGTGCCGAGCAGCAGCGCCAGCGCCGCGCCGCCGGCGGTCAGCGCCCGCTGCGGGGCGCGCGCGGGCAGCGG
>NZ_RFFG01000191.1 GCF_003696215.1 Actinomadura harenae | reverse complement strand
TCCGTGTCGGCCGTGGCCGCGTCCGCGGGGAAGGCCGTCGCGGTCGGCGGCGCGGGCGGCGACGCCGCCGTCTGGACGAGCGGCGACGGCACGACCTGGGCGAAGGCCAAGGGCGTGCCGACCCGGTCCGGGCCGCAGCGGCTCGAGGCGGTCGTCCCGGGCGGGGCCGGCTGGCTGGCCGTCGGCTCGGACCAGGCCTCGCCGCGCCGCCCGCTCGTCCTGACCTCGGCGGACGGCGACACCTGGCAGGCGGTCGACGCGTCCGCGCCGTTCCAGCCCGCCCGCAACACCCCGCTCTCGACCTACGGCGCGGCCGCCGGTCCCAAGGGCTACGTCATCGTCGGCGAGGACGGCCTGTCCGGCGCCGTCTGGTTCTCGTCCGACATGAGGACCTGGCAGCGCGGCCGGAGCGTCGGCGACGACGGCCTCGGCGCGCGCCCGAACTCCAACCGCTGGCTGCGCGACGCGGTCGCCTCGCCGGACGGGTTCGTCGCGGTCGGCGGCGTCCGCGATCCGAAGATCGGCCAGGGCCCGGCGGCGCGTCCCGGCGTGTGGACGTCCCCGGACGGCCTCCAGTGGACGCTCCAGCAGCTCCCCGTCCCGTCCGGGCTCGCCGACGGGCAGCTGACCGGCGTCGCCGCGCACGACTCCACGCTCGTCGCGCTCGGCACCGGCGTCGGCTCGACCGGCCCCGCGCCGGTCGGGTACGTGTCCACCGACGGCGGCAAGAGCTGGAAGGAGAGCCGCCCGCCACTGCCGGAGGGCGCGCGCGACTTCCAGCTGACCGCCGTGACCGCCACCCCGAAGGGGTTCCTCGCGACCGGCGTGACCGGCCGCACCGGCACCCGGGACGTCGTCGCCTGGACGTCCGCCACCGGCGCCGACTGGAAGCTCGCGACCACCCCGGCCGCGCTGCACGGGACGGGCGACCAGGAGGTGGACGGCCTGACCGTCCTCGACGGCACGGTGCTGGGCGTCGGCACGACCTCGACCGAGAAGTCCGAGACCCCGCTCCTCTGGTCCCGCCCCGTCGGCTGACCACGGCCGACGGGCGACGGCTGACGGCTGACGGCTGACGGCTGACCAGGGTCGACGCCCGCGCCGCGCGCCCGCTCGGCCGCGGTCGTCAGGCGCGGTCGTCGCGCGCGCGGTTGCGGCGGGCGCCGTAGGGCGCGACGACCATGCGGTACACGGGGCGGCGGACCGCGGTCGGGACGAGCCGGTAGCCGCCCCGGATCACCAGGTTCCGGACGAACTGGGAACGTGACAGGTGGCCGCCGCGGCGCATCTCGCGTTGCAGCCGGATCTCCGACCGGAGCAGGTCACGCCCGCCGCGCCGCTCGTACGCGCCGTCCCCGACCCGGTAGTAGACGAGCGGCTCGGGCACGTTCACCACGCGCGCGCCGGTCGCGATCATCCGGACGAACAGCCAGTAGTCCTCCATCAGCGGCAGGTCGCCGTAGCCTCCCGCCGCGTCCACCGCGCGCCGCCGGTACACGACCGTCGGATGGTTGAACGGGTCGTGCAGGCGGGCGTACCGGGCGATGTCCCCCGGGGCGCTCGGCGGGGTGCGGAGGCCGACGAGGTCGTCCAGCGACGTCCCGAACTCCAGGAGTCCGGCGCCGCACAGGTCGGCGCCGTCGCTCACGATCGGGACCTGCACGGAGAAGCGATGCGGCAGCGCGACGTCGTCGGCGTCCATCCGGGCCACGATGTCGTGGCGGCAGGCGGAGAGGCCGAGGTCGAGCGCGGGGCCGAGGCCGCGGTTGACCTCCGTCCGGACGAACGTCACCTCGACCGGGCTGGCCGTCATGAGCTCCTTCAGGCACACCTCGAGCTCGTGCGCGACGGGTCCGTCCTGGACGAGGACGACCTGGTCCGGTCTGAGGTCCTGGTCATGGACGGCACTGTGGAAGGCGTCCTGGAGGTACTCCGGGCGGTCTCCGCCGTACACGGTCATGAGCAGGCAGAAGGGCTCGATGGGCATGACTCTCGAGACGGGGGTCAGGGAAGGGGCGCGCGGACAAGATACCCCCATTCCGTCATTCCGGTTCGTGTCGGGAGTAGGCCTTCTGAGTCGATTCTCAGGAACCCGTCACCGGCGGGCGCAGGGGTCGCGGTCGGCGCGGATCTCGCCGGCGATCTTCGGGACGGGGCGCCGGACGGTGGGGCCGACGGTCACGCCGTCCGTGCCGATGACCAGGTAGACCATGCCGGGTTTCAGGTTCAGGTCCCGGCGCGGTGGATGGCCGGGGATCGCGGCGGCGAGCGCGGCCGCCTGGCCTCGCGCGCCCAGCCCGAAGACGATCTCGGTCCTGGAGTGGGAGCCGCTCTTCTTCGTGCCGGTCTTGACGACCTGGAATCCGCGGGCCTTGAGGCGGTCGCCGACGCGTCCGGCGAGGCCCTGTTCGGTCGTCGCGTTCACCACGGTGACCTTCACCTGGGCGGGCGGGACGGGTTTCGGCGGGCCGCCCGGCTTGCCGGGGCCGCCGGGGCCGGGCGCGGGCGGGGCGGGCGGCGCGTTGTCGCTGCGGATCGCCTGGAAGAGGGGCTCGGCCTGGGCGGCGTTGAACTGGACGCGGTTCTTGTCCGCCGGGTACGCCTCGACCGGGACGGTCACGAACCGCACCTTGCCCGCGCTCATCCCGCGCAGGCCGGACGCGGTCTTCTCCATCGCCTGGAGCGTGAACTCCCGGTCCACCTTGATGGACTTCGCGACCGCGGACAGGAACGCGTAGACCTTGCCCGGGTCCTTCAGCATGCCCTTGTCGGTGGCCTTCTTGACGACCGAGGCCATGAACTGCTGCTGGCGGCGGATGCGGCCGAGGTCCGAGCCGTCCCCGAGGACGTACCGGGTGCGGACGTAGCCGAGGGCCTGGTCGCCGTGGACGATCTGGCGGCCGCGGCGCAGGTGCAGCTCGGCCTTCGGGTCGTCGATGCGGCGCGGGACGCAGATCTCGACGCCGCCGAGGGCGTCCACGACCCGCTTGAAGCCGGTGAAGTCGACCTTCACGAAGTGGTCGATGTGGATCCGGGTCAGCGACTCGATCGTGGCCCAGGTGCACGGCGACCCGCCCAGCGCGAACGCCGAGTTGATCATGTCCAGGCGGCCCGGGATGACGCTGCCGTTCTTCCGCTTGCAGTCGGGGATCCGCACCATCGAGTCGCGCGGGAAGCTGATCCCGAGGGCCTGGTTCCCGCCCGGCGACAGGTGCAGCAGGATCGTGGTGTCGGAGCGCTCGCCGAGCTCCGCGCCGTACCGGGCGTTCGCGCCCATCCGCGAGTCCGAGCCGATGAGCAGGATGTTCATCGCGTCGTTCAGCTTGGGCGGACGGTGCTGGGGCAGCTGCGCGGTGACGTCCTCGCGTCCGATCTGGCCGTCGATCCGCCGCCAGAGGGCGTACGCGGTGATGCTCCCGGCGACCAGGACGACGGACATCGCCACCGACAGGCCGCCCAGCACCCGCCAGGTCCGCCCCGTCCGGCGCGGCGCCGCCTCCCGCTCGGCCTCCCGCTCCGTGGCCCGCTCGACGGCCGGGGGCGCGCTCTCGAACACCGACCCCGACGACATCCGCAGGGGCGGCAACGCATGCGACCCCGTTCGCGGGCCTGGGGGCGGGCCTGGGGGCGGGCCCGGGCGGGCGGCCTTCTCCTCCGACATCGCGGACATTTCAGCACATCTTCGACTTTCGTCACGTGAATCACGGGAAATTCCCGTCGTCCCCCGGGACGCCGTCCGTCCGCCGCGCGGCACGGTGCCCCGACGGGAATAGACTGCGCGGACGATGAGCACCGTGGACGCACTGACCGAACGGGCGATGATCGTCCTCCAGGACCGGCCCGTGGTACCGCTGTCGGCCTGGCTGGTCGACG
Organism: Actinomadura harenae; assembly: GCF_003696215.1. Taxonomy (GTDB): domain Bacteria; phylum Actinomycetota; class Actinomycetes; order Streptosporangiales; family Streptosporangiaceae; genus Spirillospora; species Spirillospora harenae. The sequence continues at coordinate 4,824 of NZ_RFFG01000191.1, read as the reverse complement.
CGCTCGCCGACGCCGCCCGGTCCGGCCGTGCGGTCCAGCTCGTCACGCCCCCCGAGTCCCGGATCACGCTGCCACTGCGGCTCGGCGCGGCCGCCTCCGGCCCGCACTGGGTCGTCCGCGACGGGGACGCCTACTACGAGGGCCTCAGCGGGCGCCCGATGCGGTGGAACGGCGCGGCGTTCGAGCCCGTCCCGGACGCGCGCGACTACGCGCCCGGCTTCACGTCCCGTCCCGCCGGTCCCGTCGGGGCGCAGCTCGGGCTGACCTACCGGGTCCGGCACGGCGCGGCCGACCCCGAGGTCGGCGGCACGGCGCAGCGCATGCTCCAGCTCCTCACCGGCAAGGCCCCGCTCGGCTGGGGCACCGCCGAGCCGGTCGCCGAGCCCTGGCGTCCGGACCGGCTCACCGAGCACGTCCGCAACCGCGAGTCCGCGCGCGTCATCGTCGCCGGGGACGGCCCGCGCCCCGCGCAGGCGGTCTGCGACTTCACGGCGGCGGGCGGCGGCGCGGTCAACGAGGCCACCACGGTCACCGTCGGCTACGCCCCGCAGGACCCGCCGCCCCTCGCGCACCTCCCGCAGCTGGTCGGCGCGATCGCGGCCGACCGTCCCGTCGCGTCCCTGCTGGTCCAGCTCACCCCCGGACGCGCCGACCTCACCACCGAGCCCCGCTGGACGGGCACCGCCTCGCCGGTCGCGCTCGCCGTCGCCGGAGCCGTGTCGTCGCCGCAGGGGATCCCCGGCCAGCAGGTCGGCCCGCCCCGCGCGCCCATGACGCTGTTCCCGCTCGGCGACGGCCGCTCCGCCGAGGGCTGGCAGCGCCACCGCCGCCTCCTCCAGCACCTCCAGACCCCGCACAGCTGACCGCTCCGTCAAAGGCGCGTGAAAACCGGCCGGAGCGGCGTCAAGGTCGCGTGAAGGGGGCTTCGCCCGCCCGCGTCGGCGATCTTGAATGGACGGCGTGAACCGCATCGCCGACATCATCAACTCCCCGGGCGGCGGTGGCGGCACGACGCCGCCGGCGAACGCGCCGTGGCCGCCCGGAGGCCCCTACCAGCCGCCCCCGCCCGCCTCACCGGACGAGGTCCGGATCGAGCACGACCGGCTGGCCGACCTGGCGAGGAGGCTCCCCGACGCGGCCCGTCCCGTCACCGGGGCGTCCGGACGGCTCGTCGGGCTGGCGGTGTCCGGGGCGTCCTACACCTCGTTCACCTACTCGCTCGCGATCGCCTACAACGAGGTCGAGGCGTTCACGATCCGGCAGCTCAGGCACAAGGCCGAGGAGACCGTCCAGATCCACGAGGGCGTCCGGCTGAACGCCGAGGCGTGGAAGGCCGCCGAGGACCGGAACACGGTCCGATGGCGATGACCCGGACGAGCGCCGCAGAGACGATGACCTGGACGAACGCCGCGAAGACGATGCCACGGACGAGCACCGCGAAGACGATAACCCTGACAAGCACCGCGAAGACGGTGGCCCGGACGAGCGCCGCGAAGGCGGTGGCCCGGTGACCGCCGGGCTCGACGCGGGCGCGGACATCGCGCGGTACAGCCTGGAGGCCGCGACGGGCGCGGCGCTGGCGCTGTCCGCGCTCGGGCTGCCCGCCGCATGGCCGCTCGTCCCGTCCTTCTTCATGCACCAGTACGACCCGCAGGTGTTCTGGGACGGCGGCATGGCCTGGACCAAGGTCGCCGAGGACATGCGGCAGGCGCGCGCCGACGTCGAGAAGACCGTCAAGGACGTCACCCACGGCGACGCCTGGCACAGCGAGGACGGTCGCGCGTTCGACCAGCGCATGGACCGCTACCTGCGGGAACTGCTGAGCATCGAGATCCGCGCGGTCGCGGTCGCCGCCGTGCTGTTCCTGACCGCGCTGCTCACCATGGCCGTGATCCTGTTCATGGCGCTGCTCGCCGCCGTGCTCGTCGCGCTCGCCGCCTGGGTCGCGGTCGCGACGGTCTTCCCGCTGAGCGCCGCGCTCGCCCGGATCACCGCGCTCAACGCGATCATCGAGATGACCGCGACGCTGAAGGAGGTCGAGGCCGGCCTCAACACGACCCTGCACCTGTGCGCGGGCATCCTCGGGACGCTCATCGCCGGGGACGTGTTCGTCGGCGCGACGCAGGGCGGCTTCGGCGGCCTCAAGGACTTCATCGACGGCACGATCGCGCAGGGCCCGCTGCTCGTCTGGGGCACCGCCAACCGGATCGAGCGCGACGCGACGGCCTGGGGCATCGGCGGCAGGTTCCCCGAGGAGGGCGTCGCGGGACGGATCGCGGGCGACCGCGCCGGGACGCCCCTGCCGCCCGGCCTGCCGCAGGCCGCCGGGGCGAAGGGCGTCAACGACGTCCGCACCGGAGGCCAGACCGTCACCGGCGGCCTCACCCCCGGCCGGCGGCCGGACGGCTCCTACCCCTACCCCTGGGAGTGACCTCGATGGACGATCTCAAGCGCATCCTCGGCTTCGACCCGCAGCGGCTCGCGGCGGACGCCGACCGGCTGTTCGCCGGGGTCCGCGAGGTCTACGAGGCGGACGCGGGGGCGGTCGCGTCCGCCGCGTCCGAGGACGGGCGGCTGCGCGTCGAGTACGCGGCGGGCGAGGGCGTCCGCGCGCTGGACATCGACCCGCGCGCCATGCGGATGCCCGCCGCCGACCTCGCCGCGACACTGCTCGCCCTGATCCGCCGCGCCCGCGCCGAGGCCGAGGAGTCCGGACGCGCCCGCGCCGCCGAGCTCCTCGCGGCGGACGGCTCGGTCTTCGGCGAACGCGAACGCGCCCAGATCGGCGACCGCCTCCGCAACGCGACGGGCGCCCTCCAGGCGGACCTGCGCTCCGCCGACCAGCTCCTCGCCACCCTGCGCGCCTCCCTCGACCGCCGCTGACCCGCGGACACGCGCCCGGCGGCGCGGGTGAGGCGGACACAACGAGGGCCGTCACGAGCATCCGTGACGGCCCTCGTCCAACATCCGACCCCGCGCGGCAACTACCCGCGCCACGGCCGCTCATGCGGCCCGCGACACAGATCACACCCTCCGGCCATACCCCCCGGCCGGTTCGGACGGGCCATGAGGGGACGCGTCCTCAGGTCGTTCAGGCGGGCCCGCCGATGACGCCGGGGTGGGACGCGTCGTCCCCGGGGGCGCCGTCGGCGCGCCAGCTGCGGGCCGGGGCGTCGGACTCGCCCTCCGGATAGACGGTTCCGCCGACCCAGTGGACGAGCGCGTCGGAGAAGCGGCGCGCGACCCGCGCGGCCTCGGGGATGTCGGCGACGGCGCGCACGTCCACCCACCACACCGGCGCGCCGACGCGGGCGGCGAACCCGGCGCCGAGCAGCCGCGCGATCTCGCCGGCGACCGTGACCTCGACGGGCTCCTCGATCGACACCAGCAGGCGTCCGGCGGCGTCGAACAGGCGGGTCGGCGGCTCGTTCTCGCCGCCCCGGATGTGGATCGGTTCGCCCATCGCGGCCAGGCCGTCCGCGATCGCGAACACGTCCGGGCGGCGCCGGGCGAGGGCCACGTAGTCGACGCTCATCCCTGCACCCCCGGCAGGCCGAGCGAGCGCGCGAACGCCTGGTAGACGACCTTGGTGGCGGCCTGCCGGGTGGCGCCGCCGACCTTGTCCAGGTCGAGGGCCGCGCCGGTCGCGACCTGCCGGTCGTACGGGACCTGCACCACGGGCAGCCCCCAGGCGGTCAGCATCTCCTCCGCCCGGCCGAGGTCGGCGTTGACCTGCGGGGCGTGCGACACCATGGCCACCACGGCGCGCTGGAACACGTGCTGCCTTCCGTTGTTGGCGAACCACTCCAGGGCCCCGCGCGCGCTCAGCGCCCCGTCCACCGTGCCCGGCGTGACCAGCACCAGCGCGTGCGTCTGCGCGATGATCCCCTGGTTGACGTCGGTGAGGATGCCCGCGCCGCAGTCCACCACGGCCGCGCTCACGAACCGGCTCACCGAGCTCAGCGCCCGCTGGAACGTCGGGACGTCGAACTCCCGCGTCATCCGCCCGCCGCGCGTGGACGACAGCACCCACAGGCCCTCGGACGTCCGCGACAGGAACTTCGACACCTCGTCGAACGTCGACGGGTTCGCCTGCGCCAGTTCGAACAGCGACAGCTGCGGGACGAGCCCGAGCCGCAGCGGCAGCGAGCCGAGCTCGGCGTCCGCGTCGATCGCGAGGACCCGGTCCTGGCGGTGCCGGGCCAGCTCGCTGGCGAGCAGCGCGGCCATCGTCGTCTTGCCCGCGCCGCCGCGGACGCTCGCGATCGCGATCTGCCGGAAGCTCGGCACCGGACGCGCCATCAGGTCGGCGAACGCGGCCTGCTGCTGCGCGGTCATCGCGGACCCGCCGCCGACCGCCTTCCGCACCCCGCGCCCGAGCCGCTTGCCGATCCGGTCGCCGTGCACGTTCTTGCGGACGAGCTCGCTGGCGGGATGCGGCCCGGCGGCGGCCGCCTGCTGCGCCTGCTGCTGCGCGTCCGGCGCGGACTGCTCGGGGTGGGGCGCCCCGTCCTGCTCCTGGTCCTGCGCCTCGTCCTGCTGCTCGACCCCGCCGCCGAGGACGGGGTTGATCGCCGCCTCCCACGCGAAGTCCGCGTTGAACATCGGCTCGTCCTGGGACGGGCCCTGCCCGGACGACGCCGCGTCCAGCGCGCCCTGCCGTCCGGCCATCGTGTGGTCGAGCGCGGGACCGGGCATGCCGTCGAGCCCCGGCCCGGGCCCCGGCATCCCCTCGGGCCCGAACCCGGGCCCCGGGCCTGGGCCCTGGACGTCGGGGAACGGGGACGGGGCGTCGCCGCCGGCGGCGGGCGGGCCCCACGGCGC
>NZ_RFFG01000190.1 GCF_003696215.1 Actinomadura harenae | reverse complement strand
GGCCAGGCGGCGCGCGAGCAGCGCCGGGTCGGGGTGCGGGTGCCCGCGCCGGGCGGCCGCGGCTCCGGGCCGGGCGGGCTGTCCAAGCGCGAGTACGAGGTGGCGTCGCTCGTCGCCGAGGGGTACACGAACTCCCAGATCGCCGAGCGGCTGTTCGTCAGCGTCCGGACGGTCGAGACGCACCTGTCGCACATCTTCACCAAACTCGGCGTCTCGTCCCGCGTGGGTGTCGTCAGCGCGCTCAACCGCGGCGATTCCGGCCGGGCCTGACCCCGCCGTAACCCGGATTCGGTACCGGCCCGATACTAGGGCGGACGCCGTTTCGGGGGCGGTTCCGGACACCGGTCCGGACATCCGGACGGTCGCGTGTCCCAACCGGACGCGTGACGCCGTCGTCCCATGAAGTACGAGTTCAGCACACACCGGGACGCCGTGGGCGCGGTGCGCACAGGGTGTCAGTGCCGCCGGGTCCGGGCTTCCGGGACAAGTCAGGGTTTCCCACGATGCCGCCGGTCAGTGCCCGGCAGCATCATTCTTGCGGGAGACAACGGAGGCGAGGATGACCCAGACGACGATTCCACGGCGGACGCTGGAGGGCGTCAAGGACGCCGACGTCACGGTGTACCCGTTCGCGACCGGGGACGGCCTCGGACTGGAGCTCACCCGTTTCGGGCGCGCCGAGTGCGACGACGTCGTGCTGCTGGTCCACGGGCTCACCTCGGCCAGCGACGTGTTCATCATGCCGGAGCACCAGAACCTGGCCACCCACCTCCTGGACGCCGGGTTCACCGACGTGTGGGCGCTGGACTTCCGGATGAGCGGCCGTTTCCCCTACGACACCGAGACGCACCGCTACACCCTCGACGACATCGCCCTGTACGACTTCCCGGCGGCGCTGGAGGTGATCCGCCGCGAGATCGGCGACCGGCGGCTGCACGTCATCGCGCACTGCCTCGGCTCGGTGTCGTTCACGATGGCGCTGTTCGCCGGGACGGTCACCGGCATCACCAGCCTGACCTGCAACAGCGTCTCGCTCACGCCGCGCGTGCCGTGGTTCTCCAAGCTGAAGCTGTCGCTCGGCCCGACGTTCCTGGAGTACGTGGCCGGGCTGCCGTACATCGACCCGCGCTTCGGTGAGGCCCCGGCGTTCACCCGCGGCTGGATGCTGTCGCGGATGGTGTCGCTGTTCCACCGCGAGTGCGACGTCCGCGCGTGCCACATGCAGAGCTTCCAGTGGGGCGCGGGCAAACCCGCGATGTACGAGCACGAGAACCTGCTGCCCGTCACCCACGAGCGCGTCGCCGACATCTGCTGCGCGTCCGGGCTGCACTACTACCGGCACGTCCGCAGGATGGTCGACGCCGGGCGCTCGGTGAAGTACGCGCCGAACGACCCGAAGTACGCCGCCCTCCCGAAGGACTACCTGGCCGGCGCGGCCGACGTGACCACTCCGCTGCTGCTCCTGGCGCCGGAGAAGAACCGCGTCTTCGCCGACTCCAACATCCACTTCCACAAGATCCTCGAGCGGGCCGCGCCGGGCCGCCACGAGCTGGCCGTGCTGCCCGGCTACGGGCACCTCGACCCGCTCATCGGCAAGAACTCGCACCTCGACGTGTTCCCCCTCGTCGTCGACTTCCTCAAGCGGCACTCCGCCTAGGCCGCCCGGGCCGGGACGGGACGCCGCCGCGTCCGGACAGAGAAAGAGCAGGAGCAACAGCATGGAGCAGGTCGACGCAGTCGTCGTCGGCTCGGGGTTCGGCGGGTCGGTCAGCGCGTACCGGCTCGCCGAGGCCGGGCGGTCGGTGGTGCTGCTGGAGCGCGGCCGCCCGTACCCGCCCGGCAGCTTCCCCCGCTCCCCCGCCGAGATGAGCCGGGCGTTCTGGGAGCCGCGCGCGGGCCTGTACGGCATGTTCGACGTGTGGCGCTTCGACGGCTGCGACTCGGTCGTGTCGGCCGGGCTCGGCGGCGGCTCGCTGATCTACGCCAACGTGCTGCTCCGCAAGGACGAGCGCTGGTTCGTCCACGAGGAGCTGCCGGACGGCTCCTACGAGTCGTGGCCGATCAGCCGCGCCGACCTCGACCCGCACTACGACGCCGTCGAGAGGATCCTCGAGCCGACGCCGTTCCCGCTGGACCGCGCGCCGTTCGACAACACGCCGAAGGCGCACGCCATGCAGGACGCGGCCGCCGAGCTCGGCCTGGACGTGACGCTGCCGCCGCTCGCCGTCCGGTTCGCCGGCGAGCCCGGCGGGCAGCCCGCGGTCGGGCTGCCGATCGCCGAGCCGTCCTACGGGAACCTCCACGGCGTCCCGCGGCGCACCTGCAACCTGTGCGGCGAGTGCGACATCGGCTGCAACGACGGGTCGAAGAACACCCTCGACCACACCTACCTGTCGGCCGCCCAGCACCACGGCGCGGACATCCGCACCGGGCACGAGGTGAAGAGGATCCGCCCGCGGCGCGGCGGCGGGTACGAGGTCGACTACGTCGTCCACGACATGGAGTCCAAGGCGCGCAGGCCGCCGGTGCGGACCATCGGCTGCGACCGGCTGATCCTGTCGGCCGGAACGTACGGCACCGCGCGCATCCTGCTGCGTTCGAAGGCGGCGCTGCCGGGGCTGAGCGACGCCCTCGGCACCCGGTTCAGCGGCAACGGCGACCTGCTGACGTTCCTGCTCAAGGCCAAGGACCGCAACCGGGTGCGTCCGCTGGACGCGGCGCGCGGACCGGTCATCACCAGCGCGATCCGGCTGCCCGACGACGTGGACGGCGTGCCCGGCGCGGGCCGCGGCGCCTACATCCAGGACGGCGGCCACCCCGGTTTCGTCGACTGGGCCGTCCAGGGCCTCGACGTCCCGGGCCAGATCGAGCGCATCGTGAAGTTCCTGGTCGAGCGGTTCGTCGACTTCTTCAAGGACGTCCCGGACACGCACCTGTCGGCCGAGCTCAGCGAGCTGGTCGGCAGCGGCTCGCTCACGGTCAGCTCGCTGCCGCTGCTCGGCATGGGCCGCGACACCCCCGACGGGCGCCTGGACCTGGACAAGCACGGCCGCCTCTACGCCGACTGGACGACCAAGACCAGCGAGGCGTACTTCGAGCGCGTCCGCAAGACGATGCAGAGCATCGCGGACGTGCTGGGCGCGGAGTACGCCGACAACCCGATGTGGTTCCGCAAGCGGATCATCACCGTCCACCCGCTCGGCGGCGTGCCGATGGGCGCCCACGAGGGCGTGGGCGTGTGCGACCCGTACGGTGAGGTGTACGGCCACCCCGGACTGCACATCGCGGACGGTTCGGTCATGCCGGGCCCGGTCGGCCCGAACCCGTCGCTGACGATCGCGGCGTTCGCCGACCGGATGAGCACCCGCCTGCTGGAGAGCGGCGGGGGCGGGACAGGGGTTTCGACGCCCGCGTCGACGGCCTCGGCCACGACCTCGGCTGCGACCTCGTCCACCGCCTCGCCCGGGAGCGGCTCCCCCCGCAGGGCGCCCGTCGAGAAGGCCGTCGCGGGCCTCGCCCTCACGAACGCGACGTCCGTGCCCGCCGGTGTGGGGGCGGCGTCCGGAAGCACGGGGGCCGGGCCGGTCTCGTCGACCGGCCCGCGCCACGAAACGGTGAGCGGCGGTGCGTACACCCCCGAGCGGGGACCGCGGACGGAACCCGGGGACCGGTTCCGTGCCGACGCGGGGGGTACGTCACTGTCGTTCACCGAGCAGATGAAGGGCCACGTCACCTTCGGCACGCCGGACCCGCGCGCGGGCGAGGTGGACGAGGACCGCGAGCCCTTCGCGTTCCGGCTGACCATCGCGACCGACGACGTGCACCGGTTCCTCAGCGAACCCGAGCACGAGGCGACCGCGGAGGGCTGGGTCGAGGCCGCGCGCTGCGGCGGGCGGCGGCCCGTCCGGCGGGGCCGGTTCAACCTGTTCGCGCCGACCGGCGAGGCGCAGCGCCGGGTGATGCGGTACCGGCTGTTCTTCACCGACGACGGGGGCCGTGACCTGACCCTGACCGGTGAGAAGAACGTCCTGCACGGCCCGCCCACCCGGATCTGGCCGGACACGTCCACGCTCTACACGCGCCTGCTCGCCGGGCACGTGGGGGCGGACGACGAACCGGACGCCGAGGTCGTCGGCGCGGGCGTGCTGCACATCCAGCTGACCGACTTCGCGCGGCAGCTGACCACCTTCCGCACCGGCGGGCCGCACGGCACGACGGCGCTGGCCGAGTTCGGCCGGTTCTTCGCCGGCGAGCTCTGGGAGGTCTACGGCCCCGACCTCACCTGACGGGGCCCCGAGAACGCGCGGGACGGAGGAACTGCGGGGTGCCTCCGTCCCGCGCCCTTTTCCATCGGCGTCCTCCTGCACGGCGCCGAGCTTGTGGGCCCGCTCAGGTGAGCCTGGACCGGTAGACGGCCCGCGCGGCCTCGATGAGGGCGACGTGGTCGGCGAGCCGGCGCTCGTCGCCGAGCCGCGCCCGGTCGCGGATCATCCGCTCGAAGCCGTCGAGGAAGTCCAGGCACCAGCGGACGTCGTCCTCGCGCGCGACATGGCGTCCGGCGACGTGCAGGTGGACCGGGCTGGTCTGGGCGTAGACGCCCAGACGGTGCATCGACCGGAGGTGCTCGGGGCCGGTCGCCACGGCGATCACGTAGGTCGGCCCGGTGACGCCGAGCCGGACGGTCAGCTCGTCCGGCGGGCCCTCGGCGACGACGCCGTCCGCGGTGAGCAGCTGGACGTTCTCGACCTCCTCGCCGACCACGCGGACGGTGGCGGTGACCGTTCCGCCGGATCCGGGCAGGTCGAGCGTGTCGCCGGGGCCGTGGCCGTCGACGTCGAGTTCGAGCCAGGGGCCGGTGGTCGCGAAGGTGCGTCCGCGCCGGATCGCGTCCGCGAACGACGCGGCGGTCAGGTCGCCGTCCACGCGGGCGTAGACGCGTTCCCAGCCGGGCGGGCTGGACTGGTTGCCGCGCCGCGTGAACGAGATCTGCGTGTCGCTTCCGGCGGTGACGGCGAGCCGGTTCCCCGCTCCGACCAGGCGCCGGTAGACGCGCGCGGTCGCGTGGACGTCGGAGTGGTTCAGGACGTCCAGGCTGTGCACGAGGCCGAGCGCGGCGTCGGCGACGATCTCGCGGGCCGAGCAGTTGCGGCCGTCGGAGAGCGCCTCGCCCGGGTCGCCGTCCTCGCCTACCGCGAGGTGGAACGGGTGGCTGTAGCCGACGATCGCGCCGAGTGCGGTGAGCCGCCTGATGCCCTCGGCGTTCGGCGGCCAGTCGTCGGTCCCGAGGAAGCCCGTGTGGAACAGGTCGGGAGGGCGCTCCATGCCGAACGCGTAGAGGTGTCCGAGCAGGTCGTTGCGGTACTCGACGCCGAAGCGGGCGATGTGCCCGGGAGTGGACCAGGGGGCGTCGCTCCCGGCCCAGTGCTCCAGCGCCTCGCGGTCGTAGACGCGGACGGTCGAGACGTTCCCGGCGACGAGGTTGAGGACGTGCAGGTCCTCGCCCTGCTGGATCGCGGCGGCCTGCTCGGGCGTCCCGACGCTGTTCCCGGCCCAGTTCATGTGGACGTGCATGTCGCCGCCGTACCAGCCGCGCGCGGCGGCGTCGTAGCGGCGGCGCGGCGTCAGGTCGACGCTGAGCTCCTCGTCCGGCGCGGGATGGACGCGTGTCTCGGCGATCTCGTACTCGGCGCCGCGCGTGACCCGGACGGTGAGGGGCTCGGCCGGGACGTCCAGGACGAGGTCGTCGCCGTGGAAGTAGGGCTGGGCGTGCGCGTCGTGCCGGTCGGGGGCGCCCGGCGGGTACCAGCCGTGGCCGTCGTCGCCGACGACCGTCCAGCGGCAGGGCATCCCGGCGCGGACGCGCAGCCGCGCCTTGGCGGCCCGGCGGGTGAGCGCGTCGAGGGAGACGACCGCCTCGTCCACGACGACCTTGGCGTCGCTCGTGATCGGCACGAGGCGCACGCCGTGCGGCTCGAGGTCGTGGACGGCGCCGTCGATCTCCACGCGGACGCTCTCGTCGCGGGACGAGTCGAGCAGCAGCGTGGTCGCGTGCTCCGTCCCGGCGGCGAAGACCGGGCGCGGACGGGCCTCGATACGGGCGCCGCCGGGGGCGAGACGCAGCGCGGCGAGGTTGTCGGGCAGCGCGCCGCCCAGGACGTCCCGGAGGATCTCCCGCAGGTCGACGCTGTTCAGCGCGGCCTCGATGTGCGGACCGGTCGATCCCTCGGAGTGTTCGACGGCCTTCACGAACCAGGCGACGAAGTACGCCCGCTCGTCCGGGACGAACGGCGCGACCTCCAGCTGCCGGACGTAGCGGATCGGGTCCTCGCCCCAGGTGGGGCCGTGCGCGGCGAGCAGCGCCCGGTACTCGTCGAGCGCGCGCCGCACCGGCTCGGGCACGTTCGAGGCGTCCTGCGTGCAGTCTCCGCACATCCGGCCCTCCCGCCGTCGTGCCGCCCGGGCCGCCAGCGTGACACGGCCGGACGGCGGAACGAACGATGAGGAGCTGGCCGGTTACGGACGGGAACGGATCCGGCTCCCGGGTTCAGGCCTGGGCGCGCGCGCGGAACGCGGCGGTCTTCACCCGGTTCTGGCAGGCGGTCGAGCAGTAGCGGCGGGTGCCGTTCCGCGAGGTGTCGACGTAGACGCGGTCGCACACGGGCGCGGTGCAGACCCCGAGCCGGTCGTGCAGTTCGCTGCCGAGGACGACGGCGAGGCCGGTCGCGCAGGGCCCGCCCCACTCGGCGGTCAGCCCGCTGTCGGCGCCGTGGAAGTGCAGGTGCCAGGGCTCGCCGTCGTGCCGGGCGAGGCGCGGGCGCGCGGCCGTGTCGTCCAGCATCCGGTTGACCCGCGCGGCCGCATCGTCCACGTCGCCGCCCGCGACGGCCTCGAAGACCTCGCGCAGCCGGAGTGCGACGGCGGCCAGCTCGGCCAGCTCCGCCTCGGTGCGGCGGGTGTCGTCCCCGGCGTCGCCCCAGACGGCGTTCGCGGCGTCGGAGCGTTCGCGCGGGTCGGACGGGGGTTCGTAGCGGCGGCCGCGGCGCTCGCCGGGGGTCAGGACGTTGACCAGTTCGACGGCGGCCGTGACGACCCGATCCGAGTGACTGTTGTAATCCACTTGACCAGTTACATTCCTCGAGGCGCGATGTGACCATCTAAAGCCTACACGGCAGTTACAGAGGGGTTCATGAGCACGCTCGCCCCGGCCGCCGCCGCCCTCGGCCCGCTGAAGAGCGCCCGCGACGACTCGCCGGGCGCAGGTCAGCGGAGCGGCTGCCCGTAGACGCGCTCGACGGGCAGCCGCACGACGAGCCTCCGCTCCTCGACCATCACGCGGCGGTACTCGTCCCAGTCCGGGTGCTCGCCGCGGATGGAGCGGTACAGGTCGACCAGCTCCTCGACGGTCGCGTCCCGCTCGCCGGCGGCGACGTCCGTCAGCTCGGCGACGCCCTCGGCGACCGTCCAGGACCAGCCGTCCTTGCTGCTCACGTGGAGGCTCGCGCGCGGGTCGCGGCGCAGGTTGCGGGTCTTGGCCCGGTCGTCGGTGACCGAGATCCGCACCAGGTCCCGGTCCCGGTCGTAGTGGTAGATGATGTTGGACAGCTGGGGGCGCCCGTCCCGCTTGATCGTCACCAGGGCGCCCAGCCTGCTCTCCGCCAGCAGTCTCCGCAGTCCCGTCTCGTCCGCCATGTCGGCCTCCGCCGTCCTCGTCCGATGGTCGTGTGGGACGACCGCGGGCCCCGTCCCGCGCCTCCCGGCGGGCGGGACGGGCCCGGGCCGTCGTCTCCAGGCTGTCAGTTGAAGTCGTCGCCGCGTCCGCCGACCCCGGTGAGCAGCGTCAGCTCCGGCACCCGGACGGGCGGGTCGCCCCCGGCCGCACGGACCGGACGCTCCCGGAGCGGCAGGACGCGCGGCCTGGCCGGCGGACGGGTGAGCAGGTGCCCCCGGAACACCGAGCCCTTGGCGGTGATCCGGACGGGCTCGAACGCCGACTCGGGCAGCGAGCTGAAGCCCGTGCGCACCACGTCGGCGAACATCGCCTCCGACACCACCACGGCCAGGTCACGGCGCGGGTCGTCCAGCAGGCGGCGCAGCGGCATCGAGTCGAGCAGCCGCTGGACGACGACCGGGGCGTCCCCGGCGGGGCCGAACGGGCCGGGGTACAGCGTGCCGTGGTGCAGCGCGAGCCGGACCCGCAGCCGCCAGCCGCCGCGCGCCGGGTCGAGTCGTCCGCCGGTGTCGCGGGCGGCGTTCACCTCGCGCAGCGCGGCCTCGAAGCCCACGACGAAGTCGCCCGCCACGACGGCCGGGGACGTCCCGGCCGGAAGCGTGGCCAGCTCGCCGTCCCCGCCGACCTGCTCGATCCAGTCGGACCGGGACAGCCCGGCGGCGGCCGCCGCCTTGTCGAGCACGGTCGCCAGGTCGTGCTGCGCCGCGAGCTGCCGCCGCGCGGTCAGCCTGCTGTAACCCTGGATGTCCACGGCGAGCAGCAGTCGGTAGACCAGGTCTTCCTCCAAGTTCACGCCCATCTCGCCTTCGTCCCTCCGAGCGCGCGGGGCGGTCGCCCGCCATCGCTCCACGCCGGAGTGGGTGTCGCCTTTCGATGGAGGGTCGCTGTGACGTCAGGGATGTGTGGTGCCTCCGCTCTCCTCTGATGTCCTCGACACCTGTTTCGACGAGACAAACCGCCGGTCCGAGCCCTGAAGTAAGTAAGACCTATCTAAAAGGTAATAGTCCCTGCCGGGTCGGGTTACCAGCCGGTAGAGATCGGACCGTACGCTGGGCCCGTGAGCGCCACCCGACCCGTCCAGGGACCCCGACTGATGCTGCCCGGCCTCCGCGAGGTCTACGAGGTGTTCGTGCGGGCCGCCGGCGAGCTGCCGGCCCTGCCCGCCGCCCTGCCCGCCGAGGTGTGGGTGTCGGCGCAGCTCGGCACGCTGGAGTCCGCCGCCCCGCACGCCGAGGGCCGCCGGGCGGCGCTCGGCGACCTGGTCACGTCCCTGCGCGCC
>NZ_RFFG01000019.1 GCF_003696215.1 Actinomadura harenae | reverse complement strand
GACACCCGGACGGTCGTCAGCGCGCCGAGCCCGCGCGCGTGGTCGGTGCGCGGCTCGCGGGCCAGCCCGGCGTCCACCACGATCCGGACGCCCGGGACGGTCAGGCTCGACTCGGCCACCGACGTCGCCAGCACGACGCGGCGGCGGCCGTCCGGCGGGGCGAGCACGGCGTCCTGGACGGCGGCCGGGGCCTGCCCGTGCACCTGGAGGACGTCCGCGGCGACCCCGCCGAGCATCCCGGCGACCCGGGCGATCTCGCCGACGCCCGGCAGGAAGCAGAGCACGTCGCCGTCGCGTTCGGCCAGCGCCCGCCGGACGGTCGCGGCCACGTGCGCGAGCAGCGCCGGATCGACGCGCATCCCGTGCGGCGGCCGGACGGGACGCTCCGGAGGCGCCCATACGGCGTCCACCGGGTGCAGCACGGCCTCGGCCTCCACGACGGGCGCGGGCGCCTCGTCCTCTCGCCCCAGCAGCTCCGCCCACGGCCCGGTGTCGGCGGTGGCCGACGCGGCGACGATCCGCAGGTCGGGACGGAGTGTCGCGCGCACGTCCAGCAGGAACGCGAGCGCCGTGTCCGCGTCGAGGTGCCGCTCGTGGCACTCGTCCAGGATCACCGTGCCGACGCCGTCCAGCTCGGGGTCGTTCCGCAGCCACTGGAGCAGCACGCCCGTCGTCATGACCTCCACGGCCGAGCCGGGCCGCCGCTCGCCCCGGACGGTCACGCCGACGCGTTCGCCGACCTTCTCCCCCAGCAGCCACGCCATCCGGCGCGCGGCGGCGCGGGCGGCGAGGCGGCGCGGCTCGAGGACGACGATCCGCCCGGGCCGCTCAGGCCCCTCGGCATCGTCGAGAAGACCGGCGAGGGCGAGCGGAACGTAGGTCGTCTTGCCGGTGCCGGGCGGGGCCGCGAGCACGGCGACGCCCCGTCCGCCGAGTGCCCGGCGAAGGGCGGGGACGACGGTCCGAACGGGCAGTCCGGCGAGGGCGGCGCGGCGGTCGGCGTGCATCCGTCCAGTGTGGCCGTCCCTACGGAGCGCCGCGAACCGGGCACCGAACGCCGACTGTGAGCAAGATCACGACGGCGAAACCGGAACCGACCCTTGCGGCGATAGTTTCACCGAGCATTTCGCCTTTCCGGCGTAGAACGTTCTAAACCCAAGGTCAAGAGCGTGCCGAAGAACCTTCGGAGGAACGCCCCCATAGCAATATCTCTTGCGCTTCGGTAGCTCTTCGGCCTCAGTTCCCTCACCCCATGACGGGCTGTCCCAATCTCGCGGGTATCCCCATAATTGGAGTCGTCACCGCAGGTGCGAGGGAGGGACGGGTGATGGGCGGCAGCTCCATCTATCTTCGCGACAGGACGGCGTTCACTGGCGGAACGCCACAGGCCGTGTACGCGGAGCTGTGGGAACGCGGACGTAAGACCAGACTTCGGAACCGTGCCATATTCGCCGTGCTGACGCTCATTCTGTGCGGCGCCCTCGTGAACGCCGTGTTCGGAATCGTGATGGCCGTTGTGGTGTCACTTCTGGACCTCTTCTTCCACTGGCGCGGTTACAACGCCTCCAGCGTGTGGCGGCGCGGGCTGCGCGGCGAACGGCGCACCGACCGGCTGCTCCGGAACACCGTGGAAAGGCGCGGTCACCGGGTGCTGCACGCGCGGACCGTCCCCGGCCACGAGCAGGCGGACGAGGTCCTCGTCGGGCCCGGCGGGATCTGGCTGATCCACAACGAGGCGTGGCATCCGGACACCGAGATCGCGCCCTACGGCGGCAAGGTGTTCGTCGACGGCCGCACCCAGACCAAGCTGATGGCCCGGCTGACCGGCTCGGCCGAGACCATCGAGCGCCTGCTCACCGAGGAGACCGGCGAGAAGATCACCGTCCGCCCGCTGCTGATCGTGCACGGCGGACGCCTCGCCCGCTCCCCCTTCGAGGCCGACGGCGTCGTGTTCGCCACGCCGTTCCGCATGCTCCGCTGGATCCACAAGAACCACACCGCCGACTACTCCGCCGAGCAGGTGGAGAAGCTCGCCCGCGCGACGGTGCACGTGCTGCCCGTCGGCGGCCGCCCAGCGGCCGCCGCGTGAGGCACGGGTGAGCCACCACCGCCGTCCGGACGCCGCCGGACCCTGTCCAGGCGGCGCCGGAGAGGACCCCGGGGAGGGGGTTCGCGGTGCGCGGGGCGGCCGCTTCGACCCGGACGACCTCCCGGGTCGGGCCGCACCGCGCACCGCCCGCACTTCCAGGACACGGCGCGCCGCCCGGCGACCCGGATCAGGCGGAGCCGGCGCCCTCGCCGGTGAGGGCCTCGGCCCGGCCGTCCGTCCGGGAGGTGCGCCACAGCCAGACGAGCCCGATGACCGGCAGGACGAGCGGCACGTACCCGTAGCCGCGTCCGAAGCCGGACCAGACGGTCGCGTCCGGGAACGCCGACGCGTCCGCCAGGCTCAGCGTCCCGACGACCAGCACGCCCAGCAGCTCCACCGAGCACGCGGCGACGGCGACCCGCCGCGACGTCCGCCCGCCGAGCGCGAGCGCCACCGTCGCGAGAACGTAGACGACCGCGGCGACGGCCGACAGCACGTAGGCGGCCGGCGCCTCGGAGAACTTGGTGCCGATCTGCACCCCGGCGCGCGCGCCGGCCGCCAGCGCGAACAACGCGTAGACGGCGACGAGCAGCCGGCCGGGTCCGCTGCGCGTGGTCGCTTCGGGACGGTCAGGCATGGGTCCCCTGCCAGATTTGCTGCATTCGTACGATCATGATGGCGACGGCCAGGCAGGCCACGACGATCACGCCGGGCCCGTACCGCGACCGCTCGAGCAGCCCCCATCCGGCGCCCGCCGGCGGGATCAGCAGGATCGCCAGCAGGTAGCCCACGAAGGTCGCCGAACTGGTCGGGCCCTCGTGACCCGACAGCTTCACGAACCCCACCACCGCCTGTGTGACGAGCAGCACTTCGAGCACGCCGAGCGCGACCAGGTGCGGCACGCCCATCGCCCGGTTCCGCCAGGCGCTCCACAGGCTGTACGCGGCGGCGAGCAGCGACACCACGATGATCACGGTGGCCAGGGCGTTCGTCATAGGCCACCAAGAGTACTACGCGCTGTAGAACATCCGGCCGCGAGGTGGCGCGCGGCACGTCCGGACGTGTATCGAGGACGGCGGCACACGGAAACGGCACGGAACCGGGGTCGAGACGGACGGATCGGACGTGGAATCATGGCGCCTGTGAAGGCGCTGGAGTGGCTGAACCTGACCCGGCACGGTGAGAGCACCGCCAACATCGCGTGGCGCGAGGCGCACGCGCACGGGCTGGAGGAGAGCGGCATCACCGAGCGCGACGCGGACGTGCCGCTGTCCGACCTCGGACGCGCGCAGGCCGCCAACCTCGGCCGCTGGCTCGCCGCCGTCCCCGCCGACGAGCGCCCCACGCTGGTCTACTCGTCCCCCTTCCGGCGCGCGCTCGACACCGCCCGCATCGCCCTGGACGAGACGCCGTTCGACCTGCCCGTCCAGATCGACGAGCGGCTGCGCGACCGCGACCAGGGCATCCTCGAGGGCCTGACCGGCGCGGGCATCCGGCGGCGCCACCCCGAGGAGTTCGAGCGCAAGCTCAAGCTCGGCAAGTTCTACTACCGCCCGCCCGCCGGCGAGTCCTGGGCCGACCTCGCACTGCGGCTCCGCTCCTTCTACCGCGACCTCGCGGAGGACGCGGCGGGCCAGCGCGTCCTGGTCGTCGCGCACGACGCGATCGTCGTGACCACCCGCTACCTGGTGGAGAACCTCACCGAGCAGGAGGTCCTGGAGATCGAGAAGGACTCGATCGCCAACGCCTCGATGACCCGCTGGCGCCGCGGCGGCGACCGCCTCACCCCGGTCGTCTACAACGACGTGGCCCACCTCGCCAAGATCCCCGCCTCCAACTGACCCTGATGATGTTGGTGGTGACGCTGCGGGTGGGGCCTGCCCCTCCAACTGACTGACCCCCACCCCCGCGCACCGTGCCACCTGCTTCGCGCTCCATGCGCCGTGCTCGGTGCCGACACACTCGCCTGGGACACGCCCCCGTTGGAGGCCTTTCCTCCTGCACGCGGGCGTGCCCGAAGGCTCGGCCGGGCACCTCTGTAGAGGCCCACTTCCCGCACACGGACAAGCCGAGGCCGCACCACACGGCCCTCGACGTAGGCGTCCCCCTCGTGTGGGGTCGCGGATGCCGGGCTGGAGGCCGCGAGTGGTCCGGTAGGCGGGCAGAATACGATCATGACCGAAACCTCCAGCGCCGACGGCCGGGTGGTCGTGGTGACCGGCGCGAACGGCGCCTCGGGGCGCGCCGTGACCGAGCGCCTGGCCGGCGACGGCGCGCTCGTCGTCGCCGCCGGACGCGGCGTCCGGCAGTGGGACTCCCCGCGGATCGTCCCCACCGCCGTCGACCTGCTCGATCCGGACGCGACCCGCCGCTTCGCCGACGAGGTGATCTCCGGGCACGGCCGCGTGGACGGGGTGATCCACCTGGTCGGCGGCTGGCGCGGTGCGCCGTCCTTCGCCGGGACCGACCTCGCGGACTGGACGTTCCTGCACGACCAGGTCGTCCGGACGCTCCAGCACACCACGCTCGCCTTCCACGACGTCCTGCGCGACGCGCCCGCCGGACGCTTCGCGATGGTCTCCCAGCCCGCCGCCCGGCACCCCGACGCGGGCTCCGCCGCCTACGGCGCGGCCAAGGCGGCCGCCGAGACCTGGACGCTCGCGATGGCCGCCTCCTTCGCGTCCGAGGCCGACGCCGGAGGCGCCGCCACGATCCTCGTCGTGAAGGCGCTGGTCAGCGAGGCCAAGCCGGGACTCACGACGGTGGACGACCTCGCCGCGACCGTCGCCGGACTCTGGAACCGGCCCACCTCCGAACTGAACGGATCCCTCCTTGAGCTCTTCTGACGTCCACCACGGATTCGGCAGCGACAACCACGCAGGCATCCACCCGGAGGTGATGACCGCGCTCGCCGAGGCCAACACCGGCTACCAGCTCGCCTACGGCTCGGACGCCTGGACCGAGCGCCTCGACCGCGTCGTCGAACGCCACTTCGGCCCGCAGGCCTCCGCGCTCCCGGTGTTCAACGGCACGGGCGCGAACGTCGTCGCCCTCCAGGCGATGTGCGAGCGCTGGAGCTCGGTGATCTGCGCCGAGTCCGCGCACATCAACCAGGACGAGTGCGGCGCGTCCGAGCATGTCGGCGGCCTGAAGCTGGTGCCGGTCCCCGCCGAGAACGGAAAGCTGACGCCGGAGGCGGTCGCCCGCCGCGCGACCGGCTTCGGGAACGTCCAGCGCTCCCAGCCCGCCGTCGTGTCGATCTCTCAGGTCACCGAGGTCGGCACCGTCTACACGCCGGACGAGATCGCGGCGCTCGCCTCGTGCGCGCACGAGCGCGGCATGTCCCTGCACATGGACGGCGCCCGCCTCGCGAACGCGGCCGTGTCCCTGGACGTCCCGCTCCGTGCGATCACCACCGACGTCGGCGTGGACGTGCTGTCCTTCGGCGGCACCAAGAACGGCATGATGCTCGGCGAGATGGTGGTCGTCCTGAACCAGGACGCGGCGCACGGCACGGACTACCTCCGTAAGTCGAGCATGCAGCTGGCGTCCAAGATGCGTTTCCTGTCCGCGCAGTTCGTCGCCCTCCTGGACGGCGACCTGTGGCAACGCAACGCCCGGCACGCCAACGCCATGGCCCGCCTCCTCGCCGACCGGGTCTCGGAGGTCGCCGGGGTCGAGATCATCCGTCCGGTCGACGCGAACGCCGTCTTCGCCCGCCTCCCCGAGAAGGCCGCCGAACGCCTGCGCGAACGCTTCTTCTTCCACGGCGACCCTTCGGACGAGGTCCGCTGGATGTGCGCCTTCGACACCACCGAAGCCGACATCGACGCCTTCACCGCCGCCCTCCGCACCTCCGTGGACTGACCGTCGGGCGGTCCGCGCGCGGCTGACCACAGCCGTCCGCTCGGACCGCCTCGGCTTCCTCCCCGCCCGCGTCGGCATCCACCCGGGCCACATCGGCGCACTCGCCGGGGACCGGCTCCAAGGGTCGACGTGCGCCGACGCGCACACCCGGGACCCAAGCGAGCGCTCGATTGGTCGTTCGGGTTATCGTGTCCCCGAACCCGATTCGGCATCTGGAGGCGAGCCCGATGGTCAACCGCAGCTTCGTCGTCGGCGTGGGCATGACCAAGTTCGAGAAGCCGGGCTCCCGCGACTGGGAGTACCCGGACATGGCCAAGGAGGCCGTGGGCAAGGCGCTCGCCGACGCGGGCGTCGCCTACGGCCTGGTCGAGCAGGCGTACGCGGGGTCGGTGTACGGGGCGATGGGCCAGCGGGCCCTGTACGAGGTCGGCATGACCGGGCTCCCCGTCATGACCGTCTCCAACGCGTGCGCCACCGGCTCGAGCGCGCTGTACCTCGCCCGGCAGTCGGTGCGCGGCGGACTCGCCGACTGCGTCCTCGCCCTCGGCATGGAGAAGATGCAGAAGGGCTCGCTGGGCGCGGGCATGGGCGCGTCGTCCGTGACGATCATCGACCACCACCTGCGCTCCATGACCGCTGGACGCCCCTGGGAGATGGACAAGGCCCCCATGCCGCAGATGTTCGGCAACGCCGGACGGGAGCACATGGAGAAGTACGGCTCCGCTCCCGAGCACTACGCGTGGATCGGCTGGAAGAACCACAAGCACTCGGTGAACAACCCGTACGCGCAGTTCCAGACCGAGTACTCCCTGGACGACGTGAAGAACGCGAAGATGATCTTCGATCCGCTCACCAAGCTCCAGTGCTCCCCCACCTCCGACGGCGCGGCCGCCGCCGTCATCGCGTCCGAACGCTTCGTCGACGAGCACGACCTCTGGGACCAGGCCGTCGAGATCGCCGGACACCACATCTCCACCGACACCGCCGAGTCGTTCGAGGACAACTCGTCCATCGAGGTCGTCGGCTTCGGCTGCACCCGGCGCGCCGCCGCCCGCGCCATGGCCGAGGCCGAGGTCGCCATCGACGACGTCGACGTCATCGAGCTCCACGACTGCTTCAGCGCCAACGAGCTCATCACCTACGAGGCCCTCGGCATGGCCCCGGTCGGCGAGGGCCACAAACTCGTCGACGCCGCCGACACCACCTACGGCGGACGCTGGGTCGTCAACCCGTCCGGCGGCCTCATCTCCAAGGGCCACCCCCTCGGCGCCACCGGCCTCGCCCAATGCGCCGAACTCACCTGGCAACTCCGAGGCAAGGCCGACGCCCGCCAGGTCGAGAACGCCCGCGTCGCCCTCCAGCACAACATCGGCCTGGGCAGCGCCTGCGCCGTAGCCGTCTACAAACCAGCCTCCTAACCCCACCCGCGCCACTCCCCAAAGCACCACCCACTCCCAAAGCGCGTGCCGTCCGGCCCCCACCCCCTCGCCGGACGGCACGCCCCACCACCACCTCCACGCCCCGGATAGGAACGTCAGGTAGGGCTCCCCAGGCCCTCACGACACGCCAGGCACCTCGTTCCGAGCGTCGCCCTCCCCTCCAGGAGAGCGGGTGCGCGGGCTACGGGGGCGGACGGACGA
This sequence comes from Actinomadura harenae, assembly GCF_003696215.1. Lineage (GTDB taxonomy): Bacteria > Actinomycetota > Actinomycetes > Streptosporangiales > Streptosporangiaceae > Spirillospora > Spirillospora harenae. Next base: position 107,168 of record NZ_RFFG01000019.1, on the reverse strand, counting down.
CGGTTGGGTTCGGAGGGTGGCGGGGTGGTGAGGGCACTCGGCGGAATGCACAGGTCGCGGGCGCCTTGTGGGGTGGTCGGGTGGCATGACGCGGGTGAGGATGAGACAAATATTGACTTTCGTCTCAGGGGCCTCCAGTCTGATAAGTGAGTGATTACCGGGAGGTGGGATGACGACCTCGTCCGGGACCGGAGCCGCCGAGAGCCCGTCCCTGTTGCGGCGCTACGCGGGGGATCTGCGGTCGTTGCTTCCGGGGGCCGCGGCCGGGTTGATGCAGCTGATGCACCCGGGCATCGGGGCGGGGGTGTCGGAGCATTCGGCGTTCTTCGACGCGCCGTTCGACCGCATCCACCGGTCGGTGCCGCAGATCTGGGCGACGATCCTCGCGCCGGACGGGCCGGACCGCGCACGCGCCATCCGCGACCTGCATCGCGCCATCGGTGGCGTGGACGAGCGGAACCGGCGGTACCACGCGCTCGACCCCGAGACCTTCTGGTGGGCGCACGCGACGTTCACCTGGGAGATCTTCCGCTCGGTCGAGATGTTCCACCCGGAGACCCTCACGGCCGAGGACCGCGAGCGCCTCTACGCCGAGACCGTCACCTGGTATTCGCGCTACGGGGTGAGCATGCGTCCCGTGCCCGCCGACCATGCCGCCTTCCGGGCGAAGTTCTGGCGCGTGTGCGCCGAGCGCCTCGAGCTCACGCCCGCCGCGGCGCGCGCGTTGGAGATCGCGCAGTACGGGTCGGAGACGGTCACGCTGATGCCGGTCGGCGGGGCGCGGCTCGAACGCGCCGGACGGTTCGTCGCCGAGCGCCCGCTGCGCCTCATCACCTTCGGCTGCCTGCCGACGCTCGTCCGGGACCGCTTCGACATTCCCTGGACGCCGCTCGACCAGGCACGGTTCGGGGCGCTCGCGCTCGCCCACCGGCAGGGGTACCGGATGGTCCCGAGCGGGCTCAACCATCGCGCGCTGCGCCGGATGCTCCGCTACATCGGCGCACAAACCCGCGAAGACCGGTATCAACCCGCCGCATAACCGCGCACTGCGGCGATCATTCCCATCCTGCGGCCACCGTTTTCCCAAAGTGAATCCAGTCGCCGCATGAACGTCACCGAAATCGCCGACAACTTCATTGTGGAGAACATCGCCGCCGGTTCGGCGTCCGCGGTTCCCGCCGGGATCCCCGCCCCGGCCGGCGACGCCGTCCCCCGGCCCGGCGCGGCGATCGCACTGTTCGACCGGGCGCGGACCGCCGCCGCCCGGTCCCGTGGGATCCGGATCGCGGTCGCGCTCGTCCCGCTCGCCGCGATCGTCACCGCGCTGGTTCTCACGCAGGGCGTCAGGCGTGCCCTGGAGGCGTTCGTGGCGCTCGGGGACGCCCGCTGGGAGTTCCTTCCTCTCCTCGCGGGGCTCGCGGCTCTGCATTACGTCTTCGCGGCCATCGCGCTGCGCGGCGCGTCCGGGATGGTGCTCCCACTGCGCCGGACGATCCTCGCCCAGTTCACCGCGGCCGCCGCCAACCGCGTCACACCGGGCGGGCTCGGCGCCGCCGCCGTGAACGCCCGCTATCTGGTGACCCGTGGCATGCCCCTCGCGAGCGCGCTCGTGGCCGTCGCCGTCCTCCAGGCGGCGGGTGCCCCCTCCGACCTGCTGCTCATTGCCGGTGCACTGGCGCTGGGCGGTGGTGACCATCTCAACCCTCATCTCCTTTCGCCGCTCGCCCTTCTCCTCGTTCCGGCCGCGCTGGTGCTGCTGCCCGTCGCGCTTCGCTGGGGGCGCCGCGTCGTCCACTCGCCGGCCGTCGCCCGTGCTCTGACGGGCCTGAGCGATCTGTGCCGCCGCCCGGCCGATCTGGCCCTCACGCTGTCGTGCTCGGCCGGCACCACCTTTGTTCTCGCGATGGCGTTCGCCCTGAGCGTCCAAGCGGTGCCCGGCACGATGACCGGCGCCGACGACACGCTTCCGCTGCTCACCGCGTACCTTCTCGGAGCCGCCGCGGGCGCGGCGATCCCGCTCCCCGGAAGCATGGGCACCACCGAGGCCGCCCTGCTCACCGCGCTGGCGGCGCTCGGCACCCCCACCACGCCCGCCTTGCAGGCCGTGCTGCTCTTCCGGGCCGTCACGTACTGGGCGCCCGTTCCGATCGGCCTCATCGCGTATCGCACGCTCCGCCTGCCGGCCGTTTCCCTGGCGACCTGAGCGCCGGGCGCCTTCGGCCGCTCCGGGGACGCTCATCGGGTGAGTCGAATGCGGCACCGGCATGGTGGCGGGAGTCATGGTGCTGCCTTTCTGGGGGGGTGACGTCGACCGCGGCGGTTCCGAGGTCGAGGGCAGGGACGGCGGGGTGGGCGGGTTGGCGGCCTGGGCGCGGCGCGAGGTGCCGTTGCGGAGCCGGGCCAGATGAGTGGCCAGGCGGTCCATGGCCTGGTCGTCCGGGTGCCAGCCGTGGTCGAGCAGCGCGGTGAGCAGCGCCTCGAGATACGGCCCCGGACGCGGCAGAACGTCCCGGGTGACGGGGATGATCTGCCAGCCCTGGCGGCGCAGCCAGCGGCGGCGCCCGTCGTCGTGGGCGCGGGCGCGGCGGCCCGTGTGATGGCGCTCGCCGTCGTACTTGAGCCCGACGCGCCATTGCTCGTAGCCGAGGTCGATGTAGAGCCGTTCGCCGTGCGGGCCGGGAACGGCGACCTGTGTGCGCGGACGCGGGAAGCCCGCCTGGATCATCAGGACGCGGGTCCAGCTCTCTCCTGGTGAGGCCGCGCCCCGGTCGCTGAGGCGGAAGACCTCGGACAGCCGGCGGACGCCCTGGTAGCCGGGTACCTCACGGGCCATCGCACGCAACTCGCCCTCCCCCACCCCGGCCCGCAGGAACTGATCGACGGCGGCGACGGCGTCCAGGCGGGGCAGCCAGCGCGCGCAGTCCAAGGCCGTGCGCGTGAGGGTCGTCAGCCGAACACCGTCACGCGTGGTCACGTGCTCGGGCGGTAGCGGCACCCAGCGAGGGTCGGGCTCGGCGTCGGGCGGTGCGCTCTCCGGAGGCAGGATGAGGTCGAGTTCCTCCTCGTTCCCGCGGACGCCGGGAGGCAGGACGTCCAGCCCCCAGAGCCAGGCGGCGGCAGCGCGTGCGATCACGGCACCCGGGGGAAGGACCTCGGTGAGTCGGCAGGGCCGACCGTCGGCGAGCGGACGGATCGTGTGGTCGGACGTTTTCGTCCAGGTCATAGCGGTCACGAAATCCATGGTCGCGACACCGGCCGCCCGATCGGAAGTCACCCGCGCAACTGTGGATAACTCGAACGTCACGGAGGATTCGCATGCAGATCGAGCATCGAGGCCGCCGTCCCATCGTCCCCGCATCGGCGTACGTGGCGCCGACGGCGGTCCTGTGCGGAGCGGTCGCTCTCGGGGAGAACTGCCGTGTCCTGCACGGCGCGGTGCTGAGCGCGGAGGACGGCGAGGTGACCCTCGGGTCGAACGTCGTGGTGATGGAGAACGCTCTCGTGCGCGGACGCAGGGACCATCCGGCGCGGATCGGCGAGGCGGTGCTCATCGGCCCGCACGCCCATGTCAACGGCGCCACGGTCGAGGACGAAGCGTTCCTCGCCACCGGAACGTCACTGTTCCCCGGTTCGGTCGTCGGAGCACGGGCGGAGATGCGCATCAACAGCGTCCTGCACGTCGGGTCGCGTCTGGAGGCGGGCACGGTCGTGCCGATCGGCTGGGTGGCGGTCGGCGTGCCCGCGCGACTCCTCTCACCCGAGAGCCATAACGACATTTGGGAAATTCAACAACAGATGGACTTTCCGGGAGTCGTCTATGGCGTCTCCAAGGACGCGGCCATGCGTGAAGTCATGGCCCGGCAGGTGGCTTTCTATGGGGAACACATGAATGACCGAGTAGTCGAGGTGCCTGGGCCCTAGCGTTGTCTCCGGGCGGTGGCCATTAGCCAGAGCGTGAAGTTCGACCCGGTCCGCAGGGCGGAGCCATGGACATGGACATGGACTTGTGGAGCCGGGGGCAGAGGATGGCGGAGAGGTGACGGAAATGATGGCGGAAACTACGCGACGCGCACTGCACGGCGTCGCCGAGATGGTTCTCGCGGGACCGCAGTTCCGCACGAGCGGATCGATCGAGCTCGCTGTGACGGACGGGGGTTTCGGCACGGTGGCCAGGCCCCTCCTGCGCGTGCGCGGGACGGAGCTCATCGTGGGCGAGCGCGCGGTGCCGATGAACGGCCTGACGTTCCGCGAGGTGGCCTCGGCCGCGGACGTGGAGGTCGGACGTCCCGAGGGCGTCTACAAGGAGGGCAGCGGGCTCGACCCGGACGACACCATCGGATTGGAGGTGGGCGAGGCCGCCGCCATCGAGCGCGCCTTCGCATGGGGTCTGGAGGCCCTGCAGAGGCTCGCGCCGTCCGAGCGGCCGATCCTGTGGCCCGAGCACTTCGACGTCGCGATCACCGTGGACGAGGTCAACTACGGCGTCTCCCCAGGGGACGCCTACCTGTCCGAGCCCTACGCCTATGCGGGGCCCTGGCGGACGCGCGTCGGAGCGTTCTGGAACGCGCCCTTCGGAGCGGCGCGTCCGCTGAGGCTGCTGCCCGGCGCGACGGCCGTCCACGACTTCTTCTGTGAAGCCCGTGACCGGGTGGCCTCCGACCCCGTGCGCGAGCCGTGAGCAACGCGCGCGTACACGCGGGGTGTCTGGCGTGTGAGTTGGCGGACGGGAGGCGTCCGCTGCCGGGTGGACGCGTCGCCGAGCATGGCGGTTGGGTGGTCGAGCATGCCGTCGGCCCGCTGGGCGTCGGCACGCTCGTCGTCAAACCGGTGCGCCACGTCCTGCACGTGGCCGACCTGGACGAGTCCGAAAGCGCGGCGCTCGGGCCGCTGCTCCGGCGGGTCTCGGCCGCGGTCACCGAACTCGTCCGGCCGGAACAGGTGTACGTGTGCCTGTGGTCTCACGCGGGTGGGGAGCCGGGCCACATTCATTTCGTCGTGCAGCCCGTCCGCAGGGCGGACATGGAGCGGTTCGACGCGTTCGGCCCGGCTCTCCAGGGGGCGATGTTCGCCGAGGACGAGCGGCCCGATCCTGCGGCGGTCGAGGAGTTCTGCGCGCGCGTGCGTCCCCTGCTGGGCTCGGCTCAGGATGAGGTGATGAGCTCGTACAGGTTGCCGGACGGGTCGGCGAAGTAGACGCCGCGTCCGCCCGTGGGGTGGCGCTCGTCCACCTGGCCGTTCGTGTGCGTGCCCGGGCCGTCGCCGTGCGGCAGCCCGTGCGCGCGCAGGTGGGCCACGGCCGCGTCGAACGTGACCGGGTCCACATCGAACGCCAGGTGGTGGCCGGGGGCGTCCGGGATGGTCATGTAGTCGAGCGTCAGCTCCTCGTTGATGCGGAGTTGCGCGAAGTGCCGGGCGACGGGGTGGAGGCCGCCGTACTCCAGGTGGAGCACGGCCGCGAGGTAGCGCGCGGCGGCCTCGTTGTCGGCGGCGGGAACGATCGTGTGGTTGAGCCTGATGGTCACGGCACATCTCCCAAGGTGAGGTCCGATCCGCCTCCACGCTACGGAGTGAGTACTCACTCCGTCAAGGGCCGGGGGTGCGCCGGAGCGCCGGCCTGCTGATAACGTTGCAGATCAAGCGTGTGCTGAGCGAAGTCCGGTGTGACCCCGGCGCTGTCCCGCAACTGTGATGGCCTCCCCCGAGGCCGAGCCAGGTCGCCTTGCCGCACGCCGACGACTTCGACCCCGCGGTAGGGCCGGTCCGTCCCCCGCGGGCCGCGTGCCGCCATTGCCCCTGGAGGCAGGCTGTGAGACCCGTTCGCGCGCTCGGCGCGTCCCTCGTGATCGGCGTCATGGCGCTGGCGTCCGCCTGCGGCGGTTCCGGCGACTCGGGCAAGGACAAGGGCAAGACCTCCGGCGCAGGACCGGTGGTCGTCCAGGCCGCCAACGGCAGCGTCACCATCCCGGCGACGCCGCAGCACATCGTGTCGCTGTCCCCCACGCACACCGAGACGCTGTTCGCGATCGGCGCGGGCAAGCAGGTGACGGCCGTGGACGACATGTCCAACTACCCGGCTGACGCGCCGCGCAGCAAGCTCAGCGGCTTCAAGCCGAACGCCGAGGCGATCATCGCGACCAAGCCCGACCTGGTCGTCCTGTCCGACGACATGGACGGCATCGTCGACGCGCTGGCCAAGGTGAAGATCCCGGTGCTGCTCGAGCCGGCCGCGACCAAGCTGGACCAGGTGTACGACGAGATCCAGGACCTGGGCAAGGCCACCGGGCACACCGCCGAGGCGACCAAGCTGACCGAGCAGATGCGCACCGGCATCCAGCAGACGGTGGCGAGCGCGAGCAAGGCCACCAGTGGCCACAAGCTGAGCTACTACCACGAGCTCGACAACCAGCTGCACACCGTGACCTCGAAGACCTTCATCGGCCAGGTGTACGGGCTGTTCGGGCTGGAGAACATCGCCGACACCGCGGACAAGGCGTCCGGCGGTTACCCGCAGCTGTCGCAGGAGTACCTGCTGCGCCGCGACCCCAACATGATCTTCCTCGCCGACACCAAGTGCTGCGGCCAGTCCGCGGTGTCGGTCGGCAAGCGTCCCGGCTGGTCGGACCTGACCGCCGTGAAGAAGCAGAACACGGTCGCGCTCGACGACGACATCGCGTCCCGCTGGGGCCCGAGGCTGCCGGAGTTCGTCAAGAGCATCGCCGCCGCCGTGCAGAAGGCGTCGGCCGCCAAGTGACCGCCGCCGCGGAGGACCGGACGACCGGTCCGGCGCGCCGGCCGATGACGTCGGCCTCCAGGTGACGTCCGCCGGCCCGCGCTCACGGCTGCGCGGGCTCGCCCCCCGCGCCCGCCGTGAGCAGCGGGCGCGGCTACGGCCCGTCCAGCTCGTGGTCGCGCTCGCCGTGCTGGCCGCGACGATGCTGGCCGCGCTGCTCGTCGGGGCGGCCGGCCTGCCCGTCTCCGGGGTGCTGAAGGCGCTCGCGGACACGATCCCGTTCGTGCACGTCGACTCGGGGCTCAGCGTGGTCGAGCACAACGTGCTCTTCGAACTGCGGCTTCCGCGCGTGCTGATGGCGGCGCTGGTCGGCGGGCTGCTCGCGATCGCGGGAGCCGGGTACCAGGGCGTCTTCCGCAACCCGCTCGCCGATCCGTACCTGCTCGGCGCGGCGGCCGGCGCCGGGGTGGGCGCGACGCTCGCGATCGTCGCACTGCCCGGATCGCCCGATTTCGCCGTGCCGGCGGCGGCGTTCACGGGCGCCATCACCGGCGTCCTGATGGCCTACGGGCTGGGCCAGGTGGCGTCGCGCGGCGGGCCCGGCGGCGGGACGGGCACGCTCGTCCTCGCCGGGGTCGCGGTGGCGAACTTCCTGTCGGCCGTCCAGACGTTCCTGCAGCAGGCGAACTCGCAGCAGCTCCAGAGGATCTTCGCGTGGATCCTCGGCGGCGTCGGCACGGCCGACTGGGGCCAGCTGCGGATGGTCGCGCCGTACGCGCTGATCGCGGTCGTCGTCCTGCTCACGCACGGCCGCCTGCTCGACGTCCTCGCGGTGGGCGACGAGGAGGCCACGACGCTCGGGATGTCGGCGGCGCGGGTGCGGCTGCTGGTCCTGCTCGCCGCCTCCCTCGCCACCGCCTGCGCCGTCGCGGTGAGCGGGCTGATCGCGTTCGTCGGGATCGTCGTCCCGCACCTGGTGCGGCGGCTCGCGGGCGGGTCCTACCGGATCGTCCTGCCACTGTCGCTGCTGGTGGGCGGCGCCTTCCTGGAGCTCGCCGACCTGGTCGCGCGGACCGTCGTCGCGCCCGCCGAGCTGCCGCTCGGCGTGGTCACGGCGTTCGTCGGCGGCCCCTTCTTCGTGCTCGTCCTCCGCGCGACCCGCAGACAGGTGGACGTATGACGGTCTCGGTGCGGGACCTGGACGTCGAGCTGGGCGGGCGCCGGGTGCTGCGGTCGGTCTCCCTGGAGGTCGCGGGCGGTTCCTGGACGGCGGTGATCGGCCCGAACGGCGCCGGGAAGTCGACGTTGCTGCGGGCCGTGCTCGGGTTGTGCGACGGGCGGGGCTCGGTCCAGGTGTCCGGACGGGACGTGCGCGCGCTGCGTCCCCGCCAGCGGGCACGGCTGGTCGCCTATGCCCCGCAGAGCCCGAAACTGCCGCCCGGGATGACCGTGTTCGACTACGCACTGCTCGGGCGTTCCCCCTACATCCCGCATTTCGGACGCGAGGGGGCGCACGACCGCTCGGTGACCGCCGAGGTGCTGGAGCGGCTCGACCTGTCGGGCCTGGCGGCGCGCGCTCTCGACCAGTTGTCGGGCGGTGAGCGCCAGCGGGTCGTGCTGGCCCGGGCGCTGGCCCAGCAGACGCCCGTCCTGCTCCTGGACGAGCCGACGACCGCGCTCGACATCGGCCACCAGCAGCAGGTCATGGAGCTGATCGACCGGCTGCGCCTCGCGGACGGCCTGACCGTCGTCTCGACGATCCACGACCTGACGCTCGCGGCGCAGTACGCGGACCGCCTGGTGCTGCTGTCGGACGGTGACGTCGCCGCGTCCGGCGCGCCCGCGGACGTGCTGACCCGCGAGACGGTCGCCGCCCATTTCGACGCGCACGTCAGCGTGGCCCATGATGCGGAGGGGCGCCCGCTGCTGGCGCTGGAACGTCCGAACCGTCCTGCCGGGGGAGCCGCCGGGTGAGAGTCGACCTGCACTGGCGCGAGGAGGACGGCGCGCGCCTGGCGGCCACGGTGTGGCGGCCGGGCGGCGGCCTCCGGATGATCTCGTCGGCGATGCTCGGCGGCGGCGTCACGTCCGCGCGGTGGGTGCTGAACGCGCAGGTCGCGGGCGGTTACTCGCGCATGGACCCGGTCGACCACCTCCATGAACTCGCCGCCGCGTACGGGCTCGAAGGACCGGGGGTCGGGATGCTGACCGCCGCGTCCGTCGAACGGACGCAGCGGGCCGGGGACGGCGGCGTGGAGGTGTCCGCGACCGTCGGGCTGCGGGTGCCGACGTGGGCGGCCGCCCCGGCCGGCGAGGACGACCCGGAGCTCGCCCCGATCCGGCTGGACGGCACGTTCCCGCGTCCCGGGACGATCAACATCGTCGTGTCCGTTCCCGTCCCGCTGACGGACGCCGCGCTGGTCAACGCGGTGATGACGGCGACCGAGGCCAAGTCCCAGGCGCTGATCGAGGCCGGTTACCAGGGCACCGGGACGGCGTCCGACGCGATCTGCGTGGCCGCGCCCGAACCGGCGGAGCGCGGGAGCCCGAGCCGTTCGCCGGTCCGCGCTCGGTCTGGGGCGCGCGGATCGCGCGGGCCGTCCACCAGGCCGTCCTGACCGGCGCGCACGACTACACGCTCCTCCTCGAGGCCCGCCGGAACACCGCCCGCTGATCTCCGGGAGGCAATCGCTCACGCCGAGGTTCCTCCACCGAACCGGAAACAAACGGCCGATCATGGTCGCGGATTTTCGGTCCGCGACCGCTTCGCGCTCACTACGCTGGGAGCGATTCGGCGACAGCAAGCGGTGACTGACGGCGTGGTGACCGATCGGGGCGGCACCCGCGCGACGGTCATCGGCAGCACGTGCCGTGCGGACGGCACGCGACGACGAGGCCAGGATGAACGGTCCGGAGACCGAGAGCACCCCGCCCCCCGGCGCGCACGGCCCGCCCCCGCCGGAGGAGCGCCGCACGCCCCTGCGGCGGTTCGCCGAGGTGACGGCGTACGAGCTGTGCTCGTCCGTTCTGATCGGCCTGCTGGTGAGCGCCTTCCACGGCATCTTCTGGCTGAACACGGTCGTCGCGCTCGCGGTGCTGGTGACCGTGTCGGTGCTGGTCTGGAGGTCGCATCCGGAGCGGGTGGGCAGCGTTCTCGGGGGCGCGACGACGACGCTGACGTGGGCGGCGAAGGGGCTGGCGTGCCTGCTCGCGGGCGCCCTGGTGATGGTGATCGTGCTGCTCACGGCATTCGGCGTCCGGGCGCTGCGGGACGCGGCGCAGCCGTGCGGGCAGCCGCTGGAGCTGCGCGTGATGTCCGCGCCGGAGATGCTGACGCCGCTGCGCGCGGCGGCGTCGGAGTTCGTCGCCGACCGCACCGACGGCGGGTGCCGCCGCTACACGGTCACGGTCGTCCCGGAGCCGGGCCCGGTCGCGCTCTACGACGCGTTCAGCCGGCTCTGGCGGCGCAGCGACACGGGCGACGACCAGCAGCTCCTCGGCCCCCAGCCGGACGTGTGGATCCCCGCGACCAGCGCCGAACTCGACTTCGTCCCGCACAGCGGGCAGGCGGACACCGGCGGCGGGCAGACGGGCATCGGCGGCGGACTGACGGGCACCCCCGGCGACCAGGCGGGCGGGACGCCGGGGCAGACGGGTGCGGGCGGCGATCCGCGTTTTCGGCTGCTCAGCCGTTCGCTCGGCACCTCGCCGATGGTGCTCGCCCTGTTCCCCAAGGCGGACACGGCGGTCGCGAGCCCCTACAGCGCGCCGCTCAAGGCGAGCACGAGCGCGTTGCTGGCACAGATCGCGCAGGCGGGCGTGAGACTGCGCGGGATAGCCCGTCCCGTCCCGGACACGTCGTCGGCCGCGCTGGAGGTCACCCCGGCCCTGTACGACGCGCGGCCGGGGGCGTCCCCGGCGGCGAACGAGAAGTTCGCGAGCCCGCCCGACCTCGTCGCGCCCGACGCGGTGACGCTGCTCTGCCGGTTCCGGGCGCAGGCCGCGCAGGGCGCCGACCCTCCGTCGGACGTCGCCGTGGCCGTCCCCGAGCAGGTGCTCGCCGACTACGACGCCGGACGGGCCCTCGGCGACCGCTGCGGACGGGCCGACGTGGCGTCGACCTCGAGCGCGCGCTGGCAGCTGCGCCCCTACTACGCGGTCGACCTGCCGACCATGGACTACCCGTTCGTCCAGCTGACCTGGCGCGGGCAGGACACGCGCGCACGCACCGACGCGATCGGCGACCTGCGGTCCTGGCTGTCGGGGCACCCGCTTGCCGAGCAGGGGCTCCGGGACGGCAACGGCGAGATCCCCGCGCCGCCGGAGGGCGACTCCTCGCACTTCTACCTGTCGCGCCTTCAGGGCATGGTCGGCGAGCGGGCGGTGCCGCCGGGCGTCCGGCTGAAGGGCGCGCCCGCGGTGCAGACCGCGCTGGACCGGCTCGCGGCCGCGCGCCCGAAGGTCGCGGCGACGCTGATGCTGGACGTCTCGGGCTCGATGGACCAGGCGGCCGGGTCGGTTCCGGCGGTCCGTCCGTCCCCGGCGGCGACGGGACCGGCGTCGGGAGGCACCCGCCTCAATCGGGCGGTGACGTTCCTGCAGAGCCTCGTTGAGCAGCTCCAGGGGTCCGACCGCGTCGGGCTCCAGGTGTTCTCGTCGTCCGCCGATCCGCGCAGTCCCGTGACGTTCGGCAACGTCCAGGCGCGGGACGCGCAGCCCGACCAGAAGGACCAGGTCGCCAACCAGCTCCAGGCGATCACGACGACCGGCGGTGACCTGGCGCTCCGCACCGCGATCTCCGGTGCGGGGCTGTCCAGCGGCCGGGAGGACCTGATCCTCGTCACGGACGGCGAGAGCGCGGGCAGCAATCCGGGCCTCTCGGGCACCGCCGCGTGGCTCGCCGGTCCGTTCCGCTCGGCCAACCCGAATCTGCGCCTCACGGTCGTCCTCACCGGTCCGGCGGGCTGCGGCACGGCGCACATCAAGCAGATCACGTCCGCGATGGGCCCCGGCCGCGGCAGCTGCGTCGCCCTTACCGGCGCCCCCGAACAGGAGCAGGCCGCCCAATTCCTTTCAGGACTGCGATGAACGGTGAAGAAGAGGAGCGCGACCGTCCGGCTCGTCCTCCGTCTCGTGACGGCGACCCGCCGGAGGCGTCCCGTCCTGAACGGGGCACACCGAACGGCTCGGGTGACCCCGTGCAGGAGAACGGTTCCGGAACGGGAGACGCCACCGGATCCGAGCGGAGACCCCCAGATGTGCCTCCGCCTTCTGGCGGGGAGACGCGCGCGCACGAGCCGAGGCATCACGGCACGCATTTCTCGCGCCGTGCCGTGCTGTTGTGCGCTTCCGTCGGAGCCCTCGCCGTCCTGGCGGCCGGGTTCGTGTCGCAGATCCATCCGAGCGCGCCCTACCACGCGCTCGCCGGGGACTGCGGACGCGACGACCTGGTGGTCGCGGGCGGGACGGACGTGAGCCTCAAGGCGCAGCGGCGCGCGCTGATCAAGCAGTGGAACGCCTCGTCCTACCCGGACGGGCGGCCGCACCGGCACGCGCGCCTGGTCGAGGTGTCCGACTCGACCGACCTGCAGCACAGCCAGCTCGCGGCGGTCGAGCAGTCCGGCGGCTGCGCCTACGACGTGCTGATCATGGACAACACGTGGACGGCGCAGTTCGCCCAAGCCGGATACCTCAGGAAGTTCACCAACCTGTCCGACACGGCCGACTTCATCCCAGCCGCGCTGCGCACCGGCCAGTGGCGCGGCGCCCAGTACGCGGTGCCGTTCAACGTGGACGTGGGCCTGCTCTACTACCACGAGGGCACGACACCGCCCACCACCTGGTCGGATCTCGTCGAGCAGGGGTACGACGCACAGCTCGCCGACTACGAGGGGCTGACCGTCAACGTCCTGGAGGACGTGTGGAACGACGGCGCCGCCCACGTCCTCACCGGTAACGCGCGCACGGACGAGAAGGCCCTGAGCTCTCGCGTCTACCCCGCGATCCGCCGCCTCACCGCGAGGGTCCAGACATCGCTCAAGACGTCACGCCAGTATCAGGAGCAGGACGCCATCACCGCGTTCGCCAACGGTGACAAGCTGATGCGGAACTGGCCGTACGCGTTCTCCGCGCTCGCCACGGAGCCGCGCATGCGCGCGAGCGGAGACCGCCTGCTGTTCCATGTCGCGCCGCTTCCCGGGCACACCGTGCTCGGCGGGCAGAACCTCGCGATCTCGGCCCACTCCCCCAGCCCCGGTGCGAGCGCCGACCTCGTGCGTTACCTCTCCGGGACGGCGGCCCAGCGCCAGCTGTTCTCCTGTGGAGGCTTCGCGCCCGCGCGGTACTCGGCGCTCGGTCTGACGCCCGCCGAACGGTCGCCCGCGGACGTCCAGGCGCGATCGTGTTCCGCGCTGACGGGCCGTCCGCCCGCGCCGGGCGATCCGGATCTGCCGAACCAGCAGCAGCTCACCGAGCTGGGCCAGGCCGTCGTGACGGCCCTGGGCCGGGCGCTGCCGCGTCCGGAGACCGAGCACTACCCGACGTTCTCCGCGACGTTCCGCGAGTGCTCGAACAAGATCTTCGACGGGACGGCCGGGGGCGCCGACTCGTTCGCGCACGACGTCGCCAAGGCGCTCAACGGCCGCCCGTCCTCCTGCTAGCGCTCTGTCCGCCCTCCCGCTAACAGCAGAGGGCGGCGCGCGCCATCGTGTGCAGGAGCGCGGCCATGGCCGGGCGGTCGAGCCCGGTCGCGCTGTGGGGCGTGGAGTTGAGCAGGCCGAAGCAGGCGTGGACGGCGGCGCGGATCCGCTGCTCCGGCTCGTCCGGACGCAGGCGGCGCAGGACGGCGACCCATTCCTCGACGTAGGCGCGCTGGACGCGCCGGACCTGGTGGCGCTGGGGCTCGGGCACGTTGTCGAGCTCGCGTTCGTGCACGGTGATCAGCGCGGGGTTGTCGAGCGCGAACGAGATGTGCCAGTCGAGCAGGGCGTCCAGGGCCGCGGACGGGTCCGGCGCGGCGGCCCGGCGGGTCCCCTCGTCGCGCAGCCGCTCGCTGATGTCGACGAGGATCTCGGCGAGGACGGCGTCCTTGCCCCGGAAGTGCCGGTAGAGGGCGGGCCCGGTGAGGCCCAGGGCGCCGCCGAGGTCGCCGATGGACGTGCCGTGGTAGCCGCGCCGGGCGAACAGGTCGGCGGCCGCCGCGAGGATCTCGGCCCTGCGCGGGCTGGCCGGGCGCGCGTCGGTCATGATGGGAGTGTAGACGAACCTTGTTAATGAGCGTTAACATCGCACTTGTTAATGAGCATTAACTCCACGAGGGCGGGTGATGACCGGGTGAGCGGGAGCGGAACCGGATCCGGGCCTGTGCTGGGCACGCGCGCCGATCCGGCGGGCGAGGCCTTCAAGGCCAACGCCGCGCACAACGAGGCCCTGGCCGCCGAGCTGCGCGACCGGCTGGACACCGCCGCGCGCGGAGGGCCGGAGCGGGCCCGCGAGCGGCACGTCAAGCGCGGCAAGCTGCTGCCCCGCGACCGGGTGGACACGCTGCTCGACCCGGGCTCGCCGTTCCTGGAGCTGTCCCCGCTCGCCGCGACCGGCATGTACGGGGACGACGCGCCGGGCGCGGGCATCATCACCGGCGTCGGGCGGGTCAGCGGGCGCGAGTGCGTGGTCGTCGCGAACGACGCGACCGTCAAGGGCGGCACCTACTACCCGATGACGGTCAAGAAGCACCTGCGCGCGCAGGAGGTCGCCCTCCACAACCGCCTCCCGTGCGTCTACCTGGTCGACTCGGGCGGCGCGTTCCTGCCGAAGCAGGACGAGGTCTTCCCCGACCGCGAGCACTTCGGCCGCATCTTCTACAACCAGGCCACCATGTCCGGGCACGGCATCCCGCAGATCGCGGCGGTGCTCGGGTCCTGCACGGCGGGCGGCGCGTACGTCCCGGCGATGAGCGACGAGGCGGTGATCGTCCGGAACCAGGGGACGATCTTCCTCGGCGGCCCGCCGCTGGTGAAGGCCGCGACCGGCGAGGTCGTCACGGCCGAGGAACTCGGCGGCGGCGAACTGCACTCGCGGATCTCCGGCGTCACCGACCACCTCGCGGAGAACGACGCGCACGCGCTGTCGATCGTCCGGAACATCGTCGGCACGCTCGGCCCGCGCGAGGCGCGCCCCTGGACGAGCGCCGACCCCGCCGAGCCCCTGTTCTCCCCGGACGAGCTGTACGGCGTCGTCCCCCCGGACGCCCGCACCCCCTACGACGTCCGCGAGGTCATCGCCCGCGTCGTGGACGGCTCCCGGTTCCAGGAGTTCAAGAAGGAGTTCGGGACGACCCTGGTCACCGGGTTCGCGCACATCCACGGGCACCCGGTCGGGATCATCGCCAACAACGGCATCCTGTTCGCCGAGTCGGCCCAGAAGGGCGCGCACTTCATCGAGCTGTGCGACCAGCGCAGCATCCCGCTGGTGTTCCTGCAGAACATCACCGGGTTCATGGTCGGCCGCGAGTACGAGGCGGGCGGCATCGCCAAGCACGGCGCCAAGATGGTCACGGCCGTCTCGTGCGCGCGCGTGCCGAAGTTCACCATCGTCATCGGCGGCTCCTTCGGCGCCGGCAACTACGCGATGTGCGGACGGGCGTACTCGCCCCGCTTCCTCTGGATGTGGCCGAACGCCCGGATCTCGGTCATGGGCGGTGAGCAGGCCGCGAGCGTCCTGGCCACCGTCCGGCGCGACCAGCTCGGCGACGCCTGGTCGGCCGAGGACGAAGAGCTGTTCAAGGCGCCGATCCGCGAGCAGTACGAGGACCAGGGCAACCCGTACTACTCCACGGCCCGGCTGTGGGACGACGGCGTCATCGACCCGCGCGACACGCGCCGGGTGCTGGGTCTCGCGCTGTCGGCCGCGGCGAACGCGCCGCTGGAGCCGGTCGGCTACGGCGTCTTCCGGATGTGAGGGACGAGATGTTCGAAAGCGTTCTGGTCGCCAACCGGGGCGAGATCGCCGTCCGGGTGTTCCGCACCGCGCGGCGGCTCGGGCTGCGCACGGTCGCGGTCCACACGGCGGGCGACACCTTCCACACGGCCCACGCGGACGAGGCCGTCGAGATCCCGTCCTACCTGTCCATCGAGGCCGTGCTGGACGCGGCGCGCGCGAGCGGCGCGTCCGCGATCCACCCGGGTTACGGGTTCCTCGCGGAGAACACGGCCTTCGCGCGCGCGTGCGAGGACGCCGCTGTCGTCTTCGTCGGCCCGCCCGCGTCCGCGATCGACGCGATGGGCGACAAAATCCGCGCGAAGCGGACCGTCGCGGCGGCCGGCGTCCCGGTCGTCCCCGGACGGGACGAGGCGGGCCTGTCCGACGAGGAGCTCGAGGCCGCCGCGCTGGAGGTCGGCCTCCCGGTCCTGCTGAAGCCGTCCGCGGGCGGCGGCGGCAAGGGCATGCGGCTCGTCCGGACGGCCGAGGAGCTGCCGGAGGCGATCGCGTCCGCGCGGCGCGAGGCCCGCACGTCCTTCGGGGACGACACGCTGCTCGCCGAGCGGTTCGTCGAGAACCCCCGGCACATCGAGATCCAGGTCTTCGCCGACGCCCACGGCAACGCCGTCCACCTGGGCGAACGCGAGTGCTCGCTGCAACGCCGGCACCAGAAGATCCTCGAGGAGGCGCCGTCGCCGCTGCTGTCGCCCGAGGCGCGGGCGCGGATGGGCGAGAGCGCCGTCGCGGCGGCCCGCGCGGTCGGCTACGTCGGCGCGGGCACGGTCGAGTACATCGTCTCGGCCGACCGTCCCGACGAGTACTTCTTCATGGAGATGAACACCCGCCTCCAGGTCGAGCATCCGGTCACCGAGCTGGTCACGGGACTTGACCTGGTCGAACTCCAGCTCCGCGCCGCCTCCGGCGAGCCGCTGCCGTTCGGCCAGCGGGACGTGGAGCTGAACGGGCACGCCGTCGAGGCGCGCGTGTACGCCGAGGATCCGGCGCGCGGCTTCCTCCCGACCGGCGGCCGCGTCCTGGCGCTGTCGTCCGGCTCGGACGCCCGCGTCGACTCCGGCATCGAGATCGGCACGGTCGTCGGCGGCTCGTTCGACCCGATGCTGTCCAAGGTCATCGCCTGGGCGCCGGACCGCGCCGCCGCGCTGACCGGCCTCGACCGGGCGCTCAGCGCGTACGACCTGCTGGGCGTCACGACGAACGTGGCGTTCCTGCGGCGGCTGCTGTCCGAGCCGTCGGTCGCGTCCGGCGATCTGGACACGGGCCTGGTCGAGCGGTCCCTGGACGCGCTGACCGACGGCCTGCGCGACGTCCCGGACGAGGTCCTGGCCGCCGCCGCGCTGGAGCGGATGCTCTCCCTGGAGACCGGCGACGCCGACCCGTGGGCCATCCCGGACGGCTGGCGTCCCGGACGTCCGGCCTGGACGCCCTGGCTCATCACCCCGGCCGGATCGGATCCGGTCGAGGTACGTGTGCAAGGCCGCGCGTCCGCCGCACAGGTCATCGTCGGCGAAGGCGAGCCCGTACGGGCTTCTCTCCGCAGCGACGGTTCCGAGCTGGTCCTGATCTACGGCGGCCGGACGATCCGTTTCTCGTGCGCGCGCGATGACAGCACCCTGTGGCTGGGACGCGGCGGACGGACCTGGGCCCTGGCCGAACACGAACGCGCCGAGAGCACCGGCGTGTCCGCCGTCACCGGCGACGGCGTCCTGCGCAGCCCGATGCCCGGGACGGTTCTCGCCGTGAAGGCCGCCGAAGGCGACGAGGTCGAGGAGGGCCAGCCGCTCGTCGTCGTCGAGGCCATGAAGATGGAGCACACCGTCACCGCGCCGCGCGCCGGAGTGGTGACGTCCCTGCCGGTCCGCACCGGGTCCCAGGTCGCCCTGGACGAGGTGCTGGCCGTGATCGAGTCGGAGGACTGAGGCAGATGCGCGTTCCGCTCGACAGGCTTCCCGAGCGCGTCACCGTCTATGAGGTCGGCCCGCGCGACGGGCTGCAGAACGAGAAGTCGATCGTCCCGGTCGACGTCAAGGCCGAGTTCATCACCCGGCTCGCCGACGCCGGGCTGACCACGATCGAGACCACCTCGTTCGTCCACCCCAAGTGGATCCCGCAGCTCGCCGACGCCGAGGACCTGCTCGGCGTGCTGCCCCGCGACCCGCTCAACCGGTACCCGGTGCTGGTGCCGAACGAGCGCGGGCTCGACCGGGCCCTGGCCAACGGCGTCACCGAGATCGCGATCTTCGGGTCGGCGACCGAGACGTTCGCCCAGCGCAACCTGAACCGCACGATCGACGAGTCCCTGGCGATGTTCGAGCCGGTCGTCCGGCGCGCGCGCGACGAGGGCCTGTGGGTGCGCGCCTACGTGTCGATGGTGTGCGGCGACCCGTGGGAGGGCGACGTCCCGCTCGCCCAGGTCGCGTCCGTCGCGCGCCGCCTGATGGACCTCGGCTGCTCCGCGCTGAGCCTCGGCGACACCATCGGCGTCGGCACGCCCGGCCAGGTCACGGCGCTGATCGGCGAGGTCGTCGGCGCCGGGATCCCGCTGGACCGGATCGCCGTCCACTTCCACGACACCTACGGGCAGGCCCTGGCGAACACGCTCGCCGCGCTCCGCGCCGGGGTCACCGTCGTGGACGCGTCGGCGGGCGGCCTCGGCGGCTGCCCGTTCGCCGAGGTCGCCACCGGCAACCTCGCCACCGAGGACCTGGTCTGGATGCTCGACGGCCTCGGCATCGAGACCGGCGTCGACGTGCGCAAACTCGCCCAGACGAGTCTCTGGATGGCCGACCGGCTCGGCCGCCCGTCCCCCTCCCGCGTCGTCCAGGCGCTCGCGCCCAAGGAGTAACCGATGATCGACTTCACGCTGTCCGACGAGCAGGAGGAGCTGCGCCGCACCGTCGAGCGCTTCGCCCGCGAGACCGTCGCCCCCGTCATCGGCGACCTGTACGAGCGCGGCGAGTTCCCGTACGAGATCGTCGACGGGATGGGCAAGATGGGGCTGTTCGGCCTGCCGTTCCCGGAGGAGTACGGCGGCATGGGCGGCGACTACTTCACGCTCTGCCTGGCCCTGGAGGAGCTCGCGCGCGTCGACTCGTCCGTCGCGATCACGCTGGAGGCCGGCGTCTCGCTCGGCGCGATGCCCATCTACCGGTTCGGCTCCGAGGCGCAGAAGCGCGAGTGGCTGCCGAGGCTGACCACGGCCGAGCGGCTGGCGGCGTTCGGCCTGACCGAGCCCGGCGGCGGCACGGACGTCCCCGGCGGCATGCGCACCACCGCCCGCCTGGACGGTGACCACTGGGTCATCAACGGCTCGAAGGCGTTCATCACCAACTCCGGCACCGACATCACCGCGTTCGTGACCGTCACGGCCTACACCGGCGACAACGAGATCTCCACGATCCTCGTCCCGAACGGCACGCCCGGCTTCACCGTCGGCCGCAAGTACTCCAAGGTCGGCTGGTCCGCCTCGGACACGCGCGAGCTGTCGTTCGACGACGTCCGCGTCCCGGCGGAGAACCTCGTCGGCGAGCGCGGCCGCGGCTACGCCCAGTTCCTCCGCATCCTGGACGAGGGCCGCATCGCGATCGCCGCGCTGTCGGTCGGCCTCGCCCAGGGCTGCGTGGACGAGTGCCTGCGCTACGTCCGCGAGCGCGAGGCGTTCGGCCGCGAGATCGGCCGCTACCAGGCCATGCAGTTCAAGATCGCCGACATGGAGATGCGCGCGCACACCGCGCGCCTCGCCTACTACGCGGCCGCGGCCAAGATGCTCAAGGGCGAGCCGTTCAAGAAGGAGGCCGCGATCGCCAAGCTCGTGGCGTCCAACGCGGCGATGGACAACTCCCGCGACGCCACGCAGATCTTCGGCGGCTACGGCTTCATGAACGAGTACGCCGTCGGCCGGTTCTACCGCGACGCGAAGATCCTCGAGGTCGGCGAGGGGACGAGCGAGGTGCAGCGCATGCTCATCGCCCGCGCCCTCGGCCTGCCCGCCTCCTTCTGAGGCACGAAACACCCAACATCGGCCCAACTCGGCGGGCGATACTGATCGAATGTCCGTCGAGTTGGCCGCCGTGGGCGTCGGCAAGTCCGTAGCGAAACTCGTCCTCGGCCGTGTGCTCTCCGGCCGGACGTCCCGTCTCGACCGCTCGTCCGACCTGGTCGACCTCATCAAGGTCGGCTACGCGGACGAGCTGAGGCGCCGCAAGGCCGTCTCGCAGTTCGAGGACATCGCGACCGCCGTCGCCGACCGCCTGCTGAAGTTCTGCCGCGCCGAGTACCGCGGCCTCACCGACGGCGACCGCGAGGCGGTGCTGGCCCAGGTCGTCCTCACTCTGGACAAAGCCGACCTGTCCGACACGGCCCTGATGGCGGACGACGCCGACCCGGTCAAACTGGCCCGCCGCCTGCGGCGCACGCTCCCCGCCCGCGAGGCGTCCTTCCAGCTCGGCGACGCGGGCGGACGCCTCTACGACGTGGTGCTGGACGAATGCTGCGACTGCCTGGCCCGCGTCCTCACCCACCTCCCCCAGTTCGCGCCCCGCGCCTCCGCCGAGACACTCTCCCGGCTCTCCGGCCTGGCCGAACAGGTCGAAACCCTCCTGGCGCGCATGCCCGCCCGATCCCTGACCGCTCCCGAGGGAATGGGCGAGGACGACGAGTTCGCCCGCCGCTACCTGTCGTCCCTGAGCGAGACCCTCGACACGCTCGAACTGTTCGGCGTCCGCTTCGAACGGATGAGCCGCCCCAGAACAAGCCTCAGCGTCGCCTACATCAGCCTGAACGTCTCCCAGGAGCACGACAGGGCGCGCCATCGACAGGAACCCGTCCCGCGCGCCGAATGGCGTGAGGAACGCACCAGCGGAACCGTCCGCATCGAGACCGCCCTCAAGGACCACCGCCTCCTCCTCGTGCGCGCGGAAGCGGGAGGCGGCAAAAGCACCCTGCTCCGATGGCTCGCCATAGCAGCCGCCCGCGGATCCTTCTCGGACGAGCTCGCCGAATGGCGCGGCCTCGTCCCCTTCCTCATCAAGCTCCGCAGCCACGCGGGCGGAAGACTCCCCTCCCCCGAAGAGTTCCTGGACGACACGGCCGGGAACCTCGCCGGCCTCATGCCGCGCGGCTGGGTCCACCGCGTCCTGTCGTCCGGCCGTGCCCTCGTCCTCGTGGACGGCGTGGACGAGGTGACCACTTCGCAGCGCCAGGCCGTCCGCGAATGGGTCGGCCGCCTGGCGAACGACTTCCCCGGCGTCCGCGTCATCGTCACCTCGCGTCCCGCCGCCGCGGCCGCCGACTGGCTTCGCGCCGAAGGCTTCGGCACCGCCTTCCTCGAACAGCTCGGCCCCGCCGACCTGCGCGAACTCATCAACCACTGGCACTCGGCCGTCCGCGACTGCGACGACCTCCCCTGCGAACCCGAACGCCTCCCCGGCTACGAGTCCCGCCTCCTGGCACGTTTCGAAGCGGCCCCGCACCTGCGCACCCTGGCGTCCACACCCCTCCTGGCCGCCATGCTCTGCGCCCTGAACCTGGACCGCGAATCCCTCCCCCGCGACCGCATGGGCCTGTACTCGGCCGCACTGGACCTCCTCCTGGAGACCCGCGACGCCAAACGAGGCGTCCCGAGCGCCCAGGCCGTCGCCCTGGAGAAGGACCAGAAGATCCGCATCCTGCGCGACCTGGCCTGGAGCCTGTCCACCAGCAACCGCGTGGAACTCCCGAAACCGATGGTCGAACGCCTCATCGCCGACCGCCTGGCCGCGATGCCCAAGGTCGGGGCGAACGCCGCCGACGTCCTGGACGCGCTCCTCCAGCGCAGCGGCGTGCTCCGCGAGCCCGTCCCGGGCCGCATCGACTTCGTCCACCGGACCGTCCAGGAGTACCTGACCGCGCAGCACGCGGCCGACATCGGCGACATCGACCTGCTCGTCCGCGAGGCCCACCGCGACCAGTGGCGCGAGACCGTCATCATGGCCGCGGGCCACGCCAACGAACCCCTCCGCCGCGACCTCGTCACCGGCCTGCTCACCCGCATCGACACCGAACCCCGCCGAGCCCGGCGCCTGAAACTCCTCCTGGTCTCCTGCCTGGAGACCCTCCCCGCCGTCCCGCCCGACCTGCGCCCCGCCTTCGACCGCTGCCTGAAGGAACTCGTCCCGCCCCGAGACGAAGCCGCCGCCCGCTCCCTCGCCACCGCCGGCGAACCCGTCCTGGACGCCCTCCCCGACTCCGTCGAGAACCTGTCCCCCACGGTCGCGCAGGCGACGATCAAGACCGCCTGGCTGATCAACGGCCCCGGAGCACTACGCCTCCTCGGCGGCTACGCCACCGACACCCGGTTCGAGGTGACGGCCGGGCTGACCGAGGCCTGGGGTTACTTCGACGACTCGGAGTACGCCGACCGCGTGGTGCGGTTCATTCCACAAGACGTGCGGATACGAGTCGACACGCGTGGACAGTTGGAAGCACTCCACGGTCTCCCACCCCGCGAGCAACTGAACGTCTACGTTCAGGACTCCGCCGAGCTCGACCTCCTTCAGCACCACAGCTCCACACTCACCGACCTTCAGATCTACGGCCCGTCAATGGAGAAGGTCGACCCCGCGCGCCTCCTCGCCATGCCACACCTCGAAGGCTTCACCCTGGGCGCGGATCTTCCCGTGGAATCACTCGTTCTCCTTCAGAAGATGCCGGCGCTCAAGCGCCTTCACCTCTGGAACTGCAAATCCCTCACCGACTACTCGCGGCTACAGAGCTACAAGCACCTGACCTCGCTCGTCCTCAACGACGCCCGATTCCTTGAACGCACCGAGCAACTGCCTCCACTCACCGAGCTCTCACACCTCGGGCTGACCGGAGCCGCGTCCGAGAACGTGGTCCGCTTCGCCGTCGCCGAGGCCCACCACCTGATAACCCTGGATCTGAGCGACTCCGCATGGCTGGAAGACCTGGGCTTCCTCACCGGACTTCCTCTCCGAACCCTCACCCTCGACAACTGCCACCGGCTGCGCGATTTCGGCCACATCGGCACTTTCACCAGCCTGGTCACCTTGAGCATGGAGGGGACGAGCGTCGCCGAGTTCGCCTGGACGCATGAACTCTCGCACCTCAAGAACCTCTGGCTTCGCAATTGCCCCGACCTCGGGGATCTCACTCCGCTCGCCTCCCTCCCGCGGCTTCGCACGGTCTATTTCAACCGCAGTTCCGGTAAGGCCCTCGACCTCACCCCTTTCGCATCGTGCCGGGCACTGACCGTCTACATCTCCGAAGGCCAGCCGGTGATCGGCGGCGAGCGCCTGGGACGCCGCCTGAAGAAATGGTCCGCGGACGTCAGCTGAGGCCGTAGGCGCGGATGACGGTCTGCTTCAGGGAGGTTCCCTCGTCGTTGGAGACGTTGATGCGAAGCGAGACGTAGCCGCCCGCGTTGGACGGGTGGGTCAGGGACGCCTTCCAGCGGTCGTCGCCGGTCGGCGTCACTTTGGCGGGCTGCCATGTCTTGCCGTCGTCATAGGACGCCTCGACGGTGGCGTGGGTGAGACGCGGCGGCGAGGTGGGTGCGTTCAGGGGACCGGGCGTGATGCGCAAGGCCAGGTTGAACGGAGTTCCGGCCGGGGCGCGGTTGTTCCGGTTGAAGGCCCCCTCGGTACGGACGGCGAACATGGGCGGTTCCTCCATGGCCGCCATGGTCGGGGTGTAGGGGAAGGTCCACTCGGTCTCGGAGTGGGTGCCGAGGCTCGTCCAGGAGGCGTTGCGATCCGCGGTCGAGCGGACGGTGTAGCGCCCCTCACCCGGCGGCGTGGTCACCCAGGCGGCCGTGGAGTCCTGCGCTCCCAGCAGTTCGCCGTTGCGCCACACCTCGGTCTTCGCGGTCAGCGGGCTGCTCTGCGCATCCCTGCCGTCGGACGAGACGAAGGGGTATGCCGAGAATGCCATCGGGCTGTTCTTGAACTTGCGGATTCCACCACCGACCGAGCCCAGCGCGGCGATGTTCCAGTGATAGGTCGTGCGCCCCGGCCTGTCCGTGGACGGTCTGGTCCCGACTTCGAAGGGGCCTCCGTCGTTCGCCGTCGCCTCCAGGTAGCGGCCCCAGCGCAAGCCGGGGGACGCGGTGTAGAGCTCGACCCTCCGGCCGGGCATGGGAACGGAGTAGGTGCTGTACCCCGCCCCGAAGATGACGCCCGGGACCTTCGCGAAGGTCGTGCGCAGGCCGGTGAGCGGACGGTCGGAGTGGTACGTCGACTCGACCGCCGCGAGCTGCGCGTCCGCGACCTGGTACTCCAGGTCGCCCGGGATCCGGTGATCGACGAGGCGCTGCAGGTGGTAGGCCCGGGGCCCGTTGGGCTCGACCAGGTTCGCCACCTGGTAGAAGCCGTACTGGCGTCCGGCGACCTCCTTGGTGGGCATGGCGGAGAGGCCGGACGTGCCCTCGACGCCCACTCCGAACGACTGCTGGAAGCCCGCCACCGTCTCGGTGACGCCGATCTCGTCGGTGCCGGCGCGCACGGCTGTCTTACTGTCCACCCGGACCGCGACCCGCCTGGCCTGGCGGGCGTCGGCGGTGATCGCCACGTCGCGGTCGCCCACGACCACCTCGGGGTAGACGAACAACGCGTAGTCCTCCTGCCCGGTGGGGACCACGGCCTGCACCGAGTACCGCCCGGCGGGCACCCGCGCCACCACACCGTTACCGCTGTAGTAGTTGTCGACCAGTTCACTCGTGGCCAGGTTGGTCAGGGACATCCACGGCAGGGTCTCCATGCTCGTCCCCGCCGGGTTCCCGTTGCGGTCGATCCCGGTCAGCCGGATCTCGTGCGCCGGGGCCTGCCGGACGCCGCCGACGGCCAGGTGCACCGCCTCTTCGCTTCCGCGCGTGGCCGTCAGGCCGCCGCTGTACCGGCCCAGGGCTCCCTTCGCGGGGTCGACCGAGACCGTGGCCTCGGCGCTGCCGCCGGCGGGGACGTCCAGCACGGCGGGGCTGACGCCGAACATGCCGGAGGGCGCGTCCGCGCCGTCCGGGCCGGTGACCTTCAGCGCCAGGTCCAGCCGCACGGGCGCGTCACCCTCGTTGCGGAACCGGACGCGCTGGGTCGAGGCCGCCCCCGTCAGGTCGAACGAGAGGCTGCCCTGGTCGGCGAAGACCTTGGCCGCCGAGGCCCGGCCGACGTCGATCCGGCCCGTCCCCTGGGCGAACGCCGAGACGCCGTCCTTCGGCTTGGCCGTCCCCATCAGCGCGGCCTTGATCTGGGCGGCCGTCCATCCGGGGTGCTCCTGGACCAGGAGGGCGGCGGCCCCCGCCGCGTGCGGGGCGGCCATCGAGGTGCCGCTCAGCTTCGTGTAGTGGTCGTCCACGGGCTCACCGAGCGAGGTGCCCGCCGCCCGCGCCGCGGTGATGCCGACGCCCGGAGCGATCACGTCGGGCTTGATCGCGCCGTCGCCGATGCGCGGCCCCCGGCTCGAGAAGTCGGCGACGGCGTCGTCGGCGTCCGCGGCTCCGACGGTCAGCGCCGACGCGGCGATCCCGGGAGCCAGAACCGCGTGGTCCGCTCCGTCGTTCCCGGCCCCGACGACGAACAGCGTGCCGGTGCCGGCCGTGAGCTCGTCCGCCGCCGCCGACAGCGGGTCGGTGCCGTCGCTGGGGACGTATCCGCCGACGCTCATGTTCACCACGCGGACGTGCTGCTGGGAGATCCAGTCCATGCCCGCGATGAGGTTCGAGAAGCTGCCCGAGGCGTTCTCGTCCAGCACCTTGCCCACGACGAGCCGGGCATCCGGCGCGACGCCCCGGTACTTGGTGTCGGCGACGCCGTCCCCGGTGATGATCGAGGCCACGTGCGTTCCGTGCCCGTTGCCGTCACGGACGTTCCCGGAGCCGGTGAAGTCGCGCTCCGCCACCACGGAACCGGCCAGGTCCGGATGGGTGGCGTCGATGCCGGTGTCCAGGATGCCCACCGTCACGTTCTTGCCGGTGAACCCGGCCTTCCATGCCGCCGGCGCGCCGATCCGCGGGACGCTCTTGTCGAGCGTCGCGTGCACCTTGCCGTCCAGCCACACATGGGCGATCCCGGGGGCGAGCGTCCGCTTACCGCCTGTCAGGGACTGCCATACCGACGCCGCCTGGTCCTTCCGCGCGGTGATCGCCGTCCCGTTCAGTGCCGCCAGTGGCCGGACGTCGCGCGCGCCCGCGGGGGCCACGGCCCGGGTCTTGGGCGTCCCGCCGACGATCAGCGGGACGTCCTTCCTGGCCGAGTCCCCGTATCCCTCCTTCAGCAGCCGGGTCACGTTGAACAGCGCGGGGTCGACCCGGCCCGCCATGACCAGCGGAGCGACGTCGGCCGGGATGACCGACAGCTCCCCCGCCCGGGCCTTCCGGTAGAAGGCGATGTTCCTCCGCCCCTCACCCGCCTCCACCCGGACGAGCCGCTCCCCGTCCGAACCGGTCACCACGTGCACGCGGTCGCCCGTCACCAGCGTCAGGACGGCGTCCCGCCCTCCTGGTCCCGCGGTCTCCCCGGCGAACGCCGGCGTCCCTCCACCGGGCGGCACGATCGCCGCCCCCAACACGAGTGCGACCGCACCCCTGGCCCATCGCCTCATCGGCCGGGCTCCTCTCTGATCGTCGATCACCGGGTAGTGGTCCGGAAGCGACGGATGTTTCAGGAGAGACCGGAACATCACGGGCTGTGAGCACGCGCGCACCCTCGCGGCAGAGTGAGGGTGCGGTGTAGCGAAGGTCACACTCCTCTCGACCCGCCCTGAGGTCGGAGGACGTCGTGACCTGTCAGAAGTGTCGTACGTCGCTGGAATACTCCGGGAACCTGCCGGGTTAAATGGTTCGCGAAAGTGTCAGTGACTGCACTATTTTGGCGCGGTCGATCCCCCGGACCACCCCGTGTCCGTTCACGCCGCCCGTGCGCGCGGGCCCAACGATTGGATGATTCTCTTGACCGCTCCCGCGTCTCCCCAGACGACGGACGGCCCTCCTGAGGCGGGCGCCTCGAGCGGAGGTCTCGATCGAGGCGTGCTCGCGGTGGCCATGGTCGTCGTGCTGGGCGCGATCATGTCCATCCTGGACGTGACCGTCGTCAACGTCGCACTTCGTCATCTCTCCGAGGACTTCAAGACCGACCTGGCGACGATCCAGTGGGTGGCGACCGGCTACACGCTGGCGCTCGCCACGGTCATCCCGGTCACCGGCTGGGCCGCGTCGCGGTTCGGCACCAAGCGGCTCTACATCATCTCGATCGTCCTGTTCGTCGCGGGTTCCGCGCTCGCGGGCACCGCGTGGGACGCGCCGTCCCTGATCGCGTTCCGCGTGCTCCAGGGGCTCGGCGGCGGCATGATCATGCCCGCCGGCATGACGATCCTGACCCAGGCCGCCGGCCCGCAGCGGGTCGGCCAGGTCATGAGCATCGTCGGCATCCCGATGCTGCTCGGCCCGATCCTCGGCCCGATCCTCGGCGGCTACCTGGTCGACGACGTGTCCTGGCGCTGGATCTTCTACATCAACGTGCCGATCGGCGCCGTGGCCGTGTACCTCGCGGCCCGCATCCTGAAGAAGGACCAGCCGGGCAAGGGCGAGAAGCTCGACATCCTCGGCCTGGTCCTGCTGTCGCCGGGTCTCGCGGCGCTGATCTACGGTCTCGCGACCGGCGCGGAGAAGAACGACTTCACCCGTCCGGACGTGCTGGCCACCACGGTCGGCGGCGCCATCCTGGTCCTGCTGTTCGG
The DNA here is from genome assembly GCF_003696215.1 of Actinomadura harenae. Taxonomy (GTDB): domain Bacteria; phylum Actinomycetota; class Actinomycetes; order Streptosporangiales; family Streptosporangiaceae; genus Spirillospora; species Spirillospora harenae. Next base: position 79,720 of record NZ_RFFG01000019.1, on the reverse strand, counting down.
CGCCCACGCGCTGAGCAAGCGGAACGCCGCCCCGCTGATCGACCTGCGCCTGTTCAAGCGCCGCTCGGTGGCGGCCGCGGCCGGCACGATGGTGCTGTTCGCCTGCGCGTTCTTCGGCGCGATGCTGATCCTGCCGCTGTACTACCAGTCGATCCGCGGCCAGAACGCGCTGCACGCCGGCCTGCTGCTGGCCCCGCAGGGCTTCGGTGCGATGATCACCATGCCGATCGGCGGCAAGCTGACCGACAAGCTCGGCCCGGGCAAGGTCGTCCTGGTCGGCCTGACCACCGTGATCGTGGGTGTGGCGGCGTTCGCCAGCCAGATCAGCGTCGACTCCTCGTTCTGGGGGCTCGGCGGCGCGCTGTTCCTGATGGGCATGGGCATGGGCATGACGATGATGCCGACCATGTCCGCCGCGATGCAGACGCTGCAGCACGCGGAGGTCCCGCGGGCGAGCACCGCGCTGAACATCATCCAGCAGGTCGCCGGCTCGATCGGCACCGCGTTCATCGCGGTCCTGCTCGCCACCCAGCTGAAGGACCGCGGTCTCCCCTCGGGTGGCGACCAGGCCCAGCAGGCCGCGGCGATGGCGAAGCTCCCCAAGGAGGTCCTGGCGCAGGTCCCGCACAAGATGGCGGACGCCTTCCAGACCACCTACTGGTGGTCGGCGGCGCTCCTGGTCCTCGCCTTCGTGCCGGCGCTGTTCCTGCCGCGCCGCAAGCCCGACAGCACGACCGCTGAGGCTCCGATGCCGATGCACTGACGGGTCTCCCGTCACTCGGACGCCCCGGCGCCCGGCCCCTCGAAGGCCGGACGCCGGGGCGTCCCGCATTCCCACCCCATCCCCTCGCGCACCGCACGAACACCCCGGGCGCACGCCCCGAGCGTCGCAACCGGCAAACCACCTCAAGCGCCGGCGCGCGGCAGGAGAGGGATCAGGCCAACTCGGCGGCGAAGAAGTCCCGGACACGCGCCCACGAGTCTTCGGCGGCGTCCTTGTCGTACGTCTCACGGCCGGGGAAGAAGAACGCGTGCCTGGCGCCGGGGTAGACGACCGACTCGTGCTCGGCGCCGGCCTCCGTGAGCACCTCGTCGATGCGCCGCCGCTGGCCGGCGTCGATGATGTGGTCGAGCTCCGCCCAGAACAGCAGCATCCGGCTCCCGCCGCCGTCGGAGACCTCCTGTGCGACGAGTTCCAGCAGTGGTTCGGGACGGCTCAACGCGGTTCCGGCGACCGGCAGCCACCCCGGGTAGTAGATCGCGGCTGCCGTCAGACCCAGCCGTCCGGCCGCGAAGAAGGCGAGGTGCCCGCCCAGGCTGAAGCCCAGCGCACCGGCCTTGGACCCACCGCCGGCCTCCGTCCGCGCGTGCGACAGCGCGGCGGTGAAGTCGGCCGTGACGTCCTTCCGCGTGAGCCGCCCGATCATCTCGAAGCCGCGCTGCCGGTTCGCGTCGTTCTCCTCCATCCCGGACGCGCCCTCGGTGCCGAAGCGGTGGTAGACGTCAGGAGCGATCGCGACGTAGCCGAGCTCCGCGACCTTGCGGACGATGTCGCGCACCGCTCCGGTCAGCCCCCACAACTCGGAGCCGACGAGCACGACCGGACGCGTCTCCGCGTCGTCCGGACGAGCCAGGTAGGCCGTCATCCGGCCGGACCCGCCGACCTCGATCTCCACGTGTCGTGCAGTGATCTCATAGGACATGAGGTGATCGTGTACGCGCCTCCGAGCCCACCGCACACTCTTTAGCCCCGAGCGATCCGCCACGCATCGGCCGGACCTCCGCGCGATCGCCACCGCGTCAGGAGGCTCCGGGCGGGCCGTGCCCCTTCCAGTACTCGTCCCTCAGCAGGCGCTTGAAGAGTTTCCCGGTGGGATGACGAGGCAGTTCGGCGCGGAAGTCGATCGAGCGCGGGCACTTGTAATGGGCCAGGCGGTCACGGCAGTGGGCGATGAGCTCGTCCTCCAGCCCGGGCCCGGCGCGGTCCGGGTCCGCGGGCTGGACGACCGCCTTGACGGCCTCGCCCATCTCCTCGTCCGGGACGCCGATGACGGCGACGTCCGCCACCTCCGGGTGGACGGCGAGGACGTTCTCCGCCTCCTGCGGGTAGATGTTCACCCCGCCGCTGATGATCATGTACGAGCGGCGGTCGGTGAGGTACAGGAACCCGTCCTCGTCGACATGGCCGACGTCGCCCAGGGTCGTCCAGCCGTGGCCGTGCGGGTCGCGGGAGGCGGCGGTCTTGTCCGGGTCGCCGTGGTACTCGAACGACGCGCCGCCGCCGAAGTAGAGCGTGCCGTCCTGACCAGGGGGAAGTTCGTTGCCGTCCTCGTCGCACACGTGCACCTGCCCGAGCAGGGGACGGCCGACGGTGCCCTTGTGGGCGAGCCAGTCCGACGGACTGGCGTAGACGAAGCAGTTGCCCTCCGTCCCGGCGTAGTACTCGTGCAGGATCGGGCCCCACCAGTCGAGCATCCGTTCCTTGACGGGGATCGGGCAGGGCGCCGCGGCGTGGACGGCGTGCCTCAGCGACGACAGGTCGTACCGCGCCCGGACCGCGTCGGGCAGTCTCAGCATCCGGATGAACATCGTCGGCACCCACTGGCTGTGCGTGACGCCGTACCGCTCGATCGCCGCGAGGGCAGCCTCGGGATCGAACTTCTCCATCACCACGACGGTCGAACCACAGCGATGGAAGTTCAGGCTGTAGCGCAGTGGTGCCGCGTGGTACAGCGGCGCCGGCGACAGGTACACCGAGTCGCCGTCCGGCTGGAACAGCAGGTTGATCAGCCGGAACAGCCCGGAGGGCGTCCCGGCCGGTGCGAGCGTGAGCGGCGTCCTGACGCCCTTGGGACGTCCCGTGGTACCGGACGAGTAGAGCATGTCCGCGCCCTCGACCTCGTCCGGCAGCGGAGTCGGCGCCTGCTCGGCGACGCGTTCCTCATAGGAGTCGTAGCCGGGGGCGGTGCCGTCCAGCATCAGTCTCAGCGTGACGTTCGGGATCCGCTCGGGCGGGACGGCGGCGACGCGGTCGGCGAGGGCGGCGCTGGTGATGAACGCCTTCGCCTCGCAGTTGCCGACGATGTAGGCGAGTTCGTCGGGCTGGAGCCGGGAGCCGACGGCGGTGTAGTAGAGGCCGGAACGCTGCGCCGCCCACGCGACCGCGAGGAACAGCGGATGGTTCTCCAGCATGAAGGCGATGTGGTCGCCGGGGCGCAGCCCTGCGGCGGCCAGCAGCCGGGCCAGGCGGTTGGACTCCTCGTCCAGCTCCCGGAAGGTGAGGACCCGGCCGGAACCCGCCATGATCACGGCGGGCTTGTCGGGCGTCTGCGCGGCGATCTGCCCCAGGTGCATGGGATCGCACGCTACCCGCCCCGAACCCCGGATGGAATGAGATTCGGTAGGCCGCCCGCGCGGCGGCCGGGAGCGGGTTCTCGGGTCCTCGTGCGGCCGGATGCGGTCCGCCGGACGGCGGCCGCCAGTTTCGGATCGTCGAATCGGACCTGTTTCGGGCTACCGGAAGGGGCCCATTCTCGCCGCCGAGTAGGGCCGGTTCCGGCAGGCCAGAACCAGACCCGGTTCGGACGGCTGGTTCGCCCCGGTTCCACTGCCGGGTCGAGCCGGTGACGTCGGGCCGCTTCCCGTTCGTGCGGGTCGGAACGCGGCCCGGCGCTCAGACCAGCATGTGGTCGAAATCCCCGTCCTTGGCCCCGCCGACGAACGCCTCTACCTCCGCGCGTGTGTACACGAGGATCGAGCCTTCGGGATCACGGGAGTTGCGGATCGCGATGTCCCCCGTCGGCAGTTCCGCCAGTTCCACGCAGTTGCCGTTCGGATTGCTACGGCGGCTCTTCTGCCACACGAGCCGTTCGCGCATGACGGTCGGCACTGACTCGCCGTCCATCGTGAGCCCCCCCTTGCTGGCGTCGTGGCCCGTCCGGACGACGGGCCTCACTGTCCCCACCCCCGGCACCGGACCGGCCCCGAGGTCGATGATACGAAATGCACGTGCATCTGGTCGTGCGTATGGCCTTGCATTCGTGCTTGCATACGGTCTTGCATCTGCACGACGTGAGGAGCAAGATAGCGAACGCTCGCACCCGTTCCGTCCGCACGCCCCTGGGGTTGCCAATGTTCGTTGACCAGGCCGACGACCTCGCGGCTTCCGTCGAGCGGGGCCGGCGGCCCCTGGAGCTCCCGTACGCCTCCCCCGATCCCGCCACGGCCGACGGCGCCGCGGCGGGCGACACGACCCCGTTGCTGTCGAGTCATAGCGATCCGACCATTTCGTCCGGTTTCGCCGGGCTCTGGCCGACGCCGCACGAGGGCAGTCCGCGCACGGCCCGCAAGGTCCTGTCGGCCGACGCCACGGCGCCCCGTACGGCCCGTGCGTTCGCGCGCGAGACGCTCGCCGCGTGGGGACTGCCCGGCGACGGCTCCGACGTCCTGACGGCCGTCTCGGAGCTCGTCACCAACGCCCTGCGCCACGGAATTGAGACGCCCGTAAATCAGATTCAGTCACGTCCGATACAGCTGGTGCTGCTCGGTCACCCGCGCCGGCTGGTCGTCACGGTGACGGACCCGAGCGGCAGCAGGCCCACTCTGGCCCGCACTGAGGACTTCTTCAGCGAGGACGGCCGCGGACTGCTCGTCGTCGCTGGTCTGAGCGACGCGTGGGGCTGGGCGCCGCTCAGCACCGGAGGCAAGGCCGTCTGGGCCGCTTTCAACCTCGCGTCCTGACTCTCCGGGCCTCGTCAGCAGGCCTGAGAAAGCCCGCGACGGGCGTGTCGTCTTTCCACTCGGACGGCACGCCCGTCGTGCTTTGCACAGGGACTCTGCGTACCGGTTTCGTGCCGGTTCCGTGCCGGTCTCGTTCCGTGCGCGAAGACCCCGCCCCCCTTAGGCGAGGGGCGGGGTCGGAGTGAATTCGGTCAGACGGCTTCGCGGGCTATGGCGGTGGGAGGAGTCGGCTCCTCCAGCGCGGCGATGAAGTCGTGGGCCCAGCGGTCCACGTCGTGCTCCAGGACGCGGCGGCGCATCGCGCGCATGCGGCGGCCCTGTTCGGCCGGATGGTCGCGCAGGGCGTCCAGGAGGGACTTCTTCAGGCCGTCGATGTCGTACGGGTTTACCTGGTAGGCGCGCTTGAGCTCGGCGGCGGCGCCCGCGAACTCGCTGAGGACGAGGGCGCCGCGCAGGTCCTCACGGCAGGCGACGTACTCCTTGGCGACCAGGTTCATGCCGTCCCGCAGCGGGGTGACGACCATGACGTCCGCCGCGAGGTAGAGGGCCGCGAGCTCGGCACGGTCGAACGACGAGTGCAGGTAGTGGATGACCGGCGTGCCGAGCTCGCCGTGCTCGCCGTTGATGTGCCCGACCTGCTGCTCGATCTGGTCGCGGAGCAGCTGGTACTGCTCGACGCGTTCGCGGCTCGGCGTGGCGATCTGGATGAACGTGGCCTCGCCGGGACGCAGCTCGCCGTCGCGGAACAGCTCGCCGAAGGCCTCCAGGCGCTGGGTGATGCCCTTGGTGTAGTCGAGCCGGTCGACGCCGAGCAGCACGCGGGCGTCGCGGAGGTCCTCGCGGATCTCGGCGGCGCGGCGGCGGACGGACGGCTCGTGGATGAGGCGGCCCAGTTCCCCGGCGTCCACCGAGATGGGGAAGGCGCGGGCGCGGACGGTGCGGCCGTCCCAGAAGACGTCCTGCTTGGCGGTGCGGGTGTCGAGCAGGCGGCGGCAGAGCCGGACGAAGTTCTGCGCCGCGCCGGGAAGCTGGAAGCCGACCAGGTCGGCGCCGAGCAGTCCCTCGAGGATCTGGCGGCGCCACGGCAGCTGCCAGAACAGTTCCAGCGGCGGGAACGGGATGTGCAGGAAGAAGCCGATGCGCAGGTCCGGGCGGAGGTTGCGGAGCAGGGCGGGCACGAGCTGGAGCTGGTAGTCCTGGATCCAGACCATCGCGCCCTTGCCCGCGACCTCGGCGGTCACCTCGGCGAAGCGTTCGTTGACGCGGACGTAGGCGTCCCACATGGCCCGGTCGTAGACGGGCGGGGCGACGACGTCGTGGTAGAGCGGCCACAGGGTGGCGTTGGAGAAGCCCTCGTAGTAGAGCTCGACGTCCTCGGAGGACTGGTGGACGGGGACGAGTGACATGCCGTCCTCGCGGAACGGCTCGAGCCGCTCGTCGGGTGCGCCGGACCAGCCGATCCAGGTGCCGTGCCGGCGGCGCATCAGCGGCGCGATGGCGCTGACCAGCCCACCGGGGCTGCGCCGCCAGGACGGCGAGCCGTCCGCGCCGACGACCCGGTCCACGGGCAGGCGGTTGGCCACCACGACGAACTCTCTTGCGCGCGACACCCCAGGACCCGCCCTTCCGGTGATCCGAATGATCACCTGTGCTCTACCCGCCCGGGAGCCGGTCACGCGGGCACATGATCACAAGAGCGCATCATACGGGTCATTACCTGGCCATTCTTCGCACGACACGACAGGTGGCGCAGAAGTCGCTCAAAGCCGCGGGCATGAGAGGGGCCCGGACCCGACCCCCGCCGGTCGGATCCGGGCCCCTTCGCCGGTCGGCGCCGTCCCCGGGCGCCCGCACTCACACGGGGACGGCGTTCCGGTCGAGTTCCGGCCCTGAAAGGGTCAGACCTCAACGGCCCGGCGTTCGCCGTGGACTGCCTCCCTCCTCAGGCCGCCGCCGAGCAGCGCGTCCAGGGACAGGCGCCCCGGACCGGCGAAGGCCACGAGCAGGGACAGGACGCCGAGCACGAGCACGTACTCGTAGCCGCCCTTCTCGGAGAAGAAGCCGTGGTCGGCGTGCGCGTACCAGAGCGCGCCCGCCATGTCGGCGAACAGCAGCACGCCGACGAGGGGGACCAGGACGCCGACGACGAGCGCGACGCCGCCGGCGAGCTCGACCCACGTCGCGTAGAACGCGGCCAGGCTCGGCAGCGGGATGCCCATGCCGTCGAACATCTTGGTGACGTTGCCGTGGCCGTACTTGTGGAACTTCTGCCAGCCGTGCGCGATGAACACCGCGCCGAGCACGAGGCGGCCGAGCAGCAGCCCTGCGTCGGACAGCGCGGGGAATCTGCGGGACAGGTACACGGGAGCTCCTTCGCGGGGATCGCCCGGACGGGAGTGTCCGGGCGGGTCGTGATGGCGGGGAACGTGATCGTTCAAACCTGTACTAACACTCCCGCGGGGATGATTCAAATCTGAACCGAATAGAATCGGGTTCATGTTCCACCCCGACCGCACCGACCAGCCGGGCCCGTCCGGCGACGCGGACCCCGGCTCCGCCTCCGACGCCCCCTCCGGGTCCAGCGGCGGCGGCGCTCCGCTCGCGGCCGCCGAGCTGCGCGCCTGGAAGAGCTTCCTCGCCGCGTCGCACCTGCTGGAACAGGAGATCGAGCGGCAGCTCAAGGCGGACGGCGAGCTCTCCCACGCCGACTTCGAGATCCTCGTGACGCTGCGCGAGGCGGACGAGCGGCGGCTGCGCATGACCGACCTCGCCCGCCGCGCGATGATCTCCAAGAGCCGCCTGACCTACCAGATCACGCAGCTCGAGCAGCGCGGGCTGGTGCGCCGGACGCCCTGCCCCACCGACCGCCGCGCGGTCTGGGCGCAGCTCACCGCCGAGGGCGAGGAGCGACTGGCCAGGGTGCGCCCGGGGCACCGGAGCGTCGTCCGGCGGCACATGATCGGGGTCCTGTCCGCCGAGGAGCTCGACGTCCTCGGGACGGCGCTCACCCGCGTCGCCGACAACCTCCGCGACACCGGCCGTTAGGCGCCGCGGGAACGTTCCCTTCTGGGACGATTCCGACTGGAAGGCTTCCTGTCGGTTTCTCTTGGTTCCTGTCGTTTCCCTTGGTCCCCGGTGGTTCCTACTGGGCCAGCGGGAGGACCTCGGCGCCCGGCAGCGCGGCCAGGGACTTGCCCGGGAGCAGGAGCTTCGAGCCGCGCACTCCCCCGCCGATCACGACCTCCCCGGCCTCGGCGACGGCGGCGTCCACGAGGATCGGCCAGTCCGCGGGCAGCCCGACCGGGGTGATGCCGCCGTACTCCATGCCGGTCAGCGACGTCGCCTCGGCCATCGGCGCGAAGGACGCCTTGCGGGCGCCGAGGTGCTTGCGGACGACGCCGTTCACGTCCGCCCGGTCGGTGGCGAGGACCATGCACGCCGCGTAGGTCACCTCGCCGCCCCGCTTGGCCGCGACGACCACGCAGTTCGCGCTGGCCTCCATCGCGACGCCGTACCGCTCGCAGAAGGCGGCGGTGTCGGCCAGCTCGGGGTCGATCTCGGCGACCTTCGCCCCCTGGACGTCCGCGATGGCCGCGGCGACGGGGGCGGCCAGCAGGTCGGGGCGCTCCGTCGCGGTGATCCAGTCGAGCTTGTCCGTCATGCCGTTCTCCTCCGTCGGTCGCGCCGGGAATCCGTGATCGTCAGCCTGCCAGGTCTCGGGCGTGCCCGGGCCGCGCCCGGGCTCGTCGGGCTCGCCGAACCGTGGAGGTGGCGGACGTGTCCGGGCCATGGCGGGGGCTCGTCAGGCTCCGAGGTGGCGCAGGACGGCGAGGACACGGCGGCTGTACCCGGACGACTCCCCCAGGCCGAGCTTGCCGAAGATCGCATTGGCGTGCTTCTCGACGGCGCTCTGCGAGACGTACAGGCGCTCGGCGATCGTCGCGTTCGTCAGGCCCTCGGCCATGGCCGCCAGGACGTCCCGCTCGCGCGGGGTGAGGGTGGCGAGGGGGTCGGCGCGTTCGCGGTCGGCGCCCGCGAGCAGCCGCCGCACGACCTCCGGATCGAAGGCCGCGCCTCCCGCGCGCACGCGGTCCAGGGCGTCGAGGAACTCGTCCACCTGCGCCACGCGATCCTTCAGCAGGTAGCCGACGCCGCTCGCGCTGGACGTGAGCAGTTCGGTCGCGAACCTGCGCTCCACATACTGCGACAGGACGAGAACGCCGATCTCGGGCCGCGTCCTGCGGAGTTCGAGCGCGGCGCGCAGTCCCTCGTCGGTGTGGGTGGGGGGCATGCGGACGTCCACGACGACCACGTCCGGCGGGTCGTCGGCGACGGCCGCGAGCAGCGCCTCGGCGTCGCCGACCGCGGCGACGACCTCGTGGCCCTCCTCCGCGAGCAGGCGGACGAGGCCCTCGCGGAGGAGCGCGGAGTCCTCGGCCAGCATCACCCGCATGGCAGCTCCGCGGTGATCTCGGTGGGGCCGCCGGGCGGGCTGACCACGGTGAACGTCCCGTCGAGTGCCGCCGCGCGGCGGGCCAGGCCGTGCAGGCCGCCGCCGGACGGCTCGGCGCCGCCCGTCCCGTCGTCGATGATCCTCACGACGAGGATTCTGCCGTCCCCGGCGACCCGGACCGTCACGCGGGAGGCCCCGGCGTGCTTCGCCGCGTTCGTCACGGCCTCGCAGACCACGAAGTACGCGGCCGTCTCGACCTCGCGCGGCGGACGGCCCGGCGCGTCCAGGGCCACCTCGACGTCCACCGGGAACGGGGCGCGCTCGGCGACCGCCTCCAGCGCCGCGGCGAGGCCCTCGGAGTCGAGCGCGGACGGGAAGACCCGCCAGGACGTCTCGCGCAGGTCCTCCAGCGCGCGGCGCGACTCGTCGTGGGCCTGGAGCAGCAGGTCGCGGGCGCGGTCCGGGTCGCCGGCGCGGCGAGCGCGTCCGATCAGCAGGCCGAGCGCGACGAGCCGCTGCTGGACGCCGTCGTGCAGGTCGCGTTCGATCCTGCGGCGCTCGTCGTCCACGGCGGCGACGACCTCGGCGCGGCTCGCCGCCAGCTCCGCGACGCGCCGCCGGTACGCCTCCAGGCGGTCGGGGCCGAGGAAGCGGGCCGCGAGCCGCCGTTCCGCGGCCACGACCCCGGCGAGGCCCTGCCCGGCCAGGAACGCCAGGACGGCCCCGGCCAGCGCGAAGTACACGATGATCACGGGCGAGGGCGGGATGCGGTCGAGGTTCCGCCCGGTGATCCACCATCCGACGGCCACACGGACGGCCGTCACGGCGCCCGCCGCGCACAACCCCAGGATCACGCCTCCGAGCAGGCCGATCGGCACGCGGGCGAGGAGGTGGGCCGCCGCGCGGCGGCGGTTCCGGTCTCGGTCCCGGTCTTGGTCAGCGGGTGGGATGTCCGCGTCGAGGAAGGTCAGGAGCCTGCGCCGCTCCACCTTCGCCATCGCGCGGGCGGGACCGGCGTGGAGGAGGAAGGGCGCCAGGGGGACGGTGAGGACGGCGGTCGCCGTCCCGAGCGTCAGGCCCGCGACGGTTCGGCCCAGCGTCCGTCCGGTGTCTCGCCAGCCTGTCATTCCTCGGGCCTTCTGGTGCGTCGTCGGTGGGAGGGGATGGGGGTTCCTCAGGTTCGGCGGGACGGTGGGAGATCGTGTTGGGGCGAGGTCCGACCGTATCCGGCGTCCCTGCGGTGTTGCCCATGGTGAGGGTGACGGCCGTGGGGCGGGAGGGGGAGGTCGGGGCGGGTGACGGTGGCGTCGAGGTCGGTCGTGCGGGCGCGGCGGTTCCGGATGATCCGGACGGCCAGGAACGCCACGGCGGCGAGCACGACCACCACCAGGACGGCCTTGCTGTAGACGCCGACGTACTCCTGGACCACGTGCCAGTTGTCGCCGAGCCAGTACCCGGCCATGACGAACAGGGTGTTCCAGAGCGCGCTGCCGAGCGTGGTCAGGAGGAGGAAGGGCGCGAGCGGCATCTGCTCCACCCCGGCGGGGACGGAGATGAGGCTGCGGAAGATCGGGATCATCCGGCCGAAGAACACCGCCTTCGTGCCGTGCCGGACGAACCACGCCTCGGTGCGGTCGAGGTCCTCCACCTTGACCAGGGGCAGCCAGGACGCGATGGCCCGGACCCGGTCGCGGCCGATCGCGCCGCCGATGCCGTAGAGCGCCAGGGCGCCGACGACCGACCCGATCGTCGTCCAGACCAGCGCCGCGACGAGGTTCATGTCGCCGCGCGCGGCGGTGAACCCGGCCAGCGGAAGGATCACCTCGCTGGGCAGCGGCGGGAAGAGGTTCTCCAGGGCGATCGCGATGCCCGCGCCGGGGGCGCCGAGGCGTTCCATCAGGTCGGTGGCCCAGCCGGTGATCCCGCCGTCGCCCGCGGCGGCCACGGCCCATCCCGTCGTCGTTTCCATCATGATCGCCACGCTAGGAACAACGGTTCCGGCGCACCATGAGGTCCACCGCCCACTCCCCTCCGGTTGTCCGGAGGGCGGGACCTGCGGAGAACCCCACCTTCCGCGTGGAACGGGCCGCGGGCGGGAGGTCACGGGGCGTGCGCGAAGCGTGGTGTCCCGATTGATGGATGATGGATTTTTGGACCCGGTTTGAACCAGTTTCGGACATCACCGTTTCATGATCGGAATTCTCTCGGACGGGAGATCGACTTTTCCGATAAGACTCTTTCCGATAGCGTTCGCTCGGCTTTGTGAAGTGAATTCATGATCCGACTTCCCCGCAGCACGATCATGAAAGGATTCCGCGATGGTCTTGGCCGTGATCGTGATCGCCGGCCTGCTGGCACTGCTGGCCGCGGTGCGGCGCGCGGCGCCCCGTCCGCGCCCCGCCGTCGCGGCCGGTCAGACCGACGAGACGACCTCGGGCGGACATCCGGAGTCCCTGACCGCCGAGCTGGAGCCGGCCGCGGAGGAGTACCTCGCCTGGCTCGCCGACCACCACTGGCCGGCCGACGACTACCTCGACCTGGAACAGCAGTGGCGGCACGAGCTCGGACTGCTCGACCTCACCGAGGTCCCGCACTGCCCGAGCTGCCGGCTGCGCCGGGAGGACGTGTGGCCGTGCCCGCGCTGCGGACGGCTGCTGCACTCGTCCTGCGGCCACGGCATGCGCCGCCGCCAGGTCAACCAGCCGTACCGCGCCCTCGGACTGGGCAGCGAACCCGAGGCGGTGGTGGCCGAGTGGATCTGCACGGGGTGCGCCTCGGTCGTCGGTCTCGACGTCGAGAACGACTCGGACCCGCTTTCCTGAGCGATCAATACATGAAGGTAAAGAGTTAACCAAGAAGGCCGGTTTCGGCTTCTGACGATCAGCAATTCCCTGTGTCCGTAACCGGGCGTCCCGATCGTGACCCGATGTCCTCCGTGTTCGATTCCCGCATCACGGGCCCCACCTTCACCGGGATGCCGTTCAGGCGGGCCATCCCGGCGAGCCTCTCCAGGTCGTCCGGCTCCGGTGAGGCGAGGACGTTGACGTTCACGCCGCCGTTCGCGTTCGCGACGCGCCATCCGCCGCCCTCGTGCCCCCACCCGTGCGGGACGGCCACGACACCGGGCGTGATCTCGTCCGTAATCGTGACCGGGAGGCGGATCGTCCCGTGCGCGGACGTGATCTCACAGAGCGCCCCGTCTTCGAGGCCGTGGCGCGCGGCGTCCCGCGGGTTCAGCCGCGCGGTCTGCCTACGCGCGCGCATGAGGGACGGCGCGTTGTGCATCCATGAGTTGTGCGAGCGCGGTTCGCGGAGGCCGATCAGGCGAAGTGGCAGGTCGGCGGGTGCTCGGGGAGCCTCCTGGAGGCGCCTGATCTCGGCGGCGATCTCGTCCGGGGCCAGCTGGACGCGCCGGTCGGGGTGGGTGATGCGGCGGCGCAGACGTCCGGTCGGCTGATGGTCGGCGAGGACGATCCCGTGCGGGTTCTTCCGGAGTTTCCGGAGGCTGAGCCCGCCCGGCCGCAGGCCGAAGCGGTCACCGCGCGGGCCCGACCGCAGCAGCGCGTCCACCATCAGGCGAGGGGACGGACGCAGGCCCAGGCGGTGTGCGAGCCGCTGCGGACCGAACGCTCCGACGCCGATGCCCATCCGTGTGGCAAGTTCATCGATCACCTCCCACTCCTGGCGGGCCTCGCCGCGGGGCGGGACGACGGCCTCGGTCCAGGTGACGTAGGGCGTCAGGTGGTTCTGCAGGAAGGGCAGCGGGAAGTCCTCGCGTTCGAGGAAGGTGGTCGCGGGCAGCACGTAGTCCGCCTTGCGCCCGGTCTCACCGACGTACAGGTCGATGCAGACCAGGAGGTCGAGCTCGTCGAGGGCGGCGTCGAGCGCGGTCGCGCCCGGAACGGACAGCACGGGGTTGCCCGCCGAGACGATCAGCGCGCGCATCCGTCCCGGGCCGGGCGTGGTGATCTCGTCGGCCATGATCCCGGCGGGGAAGGTGCCGAGGACGTCCGGGAAGCCGCCGATCCGGGAGTGCGTCCGCCCGTACGTGCCGAGGCCGGAAAGTTTGACGATCTCGTCCACCGGCAGCGGCGACTCGCCGAAGACCGCGCCGCCCGGACGGTCGAGGTTGCCGGTCACGGCGTTGACCGCGTCGATGAGGAAGGCCACGAGCGTGGCGTGCGTGCCGAGGCACGTTCCGGTCCGTCCATAGACGACGGCGTGGGGGGCGGAGGCGAGATCGTGGGCCAGCCCTCTCGCCGCGTCCGGCGCGACACCGCTGTGCGGGGCCGTCCGCTCGGGCGGGAAGTCGCGGACGAGACCGCGGAGCGTCGCCAGTCCCCGCGCCTGCCGGACGCAGCTGTCGATATCGGCGAGGCCGTCGTGGAAGAGCACGTTGAGCAGGGAGAGCAGCAGCCAGGCGTCGCCGTCCGGAGCGATCGGCAGGTGCTCGAAGGCCCGCGCGGTCTCAGTGCGGCGCGGATCGCCGACGACGACGCGTCCGCCCCGTTCGACGATCCCCTTCAGGCTCTCCCGGATGCGCGGCGCGCTGACCAGGCTCCCGTGCGAGACGAGGGGGTTCGCGCCGAGCATCAGCAGGAAATCGGTCCGCTCGATATCGGGCAGCGGAACGAGGTGCGGCGAGCCATAGAGCAGGGCACTCGCGGCGAACCGGCTGTTCGTGTCCTGCGAACCGGCCGAGTACAGATGCGGCGAGCCGAGCGCGCGCATGAAGCCGTTCAGCCACAACGGGTGCGTGTAGGAGAACGTGGCCGGGTTGCCGAAATACCAGCCGATCGAGTCGCCGCCGTGCTCGCGGCGCAGGGCGTTCAGCCTCCAGGCGATGTCCCCGAGGGCGTCGTCCCAGGTCACGGGCTCGAAGGTGCCGTCCGCCCTGCGCCGGAGCGGCCGGACGACCCGGTCCGGATCGTTCTGCACCTCGGTCATCGCGATGCCCTTCGGGCACGCGAACCCGCGCGACAGCGGATGCGCCCGGTCGGCGCGGATCGCGGCCACCACGCCGTCCTCGACGGTCGCCGTCAGCCCGCAGAGCGGCTCACAGATCCGGCAGTACGTGACGGCTTCGCCCATGCACCGATTCTGCCCCCGTCACTCCTCGGCGGCGTTGTAGCGGATCAGATATCCGGCGAACCTGGCCAGATCGTCGTCCGACCAGTCCCGGAGGCGTTCGGTGATCGCCCCGTGGCGGCGGCGGACGGCCTCGTCCAGCAGTTCGCGTCCCGCCTCGGTCGGCGCGAGGCGCTGCCCGCGCGCGTGCGCGGAGCCGGCGTGCCGCTCGACCAGCCCGAGGCGCTCGAGCGCCGCGATCTGCCGGCTGACCGTGGACTTGTCGAGCAGGAAGTAGTCGGCGAGGTCGACCGCGCGGCATCCGCCGGTCTCGTCCAGGTGGCTGAGCAGGCTGTAGGAGACCAGGGACAGGTCCGGATGGGCGCGTCCCGCGATCGCCCGCGCGCGGCGGGCCAGCGCGGTCAGCTCCCAGCGGATCTTCTCCAGGGCCTCGTCGCGGGTGTGCTCGTCATCACGTTCCGTCACCGCATCCATGGTTGTATAGTACAACTATACGCAGTTGTATTTTACAACTCACCTGGATGGGAGGACCATGACGAGCTCCGGCGACACGCGAGCCACCCTGCGCCACCTCTTCGGCCACCTGATCGTCCCGCTGCTGATGTGCGTCGGGATGGGCCTGGCCTACCTCGGCGCGTTCCACCAGCCGGAGCCGCACGACCTCCGGGTCGCGATCGTCGGCAGCGGCCCGCGGACCCAGGTCCTCGCGCAGACGCTCAAGGACAAGGCCGCCGACGCCCTCGACGTCCGGACCGTCCCGACCCGCGACACCGCCGTCTCCCAGCTCCAGGACCAGAAGATCTTCGGCGCGTACGCGCCGGGCGCCTCCCCGGAGTTGCTGGTCGCCTCGGCGGGCTCCGACACCACCGCGACCGTCGTCCAGAAGGTGTTCACCGACGTCGCGTCCGCACAGCACGCGCCGCTCAAGGTCACCGACGTCGCGCCACCGGCCAAGGGCGACCCGACCGCACAGGGCCTGTTCTTCCTGCTCGTCGCGCTGAGCATCGGCTCGTACACCTCGGTCGCCGCGATCGGCGGCGCGGGCGCTCCCCTCCCCATGCGGCTGCGCGCCCTGATCGCCGTCGGGACGGGCCTGGTCGTCAGCGCCATCGGCACCCTGCTCGCCGGACCGGTCTTCCACCTCGTCGACCACGACCTGCCCGCGCTGTTCGGGATGGCCGCCGTCTACACCACCGGCATCCTGCTGATCGGCGTCGGCCTGCACACCTTCCTCAAGCGCTTCACGATGCTGGCGATGATGGTCCTGTTCGTGATGCTGAACTTCACCACCGCCGGCGGCGTCTTCCGCCCCGAACTCCAGAACGGCTTCTTCGCCTCACTCCACTCCTTCTGGACGGGCGCGGGCTTCGTCGAGGGCGTCCGCAGCCTCGTCTACTTCGACGGGCACGCGCTCGGCGGGCACCTGCTCACGCTCGGCCTCTGGCTGCTCGCGGGCGTCGTCCTCATCTGCCTCGCCGCATACCACGAGTCCCGCGCCCGACGTCCGCGGCCCGCTCCCGCCCTCGCCCGCGAGGACCTCGAACAGGAACTCGAAGAGGCCGTCCCCGCGTGACCCCCGTTTCGGCCCCCGGCTCCGGCCGGGGGCCGAGGCATGGTCCAACTCCGGTGAAACTTCGCAAGATCCCTCCCACACACGCGGCATGTCGCCCCGACGTCCGATAGATGCCTCTAGTAGCGTTCAACTGTTTTGCTCCTTACGCACGGAAGGACGGCAGGGGTTGATCGCAGCTCTGGTCCTTGCCATGCTCGCCGGCCTTTTCGCCACTCTGTGCCTGCCGCGCCTCCTCCGCGCCATGCCCACGCGCACCCCCGAGCCCCCTCCCCCGTACCCGGAGTCCATGACCGCCGAGCTCCCGCCCGGCGACGAGGAGTACCTCGCCTGGCTCGCCAACGACCTCTGGCCCGAGGACGAGTACCTCGAGGACGACCCCAACCGAAAGGGCGAATCCGACGGCGGCCCCGTCCCCGCCTGACCGACCCGTTTTCGTTGCGGACGCACCCTCAGTAGGGACATGGCGGTAACGGCACCCTGCGTTCGGACAACCGCCACCAGGACTCACACGTCGCACCTGTCAGGGCGCTACTCACACCGCGCCCGCGCAGGACGGGAGCGCCGGTGGCACAGATCGGGCGAGCACTGGAACACGCCGACCACGTGAACGCGTCGGCGAACACGATCCACGCTCAGCCCGTCCGCCGCTTTCGCGATCCGAGCTTGGATCCCTCCTCCTCGGACGTCCTAGTCCCCCACTCGGCCGCTGCGCCGGGGAACCGTGGCCGGACCAGGTGAACCGGACAGCGGTTCCGCATGACCGCCACATGAGACCGCGGCTGACACCGAGCCCCTGGGCACCGGTTCGGAGCCCTGCTCCCTCCCTCGCACCGCAGACTCCCTGGAGCCCCCATGCACCCCCATGACCGCCCCACGCCACCCACCGGCGGCCCGCCCGCGCCCGCGGGCTGGCGGTACAACCCTCCACCGACGTGGCCACCGCCGCCGCCCGGCTGGATTCCGCCGACAGGCTGGCACCCGGATCCCAGCTGGCCGCCGCCGCCGCAGAACTGGCGGTTCTGGATCCCGGACGTCCCCACGACACCGCCACCGCAGATGCCGGTCCCGGCAACACCGCACATGGCGCCTCCCCCGCACGCGCAGGCCGCCAAGGCGCCGGTGTTCGGCAAGAAGCAGCGCATCGAGGACCTGGAGGCCGAGAACAGTCGCTTGCGGCAGGAGCTGGCCCGGCTGGGAGGACTCGAGGCATGGCAGATCACCTCGGAGATCGAGCGGCTCCGGGGTGAGGCCACCGCGCTCCGGCAGCAGTTGGTCGAGGAGAGCGCACAACTCGCCCAGGCGCGCCGAACCATCGTCGAGACCGAGGACGTGGCACTGCTCCAAGAGGCCGGACTGTACGAGTACCGCCACCCACTCGCCGACGCCGTCGCCTACAAGGCCGAGCTCGCACGGCTGAAGGACTCCGTCAAGGCGATGGTCCGGGCCGACCGCGCGGTGGACGGCGACACCTCCTGGACGGTCAACGGCTCCGCCACGGAGGGACGCAAGATGGTGCGCGAGCAGTCCAGACTCATGCTGCGCGCGTTCAACGCCGAGGCCGACAACCTCGTCCGGACGATGCGTCCGTACAAGCTGGAGTCCTCGATCACCCGGCTGGAGAAGTCCGCGCAGACCATCGAGCGGCTGGGCAGGACGATGCGCATCCGGATCACCCAGGAGTACCGCACGCTGCGCGTCCGGGAGCTGGCGCTCACCGCCGACCACCTGGCGAAGGTCGAGGAGGAGAAGGAGCGCGTCCGTGCGGAGCGGGAGCGCCGGCGCGAGGAGGAGAAGGCCCAGCGGGAGTTCGAAAAGGAGAAGGCGCGGTTGCTCAAGGAGCGTTCGCACGTCGTCTCCGTCCTGGACCGCCTGCGCGCCAAGGGCGACGAGGGCGGCGCGGCCGACCTGGAGGCCAAGCTCGCCGACGTGGAATCGGCCATCACCAGTGTGGAGAGCCGGGAGGCGAATGTCCGGGCGGGCTACGTGTACGTCATCTCCAACGTCGGCGCGTTCGGCGAGAGGGTGGTGAAGATCGGGCTCACGCGGCGGCTGGAGCCGATGGACCGCGTCCGGGAGCTCGGCGACGCCTCGGTGCCGTTCCGTTTCGACGTCCACGCGCTGATCTTCAGTGAGGACGCGGTGGGTCTGGAGAACCGGCTTCACCAGGAGTTCGCGGCGAAGCGCGTCAACCGGGTGAACCAGCGCCGCGAGTTCTTCTACGCGACACCGGCGGACGTGCGCGAGGCGCTGGAGCGTCTCGCGGGGAATCATCTGCTCGAGTACACGGAGACCCCGGAGGCCCTCGAATGGCGGGCGAGCGAATCGCAGCGCTCGGCCGCCCCCGCGGTGACGTGATCACTGAAGCGTTCGGGGGCGGGCGGGTCCCGTGTTCCGTGCCCGGTCGGCCAGGGCCACTAGCCTGATTCGATGGAGAGCATCGAGGAGCTGGCCGGGCGACTGCGGGAGTTCGCCGCCGAGCGGGACTGGGAGCAGTTCCATACGCCCAAGAATCTGGCGATGGCGCTCTCGGGTGAGGTCGGTGAGCTGGTCGCCGAGTTGCAGTGGCTCACGCCCGAGCAGAGCGTCCGGGTGATGGACGATCCGGAGGCGGGCGCGCGGGTCCGTGCCGAGTTGGGCGACGTGTTCGCCTACCTGACGAGGCTGGCCGACGTTCTGGGCGTCGACCTGCTGGAGGCCGCGGCCGACAAGATGGCGGAGGGCGCGCTGCGCTACGACGCCGAGACGTACCGGGGTTCCGCGCGTAAAGCTCCTCCGCTTCGGCATACCGGAACGTCATGATCCACCGATAATCTCTTCGCGTAAGCGTTAGCGGCCCGACGGGCTTCCGCTGAACGTCCCTGGGGACGGTCGGCGGACACGCTCCCACGCCGCACGAGGAATTCGTGCTGCCTGGGAGCTGGTTCGTGACGACGGCCTTCCGCACGTCCCCCGAAAGCCTGCTCGTGTCACCCATCGAGCGACAGTTCGTCGGTGTCATCAACGACCACCTGAGAACGATGACGGGGCGTGGGGCGGGTGAGGCCGAACGGAAGTCCTGGCGGCGCAGCCTTCCGGTGCTCGCCCGCGACCTGGTGGACGCGGGCCTCGGCAAGGTCGAGATGCTCGTCGAGTACCAGATGCCGCGCAGCAACAAGCGCGCCGACGTCGTGCTCGCCGGGATGGACCGGCGGACGGGCCGCGACCTCTACGTGGTCGTCGAGCTGAAGCAGTGGAGCCGGGCCGAGCTGTTCGAGGAGAACGAGAAGCTCGTCGTCGTCCCCGGGTACACGCGGGCGGCGCAGCATCCGCTGTCGCAGGTTCGGGACTACTGCGACGCGATCACGGACTCCGTCGGCGCCGTCCACGACGAGCCGGAGTCGGTGCGTGGCGTGGCCTATCTCCACAACGCCGAGGACCGCGACGTGGACGACCTGTTCGATCTCGTCCAGGACGAGCGGACGCGGATGTTCACCAAGACGCGGCGTGGCGCGTTCCTGGACTACCTGCGCGCCCAGTTCGCGCCGGAGCCCGGTGCCGGGGCCGCCGACCGGCTGCTCGACAGCAGGATCGCGCCGTCCAGGAAGCTCATGGAGGTCGCGGCCGAGGAGATCAGGAACCGGGAGCAGTTCGTCCTGCTGGACGAGCAGCGGGTGGCCTACGAGATGGTGATGCACGCGGTGCGGAAGGCGTTCCGGTCGGACACCAAGCGCGTCGTCGTCATCACGGGCGGACCAGGAAGCGGTAAGAGCGTGATCGCGCTGTCGCTGCTGGGCGAGCTGAACCGGCAGGGGCGTTCGGTGCTGCACGCCACCGGGTCGCGCTCGTTCACGCAGACGATGCGGAAGCACGTCGGCAAGGGCGACCGGCGGCTCCAGGAGTTCTTCATGTACTTCAACAGCTTCATGGACGCGGAGAAGAACGAGCTCGACGTCCTGATCTGCGACGAGGCGCACCGCATCAGGGAGACGTCCGAGAACCGGTTCACGCGCGCGGGGCAACGGACCGGCCGGCCGCAGGTGGACGAGCTGATCGCGGCCGCGCGGGTGCCGGTCTTCCTGCTGGACGAGCACCAGGTGGTGAAGCCCGGCGAGACCGGGACGGTCGAGGCCATCCGGAGTCACGCGCGCAACCTCGGGTTCCGGGTGGACCAGGTCGACCTGGACGGGCAGTGGCGTTGCGGCGGCAGCGCGAAGTACGAGCGGTGGGTGCTGGATCTGCTCGGCCTGAGCGACGAGGAGGCCGAGCCGCAGCCCTGGACCGGGGACCGTGGCTTCGAGGTCGTCGTGGCGGAATCGCCCGCCGAGTTGGAGACGGTTCTACGGGAGAGGACGCGCGCCGGTGGCACCGCGCGGATCTCGGCGGGTTACTGCTGGCCGTGGAGCAATCCGCGCAAGGACGACACCCTGGTGCCGGACGTCGAGATCGGTGACTGGGCGCGTCCGTGGAACGTCAAGGGCGACCGGGCCGTGGGCCAGGCCCCGCCGAGCGCCCTGTGGGCGACCAAGGACGGCGGGTTCGGCCAGATCGGGTGCGTCTACACGGCGCAGGGTTTCGAGTACGACTGGTCGGGCGTGGTGATCGGTCCTGATCTGATCGCTCGGAACGGACGGCTGGTGACCGTCCGGGAGGAGAACCGGGATCCTGTGCTCGCGAAGAAGAGCGTCTCCGACAGCCAGGTGGACCAGCACATCCGGAACATCTACAAGGTGCTGCTCACGCGAGGGATGTCGGGCACGGTGCTCTACGCCAGTGATCCCGAGACGCGGGAGTTTCTTGCTGGGCTTCTCTCTGGTGGTAGGTCAGGTTTGGGTGGGAGTAATGAGGTCTGAGTCGTGGAGGACGGTCGCCATTCGTTCGCAGAGGTGATCGAGCAGGTCGTCCAGTTGGGTCTCGCCCATGGCGCCCTGGACGACGTCGTCGAGCCGGGTGCGGATGGCGTGGACCTCCTCGTTGTCGATTCCGGATTGTTCGGCCAGGGCCAGGGCGCGGCGGGCGGCGTCGGCGCAGCGTAGGGGGCCGTAGGCGCGGGGTTCGTCGAACAGGCCGCGGCCGCTGCTGAGCAGGTAGGCGGTCAGCAGGAGAAGCTCTTCGCCGATCTCACGATCCGTTCCAGCACTCATGGTGGATCACCTCGTTCGCATCGCGTCGGGCGGCGTGCGGGTTGCGGCGGGCGGGATGCCCGACGGGGACGAGCAGGACGGGCTCGATGTGCGCGGGCAGGCCGAGGATCAGGCGGATCGGCTCCTCGCGGAAGCTGGCGACCGGGCAGCCGCCCAGGCCGAGGGCGTGGGCGGAGAGCAGGAGGTTCTGGACCGCCATCGCGAGGCACAGCAGGCCCTCGTCGGCGCCCTCGCCGCCGTCCAGGGTCGCGCGGGGACGGTCGAAGCAGGCGGCGACGATCATCGTGGGCGGCGCGATGATGCCCGGCGCGAAGGCCCTGACCAGGCGGAGCGTGCGCGGGTCGCGGACGACGACGAAGGCCCACGCCTGCCGGTTGGAGGCCGATGGCGCGGCCACCATCGCCTCGGTCATCAGGGTCACGAGGTCGTCGGCGACGGGCTGGTCGGTGAACTGGCGGACGGCGGTGCGGGTGAGTAGCAGCTTCACGCCTTCGGGCGCCTCTCGCGGCGGATCGCCCTGGATTTGCTCGGCCATCGTGCCCCCAAGCACATCACTACATATCGCATATAGGCCACTACTAAGGGTAGTATACGCATCGAGAAAGCCGACCTGCGAGCCCACGGCCGTCGGGCGCGTTCCGGGATGACGGGGCCGCCGGTCCGCGCCGGATCGAGGTTGGCGGGCGGCCGTTGTTCTCGGGTCGCGCAGGGGACGGAGTTCGCATGGATCCGCGGCAAGGCAGGGCATTCGTCGATGGCGAGCGGACGCTCGTCGACCGGGCGGTCTTCTCGGACCCCGCGCTCTACCAGCAGGAACTCGGACGCGTGTTCGCCCGGAGCTGGCTCTTCCTGGCCCACGAGACCCAGTTCGGGCGGGCGGGCGATTTCTTCACGACCTTTATGGGCGCGGACCCGGTCATCGTCACCCGGCAGCGTGACGGCACTTACCGGGTGTTGCTGAATTCCTGTCGCCACCGGGGCATGCGGGTCTGCCGGTACGACTCCGGGAACGCCAAGGCGTTCACGTGTCCCTATCACGGCTGGTCCTACGGAACCGATGGGACGCTGATAGCGGTGCCCGAGGAGAGGGCCGCCTACGGGGAGCGACTTGACCGTTCGGAATGGGGGCTGGCGGCGGTCCCGCGGGTGGAGACCTACAAAGGGCTGGTCTTCGGGACGTGGGACACCGAGATTCCGCCTCTGCGCGAGTATCTCGGCGACGTGACCTACTTCCTCGACGTCCTGCTCGATCCGGACGGGCAGGGCGCCGTGATGGTTCCCGGCGTCCACAAGTGGCGGATGCGCGGCAACTGGAAGCTGGCCGCCGAGCAGTTCGCCGGGGACACCTACCACGTCGCCTCCACGCACCTGTCGGCCGTGCTCGCCGAGCCGGGCCGCAGCGATGAGGCTCCGATGCCCACGACCGGGTTCCAGGTGGCCATGTCCGGTGGGCACGGGATCGGCGGACTCGACGGGTTCGACTACTGGCGCACCGCCGGGTTCTCGGAGGAGGTCTGCGAGTGGATGGCCGGGCTGGCCGACCGCGCCGAGCGGCATCTCGGCAGGCCCCGGGCCAGGGACGCCGTGTTCTTCCACGGCAACGTCTTCCCCAACCTGTCCCTGCTGTTCATCCGGTCCAACCTGCGGATCTGGCATCCCAAGGGGCCGGACGCGATGGAGGTGTACTCCTGGGCGGTCGTTCCCGCGAGCGCCCCTCCGGCCGTCCGGCGCGCCCTGCTCCTGGACTACCAGCGTCATTTCGGCCCGTCCGGAACGTGGGAGCAGGACGACGGGGAGCAGTGGCACTACAGCGCCGGTTCCGGTGACGGCTTCATCGCGCGAGGGCTGCCGCTGCACTACCGGATGGGCCACGAGCGCGTCCCTCAGGCGTCGTTTCCGGATTTCCCCGGGAGCGTCGACGACGTGTACAGCGAGGCCAACCAGCGCTGCTTCTACGAGAGGTGGTCGGAGTTGATGGCGGTGCCGCATCCGGCCGAGTTCCGGGACGGCGCGCGTCCCGGGATCGGGACGGCAGGAGGCTCGGTCGACGCGCAGGTGGTGGCGCCATGACGACGCTGCTTCCGGAGGCCGCGCTCGACCGGCTGCTCCTCCAGCACGAGGTCGAGCAGTTCCTCTTTCGGGAGGCCGACCTGCTCGACCGGCACGAGTTCGACGCGTGGCTGGAGTTGTTCGCCGACGACCTGCGGTACGTCATGCCGATCCGCCTCAACCTGCCGTCGAAGGACGGCGAGACACGGGAGTCGGAGCAGGCCCTGGCCCTGTTCGACGACGACAAGCCGTTCCTCGAGGCGCGCGTCCGCAAGCTGCGGACGGGGTCGGCGTGGGCGGAGGAACCGCCGTCACGGACGGTGCGGCTGGTCACCAACGTGATGGTCGGAGCACCCGACCCGGAGACCGGGGATTTCGCGGTGACGTCGCGCTTCCTGCTCAACCGCAACAGGCACGAGGACGAGGAGGACACCTACGCGGGCAGCCGGGCCGACCGGTTCCGGCGCACGAGCGACGGGCTCCGGATCTTCGAGCGCAGGATCATGCTGAACCAGTCGGTCGTGCTCTCCAAGAACCTGGGCGTGCTGTTCTGACGCGGTCGGGCCTGGTCAGGCGGGGCCGGCGGCGGTGATGACGGTGTCGAGGAGGTGCCGGGAGATTTCGAGGGCCTCGATGGCGGAGGTCATGCGGGCCCGTTCGCGGAGGAGGTCGGCGACGAGGTCGTCGCAGATCGGGACGAGGCGGTCGGGGTCGCCCTCCAGGCAGGGCAGGACGGTGGCGATGGTCGCCGTGTTGAGGCCGGCGGCCAGCAAGGAGCGGATGCGGCGGACGGCCTGGACGTCCTGCGGGTCGTACTCGCGGTAGCCGCTGGGGAGGCGGGTGGGGGTCAGAAGGCCCTGCTCCTCGTAGTAGCGGAGCAGGCGGACGGGGACCTCGGTGCGGCGGGACAGCTCGCCGATGCGCATGGACGCTCCCTTGACTCTCACATGGGTGTCAGACTCTACCTTCCGAGGCATGAGCAGGATCTTCGTGCTGCTCGCGGCCTTGGGCGCGAGCGTTTTCGTGGTGGGGACGTCGGAGTACCTGGTGGCGGGGTTGCTGCCGCAGATGGCCTCCGACCTGGGAGTCTCGGTGGCGGCGGCCGGTCAGGCGGTGACGGCCTACGCGCTGGGCGTCGTTCTGGGCGGTCCGCTGCTGACCGCGGCGACGGTGCGGGTCCCGCGGCGGGTGCTGGCGGTCGGGTTGCTGGTGGTGTTCGCGGCGGGGAACGCGTTGTGCGCGGTCGCGCCGTCCTACTGGGTGCTGATCGTGGGACGGGTGGTGGCGTCGCTGAGCCACGCGGCGTTCCTGACGCTGGCGTTGATGCTGACCACCCGGGTCGTGCGGCCCGAGCGGGTCGGGTCGGCGATCGCGGGGGTGGCGGCCGGGTTCTCGGTCGCGACCTTGCTGGGGGTCCCGCTCGGGGTGCTGATCGGGGAGGGCGCCGGGTGGCGGGCCCCGTTCGCGCTGCTCGCGGGCCTGGCGCTGGTCATGGCGGTCGCGCTGGGGGTTCTGCTGCCGCGTGGCGAGAGCGGCGGGACACGGGTCCGGGACGAGGTCCGGACGGTGGTCTCGCGGCCGGTTCTGCTGGTGGTGGCCACGACGGCGGTCGGGATGGCGGCCGTGTCGAGCGTGTTCACCTATCTGGCGCCGTCGTTGCGGGAGGTCACCGGGTTCGGCGCGGCGGCCGTTTCGGGGCTGCTGGTCGTGTACGGCCTCGGCAGCCTGGTGGGAGGGCTGGCCGCTGGACGGTTCGCTGACCGGTCTCTGGCGATGACGGTGCGCGGGACGTTCGGCGGGCTGGCCGTCGCGCTGGTGGTGGTGGCGCTGGCGCTGCCGTGGAAGGTCGGTGCGGTGGCGGCTGTGCTGGTGTTCGGGCTGTTGGCCTCGTCCACCACGCCGACTCTGCAGAGCCTGTTGCTGAAGCACGCGGGCAAGGCGCCCACGCTGGCCATCTCGGTGAACGTCGCGGCGTTCAACATCGGAATCGCTTTGGGATCGGTGGTCGGCGGGCTCGTCGTCTCAGATATTGGGCCGCGTTGGACCGGGCTCGCGGGAGCGGTGCTCAGCATCGCCGGTCTCGGGTTGTCCTATCTGGCGCTCCCCCGGCATCGAGTTCGCCCCCTGGAGGTGGCACAGCCGGTTTCGGAAGTCGAGGTCGCTCCCTAGCACGCGTCCGATACGGGAGACTTGCCCGTATGGAGTTCGGTGTCCTGGGGCCGGTCGAGGCTCGGCTCGGCGAGGAGAGCGTGGCCGTAGGCGGGCCTCGTGTGCGCGCGCTACTGGCGATGCTGGCCCTTTCGGCCGGACGCGTCGTCACGGCCGAGCACCTGATCGACGGCCTGTACGGCGAGGACGCGCCCGCCGGGGCGGTCAACGCGCTGCAGTCGCAGGTGTCGCGGCTGCGGCGCGGACTGCGGGACGCGTCCCTGGTCGAGGGGCATCCGGCGGGGTACCGGCTGAATGTCCCCGGCGCGCAGGTGGACGCGTCGCGGTTCGCCGAGCTGGCCCGGGACGGACGGCGTGCGCTCGGCGGCGGTGAGGCGGCCCGGGCCGCCGAGCTGCTGGAGGAGGCACTCGGTCTGTGGCGCGGACCCGCTCTCGCCGACGTCCGGGACTCGCCTTTCGCCGAGGGGCAGGCGGCGCGGCTGGAGGAGGCGCGCGTCGCCGCCGTCGAGGACCTGGCGGACGCTCAGGTCGCGGCGGGCATGCCGGGGGCGGCTGTGGAGCGGCTTCGGCAGGTCGTCGAGACGTCTCCGCTTCGCGAGCGCGCACGAGGGCTGCTCATGCGCGCGCTCTACGGAACCGGGCGGCAGGCCGAGGCACTCGAGGTCTACGAGAACGCACGGCAGGTCTTGGCCGAGGAGCTGGGGGCCGATCCGTCCGGCGAACTGGCTGACCTGCATGTGGCGATCTTGCGCGGCGACCTCGAAAAGCCCGCTCCGAGCACCGCCCCGAGGGACGCGCCGGTGGCGGCCAAGGTCGAACTGCCTGCGCCCGTCAGAACGATCCCTTCGCAGCTGACCAGCTTCGTGGGCAGGGACGACGAACTGCGGCGCATCGGGGAGATGCTCGCGAGCGGACGGCTGGTGACGCTGCTCGGGCCCGGCGGCGCGGGCAAGACGCGTCTCGCCGTGGAAGCGGCCACGCGGCAGGAGGGCGAGGTCTGCTTCGTCGAGCTGGCCACGTCCGGGATGGACAAGGAAGTGGCTCCGGCGCTGGTCGGCGCGCTCGGGATGCGACGGGACGACCAGGTCTCCGACCCTGTCGAGCGGCTGGTGGCGGGGCTGGCGGCACGACGCGTCCTGCTCGTCCTGGACAACTGTGAGCAGGTCGTGGAGGAGGTGGCACGGCTGGCGCACCTGCTGCTGACGTCCTGCCCGGAGCTTCGGGTGCTGACGACCAGTCGTGAGGCGCTCGGGGTGACCGGCGAGGTGTTGTGCCCGATTCCGCCGCTGCCGTTGCCTCCTGAGGACGCGCACGCGCACGAGGCGACCGACTTCGCAGCCGTGCGGCTCTTCATGGAACGGGCGGAGGCGGTCCGTCCGGGCTTCGTGGTGGACGAGGAGAACGCGGGCGACGTCCGCCGGATCTGCGCCGCACTGGACGGCCTGCCGCTGGCGATCGAACTCGCGGCGGCACGGCTGCGGGCGCTGCCTGTGGCCGAGGTCGCGGCGCGGCTGGACGACCGTTTCCGGCTGCTGTCGCGCGGGAACCGGGCCGCCGCGCCCCGGCACCAGACGCTCCGCGCCGTCGTCGGGTGGAGCTGGGACCTGCTGGACGACGACGAGCGCACTCTCGCGCGGCGGCTGTCGGTCTTCTCCGGCGGCTGGACGCGGGAGACGGCGGAGGCGGTCTGCGACGTCCCGGACGCCGAGTGGCTGCTCGAGGGGCTCGCCGAGAAGTCGCTGGTCCGGACGTCCGACGGCGTGCGGTTCCAGATGCTCGAGACGATCCGGGCGTTCTGCGTCGAGCGGCTGGACGAGGCCGGCGAGACGTCCGGGATCCGGGCTTCGCACCTTCGTTACTTCCTCGACCTGGCCAAGCGCGCCGACACCGAACTGCGCGGGCACGACCAGCTGGAATGGTTGGCGCGCCTGAGCGACGAGCACGGCAACCTGCATGCCGCCCTGCGGCAGGCGGTTCGGGACGATCGCCAATGCGCGATGCACCTGACCGCGGCCCTGTCCTGGTACTGGTGGCTCCGCGGCCGGGTGGACGCCGCACCTCTGATCGAGGAGCTTCTGGACCAGATCGGCTCGGACGTCCCGTCCGACTTGGACGAGGAGTACGTCCTGTGCGTCGCCAACGCGGTGACGGCAGGGGCTTCCGGCCCGCGCACGGCGGTCTGGCTGGAAAGGGCGACGACGCTGGTCAACAGCATCCGCCACCGGCTGCGGTGGCCGTCCTTGATGGTGTTGTGGGCGCTGACCGCGGGCCCCGATCCGGACGCCCTGCCTCCGTACGCCGACTGGGTCGGGGACGAACCGTGGACGTTGGCGCTGGTCAAGATGAGCGACGGGTACATGCTGCAGTTCCGCGGCGAGCTGGTCGCGGCCGAGGCCGCCTGTGCGGCGGCCGTCGACGGGTTCCGCGCGCTCGGTGACCGCTGGGGCGTCGCGAACTCCCTGGACCCGCAGGCGTTCATCGCCGACCGGCTCGGTGACCGCGAGCGGGCGCTGGGACTGCTGAACGAGGCTCTGACCATGACCCGGGACCTCGGCGCGTTGGAGGACACGTCCGATCTGCTGTCCCGGCGCGGCGAGGTGCACCTGCACAGCGGCGACCTCGCCGCGGCGCACGCCGACCTGGAGAGCGCGCGCGAGCTCAGCCAGCGCGCCGGGACTCCGGACAAGACCGCCGCCGCGTTCCATGGCCTCGGGCAGGTGGCGCGCCTGAGCGGCGACCTTGCCGAGGCACGGAGGCTGTTCGAAACGGCGCTGAACGGATTCGTGTCCGAACGTTTCATCGCCATTGCGACGAAGGCCGCCGCGAAGTCGGGCCTGGGCTGGATCGCCGAAAGCGAGTGCGACCTCGTGCGCGCGCGGGAACTGCACCGCGAGGCGTTGTCCCTGTCGTTCGACCATCCGATCTTCATGCACCGGGCGGGCGCCGCGCTCGGTCTGGCAGGGGTCGCCCTCGCAGAAGGGGACGCCGAGGGCGCGGCGTTGCTGGTCGGGACGTCCACGTCACTGGCCGGTGTGCGGGCGGCCGGCGACCCTGACCTGATCCGTATCGAGGCCGGTGTCCGCGCGGCCATCGGGGACGAGGCGTTCGAGAGGCTTTACCAGCGAGGCGCCGCCCTGTCCCCCGAGGACGCCAGGACCACCGCACTGGCCGACTAGCCGCCCGAGCCGAGCGCGCGCGCCGGAACGGTGCGCGGACGGTGCGTGGATGGTGCGCGCGTGGTGAGGGCCGCGGCCGAAGGTTCGGCCATGGAAATCACCAACGCACGCAAGTGGGGCACGTTCGGGGTCTGCGCCCTCATGGCCCTCGTGCCCAACATCGACATGACGGCGCTGAACCAGGCGGTTCCGAAGCTGTCCGAGGACCTGCGCCCGTCGTCCACGCAGATCCTCTGGATCGCGGACGCGTACGGGTTCGCGCTGGCCGGCCTGCTCGTCACGATGGGCGTCCTCGGTGACCGGCTCGGGCACAAGCGGGTGCTCATGAGCGGCGTCGCGCTGTTCGCCGCCGCGTCCGCCGCGACCGCGTACGCGCCGTCCGCCGAGTGGCTGATCGCGGCGCGGGCGGTGCTGGGCGCGGCCGGGGCGACGCTGATGCCGTCCGGGCTGTCGCTGGTGCGGCGCGTGTTCGTCCAGCCGAAGGAGCGGACGATGGCCGTCGGCATGTTCATGGGCGTCGGCGGCCTGGCGGTCGGGCTCGGTCCGCTGCTCGGCGGGGCGCTGCTGAACCACTTCTGGTGGGGGTCGGTGTTCCTGATCAACGTGCCGGTGATGCTCGTGGCGCTGGTCGCGGGCCTGCTGATCCTGCCGGAGTCGCGGAACCCGAACCCGGGGCGGCCGGACCTGCCGAGCGTCCCCCTGTCGGTGATCGGCGTCCTCGGGCCGGTGTACGCGATCAAGGAGGCGGCCGCGCACGGGATCGCGCACGCCCGCATCGGCGTCGCGCTGGCCGTCGGCCTGGTGGCCCTGGGCCTGTTCGTCCGGCGCCAGCTGACCGTCGCGCACCCGCTGATCGACATGCGCCTGTTCCGCCGCCCGGCGTTCACCGGGGCGATCGTGACGAACATGTTCGCGATGTTCGCCCTGATCGCGCAGAGCCTCATCTTCTCGATCTTCTTCCAGATGGTGTTCGGCTGGTCGCCGCTGCGGTCCGGGCTCGCCGGGCTGCCCGGCGCGGCCGCCGCGATGGTCGGCGGCGCGGTGCTGGCCCCGCCGCTCATCAACGCGGCCGGACGGGCCCGGACGGTGGCCGTCGGGCTGGCGGTTGCGGCCGCGGCGTTCGCCTCGTTCACGCTGGTCGACGCCGGAACGTCCTACTGGGTGCTGATCCTGCCGATGGCGATGTCCGGGGTCGGGATGGGCATGGCGCTGACGGTCACCGGCGACACCGTCCTCGCGTCCGTGCCGAAGGAGCGGTCGGGGGCCGCGTCCGCGATCTCCGAGACGGCGACCGAGCTGGGCGGGGCGCTCGGGATGGCGATCCTGGGCAGCGTCCTGACCGCGGTGTACCGCGACCGGATCGCCGTCCCGGACGGGCTCTCCGCCCCGGCCGCGCACGCCGTCCGCGACTCGCTGCCCGCCGCGCTGCACGTCGCGGCCTCCCTCCCGGCGCGGCTCGGCGCGCAGGTCACGGACCTGGCGCGGGGCGCCTACAGCGACGGCATGCACGCCGCCCTGGCGTGCAGCGCCGGGTTCGCGGCGCTCGTCGCGGCGGCCGCGCTGGTGACGCTGCGGTCCGTCCCGAAGGTCATCGAGGAGGACGCCGGTGACGGCGGGGGGGCCGAGGCGGAGCTCGAGACGGCCCGCTGACCTGGTGAGACCGCTCGTCCGGCCCGCTTCGGCGGGCCGTCGGCGCCTCCTCCACTTGGAAAAGTGATATCACTTTGCTAGATTGATGCCATAGCCAAGGAGGAGCGATGGAAACAGCACAGGTCGAGATGCCCCGCCCGAAGGTCGCCGAGCGGCCGGCCCGCGACATGAACGGATGGCCGATGGCAGGGCTCGCCCTGGTGGTGATCCTGGCCGGGGCCGGCGCGTTCGCCGGCGGGGTCGCCTCCCAGGGCACGGGATCG
The DNA here is from genome assembly GCF_003696215.1 of Actinomadura harenae. GTDB lineage: Bacteria > Actinomycetota > Actinomycetes > Streptosporangiales > Streptosporangiaceae > Spirillospora > Spirillospora harenae. The sequence continues at coordinate 49,439 of NZ_RFFG01000019.1, read as the reverse complement.
GTGATCGCGGCCGCCGCCGGGATCCTGGTCCTCCTCGCGGGCCTGGTGATCGCGGCGGGCCTGACGCCGGTCGCACCGGGCGAGGCGCGGGTGCTGCAGGTGCTCGGCCGCTACAGCGGGACGGTCCGCACCGACGGCCTGCGCTGGGTGAACCCGATCACCGCGCGCCGCCGGGTCTCCACCCGGATCCGCAACCACGAGACCGGCCTGGCCAAGGTCAACGACCTGGACGGCAACCCCATCGACATCTCGGCGGTCGTCGTCTGGCAGGTCGAGGACACCGCGCGCGCCGTGTTCGAGGTGGACGACTTCGTCGAGTTCGTGGCGTTCCAGACCGAGGCCGCCGTCCGGCACATCGCGGGCGCCTTCCCCTACGACGCGTCCGACCGCACCTCGCTGCGCGAGAACGCCGACGAGATCACCGGGCAGCTGTCGCAGGAGATCGCGCTGCGGGTGTCGTCCGCCGGAGTGAAGATCGTCGAGTCCCGGATCACGCGGCTCGCGTACGCCCCGGAGATCGCCCAGGCCATGCTCCGCCGCCAGCAGGCCGGCGCGGTCGTCGCGGCCCGGCAGCGGATCGTCGAGGGAGCGGTCGGCATGGTCCGGCAGGCGCTGACCAAGCTCGACGAGGAGCACGTGGTCGAGCTGGACGAGGAGCGCAAGGCCGCGATGGTCAGCAACCTGCTGGTCGTGCTGTGCGCCGACCGCGACGCCCAGCCGGTCGTGAACACCGGCTCCCTGTACCAGTAACCCGTGGCCACCGAGCGCAAGAAGATCCTCCTGCGGCTCGATCCCGCCGTGCACGACGCGCTGACGCGGTGGGCGGCGGACGAGTTGCGCAGCACCAACGCCCAGATCGAGTTCCTGCTCCGCCGCGCCCTCCTGGACGCGGGCCGGATGCCGAAGGACGCGGGGCGGATGCGGAGGCCGGGACGCCCGGCCAAGGACGACGACGGCGGTGAGGACACCGCCGAGACGGCCGGGGAACCCTCGGGGGACCCGGCCGGAGAGTAGAGGTCGAGTCAGATGGTCGAGATCCCGGAATCCCTGCCCCAGCGGATGTTCCTGCTGGCCTACGACACGCGCAAGCAGCGCCTCGCACGGCGCGGCGAACACCTCGGCTTCGTCCTGCGGGCCGCCGCGCTCACCGAGCTCTACCTGGACGGACGGCTCGGCGAGGAGCGCGGCAGGCCCGTCCCCGGGACGCCCGGACCGGACCCGTACGGCGTCGTCGCGCAGATCGGCGCCACCCGGCCGCGGCCGTGGCATCACTGGGTGCGCAAGGACGCGCGCGCGATGGTCCGGACCGTCCGGGACGAGCTGGAGAGCGGCGGCTGGATCCGGCTGCGTCCGCGCCGCACACTGCTGGTCTTCCCCACCACGGGGATCGAACTCCGCGACCCGCGCGTGCTGAAAGCGCTGTCGGGCGGCACGAACTCGGCGCTGCGCGGCACCCCGGTCGCCCACGTGAACAGCCTGGACGCGGCGGCGGTCGCGCTGGCCGCGGCGGGCGAGGTCCGGACGGTCGTCCCGAGGGCGGAGAACCGGCGACGCCGAGCCCGGATCGCCGAGCTGACCGCCCGCAGCGGACCGGCTGCCCCGGGACTCCGCAAGGCCATCCGCCAGCAACGCGCCAACAGGGCCAGCGCCGGGGTCTGAACCATCGCGCGGGCGTGCACGAGGCGAGCACGTGTGGTGAACCAGGGACCGAGTCGGTGCGCATGGCCGAGGACATGCGCACCGACTCGGTCTTCGCATTCGTTGTCTGCCTGGATTTCGCGGTCGGCGCAGCCTGGTTCTGGTGGCCGGGGCCGCTCGATGGCGGCGTTCAGCTTCTCCTCAGGTGTCACGTTCGAGGCGGCTACCGGGCGTTCTTCCACGAACAGGCGCACGCAAGTGTTGAAACGTACAAAAACACCCGCTGTCGACTTGTAAGCCACCGCCAGGGCAGGGCCTCGCGGACAGAACCTAGCGTTTCGGGCATGGACCCCGAACGCCTTGTCTACCCGCTCGCGAAGCACGTTCTTCTCGGACCCGCCCTGCGGGTCGCGTTCCGGCCACAGGTGACGGGGTTGCACCATGTGCCGCGGTCCGGACCGGTCATCCTGGCGGCCAACCATCTGGCGGTGTGGGACTCGCTCGTGCTGCCCCTGGTCGTCCCGCGACAGGTGTTCTTCCTGGGCAAACACGAGTACTTCACGCGTCCGGGCAGGCTGGGACGGGCGCAGGCGGCGTGCTTCCGCGGCGTCGGGGCGATCGCCGTGGACCGCGCGGGCGGGCGGGCCGCGGTGGCGGCGATGGACGCGTCCGCGGACGTCCTGCGGCGCGGGGAGGTGTTCGCCCTGCACCCCGAGGGCACGCGCTCCCCCGACGGACGCCTCTACCGGGGCCACACCGGCGTCGGACGGCTCGCGCTGCGGACGGGCGCCCCTGTCGTCCCGGTCGGCATCCTCGGCACCGATCGCGTCCAGCCGCGCGGGCAGAAGCTTCCGAAGCCGGGCCGCGTCGAGGTCCGGTTCGGCGAGCCGCTGGAGTTCACCGGCACGGAACGGAACCGCGAGGACGTCCGGTTCGCGACCGACCAGGTCATGCAGGCGATCCAGAAGCTGTCCGGGCAGGAGTACGTCGAGTCGTACGCACCGATGCGGCTGCGCGGCTGAACGATTCCGTCGCGGCGACCACATGACCACCGCGGTGTGATCGCACGACGCAGATAAACCGGTCGCGAAGGGCATTCACCCCCGTTACGGTGCCGCGCATGGAGGATTTCGGACGCTTCTTGAACGTGGTCGACATCGAGGCCACCTGCTGGGAGGGCACCCGGCCGAAAGACCAGGTCAACGAGATCATCGAGGTCGGCCTGTCCGTCGTGGACCTCCTCACCCGCGAGCGCGTCGAGAAGCACCGGATCCTGGTCCGGCCCGAGCGTTCGCGCGTGAGCGAGTTCTGCACCCAGCTGACCGGCCTCACCCAGGACGAGGTCAACACCGGCATCTCGTTCCGCGAGGCATGCGCGCTGCTGGAACGCGAGCACCTCACTCACACGCGCGCGTGGGCCAGCTGGGGCGACTACGACCGGAAGCAGTTCGAGCGGCAGACGGCGGCGGTCGGCGTCCGCTACCCGTTCGGTCGGCGCCATGTGAACACCAAGGCCCTGTGGTCCGAATCGCATCGCCTGCCGCAGAAGCTCGGCATGGCGGGCGCGCTCAAGCACGCCAAGCTCCCCCTGGAAGGACGGCACCACAGCGGTGCCGACGACGCCTGGAACATCGCCGCACTCGTGCTCCGCCTGGTCGAACGGGGTGACTGGCCTACCGGACCGCGCCCGGGGGCGCCGTCCACGCGTTCGTCCTGACGACCCCGTTCCGGAGTGGCGGTCCCCCATGCGGTGTCCTTCTGATGGGACCGTATGGACTGTGTGGACGCTGGGACAGGTTTGGGGCCCGCGCACAGGGCAGGCCCAGGACAACCGATACGTCCAGCCGGCGCGCGGGAGGCGTTGAAGGACGTGGAGATCACCCTTGAGCTGCGGCTGCCCGGGGACAGCACGAGCGTTCCGGCGGCCCGGCGCCTGCTCGACGCGTCGCTGGCCGCCCTCGGCGTGGACGAGACGATCTGCGGCGACATCGAGCTGATGCTGACCGAGGCGTGCACCAACGTGATCCGGCACGCCCGCGCGGGCGACGACTACACGGTGCGCGCGACCATCGTGGACGAGCGCTGCGAGATCCGGGTGATCGACTCCGGGCAGGGCGTGGACGCGCAGGCCCTCGAAGCGGCGGGCGCCCCCGCGGAGCTCACCGCCGAGTCGGGACGCGGCCTCCAGATCATGCGCGCCCTGGCCGACGACGTGCGCTTCCACACCTTCCCCGACCGCGGTTCCCTCGTGGCCCTGGAGAAGCACCTGAGCTACCGGAAGGACAGCATCGGCAGCCGCATGACGACGCCGGACCTGTCCACGAGCGGCCCCGCGGACCGTCCTCCGAACGGCCGCGACCCGCGCGCATGAGCACCTCCGCCCCGCGCGCATGAGCACCTCCGCCCCGCGCGCATGAGCACCTCCGCCCCGCGCGCATGAGCACCTCCGCACCTCGAATTCGACTCCGACTCCGGCGACACCCCGCGAAGCCCTGACTCATCACCCGAGCCGGGAGCCTGAACTCCCGGGCACGTCCGCGCAGGTCAGAGCGTTCGATAGTTGCCGCGCGAGCGGGTTGTCCACAGAACGCGGTTCGGCTTTCTCCCGACGGGCCGGGGTCGGCACGATGGAGGCACCGGCGCGTTCCTGGTGGGGCGCCGGTGCCGGTCCGATCAGGTGTCGGGCCGGCTCGACGGCCGTGCCGAGCGGAGGGTGGAGTAGGCGATGAGCGACGCGAGCAGGGCGAAGGCGGCACCGGTACCGAACGTCTTGGAGAGCGCGTCGGTGGAGGCGGGTCCGCCGGAGTGCTTCGCCACGGCGCCGAAGACCGTCACCATGACGGACACTCCGAGGCTGGCGCCCGACCACAGCACGGTCTGCGCGACACCGGCGGCCGCTCCCGAGTCCTCGGGCGCCACGCTGGAGAGGATGGTCGCCATCAGCGGCATCACGGACAGACCGCCGCCCGCGCCGTACAGCAGGAACGGGCCGAGCAGCCCGGCCGCGTACCCCGGGTGCGGGTCGAGCGTGGTCAGCCAGAGCAGGGCGGCGGCCACCAGAAGCGTGCCGGTCGTCACGAGGGCGCATGCCCCGAACCGTGCGAGCAGGCGCGGCGCGGCGCGCACCACCGCGAACTGGGTGCCGACGATCGGCAGGAACGCGACCCCGGCCTCCAGTGGCCCGTACCCGAGGTTCTGCTGGAAGTACTGGGTGAGGAAGAAGAACCCGCCGAACATTCCGGAGACCAGCGTCGCCAGCGCGGCGAACGATCCCGCGCGCCGCCGGTCGGTCAGCAGCCTCAGCGGGACGAGCGGGTTCGGAACCCGCGCCTCGACCAGCACGAACACGACGAACGACACGACGGCCGCGCCCAACGAGCCCAGCGCCCGGACGTCATGCCAGCCGTCCGAGCCGGTGCGGATGAGGCCGTACACGAGCGCGGTCAGTCCGACCGTGCCGGTCACCGCGCCGGCGATGTCGATCCCGACGGCGCGGCGCGGGGTCTCGGTGAGCACCCGGGGCGCCGCCAACGCGATGAGCACTCCGATGGGAAGGTTGATGAAGAACACCAGCCGCCACGAGGACAGGTCCGTGAGCAGGCCGCCGAGGAGCATGCCCAGCGCGCCGCCCACCCCGGTCACCGCCGACGAGATGCCGAGGGCGCGCACGCGGGCGGCGCCGGTGAACAGCGTGGCGATCAGCGCCATGGCGCTGGGCGCGGCGAGCGCCGCACCGACGCCCTGCGTCGCCCGGGCGGCGATCAGCACCGGGCCGTTCGTCGCGACGCCGCCGAGCAGCGAGGCCAGCGTGAAGAGCCCGATCCCGGCGACGAACGCGCGGCGGCGGCCCATGATGTCGCCCGACCGCCCGCCGAGCAGCAGGAGTCCGCCGAACGCGAGCGTGTAGGCGTTCTGCACCCAGGCGAGACCACCGGTGGACAGGTCGAGCGCGCCGCGGATGTCCGGCAGGGCGATGGTGACGACCGAGGTGTCGACCCCGACCATGAGCTGGCAGCCGACGATCACCGCGAGAACGAGTCCGGGATGATGGGGGGTGTCGGGCGACGGATGCGGCGAGGAGACCTTCGGGTCCTCCCCGGCCTCCACCCGTCCGCCCGGAGCAGTCGACACAACGACCTCCAAGGGCCAGAATTAAGGAACGGCAATGTTCACTATGCGCCGAACGTACCACCCGCGCCCCTCAAAGGGAACGCTCGCGTTCACTATTTCCGTTCCCCGTTCTCACCCCGCACCGCCCGGCCCGGTGCCCGTGTGGCGGGCCGTACCATCGGCCGCGAAGCGAATCGGAAGGTGGGAACGGTGAGCACTCCGACGCGTCGGCGTGGTGAGGCCCTGGAGAGCGCGATCCTGAACGCCGCGCTCGACCAGCTGGCCGAGGTCGGCTACCTCCGGCTGACCATGGAGGGGGTCGCGGCCGCGGCGCACACGGGCAAGGCCGCGCTCTACCGCCGATGGTCCGGCAAGGAGGAGCTGATCGCGGACGCGCTCGAGCACGTCCTGCCGGTGCCCGCGGACGTGCCCGTCCACGACAACGTCCGCGACGACCTCCTGGAATTGATGCGCTGCTACCAGCGCATCGTCGACGCCACCCGGGGCACGGCCTTCCAGATGCTCAAACAGGACGGAGAGCAGTCCAAGGACCTGATGCGCGACGTCGTCCGGGAACGAGTCATCAACCCGCTCAAGCGACAACTCCTCACCGCGCTGGAACGCGGCGTGGAACGCGGCGACGTCCGCGCGTCCGCCGCCACGTCCATGTGCGCCGAGGTCGGGCCCGCCATGGTGATGTACCGCTGCACCCTCGACTCGGAAGGCCTCACCGACGAGTTCCTCATCGAACTCGTCGACAACATCCTCGTCCCCGCCGTCCGGCCCTGACCCCAGGCCCACCCGGCGTCCCCGCGGAGGCGCTCACGACCAAGCCCCGTCCACCTGCGTGCGCGCATGCAGGTGAGGGGGCTTCTGCCCCGCCGTGGGGGCTAGTCGGACTGGTGGGTGGAGGTCGGCCGGGGGAAGGAGTCGGGGAGGAGGATCTTGCGGGTGGGCGGGGGCATCTCGATGCCCTCCAGGCGGAAGCGGCGGTGCAGGCGCTTCACGAACTCGTGCTTGATCCGGAACTGGTCGCCGAACTCGACGGTGCGGAGGATGACGGTGAAGTGGATGCGGGAGTCGTCGAAGGTGTGGAAGCGGACGACCGGCAGGGCGTCCTTCACTCCGCCCTCGACCTCGGCCATGACCTCGTGGCCGACCTCGATGACCACCTTCTCGACGTGGTCCAGGTCGGCGTCGTACGCGCAGCTCGCCTGGATGAGCAGGGACATGTCCTGCGCGGGGCGGTGGTAGTTGGTGAGGATGGTCTTGGAGAAGGTGGCGTTCGGGATGACCTCGATGTTGTCCGAGAGGGTGCGGATGGAGGTGTTGCGCCAGTTGATGTCGACGACGTAGCCCTCCTGGCCGCTGCTGAGCTTGATGTAGTCGCCCGGTTCCATCGTCCTGGACGCCAGGACGTGGACGCCGGCGAACAGGTTGGCCAGGGTGTCCTGCAAGGCGAGCGCGACGGCCAGACCACCGACGCCCAGGGCGCCGAGCAGGGGCGTGATGGAGACGCCGAGGCTCTGCAGCATCACCAGGACGCCGACGCCGAGCACGAGGACCTTGCTGATGTTGGTGAAGATGGTGACGTTCGCGGCGGTGCCCTGGCGGATCAGCGCGACCGAGGCGATGATGCCGGCGACCAGGCGGGCCAGCGCCAGCGACACGACGAAGACGGTCGCGGCGGTCAGGACGCGTCCCGTCGCGACCATCGTCCCGTGGTGGAGGGGCAGCGCGTTCGCCGCGAGCCAGGCGCCGCCGAGCACGCTGAGCGGGAGCGCCAGGTCGTACAGGAGACGCGCGGCCAGGTCGTCCCACGCCCAGCGGGTGTCCTCGGCGCGGGCCGTCAGCCGCTTCGCGAACATGCGGAGCGCGACGGCCGCCACGAGGGCCACCACCATGATGGCGGCGGCGATGATGATCGGTTCCCAACCGGGCCATTCAGGCATGCTTCGGCATCCTCCAGAAATGACAGACCTTCAAGACAAAACATCGATCGTAGTCCGGTCGCGCGGCCGGGTCGGGGCCAATGGGACAGCGCGTCCGGACAGGGTGAGGGGGCATGACGGGAATGTCGGTGCGGGGGTTTACGATCGGGCGGGTGGTAGGAACGGGGATGCTGCGCCGCCTGGGGGTCACGGCGCTCGGGCTGAGGAACGGACCCCACCGGGTCGAGGTCACCAGGGACGTCGAGGTCCCGACCGCTGACGGCGTGGCGCTGCTCGCCGACCACTACGCGCCGGTGGACGTCGAACGTCCGCCGACCATTCTCGTCCGCTCGCCGTACGGGCGGCGCGGGCCGTTCGGGTTGATGTGCGGGCAGACGTTCGCCTCGCACGGGTTCCAGGCCGTCGTGCAGAGCGTGCGCGGCGGGTTCGGGTCGGGCGGGGTGTTCGAGCCGCTCGACGAACGCGAGGACGGGCTCGCCACCATCGAGTGGCTGAAGCGGCAGCCCTGGTTCGGCGGGACGTTCGCGATGCACGGCCCCAGCTACCTCGGCTACGTGCAGTGGGCCGTCGCCGCCGAGGCCGGGCCGGAGCTGCGCGCGCTGTCGATGCAGGTCACCGCGTCGTCCTTCCGCGACGCGGTGAACGTCGGCGGCACGTTCGCGCTCGAGGCGGCGCTGACCTGGGTCGACCTCACCGCCCGCATGAAGCATCCCCTGTCCGGGGTGACCACCGGGATCATGTCGCCGCGGCGCGCCCGCCGCGCGGCGCTGTCCGGCAAGCCGCTCGCCGAGCTGGACGTCCTCGCGACCGGTGAGCAGCAGCAGTTCTTCCAGGACCTGCTGACCCACGGCCCCGACACCCCGTTCTGGGATCGCCGCGACTTCACCACGACGGTGTCGGAGGTGTCCGCGCCGGTCAACATGATCGGCGGCTGGTACGACATCTTCCTGCCCTGGCAGATCAAGGACTACGCGGCGCTGCGCGCGGGCGGGCGCCGCCCCTACCTGACCATCGGGCCGTGGTTCCACGCCGACGGCCGGATGATGCGCGGCTCGGTCGGCGAGTCGCTGGCCTGGTTCCGCGCGTTCCTGCTCGACGACCCGTCCGAGCTGCGGGAGATGCCCGTCCGGCTGTACGTCACGGGCGCGAACGAGTGGCGCGACTTCCCCGACTGGCCCGTTCCGGGCATGCGCGAGGAGCGCTGGCACCTGCATCCGGACGGCGTCCTGTCCACCGACGCGCCGCCCGTGTCCGAGCCCGACCGCTACCGGTACGACCCCGAGCACCCGACGCCGTTCCTCGGCGGCCCGACGCTGCTCGGCGACAACCATCCCGTCGCCGACCAGGCGAAACTCGAGCGCCGTCGCGACGTCCTCACCTTCACCTCACCCGAGCTGGACGACGACCTCGAGATCATCGGCCCGGTCTCCGCCGACCTGTTCGTCCGCTCCGACCGGGGGCACACCGACTTCGTCGTCCGCCTCTGTGACGTCGACGAGGAGGGCGTGTCGGTCAACCTCTGTGAGGGCCTGCGCCGCCTCGTCCCCGGCGACCCCGACACCGGCGACGACGGCGTCCGCCGCATCACGGTCGAGCTCTGGCCCGTCGGGCACCGGTTCCGCGCCGGCCACCGCGTCCGCGTCCAGGTCTGCAGCGGCGCCTACCCCCGCTTCTCCCGCAACCCCGGCACCGGCGCCCCCATCGGCACCGCCACCGACCACCTGACCGCCGACCAGGAGATCTTCCACGCCCCGGACCGCCCCTCCGCCATCCTCCTCCCCCGGGTCTGACCCCCACCCACGACGAACCCTGGGCGCATGAACACCGGGCCGGACCTGCGACGCGTCGCACGAGCACGCTGGGGTCCCGGCCACTCCGCTCACGCGCTGGAGCAACCCTGCCCCGGCGCCGCCGGCTCGATGGCGCCTCGCCCCGCGCACGCCTGGCATGCCACGTGCGCCCCGCATGCCACGTGCGCCCCGCATGCCACGTGCGCCCCGCATGCCATGTGTGCCACGCCGCGCGCACGCCTGCATCCCGCGCACGTCCCGGCGGCGCGTGCGGCCCGCATGCCATGTGCGCCTCGCACGCCGCGTGCGCCCCGGGGTGCGTGTGGGCCTCGCGTGCCGTGTGTGCGCCGTTGTGCTCGTGGGTGATTGCGGGCCGCGATGAAAGCGTGAGAGGGCGCGGGCTCGGTCGCGTGGGTGTGGTGGTGTCGGTGAGGGTCAGAGGTTGCGGAGGGTGGCCAGGGCCCGGTCGGCGTGGACGTTCATGCGGACCTCGGACTTGATGATCTCGAGGACGCGCCGGTCCTGGGCTATGACGAAGGTCTGGCGGCGGGTGGGGGCCAGGGCGAAGCCGCGTTTGACGCCGAAGCGGGCCCGGACGGTGCCGTCGGGATCGGAGAGGAGCGGGTAGCCGAGGGAGTGCCGCTCGGTGAACTCGTGCTGCTTGGCGGGGGCGTCGCCGCTGATGCCGACGGGGCGGGCGCCGAGGTCGGCGAGTTCCTCGGCGACGTCGCGGAAATGGCACGCCTCGGCGGTGCAGCCGGGTGAGAGCGCCGCGGGATAGAAGAACAGCACGACCGGGCCGTCCGCCAGCAGGTCGCTGAGGCGGCGGGGCGCGCCGGTCTCGTCGGGGAGCTCGAAGTCGTCCACCACGTCGCCGACGTTCATGGCCGAACGGTACCAAGCGCGCCGGGGCGTGACATCAGGTAGGTGCTGATCCGTTCGGGTGTCCAGCCATGGGACTCGCGCAGGCCCGAGGAGAGGACGGCGAGGTAGGCGGCGGACGGCGGGTTGAGGTCGGCCTCGGCGGCGCCGAGGGGCGAGGTGAAGGTGAGCATGGGCTGTCCGCCCAGGTCACCGGTGTTCAGGATGGTGTCGTAGTGGCCCGGGCCGAGGGTCAGGCGGCCGGTGGCGAGGGCGGGAGTGAGGTCGATGTCGACGCCGATGTCGCGGCGCATCTCCTGGGCGAGGACGTCGCAGAACTGGCCGCTGGTCAGCAGGTAGGCGCGGGCCGGGGCCTCGCCGTCCAGGGCGGGGTCGTAGAAGGCCATGCCCCCGCCCCAGACCTGGGACCGGCGGGCGAAGTAGACGCCGCCCGGCAGCAGGACGGGGCGGTCGGCCATGGGCGGGCGCGGGTCGCGGCAGCCGGTGTAGGTGCGCGCGCCGCCCGCCGGACGGCCGCCCTCCAGGTAGCACAGGAACCGGTCGCGGTGCAGGTTGGAGCCGTAGGCGACGTACCAGAGCATCACCCGGTCATTGTCGGGTGGGGTCGGCGACGCGGGCCATGAAGAGGGGCTCTCCGGTTTTCGCGTCGCGGACGACCATGACGTAGGGACGGTCGAAGACGACCTCGATCTTCTTGGTGGGCGCGGGCATGGCGGTCGCCTCCATGCCGCCGCCGGTGGCCGCGGCCCCCTCGGTGCCCTTCTCGTCGACCTTGAGGGTGGCGGCGTGCTGGACGAAGGCGACCCTGCCCGCGCGCGGTGAGACGCCGCGGAAGTCGGCCTGGTCGGAGAGCGCGACGCCCAGGCCGAGGCGGGTGAGCAGCGGGGTGAGTTCGCGGTGGGACGAGAGGTCGGTCTTCGGCAGGCGGACCTGCACGTCGTCGCCGGTGCCGAGGGATCCGGTGAGCCGGTCGAACGTGGGGCCGGTCAGGGTCGGGCAGCCGTGCGCGGTGGCGTCCGGGAGGAGCGCGGTCATGCTGAGCCTGCCGCCGGAGTAGGGGAGGTCGACGGCCGTCCATCCGGCGGTGTGGGCGTAGCCGAAGTGGCTCTTGGCGTCCATGAGTCCCGCCTGGACGGTGTGGCCGTCGGAGGTGGTGAAGCGGCCGGGGGTGCCGTGCGCGAACCTGGTCCTCCATTCGGCCTTGAGGTAGACGGCGTCGGTGAGGACCCAGCCGATGTAGGAGGTGATCTGGCCCTTCTGGAGCAGTTCGGGGATCTTCCCGCCGGTGTCCTTCTTGATCTGGGCGTTGATCGTCTTGCGGGCGTCCTCGGGCCGCTTCGTGATGTCGAGGGTCTTCAGACCCGCGTCGTAGCCGGTGGCGAGCTTGTCGAGGTAGCCCTTGTCGGTCGGGACGCCGGTGTTCGCCCAGATCTGGTCGGAGACCCTGACGGACACCTTCTTGGTGCCGAGTGAGCGCAGGTCGCTCGTGCGCGCGTGGAGGCCGGGCAGCAGGTCGCCGGGCGGCAGGTGCAGGGCGCGGGTCATCGTGGTGGCGGTCCGGCCGCGCGCGCCCTGGAGCATCATGCCGAGGCTGGACGCGACGCTGCTCGGCGACAGCACGATGTTGGCGTTCGGTTCGGCGTCGCACCAGGCGGAGAGCAGTCCGAAGCCGAACGCGGTGTCGGCGCGTCCGAGGGGGCGGGGGTCGCCGGGCGGGACCTTGATCACGGCGCCGCGCAGCTCCTGGACCTTCGGCCCCTGGCCGCCGCAGGCCGCGACGCCGGTGGTGAGCGCCACCGCGCAGGCCACGGCGGCGAGTGAGCGATGAGTCGGCATGCCCGTAGGACGGTGTCCCGAACGCCACGGTTCCCTCGCACACACCTGTTTCGATGGCGAATGTCCCTCACCTGAGGGTGATACCGGTTGAGCCGATCGGCCACCTTTCTCTGTGACGCCCACCACCGTCACGTTTGCCCGGGTCGATGGTCGGGGACTAAGGTCACCGTGGCCGCCTGAACCCGGGTGGGGACAGAACTCCCCCCGCCCGAAGCCCGCCCCGCCGGGCACGTTCTCGCTGGTCGTTCGCGCTTCTCGCAACAGGTGTCTACGACGCAGATACCTCCCGGTCACCCGTGTGCCGACCCGGAGGTCCCCCCATGCGCCGGTCCCTGAACATCGCTCTCGTGTCCGCTTCCGACTTCGGCGGCGACCGCTCCCAGGCGTCCCATGTCCGCGAGCTCGCCCGCGCCCTCGGCCGTCCCGGGGACGAGGGCGGGGCGGGGCACCGCGTCTCGGTCTACGGCCGCCGCTGCTCCCCCGACGCGCACGGACGCACCCGGCTCGCGTCCGGGGCGACGCTGTTCAACCTGACCGCGGGCCCGGCCCGTCCGCTGCCGGACGACCTGCTGCTGGAGCACGTCCGCGAGCTGGCCGACGAGCTGCGGCGCCGCTGGTCCGGGGCGGGACGCCCGGACGTGGTGCACGCGCACGGGTGGATCGGCGGGCTCGCGGCCTGCGCGGTCGCCGGTGAGCTGGAGATCCCGTTCGCGCAGACCTTCCACGGCCTGGCCGCGACCGAGGCCCGCGCCGGACGGACCGTCCACCCGGCGCGGGCCCGGCTGGAACGGGCCATCGGACGCGAGGCCGGCGCCGTCCTCGCCCGCTGCACCGACGAGGCCGCGGTCGCCGTGCGGATGGGCGTCTCGCGCGACGCCGTCCGGATCGTCCCGCCGGGCGTGGACGCTGAGCGGTTCTCCGAGGCCGGACCCGCGATGCCGCACGGCGACCGGGAGCGGCTCACGGTGGTGGCGCGGAACCTGGCGGACGGCGCGGCCGAGACGGCGCTGCGGGCGCTGCGGCACGTCCCGGACGCCGAGCTCGCCGTCGCGGGCGGCCCGGACCGGGAGGAGCTCGAGAACGACGCGTCGGTGCACCGGCTGACCCTGCTGGCCAAGGAGCTGCACGTCGCGGACCGGGTGATCTTCCTCGGCCGGGTGCCGCGCCGGTCGCTGCCCCGGCTGCTGCGGACCACCCGGCTCGCGCTGAACCTGGCCCCGGCGCAGCCCGCCCCGACGGCCGCGCTCGAGGCGATGGCCTGCGGCGTCCCGGCGGTCGTGACGCCGGTCGGGACGAACGCGGACGCGGTGCTCGACGGGGTCACCGGGCTGCACGTCCCGGCGGGGCGCCCGCGCCAGATCGGGCTCGCCGTCCGGGGGCTGCTCGCCGAGGAGACCACGCGGCGCGGCTACGCGATCGCCGCGGCCGACCGGGCCCGGTCCCGGCACGGCTGGGACCGGATCGCCGACGAGACCGAGCGGCAGTACCAGAGGCTCGTCCCCGAGCCGGAGCTGGAGGCGGAGGCGGCGGAGGCGGAGGCGCCCGAGGCCCTGCCGGAGGAGCCCGCGCCGGTGGTCGCCCGTGTCGGGGACGAGAGCGACAGCGATCTTGTGGGGTCGCTGATCTGACCTGCCGGGCCGTCCTTTCTCCCGTTCGGCGGCCCGGCTCCGGCCCCGGCCCCCGGTCCGTACAGGATCGGGGGCCGGGGTCCGTTCCGGGGTGGAGGGCCGGGCCGGGCGGGGCCGGGGTTCGGGCTGGCTGGATTGTCCTGGTCCGATGGCATACTGAGGCAACTCTTCTGGAGGTGCTGACAAGGGTGCTGATCGGCAGGAAGGCGCAGTTCGCCGCGCTCACCGCGGCGTTGGACCGGGCCGCCGCCGGTCATGCCGGAGTCGTCCTGGTCGGCGGGGACGCCGGGGTCGGCAAGTCGCATCTGGTCGGCGCGCTCACCACGACCGCGCGGGAGCGCGGGTTCGCCGTGCTGACCGGGCAGTGCGCCGCGCTCGGCGAGTCGATGCCCTACCTGCCGCTGGCGGACGCCCTGTGGACGGCGCTGCGCGATCCGCACTCCACCGAGGACGAGCGGGAGGCGCTGGAGAAGGCCCTGGCGGAGCGTCCGGTGCTGCGCAGGCTGCTGCCCGACGGCGACGGCGCGCCGGACGAGGCGTCCGACCTGGGCCGCCAGCAGCTGCTCGGCGCGACGCTCGGGCTGCTGGGCGAGCTGGGCGGGCAGCGTCCGGTGCTGCTGGTCCTCGAGGACCTGCACTGGGCGGACCGTTCCACCCGCAACCTGCTGGTCTTCCTGAGCCGGGTGCTGCAGCGCGAGCGGGTCTGCCTGGTCGGCACCTACCGGACCGATGACCTGCACCGGCGGCATCCGCTGCGGCCGGTCGTCGCCGAGCTGCTGCGGCTGCCGAACGTGACGGCGGTCGAGCTCCAGCCGTTCCGGCCGGGTGAGACGGCCGAGTTCCTGGCGTCGCTGGCCGGGACGGATGAGGAACCGCCCGCCGACCTGGTCGAACGCGTCCACCGGAGATCCGAGGGGAACCCGTTCTACGCGGGCGAGCTGTTCGCGGCGGCGGACGACCGGGGGCTGCCGTCGGCGCTGGCCGACCTGCTACTCGCGCGGATAGAGCGGCTGACCGAGGACGCCCAGCACGTCGTGCGGGTCGCGGCCGTCGCCGGGCGCCGGGCGGACGACGAGCTGCTGCGCCGCGTGTCCGGCCTGTCGGAGGACGCGGCGGGCGAGGCGCTGCGCGAGGTGGTGTCGCACCAGATTCTGGTCCCGAGCGGCGCGGCCGGGTACACGTTCCGGCACGCGCTGCTCCGCGAGGCCGTCTACGCCGACCTGCTGCCCGGCGAGCGCACCCGGTTGCACCGGGCGTTCGCGGCCGAGTTCGGCCGAGCCGTCGAGCCGGGCGAGGAGGCGGTCCCCGCGACGAACCGGCACCCGCGCGCGGCCGCCGAGCTCGCCTACCACTCGATGGCGGCGCACGACCTGCCGACGGCGTTCGCCGCGTCCGTGCGGGCGGGCCTGGACGCCGAGCGCATGGGCGCCCCGGACGAGGCGTACGAGCACTACGACCAGGCGCTGTCGCTGTGGGACAGCGTTCCGGAGCCGGACGGGTCGGCCGGTATGAACCGGGTCGAGCTGGAGTGGGCGGCCGTCCGGTCGTCCGCGCGGGCCGGGGACGTGCGCCGGGCGGTGCAGCGGCTGCGGCGCCTGCTGGCCGTGATCGACCCGGACGACAAGGCGCTCGGTGCGGAGGTGCGCGAACGCCTGGCGTACTACCTGCACGAGGCCGACCAGCTGGACGAGTCCCGCAAGTGGGCGCAGGAGGCGCTCGACCTCACGCCCGTCGACCCGCCGACTCCCGCGCGGGCGCGCGTCCTGGCGACCTATGTGCGGTCGCTGCTGGCCACGCCCGAGCGGTACGACGAGGTTCCGGCGATGGCGGCCGAGGCGCTGCGCGTGGCGCGTGAGGCGGACGTGCCGTCCGCCGAGGCCGCCGCGCTGATCTCGCTGGGGCAGTACACCGAGGCGACGCTCGGGCCGGGGCCGGAGGAGACGCGCGCCTACTCCGACGCGGTGCGGCTGGCGCGGACCTCCGGCAACCTCCAGGTGATGCTGCGCGCGCTGTACGTCCAGGCGCATCTGCCGTACGAGACGGGAGACCTCGCGCGCGCACGCCCGCTGGCGGACGAGGCCGTCCGGTTCACTCTCGACAACGGGCTCGCCTGGTCGACCTATGGCATCAACCTGCGGTTCCTCCAGTTCCTCATCGCCTACACCGACGGCGACTGGGACCGGGCGTCCGAGATCGCCGACGGGTTCGGCATCCGGGTGGCGCGCGACGTGGAGGCGGTCGTCTCCTCGTACGCGCTGTTCCTGGACGTGGGGCGGGGAGGCCCGCGGGCCGAGCACCGGCTCCAGTGGATCGAACCACTGTGGGACGGCGACCAGTGGCTCACCTACATCGCGGGCGGGCTCGCCGCCGAGCACCGGATGTGGGAGGGCGACGAACCCGGGGCGCTGAAGTACGTCACCGCGGCGCTGGGGACGAGCAGTCCGACCGACACCGGGCTGATCCGGATCGCGGCGGTGGGCCTCTGGGCGCACGCCGACCGGGCCGTCCGGGCGCGGCGCACCAAGGACGCCGCCGCCGAGGCCGCCGCCCGCGCCGCCGCCGACGAGCTGGTGAAGACGGCCCGGTTCGCGGCGACCCACAGCCTCGACGGACGGCACGACGCGTGGATGGGCGCCGAGGGACGGGCCTGGCTGGCGCGCGCCGAGGCCGAGTGGCGGCGCGCGCACGGCACGGACGAGCCGGAGCACTGGCGGACGGTCCGGGACATCTTCGACTACGGCTTCGTCTACGAGGTCGCGCGGTCGCGGTGGCGGCTGGCGGAGTCGCTGGCCGAGCACGGCGACCGGGACGCCGCGGCGGACGAGTGGCGGGCCGCCGTCACGGCCGCGGAGCGGCTCGGCGCGTGCCCGCTGCTGCGGGTGCTGCGCGACCTGGGCTCGCGGGCGCGGCTCTCCGACGACCGGTCCCGCCAGGACGGCGGCGGGGGGCACGACCGCGGTCCGCTCAGCGGCCTGACGTCGCGCGAGCGCGAGGTGCTGAAGCTGGTCGCGACGGGCATGGGCAACAAGGAGATCGCGGCGACGCTGTTCATCTCGCCCAAGACCGCGAGCGTGCACGTGTCGAACATCCTGGCCAAGCTGAACGTCACGAGCCGCACGCAGGCCGCCGCCCTCGCGCACCGCGAGAACCTGTAGGGGCCGCGCCCGGGCCTGATGCCCTGTGTCGCGTCCGGCCTGATGTCCTGGTGGGTCGTGTCCGGGCCTGATGCCCTGGCGGGCCGCGTCCGGCCTGGTGCCCCGCCGGTCCGCGTCCAGCCATGCAGATGGGCGGCATGTCGGATCTTTTGGGCGGCCAGGTCGTGCGAGTCAGGTGCCGGTGACCAGGCCGCGGCCGGGGATCAGGGGGAGGTCGAGGGCGGTGAGCAGGCCGGGCGGGGACGCGACGACCGCCGGGACGGCGTTGACCAGCCGCATCGCGGTCGCCTTCAGCCCGGCGGTGTTGTGGTCGCCGTCGGAGCCGAGCAGCCGCAGGTCGAGGGTGTAGTTCGGCTCGCCGGTGAGCTCGACGCGGTAGCAGCCCTGCCCGGACGGCCGGGGCCAGTCCGGCGCGAGGTCGTCGCGCAGCCGGGTCACGTGCTCCAGGACGATGACGGGCCGTCCGCCGGACATGCCGCGCAGTTCGAAGCGCAGCGCCGCGGCCGTGCCCTTCTCGATCGTCCCGGACGCGATCCCGAACGTCTCGGGCGCGGGCAGCCGGACGTGGTGCTCCTCGATTCCGTCGAGGTCGACGGCGAGGGCCGCGGCGAGCTGCCGGACGACGCTTCCCCAGCCCATGGTCAGGACGCCGGGGAGCAGCAGCATCGGCGTCTCGTCGAGCGGGCGGCCGAAGCCCATGATGTCGAACAGGACGGTGGCCTGGTCGTAGGTGGCGTAGTTGAGGATCTCCATGCAGCGGATCTGGTCGATGCGCTCGCTGATCCCGGACAGCGCGATCGGCAGGACGTCGTTGGCGAAGCCGGGGTCGATGCCGTTCACGAACAGCGACGCGCCGCCCTCGGCCGCCGCCGCGCGGATCGGCGCGCTCATCGCGTCCGGGATCACCTGGTCGGGGAACTGGAGGAACACCGGGCTGGCCGACACGACGTCCACGCCGGTGCGGAGCAGGCGGGCGAGGTCGTCCAGGGCCTCCTGGAGGCGGACGTCGGCCATGCAGGTGTAGACGACGCAGTCGACGCCGCGCGCGAGGATCTCGGCCTCGTCGGTGGACGCGGCGACGCCGACCGGGGGGAGTCCGCACAGCTCCCCGGCGTCGCGGCCGGCCTTGGCCGGGGTGGACGTCCAGACGCCGGCGAGTTCGAGGTCGGGGCGGGCCACGATCCCGGCGAGGGCGTGCCGCCCGACGTTGCCGGTGCCCCACAGCGCGACGCGGTACGTCATGGTCGTTCCTCCAGGTCAGGGTCGTCGGCGACGAGGTCGGGCAGGCCGAGGTCGAGGTTGGGGACGTCGGTGCCGCCGTCCACGCGCAGGAGGGTCCCGGTGACGTATCCGGCGGCGGGCGAGGCGAGGTAGAGGACGGACGCGGCCACCTCCTCCGGGTCGCCGATGCGGCGCAGCGGCGTGTTCGCCTCCATCTGCGTCCGCAGGCCGTCGTCGGTCATGACGATGTCAAGCGCGGACGTCGCGACCGAGCCGACGGCGATCGCGTTGACGCGGATGCGCGGCGCGAGGTCGCAGGCGGCGAGGCGGGTGTAGTGGGCGAGCGCCGCCTTGGCCGTCCCGTAGGCGAGGTAGCCGCGTCCGGCCATGCGTCCCATCGCGGACGCGATGTTGACGACCGCTCCGCCGCCCGCCGCGAGCATGTGCGGGACGGCGGCGCCGGTCAGGGCGTGCGCGCCGGAGACGTTGAACCGGAACGCCTCTTCGAGGTGCTCCGGCCCGGTGTCGAGGAAGGCCCGGGGGAAGGCGCCGCCGACGTTGTTGACGACGATGTCGATCCGCCCGAACTCCCCGGCGGCGCGGGCGGCCAGGTCGGCGCAGGCGGCGGGATCGGCCAGGTCGGACGGGACGACGAGCGCGCGGCGCCCGGCGGCCTCGACCTCGGCGGCGACCTTGCGCAGCTGCGCCTCGGTGCGGGCGGCGAGCACCACGTCGGCGCCCGCCTGCGCGAGTGCGACGGCGGAGGCGGCGCCGATGCCGCGCCCGGCGCCGGTGACGACGGCGACGCGGCCGTCGATACGGAAGCGGTCCCAGATCACCTCTTCACCCCAACATGAAAGTGAAGAGGGTTCAATGCGGAACGCGGGGCCTTCCGGCCATTTGCCAGATGAAGTCGGGACTTTGTCTCCGAGTTGTTATACACCGGAATCATCTCCCCCTGATGCGCCGGAGGTGGTTCCGATGACCCGTCGCCGAACCCCGAATCGGAATCCGGGCCGCTGCCCGACGGGCAAGGTCCGCTTCCGGGACCGCATCGCCGCCACCCTGGCGCTGGCGACGATCCAGCGCCAGGGCCGTCAGGACCGGGACAAGGCCGAGGCCAGGGCCTATCGGTGCCCGGCCTGTTCGGGCTGGCACCTGACGTCGCAGCACCCGCGCGTGAACGGCTGACACGGCGGCTCGGCCAGCGCGGTGGTTCGTTCAGCGCGGTGGTTCGTTCAGCGCAGCAGGTCGGCGACGGGTTCGACGAGGCCTGCGGCCTGGCGCAGGCCCTCCCGGTAGACGGCGTTCCAGCGGGAGCGGTCGCCGAGGTCCGGGCCGTACGCCTCGACGGACGCCGCGTCCGGGCGGACGCGCAGGGCGGCTCCGCCGTCCGGGCCGGGCATGAGGTGGCCGAGCGGCTCGATGAGGATCAGCGTGCCCGCGCCCTCGGCGAGGTGGACGTGCGATCCGCCGCCGAACGCGCCGTCGATGTAGTCGCGGCCGCCGATCTCGACCGGGCGGACCGCGCCGGGGGCCGCGCTGCTCGACGCCACGGCCGCGTGGAGCGGGACGCCGCTGTCGCGCGTCCAGACGACGGGTTCGCCCGCCTCGGCGTCCACGGCGGTGACGAGCAGCCGGGCGTCCGGCCATGCGCGGGTGCCGATGGTCCGTTCCATGTGCGCCATGTGCTCCTCGGGCGGCATGGCGTCCGCCGCGCGGGCCAGTGCGGCGACCTTGCGCAGCGCGTCGCGGGGGTCCGTGCCGGGGGTGTTCATGATCTCCAGGGCGCGCGGCATCACGGACCGGTCGCCGACCCGCTCGCCCGGCGGGATCTCGGCCAGGTCGTCCAGGTCGCGGCCGCTCGTGAACGCGGCGCCCGCGATCGCGCCCGCCGACGTGCCGACGACGAGGTCCGCGCGGGCGAGGTCGGCGCCCGCGCGGCGCAGCCCGTTCCCGAGGCCGATCAGCCAGGCCGTCCCGACCGGGCCGCCCGGGCCGAGGACGAGCGCGATGTCAGTGGAAGTCGTCATGAACCGACCCTAGACAGTGCCTCTGGCCTGCGCCATCGGTCCTTGGACGCGGGACGGAGGTCTCAGTCGAGGAAGTCGAAGGACGTGCCCGCGCCCGCCTCGCGGGCGGCACGGTAGGCCGCCCAGGAGAACGCGAGATCCTGCCAGGGCAGGCCGACCGGGGCGTAGACGGTGACCTCCTCGTCCCGGACGCGGCCGGGGACCTCGCCGCGCAGCAGGTCGCCGAGCGTCCCGGCGGCGTGCCGCACCGACAGGCCCGCCGCCGCGAGCACGCCCATCTCCATCGCGAGGGGCATGTCGTCGACCACGACGCGGGCGCGTTCGAGCAGGTCGGGGGCCAGTTCGGTCTTGCCGCGCTCGTCCGCGCCGAGCGAGGTGAGGTGGGTGCCGGGGGCGATGTCGGCGGCGTGCAGCAGCGGATGCCGGGCCCAGGTCGCGGCGATCACGATGTCCGCGCCCCGGACGGCGGCGGGCGCCCCGGCGGCGGTCCCGTGCGGGACGCCGAGCCGCTCGCCGTGCCGTTCGGCGAACGCGGCGGCGCGGTCGGCGTCCAGGTCGGTGACGGTGAGGCCGGTGATGTCGCGGAGCGCGCCGAGCCCGCGCAGCACGAGGTCGGACTGGGCGCCCGCGCCGATGACCGCGACGTGCCCGCCGCCGCGCCGGGCGAGCGCGTCGGTGCCGAGCGCGGCGGCGAGCCCGGTGCGCCAGGCGGTGACGGTCGCCGAGTCGAGCAGCGCGAGCAGCTCGCCGGACTCCAGGTCGTGGAGGCAGACGACGCCGCGCAGCGCGGGCCGGGAGTCCGGGAACTTCGCGTTGACCTTGACCGTGTACGCCGGGACGCCCGCGACGAGGCCCGGGATCAGGGCGGTCGCGGTGCCCGGTCCGGGCAGCGCGGTCACCACCCGGCGCGCGGCGGTCTCGCCGGGTTCGGCGGTGAACCCGGCGCGCAGGGCCGCGATGATCGCCGGCGGGTCGAGGAGGCGTTCCAGGTCGGAGCGGTTCAGCAGCAACGTCACGTCCCGATTGTCGCAATCGCCCGCCGCTACTCGGGACTCCGCCGCGCGGAGGTGAGGGAATCCCAGTCCCGCAGCCAGTCCCGTCCGACCTCGTCGACGAACGACCCGGGCGGCGGCTGGACGTGGTGGGCGGCGAGCCACTCCCCCGGGCGCCGCATCGACGGCCGGACGCCGCCGTCGCTCGGCATGAGCTGCGGCAGGATCGGCGCGGGCAGCGTCCGCGGGGCCGGGCCCTCGGCGGCGAGCTCGGCGGTGTCCTTCTCCTCGGCCATGCCGATCGGGCCCTCGCGGCGGGCGTTGAAGAACTGGTTCACGGCCGGGTGCGTGCTGGACAGGATCATCTCGCGCGGCCCGAACATCACCAGGCCGCGGCGGAACAGCAGGCCGAGGTTGTCCGGCAGGACGCGGGCGGTGCCGATGTCGTGCGTGACGATGAGGAACGTCGCGCCCATCTCGGTGTTCAGGTCGACGAACAGCTGGTTCAGGTAGGCCGTCCGGACCGGGTCGAGACCGGAGTCCGGCTCGTCCGCGAGGATCACCTCGGGGTCGAGGACGAGCGCGCGGGCGAGCCCGGCGCGCTTCTTCATCCCGCCGGAGATCTCCCCCGGCAGCTTGTCGCCGGAGCCGGTGAGCCCGACCATCTCCATCTTCTCCAGGACGATCCGGCGGATCTCCGACTCGCTCTTGCGCGTGTGCTCGCGCAGCGGGAACGCGATGTTGTCGAAGATGTTCATCGAGCCGAACAGGGCGCCGTCCTGGAACAGCACGCCGAACCGGCGGCGCACCTCGTACAGCTCGTTCTCGCGGACGCGGGGCACGTCGCGGCCGTCCACGTAGACGTGGCCGCGGTCCGGGCGCAGCAGCCCCACCAGGTTCTTCAGGAAGACCGACTTGCCGGTGCCGGACGGCCCGAGCAGCGCGGAGATCTCACCGGCGGGGATCGTGAGCGTCACGTCCTCCCAGACGACCTGCCGCCCGAACGACTTCTTCAGCCCTTCCACCCGGATCTCGATGCCCATGGCGACTCCAACGGGCGGAGGCCGGGGCGGGGTGGTTCCCGTGACCTGGTGCCGCCCCCGCCCCTCCGACGATACGTCCGCCCGGACACGCCGGGGAGGCCCGGTCCGGGACCGCTGCCGGACACCCTCCGGACGTCCTGTCCGGGTGCCGCACTCTCGTCGACTACACGTGTCAAACCGGCAATCATGCCCGTTCGCCCGCGAATATCCCGGACGTTTTCCGCCAACTCGGCGGGGTCGAGATAAGCATGATCGTCCCTAGGCGGGCGGGTCCCGGGCGGCGGATGCTCGGCAGAACCTCCGGTGCGTCATCCGGACGCCCGTGTTCCCCTGGAGGCTCCCCGTGCGTACCCCGCACCCGCGGATCGGCCGCGCCGCCCTCGTCGGCTCGGCCGCCGCGCTCCTCACCGCCGCCCTGTCCGCCCCCGCCGCCCATGCCGCGCCCCCGTCCCCCGCCCCTGTTCAGGACCGGCAGGCCCGGCTCGCCGACGCGCTCGCGCACACCCTCGGCGACCGCAGCGCCGGATCCTACGTCGACGCGTCCGGCCGGCTCGTCGTGACCGTGTCGGACGCCGCGAGCGCCGGCACCGTCCGCGCGGCGGGCGCGCAGCCGCGCACCGTCGCCCGGTCCGGCGCCGACCTCGACCGGGTCATGGCCGCGCTGAAGCGCGACGCGACCGTCCCCGGCACCGCGTGGGCGGCCGATCCGAGAACCGACCAGGTCGTCCTGTCCGTCGACGGCACCGTCTCCGGCGCGAGGCTCGCCAAGGTGACCAAGGCCGCCGCGAGGCTCGGGGCGGCCGTCCGCACCGAGCGGGTCTCCGGGGCGTTCCGCGTGCTCACGGCGGGCGGGGACGCGATCTACACCGGCGGCTACCGCTGCTCCCTCGGCTTCAACGTGAAGAAGGGCGGCGCGTACTACTTCCTCACCGCCGGGCACTGCACGAACCTCGGCAGCACCTGGTACTCCAACTCGGGCCAGACGTCCGTGCTCGGGACGACGGCGGGCAGCAACTTCCCGGGCCATGACTACGGCATCGTGAAGTACTCGTCGACACCGTCCGACACGACCGGCGTCGTCGACACCTATCCGGGCACGCGCGACATCACCTCGTCGGGCACCCCGGCCGTGGGGCAGACCGTGTACCGCAGCGGCAGCACCACGCACGTCCACTCCGGGACGGTCACCGCGCTCAACCAGACCGTCAACTACGCCGAGGGCACCGTCAAGGGCCTGATCCGGACGACCGTCTGCGCCGAGCCCGGCGACAGCGGCGGATCCCTCTACTCCGGCAGCACGGCCCTGGGCCTGACCTCGGGCGGCAGCGGTGACTGCTCCTCGGGCGGGACGACGTTCTTCCAGCCCGTCACCGCGGCGCTGAGCGCGTTCGGCGCGTCCATCTACTAGGCCCGCTCCCCCACCCCGATCCCGTCCCCCGGTCGGGGTCCCCCGGCCGGACGGTCCGACCGTCCGGCCGGGGGCTTCCGGGGTCAGTGCCCCGACGTGGGGACCTGGAGCCGTCCCAGCACCTCGCGGATCACGGCGTCCCGCTGGTCCTGCAGGTAGAAGTGGCCGCCGGGCAGCACCTTCAGGGCGAAGTCCGCGGACGTCGCGTCGCGCCACCGTCCGGCCTGCTCCACCGACACGTCCCTGTCCCCGTCGCCGACGAGCGCGGTGACCGGGACGTCCAGCCGGGGCCCGTCCTCCGGCGCGTACGACTCGACGATCCCGAAGTCGTTCCGCACGTACGGCAGGACGAGTTCGCGCAGCTCGGGGTCCTTGAGCGCGGCGGTGTCCGTGCCGCCGAGCGCGTCCAGCTCGGCCACCACCCCGTCGTCGTCCATCCGGGAGATGAGGCGCCGCTCGCCCCAGTCGTGCGGGGCCCGCGCGCCGGACGCGAACAGGTGCGCCACGGGCAGGTCGCGTTCCCGCATGATCCGGGCGGTCTCGTAGGCGACCACCGATCCCATGCTGTGCCCGAACAGGACCGCCGGACGGTCCGCGTGCTGCGCGATCGCCCCGGCGATGAGCCGCGCGAGGGCGCGCGCGTCCGGGACGAGCGCCTCCCGCATCCGGTCCGCGCGTCCGGGGTACTGGACGGCGTGCACCTCGACGGCCGGGCCGACGGCCTCGGCCCAGCTGCGGAAGAACACCGCCGACCCGCCCGCGTGCGGGAAGCAGAACATCCGCAGCGGGGCCCAGGGCCGCGCGACCGTGCACCGGAACCAGGTCATAGGACGAGATCCTCGACTTCCTCGTGGACGGGGCGGGTCGTTCGGGGGTCGGTCGGGAGGGGCCAGGGGGCCAGGCTGGGGTCCGGGACGCGCTTGGGCGAGGTGGACTCGGCGGCGACGGTGAAGCCGCGGCGGCGGTAGTTGCCGATCGCGTTGGGGTGGTCGAGGGAGCTGGTGCGCAGCCAGACGCGGGTGGCCGGGCCCGCGAGGTCGGCCCACAGGCCGCCGCGCTGCCAGGCGCGGCGGGTGCACTGCTCGACGAGGTAGCCGCCGTAGCGGCGGCCGACGAACGCCGGGGTGAGGCCGACGAGGTGGATCTCGGTGTCGCCGCCGGGCTGCGCCTCGATCTCGAAGTAGCCGGCGAGGGTGCCCTCGGCCATGGCGATCCAGGTGGACAGCTCGGGGCGGTCGACCCAGCGCGTCCAGTCGGCGTGCGTCCAGGTGAACCGGTCGGTCCAGCAGACGCGGGCGCCGACCGCCGCGTAGAGCGCGCGGTTGACGTCCGGGGACGGCACCCGCGCGAGGCTGAAGGTCATCTCGACGGACGGGAGCGGCGCGGGACGGAGGTCGGCGGGGTCGCGCATCTCCATCGTCCACTCGGTGACCGCCGGGATCTCGACCGGGTCAGCCACCCATGGCCTCCACCAGGCCGGCCGGGCGCATGTCGGTCCAGTGCGTCTCGACGTACTCGGCGCACGCGGCCCGGGTGTCGGCGGTCTTGGCGACCGTCCAGCCTGCGGGGACCTCGGCGAACGACGGCCAGAGCGAGTACTGGCCCGCGTCGTTGCGCAGCACGAGGAACGTGCCGTCGGGGTCCTCGAACGGGTTGGTCATCGGGCGGTCCTTCCGGCCTGGGGGTTTGTCAGATTAGCGTGTTGTTTGTCCAGCTCGGTGGCCAGCACCGGCCCCATCACCGCGACCGGTCCGGGCTCCATCAGGGCGTGGTGCTCGGCGTCCACGGGATGCTCGGCGACGCGTCCGGTCATGACGGCGCCCCAGTGCTCGGCGGGCACGGGGGCGCCGGCGGGGCGGTTCCGCAGCGCGGTGAAGTAGAGCAGGTCCCCGCGGTAGGCGCCGGGCACGTAGGTCTCGGCCTGCCGGATGCCCGCCTGGTAGGCGCGGAACACCCGGACGAGGTCGCCCGAGTCCAGGGTCGACAGGCCGTCGCCGCGCGCGGCGAGCCGCTCCATGATCTTCGGGACGTCGGGCTCGCCACCCGGGGCGACCTCGGCGGGGTCCATGCCGATCGCGCCGAGCACCTCGGGCAGGACGTCGCGTTCGGCGGAACCGAGGTCCTGCCCGTGGTAGGAGTCGATCAGCGCGAGCAGCCCGACCTCCTCGCCCTCGGCCTGGAGCAGGCAGGCCATCTCGTAGGCGATGAGCCCGCCGAGCGACCAGCCCGCGAGGTGGTAGGGGCCGTGCGGCCGGACGGTCCGGATCAGATCGACGTAGTCGGCGGCCATCGAGGCGACGTCGGCGGCCGGTTCCGCGCCGGTGAACACGCGCGACTGGAGCCCGTAGACGGGCTGGTCGGCGGGAAGGTGAGCCTGGAACTGCAGGTAGCCCCAGGCCAGGCCGCCCGCCGGGTGGACGAAGAACAGCGGCGGGCGCGTCCCGGTGTCGCGGATCCGCAGCAGCGGCTCGAGGCCGAGGTCGGCGTCGGCGTCGGTCCGCCGGACGAGCCGCTCCACGGTCTGGTGGGTGAACACGTCGCGCGGGGTCAGCTCGACGCCCGCCTGCGCGGCCCGGCCGGCCAGCCGGAGCGCGGTGACGCTGTCGCCGCCGAGGTCGAAGAACGACACGTCCGCGCCGACCTCGTCCAGGCCGAGGACCTCGGCGAACACCGCGCAGAGGACCTCCTCCCCGGGGTTCTCGGGGGCGCGTCCGGCGGCGGCCGCGGCGAGGTCCGGGACGGGCAGCGCCCGCCGGTCGACCTTGCCGGTCGGGCCGAGCGGCAGGGCGTCGAGCCCGACGATCGCGGACGGCACCATGTACTCGGGCAGCCGCCGGGCGAGCGCAGCGCGCAGCGCCGCCGTGTCGAGGACGGACCCGGCGGACGGAACGGCGTAGGCGACCAGCCGCGTCACGGCGGCGTCCCGGTGGACGAGGACGGCGGCGTGCGCGACGCCGTCCAGCGCGGCCAGGGCGGCCTCGATCTCGCCCAGCTCGATCCGGAAGCCGCGGATCTTCACCTGGAAGTCGGCGCGGTCGACGTACTCGAGGGCGCCGTCCTCGCGGCGGCGCATCAGGTCGCCCGTGCGGTACATGCGGGTGCCGGGCGGGCCGAACGGGTCGGCGACCCAGCGTTCGGCGGTCAGCGCGGGCCGGTTCAGGTAGCCGCGCCCGACGCCGGATCCGGCGATGTACGCCTCACCCGTGACGCCGGCCGGGACGGGACGCAGCGCCTCGTCCAGGACGTACACCCGCATATCGGCCATCGGACGGCCCAGGACGGGCGTGGTCTCGGACGGGTCCGCGAGGGCCGTCCGCATGTCGGCGTCGGTGGCGTAGGTGGTGGCCTCGGTCGGGCCGTAGACGTGGCCGAGCCGGGTGTCCGGGCAGGCCGCGAGGACCTTCCGCATGGCAACCGCCGAGCCGGACTCACCGCCGGTCAGGACCTCGCGCAGCCCGGCGAACGCCTCGGGCCGCTCCTCGGCGACCAGGTTGAACAGGGCGGTCGTGAGGAACAGGCCGGTGAGCCCGCCGTCCACGACGAGGCGTTCGATCTCGGCGGCGTCGACGCGTCCGGGCGGGGCGATCACGGCGGTGCCGCCCGCGAGCAGCGGAACCCACAGCTCGTAGGTGGACGCGTCGAACGCGTGCGGCGAGTGGACGAGCACCCGGTCGTGCGCGCCGTCCCGCAGGGCCGGGTCGGTGGCGAGGTCGACGACGTTCCGGTGGGTGAGCATCGCGCCCTTGGGCAGCCCGGTCGAACCGGACGTGAACATGACGTAGGCGAGCTGCTCGGGGTGGACATCCGTCCCGGGGTCGGTGTCGTCGGCGGCCGTCTCGACTTCGTCGATGACGATGATGTCGGCGTCGAGGTCGAGGCCGGCGACGCGATGGTGCGTGGTCCGGTCGACGAGGAGGACGGGTGCCTCGACCTCGGCGACGGCCCACCGGACGCGTTCCTGCGGGTAGCCGTGGTGGATCGGCGCGTACGCTCCGCCCGCCTTGAGGATGCCGAGGGTCGCGACGACGACGTCCGGTGACCGTTCGAGGAGCATCGCGACGCGGGTCTCCCGCTCGACGCCTCGCGCGCGCAGGAGGTGGGCGAGCCGGTTGGCGCGCTTGTTCAGCTCGCCATAGGTGAGACTTCCGTCGGGCGTGCGGAGGGCTTCCCGGCCGGGGTCCACGTCGGCGACGGCCGCGAAACGCGCGGTGATCGTCTCCGGAACGCGTCCGGCCGTCTCGCCCTGCCAGTCCTCGATGAGCCGTCGGCGTTCGTCGTCGGAGAGCACGTCGACGTGGGCCAGCGGGACGTCCGGTTCGTGCGCGATCGCGTGGAGGACGCGTTCCAGCCGGTCCATGATCCGCTCGGCCTGGGCGGCGGTGAACAGGTCGGTGCGGTGGTCGAGCCGCAGCAACAGCCGCTCCCCCGGGACGGCGGCGAGGGCCAGGGGGTAGTGGGACGCGTCGTAGCCGCCGACGTCGCGCATCGTCAGCCCGCCGAGGTCGGCTCCGGCGGCCTCGGGGTCGAACGGGTAGTTCTCCAGGACGGTCATCGTGTCGAAGAGGGTGCCGACGCCGGAGATCCGCTGGATGTCGGTCAGGCCGACGTGGTGGTGCGGCAGCAGGTCGGCCTGCCGTCCCTGGAGGCCGGTGAGCGCCTGGGCGACCGTGTCCCCCGGGCGCGCCGTGACGCGGACGGGGAGCGTGTTGATGAACAGGCCGATCATCTGCTCGACGCCCGGCAGCTCGGGCGGACGGCCCGACACGGCCGCGCCGAATGTGACGTCGCGGCGTCCGGTGAGCCGTCCGAGCAGGACGCCCCACGCCAGCTGGAGGACGGTGTTGAGCGTGACGTTGTGCGCGCGCGCCCGGTCGGTCAGCGCGCGCGTCAGCCCGGCGTCCAGTTCGCGGCGGACGCGTCCGGGTTCGGCGTCGGCGGGCGGCTCGGGCGCGCCCGGCGCGACGAGCGTCGGCTCGTCGACTCCCGCCAGCGCGTCGCGCCAGGCGGTCTCGGCGGCCTCGCGGTCCTGCTGCGCGAGCCAGGCCAGGTAGTTCTTGTACGGGGTGACGCGCGGCAGGCCGCTGTCGTCGCCCCTGGTCAGGTACAGCGCGAACAGCTCGGTCTGGAGGATCGGGGTGGACCAGCCGTCCAGCAGGATGTGGTGGTTCGTGAAGACCAGGCGGTGCCGGTCGTCCGCCATCCGGAGCAGGACGAACCGGACCAGCGGCGGCTTGGCCAGGTCGAACGGGCGCGCGCGCTCGCGGTCCGCGACACGCGCCGCCTCGGCCTCGGCGTCCGGGTGCGCGGAGAGGTCGATCTCCTCCCACGGCGTCCGCACCTCGCGGACGATCACCTGGACGGGCGTGCCCTCCTTGCGCTGCCGGAACGCCGCCCGCAGGTTCGCGTGCCGCCGCAGCAGCGCCGCGGCGGCGGCCTTCAGCGCGGCGGTGTCGAGCGGCCCTCGCAGTTCGACCACGGCCTGCGCGGTGTACACGTCGGCGGACGCCCCCGCGTAGCGCGCGTGGAAGAACAGGCCCTGCTGGAGCGGCGACAGCGGCCAGACGTCCTGGAGCTGCGACGGCTTCCTCGGCTCCGCCTTGCGGGGGGTCTCAGCGGCGGTGGTCAATCGAGCTCCCAGTCGGACAGGTCGTCGAATTCGGCGGCGAGCTCGTCGATCTCGTCCTGGTCGATCTCGACGAGGGCCAGGTCGGACGGGGTGAACCCGCCGCCCGCGCCCTCGGTCACATGGACGACCAGGCCGCGCAGCGCGGCGGTCCAGGCGCCGGCCAGCGCGCGGATCCGGTCCTCCTCGAACAGGCCGCCCGCGTACGTCCAGGTCGCGGACAGGACCGGCCCGGACGGCAGGTCGCGGGTGTGCGCGTTGACCTCGACCGCGTGGACGAGGCCGAGCGCGCCGTCCTGGCCCCCGGCGAGCGCGGCGTCGTCGGCCGGGCCCGCGGGCGACCAGTCGGCGTCCTCGGCGGCGGGCGTGCGGCCGAGGTAGTTGAAGGCGATCTGCGGGGTGCGGCGCGACGCGTCCGGGGCGGTGAGGAGACCGTGGCCGATGCCGTTGTCCGGGACGCGGCGCAGCTGCTCCTTGACCTTCTTCAGCGCGGTCCCCGCGGCCTCGCCGCCGGTCTCGACCTCGGTTCGGGCGACGTCGCCCGCGTCGAGCGCGACGGGGAAGACCGAGGTGAACCAGCCGACCGTCCGGGACAGGTCGACGCCCGGCACGATCTCCTCGCGTCCGTGTCCTTCGAGGTCGACGAGGACGGCCGTGCCCGGGGCGCCGCGCCAGCCGGCGACGGCGACGGCGAGCGCGGTGAGCAGCACGTCGTTGACCCGGGCGTGGAACGCGGCGGGCACGTCGGTGAGCAGCGGCCCGGTCACGTCGGCGGGCAGCTCGACGGTGAGGTGGCGGGCGGTGCCGAACGTGTCGGCGGCCGGGTCGAGCGCGCGGGACGCCAGCGCCGGGTCCGGCGTGTCCTCGATCTCCCGCCAGAGGGACGCCTCGGCGGCGCGCTCCGGGTCCGCGGCCTCGGCGGTGAGCTTCTGCGCCCAGCGCCGGAAGGAGGTCGGGACGGGTTCGAGTTCGGCGCCGGCCCAGGCCGCGACGAGGTCCGGCAGGACGATACGCCAGGACACGCCGTCCACGACCAGGTGGTGGGCCGTGACGAGGAGGCGTCCGCGCCGGCCGGGCCCGGCGTCGAACCAGACGGCCTGGACCATGACGCCGTCCGCGGGGACGAGCCTGCGGCGCGCGTTCAGGGACTCCTGTCCGAGGACCTTCCTGAGCGCGGCGTCGTCCAGCCCCGCGACGTCCACGCGCAGGAGCAGCCGCGACGCGTCGACGGACCCGGGTTCGGGCACCTCGAAGCCGCCGTCCGGGGTGCTCCGGAGGCGGAGCATGTCGTGGTGGTCGAGGACGCGCTGGAGCGCCGCCGCCAGCCGGTCGACGCCGAGGCCGGGCGGGGTGACCAGGAGCATCCGCTGGCTGTAGTCGCCGGTCGGGCCGTTCAGCCCGCCGAACCACCGCATGATCGGCGTCGCCGGGATCGGCCCGAGCGCCGCGCCGGGCGCTTCGAGCTCGGCCTGCTCGGCTTCTCCGGCCGGTCGGGCGACGGCGGCCAGCTCCGCGACGGTCTGGAACTGGAAGACGTCGCGGGGGGAGATCACGAGCCCTTGCTGGCGGGCGCGGGAGACGAGCTGGATCGCGATGATCGAGTCGCCGCCCAAGTCGAAGAACCCGTCGTCGATCCCGGCCTTCTCCAGGCCGAGCACCTCCGCGTACAGCCCGGCGAGGGTCTCCTCCTCGGACGTCCGGGGCGCGCGGGAATCGGCCCTGGCCTGGAAGTCCGGTGCGGGGAGCGCCTTGCGGTCGAGCTTCCCGTTGGAGGTCAGCGGCAGGACGTCGAGCGTGACGACGGTCGCGGGGACCATGTGGGTCGGCAGCGTCTCACCGACGAATCGCCGCAGGTCGGACGCATCGAGCTCGGTTCCGGGCGTGGCCGGGACGGCGTAGGCGATCAGCCTCTCGTCACGAAGCACGACCGCCGCGTCCGCGACGGTCTCGTGGCGGGCGAGCGCGGACTCGATCTCGCCCGGCTCGATCCGGAAGCCACGGAGCTGAACCTGCTGGTCGGAACGCCCGAGGTATTCGAGGGTGCCGTCCTTACGCCAGCGCCCCAGGTCACCCGTGCGGTACATGCGCTCGCCGGACGCCCCGAACGGGTCCGCCACGAACCGGTCAGCGGTCAGGGCGGGCCGGTTGAGGTAGCCGCGAGCGAGTCCCGCGCCCGCGACGTACATCTCGCCGACCACACCGGCCGGGACGGGCTGGAGTCGCTCGTCCAGCACGGAAACGCGCAGGTCAGGGATACCGACGCCGATGACGCTGCCCGAGGCTGTCGCGGCGTAGGCCCGATCGAGCGCCACGTAGGAGACGTGAACGGTCGTCTCGGTGATGCCGTACATGTTGACCAGCGTCGGAGCGTCATCGGCGTGACGGCTGTACCAGCCATCGAGGCGTCCGAGTTCGAGGGCTTCGCCACCGAAGATGACATAACGCAAGGACAGATCCGTGCCCGGGTTCTCC
This sequence comes from Actinomadura harenae, assembly GCF_003696215.1. Lineage (GTDB taxonomy): Bacteria > Actinomycetota > Actinomycetes > Streptosporangiales > Streptosporangiaceae > Spirillospora > Spirillospora harenae. Next base: position 17,656 of record NZ_RFFG01000019.1, on the reverse strand, counting down.
CGGTCGGCGGCCATGAGCTGGTAGAACGCCGACGGCGTCTGATTCAGGACCGTGACCCGCTCCGCCGCCAGGAGCTTCAGGAACTCCTCAGGCGAACGCGACGTCAGGAACGGGACGACCACGAGACGGCCGCCGTTCAGCAGCGGGCCCCACAGCTCCCACACGGAGAAGTCGAACGCGTAAGAGTGGAACAGCGTCCAGACATCGTCCGGGCCGAAGGAGAACCACTGCTCGGTCGAGCGGAGCAGACGCACGACGTTCTGATGCGGGACGACGACGCCCTTCGGACGACCCGTCGAACCCGACGTGTAGATCACGTATGCCGCGGCGTCCGGCGAGATCTCGACGCCGAGGTTCTCGGAGGAGTACGTGGCGTCCACGTCGACGCTGGTCACGGTGAGGACGGGAGCGGCGTCCCCGATCATGTGGGCGATGCGGTCGGCGGGGTAGTCCGGGTCGATCGGGACGTACGCGGCGCCGGTCTTCAGGACAGCGAGGACCCCGATGACCAGGTCGGCCGACCGGGGCAGTTCCAAGGCGACGAAGGTCCCCGGGCCCGCGCCCTGCGCGGCCAGGTGACGGGCGAGACGATTCGCGGACGCGTTGACCTCCGCATACGTCCACGAACGCCCCTCGAACGACACCGCCACCGCCGACGGACGCAGCACCACCTGCGCCTCGAACAACGCCGGAATCGTCGTCCGCTCGACCACCGGGGCCGAGCCGCCCGCCCAGGTGCGGAGCAGGGTGCGGCGCTCCGCTCGGGTGAGGATCTCGGCGGTGGAGACCGGCTCGTCCGGGGCGTCCACGACCTCGCGGAGGAACCGCTCGAAACGGGCGGCGAGTCCGGTGGCGGTGTCCGCGTCGAACAGGTCGAGCGCGTACTCCAGCCCCGCCGATATCCCGGCCGGGGAACCGGAGTCGTCGGCGCGTTCTTGCAGGTAAAGCGAGAGGTCGTACTTGGCGGTGCCGTGCGGGAGGTCCACCGGGCCGCCGGTGAGCCCGTCGAGTTCGAGGGTGGCCTCGGGGTTGTTCTGGAACGACAGGGCGACCTGGAAGAGCGGGTGCCGGGCCATGGAGCGCGCCGGGTTCAGCACCTCCACGAGGCGCTCGAACGGGACGTCCTGGTGGGCGTACGCGGCGAGGTCGGCCTCGCGCACGCGCGCGATGAGTTCCCGGAAGGACGGGTTCCCTGACGTATCGGTGCGCAGTACGAGCATGTTGACGAACATGCCGACGAGGTCGTCCAGGGCCTCATCGGTACGGCCCGCGATGGGCGAACCGATCGGGATGTCCGTCCCGGCGCCCAGGCGCGTCAGCAGCGCGGCGAACGCGGCCTGCATGACCATGAACAGGCTCGCGCCGGATTCGCGGGCGATTCCGAGCAGCGCGGCGTGAAGTCCGGCGTCGAGGTCGAACGTGAACGTGCCGCCCCGGTAGGACGCCTCCGCCGGACGCGGACGGTCGGCGGGAAGCGCGAGTTCGTCCGGGAGGCCGTCGAGCGCGGACGTCCAGTAGGCGATCTGCTCGGAGACCAGCGACGACGGGTCGTCCTCGGAGCCGAGCAGGGAGCGCTGCCAGAGCGTGTAGTCGGCGTACTGCACCGGCAGCGGGGCCCAGGCCGGCGCGTCCCCGGCGACCCGGGCCACGTACGCGGTCAGGACGTCGCGCGCGAGCGGCGCCATCGACCAGCCGTCGCCCGCGATGTGGTGCATGACCAGCAGGATCACGTGCTCGTCGGCGGCGAGCCGGAACAGGGCGGCGCGCAGCGGCGGCTCGGCCGACAGGTCGAAGCCCTGCCCGGCGAGGGACGCGACCGCGAGCGGCAGGGCGTCCGCGCCGGTCTCGGTGACCGGCAGGCGGGGGCGGGCGGCGGACGGGTCCAGGACGAGCTGGCGGGGCGTGCCCGAGACGTCCGGGAAGATCGTGCGCAGGGACTCGTGCCGGGCGACGACGTCGGCGAGCGCGGCCTCCAGCGCGGACGGGTCGAGCGGGCCGTTCAGCCGCAGCGCGACGGGCAGGTTGAACGTCGCGGACGGCCCGTCGAAGCGGTTGAGGAACCAGAGGCGCTGCTGCGCGTGCGACAGCGGCAGGACGCCCGGACGGGCGGCGGGGACGAGCGCGGGACGCGTCGCGCCGGCGGCCGAGGCGAGCCGCGCCGACAGCCCGGCGACGGTCGGGGCCTCGAACAGCGCCCGGACGGGCAGTTCGACGTCGAGCGCCGACCGGACGCGGCTGACCAGGCGGGTCGCGGTGAGCGAGTCGCCGCCGAGCTCGAAGAACCCGTCGTCCACGCCGATCCGGGCGACGCCGAGGACCTCGGCGAACAGCCCGCAGAGGATCTCCTCCTGCGGCGAGCGCGGCGCGCGACCGGCCCCGGGGGCGGCCGCGTCGGGTTCGGGCAGGGCGCGCTTGTCGACCTTGCCGTTGACGGTCAGCGGGAGCACGTCGAGGACGGTCACGGACGGCACCATGTGGTCCGGCAGGTGCGCGGCGGCGTGGCGGCGGAGGGCGGCGGGGTCCACGGTCGCGGGCACGACGTACGCGGCGAGGCGCTTCTCGCCGCGGGCGTCCTCGCGGACGGTCACGACGGCCTGGCCGACGCCGTCGAAGCGGGCCAGCACGTTCTCGATCTCGCCGGGTTCCACGCGGAACCCGCGGATCTTCACCTGGTCGTCGGCGCGGCCGAGGAACTCCAGGGTGCCGCCGGTGGTCCAGCGGGCGAGGTCGCCGGTCCGGTACATGCGCGCGCCGGGTTCGGTGGAGAAGGGGTCGGCGACGAAACGCTCGGCGGTGAGGGCCGCGCGGCCGAGGTAGCCGCGCGCGACCTGGACGCCCGCGAGGTACAGCTCGCCCGGGACGCCGACGGGGGCGGGCTGGAGCGCGGCGTCGAGCACGTGGGCGCGCGCGCCAGGGTGCGGGCCGCCGACGGTGGGGCGGGCGGCGTCCGCGACGACGACGCTCATGGTGTCGATGGTCGCCTCGGTCGGCCCGTAGAAGTTCCGGACGGTCACGCCGTCGAGGGCGCGCAGGTCGTCCCAGAGGGCGTCGCCGATCGCCTCGCCGCCGATGAGCAGCTGCGTCAGCCGGTGCTCATCGGAGGTGAGCAGCCCGGCCTCGCGCAGGGCCTGGAAGTGGGAGGGCGTCGTGTTGACCAGGTCGATCCGCCGGGACGCGATGTGGGCCGCGAACGCCTCCACGTCGCGCCGGACGGCGTCGCCGATCAGGTGCAGCTCGTGGCCGTGGATCATCCACAGCAGGCCCATCCAGGACGTGTCGAACGAGAACGACGCGAGGTGCGCGAACCGCAGCCGCCGTCCGCCGGTCTCGGCCTCCACGGGTTCGAAGAACCGGACGCGGTGCGCGTCGTAGTAGTTCAGCAGGCCCTCGTGCGGGACGACGACGCCCTTGGGGCGGCCGGTCGAACCGGAGGTGTAGATGACGTAGGCGGCGTTCGCCGGGGAGACCGGCCGTCCGGGGTCGGTCGACGGGCGGTCGGCGGTGAACGCCTCGTGCGCGCGCGTGAGGGTGAGGATCGGGTCCGCGTCGTCCAGCATGGAGGCGATGCGGTCGTCGGGGTATTCGGGGTCGACCGGGACGTACGCGGCGCCCGCCTTCAGGACACCGAGGATCGCGATGATGATCTCGGGCGTCCGGGGCAGGACGAGCGCGACGCGGTCCTCCGGGCCGACACCGCGGGCGATCAGCTCGTGCGCGAGGCGGTTCGCGCGGGCGTTCAGCTCCGCGTAGGTGAGGGTCTCCCCTTCGCTGACCAGGGCGGTCGCGTCCGGGGTGCGGGCGGCACGGGCCTCGAAGAGGTCGACGACCGTGCCGGGGCGCGGCGTCACGGCCGTGTCGTTCCAGGCGGCGAACCGGGCCAGCTCGTCGTCCCCGGCGGGGGCGAGCGCGCCGATCGGGCGGTCCGGGTCGTCCGCGAACTGCTCCAGGACGCGCCGGACGCGCCCGAGCAGCGCCTCCGCGACCTCCCCTGAGTACACGTCGGGACGGTGGTGCAGGCGCAGCTCCATGCGGTCCGGGCCGGGCGCGGCGACGAGCGACAGCGGGAAGTGCGTCGCGTCGTAGGAGTCCGCGCCGGTGATCCGGACGCCGTTCAGCGACCCGTCCATGCTCGCCGGGTCGAACGGGTAGTTCTCCAGCACCGTCATGGTGTCGAAGAGCGCGCCGCCGTGCCCGGCCGCGCGCTGGAGGTCGGTGAGGCCGAGGTGATGGTGCGGGAGCAGCTCGGTCTGCTCCTCCTGGAGCCGCTCGACGAGCGCGCCGAACGGCTCGTCCTGGCGGAACCGGACGCGCACGGGCAGCGTGTTGATGAACAGGCCGATCATCTGCTCGACGCCCGGAAGGTCCGCCGGGCGGCCCGAGACGGTCGCGCCGAACGCCACGTCGTCGCGTCCGAGCAGGCGGCCGAGGACGACACCCCACGCGGCCTGGAGGACGGTGTTGAGCGTGGCGTCATGGCGGCGCGCGACCCGCGTCAGCCGCCGCGTGAAGCGCTCCTCCAGCTCGGTGACGGCGCGGCCGGGCGGGACGGGCCGGAGCCCGGCCGCCTCGGGCGCGACGAGGCACGGCTCGTCCAGGCCGGACAGGGCCTTCTGCCAGGCGACCTCGGCGGCGCCGCGGTCCTGCTTCGCGAGCCAGGCCAGGTGGTTCTTGTACGGGGTGACGCGCGGGAACCCGGCGTCGTCGCCGCCCTGCGTGTACAGCAGGAACAGCTCGGTCGCGAGGACGGGCGTGGACCAGCCGTCCAGCAGGATGTGGTGGTTCGTCAGGATCAGCCGGTGCCGCTCCGGACCGCGCCGCACCAGGACGAACCGCAGCAGCGGCGGCTCGGTCAGCGCGAACGGCCGCAGCCGCTCACGGGCGACGACCGCGTCCGCCTCCGCGTCGTCCGCCGCGTCCGTCTCCTCCCACGGCAGGGCGACCGAGCGCGGGATCACCTGGACGGGCTTGGACAGGTCCTCGTGCCAGAACGCGGCCCGCAGGTTCGCGTGGCGGCGCAGCAGCGCCTCCGCGGACCGGCGCAGCGCGGCCGCGTCGAGCGGACCGTCCAGGTCGAGGACGAGCTGCGCCGTGTACACGTCGGCGGCGGCGTCGTCGAAGACGGCGTGGAAGAAGAACCCCTGCTGCAGCGGTGACAGCGGCAGGATGTCCTCGAGGTCCCCCCGGTTCACTGCCTGTTCCTCCACGCGTCCTGCAGCCTGTCGATCTCGTTCTGGTCCAGCTCCACCAGCAGGTCGGACGCGGTGAACCCGCCCGCCTCGCCGGACGCCGCGTGCGCGACCAGGCCGCGCAGCGCCGCGAACCACGCGGTCGCGAGGTCACGGACGTCGTCCTCGGCGAGCAGGCCGTCCGGGAACGACCACACGGCGGTCAGCTCCGGCCCGGACGGCAGGTCGCGGGTCACGGCGTTGACCTCCAGGACGTGCGCCACCGGCATCCGCGGGTCCTCCCCGGCGGGCAGCTCCTCGGGCGCGATCTCCCAGTCGCCGTCGCCGCCCGCGCCGACCCGGCCCAGGTAGTTGAACGCGATCTGCGCGGCCGGAACCCCGGCGAGTTCGGCGGCCGCGTCCGCGTCGCCGCCGTGGCGCAGCAGGCCGTAGCCGAGTCCGCTGCCGCCGGGGACCGCGCGGAGCTGCTCCTTCACCCTCTTCAGCGCCGTCCCGACGACCGGCCCGCCGCGTTCGATCTCGGCCCAGTCGGTGGTGCCCGGGTCGAGCCGGACGGGGTGGATCGCGGTGAACCAGCCCGCCGTCCGGGACAGGTCGACGCCCGGGACGACGTCCTCGCGCCCGTGCCCTTCGAGGTCGATGAGGACGCCGCCGGTCGTGCGCCCGCCGCGTCCCTTGCGCCAGTGCGTCACGGCGAGCGCGAGGCCGGTCAGCAGGACGTCGTTCACGCGCCCGTGGTAGGCGGCCGGGACGTCGCTGAGCAGCGGCTTCGTCACGTCGGCGGGCAGCGTGAGCCGGACCGACGCGACGCGCGCGGCGATGTCGACGCGCGGGTCGAGCGGGCGGTCCGCGAGATCCTGTTTCGGGCCGTCGACGATGTCGAGCCAGTCGTCCAGGTCGCCGGTCACGGCCTTGTCGGACGCCGCGCCGGTGAGCTTCTGCGCCCAGCGCCGGAAGGAGGTCGGGACGGGTTCGAGTTCGGCGCCGGCCCAGGCCGCGACGAGGTCGGGCAGGACGATACGCCAGGTCACGCCGTCCACGACCAGGTGGTGCAGGACCACCAGGAGCCGTCCGCGCTCCTGTCCCGCGTCCAGCCAGACGACCCGCGCGACCTCGCCGCGCACCGGGTCGAGGGCGGCGCGGGCGGCCGTCACCTGGTCGGCGACGACCTGCCGCAGCTTGTCGGCGGACAGGCCCGCGACGTCCACGCGGGACACCAGGCCGTCCGCCGGGACGCTCCCGGCGTCCCGGACGACCGGACGCCACTCGCCGCCGTCCACGTCGAGCGTGAGGCGGAGCATGTCGTGGTGGTCCAGGACGCGCCCGACCGCGCGGGTGAGCCCGGCGAGGTCGAGACCGGGCGGCGTGATCAGCAGGGTGGCCTGGTGGAACCCGGCGATCAGCCCGGCGTCGCCGCCGACCCGCTCGCGCAGCCACCCGACGACCGGCGTCACCGGGACCGGCCCGGTGCCCGTCCCGGGCTCCTCGATCTCGACCCGCTCGTCCTCGCCCGCCGCCTGGGCGACGGCGGCCAGCTCCGCGACGGTCTGGTGCTGGAAGACGTCGCGGGGGGAGATCACGAGGCCGTGCTGGCGGGCGCGGGAGACGAGCTGGATCGCGATGATCGAGTCGCCGCCGAGGTCGAAGAACCCGTCGTCGATGCCGACATCCGCCAGGTTGAGGACCTCGGCGTACAGCCCGGCGAGGGTCTCCTCCTCCGGTGTCCGGGGAGCGCGGGAGCCGGCCCTGGCCTGGAAGTCGGGCGCGGGGAGCGCCTTGCGGTCCAGCTTCCCGTTGACGGTCAGCGGGAGCGCGTCGAGCGTGACGACGCCCGCCGGGACCATGTGGTCGGGAAGCGTCGAGTTCACGAATCGCCGCAGGTCAGAGGCGTCGAGCTCGGTGCCGGGCGTGGAGGGGACGGCGTAGGCGATCAGTTTGTCGTCGCGGAGGACCACGGCCGCGTCGGCCACGGTCTCGTGACGGACGAGGGCGGACTCGATCTCACCCGGCTCGATCCGGAAACCACGCAGCTGAACCTGCTGGTCGGAACGCCCGAGGTATTCGAGCCGACCATCGGCCAGCCAGCGGCCGAGGTCGCCCGTCCGGTACATGCGCGCACCCGGCCTGCCGCCGAACGGATCGGCCACGAACCGCTCGGCGGTCAGACCCGGCCGGTTCAGGTAGCCGTGGGCAAGCCCCGCCCCCGCGACGTACAACTCACCGACCACACCCGCCGCAACGGGCTGAAGCCGCTCGTCCAGCACGTAGACGCGCAGGTCAGGGATCCCGACACCGATGATGCTGCCCGGCGCGGTCGCCGCATACGCCCGGTCGAGCGCGACATACGAGACATGGACCGTCGTCTCGGTGATCCCGTACATGTTGACCAGCGTCGGAGCGTCATCGGCGTGACGGCTGTACCAGTCGTCCAAACGCCCGAGCTCAAGCGCCTCACCACCGAAAACGACGTACCGGAGCGCAAGGTCGATGCCCGGGTTCTCCCGGTCGGCGGCCATGAGCTGGTAGAACGCCGACGGCGTCTGGTTCAGAACCGTGACCCGCTCCGCCGACAGAAGCTTCAAGAACTCCTCAGGCGAACGCGACGTCAGGAACGGGACCACCACAAGACGGCCGCCGTTCAGCAGCGGACCCCACAACTCCCACACGGAGAAGTCGAACGCGTAAGAGTGGAACAGCGTCCAGACGTCATCCGGGCCGAAGGAGAACCAGGGGTCCGTGGAACGCAGCAGGCGGACCACGTTCTGGTGCGGGACGACGACGCCCTTCGGACGCCCCGTCGACCCGGACGTGTAGATGACATACGCCGGGTCGTCCGGGGAGACCTCGACGTCGAGGTTCTCGGAGGAGTGGTCGTCGTCGCACTCGATGTCCGTCAGGGTCAGGACGGGTGCGGCGTCCTCGGTCATGAAGGCGATGCGGTCGGCCGGGTAGTCCGGGTCCATCGGGACGTACGCGGCGCCCGTCTTCAGCACGGCCAGGACCGCGATCACCATGTCGGCCGAGCGCGGGAGCAGCAGTCCGACGTTCCGCCCCGGTCCGACGCCCTGCGCGGCCAGGTGACGGGCGAGACGGTTCGCGGACGCGTTGACCTCCGCATACGTCCACGAACGCCCCTCGAACGACACCGCCACCGCCGACGGACGTAGCACCACCTGCGCCTCGAACAACGCCGGAATCGTCGTCCGCTCGACCACCGGGGCCGAGCCGCCCGACCAGTCGTCCAGGATCGTGCGGCGTTCGGCCGGGTCGAGCACGTCGATCTCGCCGACGCGCGCGTCCGGCGCGGCGAGGACGGCGGTGAGGAGCCGTTCGAAGCGGGCGGCGAGGCCGGCGGCGGTCGCCGGGTCGTAGAGGTCGAGGGCGAACTCCAGCTCGCCGTCCAGTCCGGCCGGGGAGCCGTCCGCTCCGGTGCGTTCGGTCAGCACCATGAGCAGGTCGAACCGGGCGACCCCGGCGTCGAGCGTCTCGGGTTCGGCGCTGAAGCCGGGCACGTCGAGCCGGGCCTCCGGGTTGTTCTGGAAGGTCAGGCCGACCTGGAACAGCGGATGGCGGCCGAGGTGGCGCGGCGGGTTCAGGACCTCGACGAGCCGCTCGAAGGGGACGTCCTGGTGGGCGTACGCGGCGAGGTCGGTCTCGCGGACGCGGGCGACCAGCTCGCGGAACGTCGGGTTCCCGGACGTGTCGGTCCGGAAGACGAGCATGTTGACGAACATGCCGACGAGGTCGTCCAGGGCCTCATCGGTACGACCCGCGATGGGCGAACCGATCGGGACGTCCGTCCCGGCGCCCAGACGCGTCAGCAACGCGGCGAACGCGGCCTGGGCGACCATGAACGGGCTCGCGCCGGTTTCGCGGGCCACCGCGAGGAGGGCCTCGTGCGTGGCGGGCGACAGCGTGAAGCGGGCCGTGCCACCCCGGTAGGACGCCTCCGCCGGACGCGGACGGTCGACGGGAAGCGCCAGCTCCTCCGGAAGCCCGTCCAGCGCGGACGTCCAGTAGGCGATCTGCTCGGAGACCAGCGACGACGGGTCGTCCTCGGAGCCGAGAAGCTCCCGCGTCCAGAGCGTGTAGTCGGCGTACTGCACGGGCAGCGGCGTCCACGTGGGCGCGTCACCGGAGACCCGCGCCATGTACGCGGTCAGGACGTCGCGCGCGAGCGGCGCCATCGACCAGCCGTCGCCCGCGATGTGGTGCATCAGCAGCAGCACCACGTGCTCGTCGGCGGCGAGCCGGAACAGGGACGCCCGCAGCGGCGGCTCGGCGGAGACGTCGAAGGCGTGCCCGGCGGCCATGGCCAGCCGCAGCGGCAGCTCGGCCTCGGTCGTCTCGGCGACGAGCAGTTCGGGCGCGGCGTCCTCCGGGGAGAGGACGCGCTGGTGCGGGACGCCGTCGACGTCGGGCAGGACGGTCCGCAGCGACTCGTGCCGGGCGGAGACGTCGGCGATCGCGGCGCGCAGCGCCGGCTCGTCGAGCGCGCCGCGGATCCGCAGCGCGACCGGCATGTTGTACGTCGCGGACGGCCCCTCGAACCGGTTCAGGAACCACAGCCGCCGCTGCCCGTGGGAGAGCGGCACGGCCGCGGGCCGCTCGCGGCGGGCGAGGACGGGCCGGGCGGGCTCCACGCCGGACAGCACGGCGATCCGGGCGGCGAGCGCCGCGACGGCCGGGGCCTCGAACAGCGCCCGGACGGGCAGCTCGACGCCGAGGGCCCGCCGCACCCGGCTGACGACGCGCATCGCGACCAGCGAGTCGCCGCCGAGATCGAAGAAGTCGTCGTCGATCCCGGCGCGGTCCACGCCGAGGAGCTCGGCGTAGATCGCGGCGACGGCGGTCTCGCGCTCGTCGCGCGGCGCGCGGTACTCGCGCAGCGGGACGGTCAGCACGGGCCTGGGCAGCGCCTTGGTGTCGACCTTGCCGTTCGGGGTGAGCGGCAGCTCGTCCATGATCACCACGGCGGTGGGGACCATCTGCTCGGGCAGGTGCTCGCGGACGTGCGCGCGCAGCTCCTCCGGGTCGAGGATCGCGCCGGGCGCGGCCACGACGTAGGCGACGAGCTTCTTGACGGGCGCGGCGGCCGAGCGGGACGCGGCGGCGAGCGCCGGGGACGGTCCCTGCGCGGCGAGGGCCGCGAACGCCGCGCGCAGCGGGCCCGCGTCGTCACCGGTCAGGTCGAGCTCCGCGACCGGCGCGTCCGGCGTCCCGGTCAGCATCCGGACGAACGCGACGAGCCCCCGGACGAGCCGGTCGGCGGTCGCGCGGTCGAGGACGTCGGTGCGGTAGCCGAGCCGGAGCTGGAGCTCGGCGCCCGGGACGGCGTCCAGCGTGAGCGGGTAGTGCGTGGAGTCGAGCAGGTCGGCGCCCGCGAGGCGGGTCCCGTCGCCGATCTCGGCGCCGAGCAGCGACGCGTCGAGCGGGTAGTTCTCGAACACCGTCATGGTGTCGAAGAGCGCGGGCAGTCCGGCGAGTCTGTGCAGGTCACCGAGCCCGTGGTGGTGGAAGGGGATCAGTTCGGCCTGCTCGGCCTGGAGCCGCGTGAGGAGTCCGGCCGCCGATTCGGCGGCGTCCAGGCGGACGCGGACGGGCAGCGTGTTGATGAACAGGCCGACCATCCGCTCGACGCCCGGCAGGTCCATCGGGCGGCCCGACACGGTCGCGCCGAACACCACGTCGTCGCGTCCGAGCAGGCGGGCGAGCAGCAGGCCCCAGGCGGCCTGGACGACGGTGTTCGCGGTGACGCCCAGGCGGCGGGCGGTCGCCCCGACGGCGTCCGAGAGTTCGGGACCGAGCGGGACGCGGATCTTCTCGGGCAGCCCGGGGGGCGCGTCCGGGGCTCCGGGCGCGACGAGCGTCCCGGCGGGCAGCCCGGCGAGGGCCGCGCCCCAGGCTGCTTCGGCCTCGGCCCGGTCCTGCCGGGACAGCCAGCCGAGGTGGTCCCGGTAGTCGGGGGCGCGCGGCGGGAGCTGGCCGGTGTACAGGGCGAGCAGCTCGCCGGCCAGGGACGGCATCGACCAGCCGTCCAGGACGATGTGGTGGAAGGTGAGCAGCAGCCGGTACCGGCGCTCCCCCACCCTGACCAGCAGGAACCGCAGGAACGGCGGCCGGGTGAGGTCAAACCGGCGGGTCCGCTCGGCCGTCATCAGCGCGGGCAGCGCGTCCTCGTCCGCGAGGATCTCATGCCACAGCTCGTCGCAGGGCGGCGCCCCGAGGACGACCTGGACGGGGTCCCCGGAGACGGTCTGGGTGAACGCGGTCCGCAGCGACGGGTGCCGCGCGGTCAGCTCGAACGCGGCGTCGCGCAGTCCCGCCGCGTCCAGGTCGCCGTCGAAGTCGAGGACGAGCTGGCCGGTGTAGACGTCGGTCGCGGACGCGCCGAGCAGCGCGTGGAAGTACAGGCCCTGCTGGAGCGGCGCGAGCGGCCAGACGTCGGTGAGGTCGGGGAAGGTCCGGTCGAGGTCGGTGACGTCGGCGCGGTCCAGGGCGACGAGCGGGAAGTCGGACGGGGTGTGCCCGGCGTCCCCGGCGGCGGCGAGGTCGCGGAGGGCGGTGAACCAGGCGGCCGCGAGCTCGCGGACGTCGGCCTCGGTGAGCACGCCGTCCGCCCAGGTCCAGGTGACCGACAGCGCGCCGAACGCGGCGGGGACGATGGCGTCGATGGCCAGGGCGTGGCCGAGCGGCATCGCGTCGTCGGCGCCGCCCGCCACCGACGAGACGCTCCAGTCGCCGTCGCCGGTCTCCATCCGGCCGAGGTAGTTGAAGACGATCTCCGGGACGGGCAGCGCGGCGAGCTCGGCCCCGGCGCCGGGGTCCAGGTGGCGGAGCAGGCCGTAGCCGATGCCGTTGTCCGGGATCGCGCGCAGCCGCTCCTTGGTCTCGCGCAGGTCGGCGGCCGCGTCGAGCCGCACCGGGTACTTGCTGGTGAACCAGCCGACCGTGCGGGACAGGTCGACGCCGGGGAACAGGTCCTCGCGGCCGTGGCCCTCCAGGTCGACCAGGACGGGGCTGGCGTCGCCGCGCCAGGCGGCGACGGCGCGGGCGAGCCCGGTGAGCAGCACGTCGGTCGGGCGGCCGTGGATCGCGGCGGGCACGGTCGTCAGGACGGCGCGGGTGGTCGCCGCGTCCAGCTCGACGGTGAGGGAGCGCGCGGTGCCGTGGGTGTCGCGGGCGGGGTCGAGCGGGCGGGCGCCGAGCGGGACGTCCGGGCCGCCGAGGATGCCGCGCCACAGGGGCAGCTCGCCGGTGCGGGCGGAGGCCTCGGCGGTGAGGCGGCGGGCCCAGTCGCGGAACGGCGTCCCGATGGGGTCGAGGTCCGCCCCTGCCCAGGCGGCGACGAGGTCGGGCAGCAGGATGCGCCAGGACACGCCGTCCACGACCAGGTGGTGGACGACGACGAGGAGCCGTCCGGGGTCGTCCCCGGCGTCCAGCCAGACCAGCTGGACGTTCACGCCGGACGCCGGGTCGAGCCGGTCGCGGGCGGCGGTCAGCTCGGTCGCGGCGGTCTCGTCCGGGTCACGGCCCTCGACGTCGACGCGGAGGACGAGGCCGGCGGGGTCGGGTCCGGTGGCCGGGATCTCCAGGGCTCCGCCGTCGCCGAGGGTCAGCCGCAGCGCGTCGTGCCGGGTGAGCAGGACGCCGAGGGCGCGCGTGAGGGCGTCGGCGCCGAGCCGGGGCGGGGTGCGCAGCAGGATGCTCTGGTGGAACCCGGAGACCGGGCCGCCGAGGTCCCGCAGCCAGTGGACGATCGGGGTCGCCGGGACGTCGCCGACCGGGTCGGCGGCCTCGGTCACCGCGGTGTCGGCGACGCCCGCGACGGCGGCGAGCTCCTCCACGGTCGGCCGCTGGAACACGTCGCGCGGGGACAGCGCGAGCCCGGCGGCGCGGGCCCGCGACACCAGCCGCATCGCGATGATCGAGTCGCCTCCGAGGTCGAAGAACCCGTCGTCCAGGCCGACCCGTTCCACCTCCAGGACCTCGGCGAACAGCGCGGCGAGGACGGCCTCGGCGTCGGTGCGCGGCGCCCGGAACGGGCGGTCGCCCGTGGCCGGGTCGGGCGCGGGCAGGGCGCGCACGTCGAGCTTGCCGCTGCCGGTGAGCGGCAGCGTCGGCAGCACCAGGACGGCGGACGGGACCATGTACTCGGGCAGCGCGCCCGTGAGGAACAGGCGCAGCCCGGCCGGGTCGGGCGCGGTCCCGGGCGCGGCGACGACGTAGGCGACCAGGCGCTTGACACCGGGCCGGTCCTCGCGGGCGACGACGGCGGCGTGCGCGACGTCCGGGTGCCGGGTCAGCGCGGCCTCGACCTCGCCCAGCTCGATCCGGAACCCGCGGATCTTGACCTGCTGGTCGACGCGGTCCAGGTACTCCAGGGTGTGCCGCTGGCCGCGCGCCGCCTCGTCCTCGCCTCCGGCGGGACGGAGCCGGACCAGGTCGCCGGTGCGGTACATGCGCTCGCCGGGCGGCCCGAACGGGCAGGCGACGAACGCGGCGGCGGTCAGCCCGGGCCGGTTCAGGTAGCCGCGCGCGACGCCCGCGCCCGCCACGTACAGCTCGCCGGGCACTCCGACGGGGACGGGACGCAGCGCCCGGTCCAGCACGTACAGGCGGGTGTCGTCGAGCGCCGAGCCGATCGGGACGGACGGGTCGTCCGCCGTGACCTGGCCGCGCGCCGAGTACAGCGTCGTGTAGGTGGTGGTCTCGGTCGGGCCGTAGGCGTTGCGGACGTCGGTGTCCGGGCAGGCGTCGAGGACGCGCGCGAGCGCGGCCGCCGAGGCCGCCTCGCCGCCCAGGTCGAGGACGCGCACCGGCGCGAACACGGTCGGCCGGTCGGCCGCGACCAGGTTGAACAGGGACGTCGTGGCGAACATGTGGGTGACGCCCGCGCCCTTGACCGCCTGTTCCAGGAGGTCGGCGTCGATCGGGCCGGGCGGGGCGACGACGACGGTCGCGCCCGCGAGCAGCGGCCGCCACAGCTCCAGCGTGGACGCGTCGAACGCGTGCGCCGAGTGCAGCAGCATCCGGTCGCCGGGCGCGAGGCGGGTGCGGGAGTCGGTGGCGAAGTCGACCACGGACCGGTGGTCGACGCCGACGCCCTTGGGCAGGCCGGTGGACCCGGAGGTGAAGATCCCGTACGCGAGCTGCTCCGGGTGGACCGGCGCGAAGGCGACCGCCGCCGCGTCGTGGGCCGCTTCGGGGGCCGGTTCGTCCACGACGAGGAGGGCGACCCCGCCCTGCGGCGCGTCGGCGAGCCAGGGGTTGCGCTCCAGCATCGCCCGGTCGGTGACCAGCACGGACGCGCCGACGTCGCGCATCAGCCAGGCGACCCGGTCCGCCGGGTAGGAGTGGTGGACCGGGACGTAGTGTCCCCCGGTCTTGAGGATCGCCAGGGACGTCACGACGATGTCGGGCGACCGCTCCAGCAGCGTCGCGACGGGCGTCTCGGGGCCGGCGCCCAGGGCGGCGAGGCGGTGGGCGAGCCGGTCGGCGCGGGCGTCCAGCTCGGCGTAGGTGAGGCGGAGCGCGCCGTCGGCGGTCTCCAGCGCGGGCGCGTCCGGCGTCGCGGCGACGTGCCGGGCGAACACCTCGGTGACGGTCGCGGCGGGACGTCCGGACTCGGCGCCGTTCCAGCGGGTCAGGACGTCGGCGCGCTCGTCGTCCGGCATGAGCGGCAGGTCCCCGACCCGGGTCGAGGGGTCGGCGGCGGCCAGCGCCCGCAGGAACCGGACGTGCCGCTCATGGTGCGCGGCGATCTCCTCGGCGGAGTACAGCGCGGGGTGGCCGTCCAGGTCGATGCGGGTGCCGCGGCCGTCCAGGCCGTCGTAGATGTTGAACGCGAGGTCCTCGGTGAGGCCGAGGGCGAGGGCGTGCGCGGTGGCAGGGGAGCCGCCGAAGTCCGCGCTGTAGTCGAACGGCATGATGTTGACGATCGCGCCGTACAGCCGCCGCCCGTCGGTGAGCAGGCCGAGGTCGCGGCGCAGGTCCTCGACGCGGTAGCGCTGGTGCCGCAGCGCGCGGACGGTCGCCCGGGACACCGCGCGGGTCAGTTCCTCGATGCTCAGGTCCGGGTCGACGGTGACCCGCAGCGGGACGATGTTGGACATCATCGTCGGGGTCTCGCGGGCCAGCTCGGTGGTGCGGCCGGTGACGGCGAGGCCGAGGACGACCTCCTCGGCGCCGGTGACGCGGGCCATGTAGGCGGCGGTCGCGGCGATCGCCATTCCGGGCGTGGCGGTGCGCAGGCGGCGGGCGGCGACGGCCAGCCCGGCGGAGTCCGGGGCCGCGAGCGTGGTGGAGGCCCGGACGAAGTCCATGGTCGGCGGCACGGTCCGCGCGGTGAACGTGACGACCTCGGGGAGGTCGGCGAACCGCTCGGTCCAGTAGGCGCGGTCCTTCGCGAACCGGTCGGACGCGCGGTACTCGGCCTCCTCGGCGAGCAGCGCCCGGAAGTCGCCGTGCTCCTGCGGCTCGTACTCGCCGCCCGCGGCGAGGCGGGTGTAGAGCTCGGCGACGCCCGCGTTGAACATCGCCCCGGCGAAGCCGTCGACGGCGATGTGGTGCGCGCGCAGGTACCAGCGGTGGTGTTCCGGGCCGAGGCGCAGGACCCGCATCGTGTAGAGGCGGTCGCCGTACATGTCCATGGGGGTGGCCATGTCGGCGCGGACCCAGGCGTCGGCGGCGGCGCGCGGGTCGGCTTCGCCCGAGAAGTCGAGCAGGGGGATGTGCGCGTCGGGGACGGCGCCGAGGCCCTGGTAGGGAACGCCGTCGCGTTCGACGAGCCGGATCTGGAGGCTCGGTACCTCGTGGTTGGCGATCGTCGCGATGCGGTCGAACAGTTCCGGCCTGAGCGGCCCCTCGATCTCGATGTACTGCGCGATGCAGATCGGCACTTCGGGGTAGAGCTGCTGGGCGTACCAGACGCTCCGCTGCGCGGCCGAAAGAGGGACGAACTCGGTGGGCGACATCAAGTGGAACTTTCCCGGTCGAAGGGGGTCGGCGCTCCCCGGGCGGCACGGGCGCACGCCCGTGCCGGGAAGCCACGCGAAATGCGAAAAGCCATGAACACGAAAACCGTCGGGTTGCGCCGTTCCCCTTTCTTCGAGCCCTTCATAAGGTCTCGCCCGGCCGCGCGCCCGGCCGTTGCGGGACACGCACGTCACCGGGGGTTCCCGGCCGCGTCTCGAGACGGGAGGCCGCTGCTTTCGCCCGATGCCGAGGTTCCCTCGACCCGCACCTCTACTGGGTAGTAGCGGGGCTCAGTTAACCAGCCCGCCACATGCCCCGCAATCCCCCCGAAAGTAGAACTTGACCTCAGCAATCACTAACGAAGGTGACAAATCCGCAGGCCTGAACGTCGGCTCCACGAGCGCCGGGAGGCGGGACGCGCGGACCGCCGCCCGATCACAGCGCGCCGGTCCGGTTACCGTGCGTGGTCGAACTCGTGGACCACGACGGCCGCCGCGCCGACCCCCGGATGCCGCTGCAGGACCGCCTCGATCTCGCCCAGTTCCATCCGCACACCGGCGATCTTGACCTGCCGGTCGACCCGGCCGAGGTACTGCAGGACGGGCCGGTCCTCGCCGCCGGCGCCCGCGGGCAGCAGCCGGACGGCGTCGCCGGTCCGGTAGAGGCGCCCGGTGGGCGAGTTCTCGAAGGGGTCGCGGAAGAACGCGGCGCGGGTGCGGTCGGGGTCGCCGAGGTAGCCGCGCCCGACGCAGATCCCGCCGACGAACAGCTCGCCGACCTCGTCGACGTCGCACGCCGCCCAGGAGCCGTCGTCGGTCGCGCGCAGCACGTACAGCCGCGAGTTCACGATCGGCGACCCGATCGGCAGCCGGAGGAGTTCCAGGTCAGGGGCCGTGACGGCGTGGTGGGTGACGTCGTCGGAGCACTCGGTCGGGCCGTAGGCGTTGAGCAGGCCGGCGTGCGGCATCGCCTCCAGCCAGCGCCGGGACAGCTCGGCGGGCAGTTCCTCGCCGGTCGCGATCATCCAGCGGAGGCCGCCGAGCGAGCCCGCGGGGGCGTCGGGCAGGTCGTCCAGCAGGTGCCGGACCATGGTCGGCACGAGCTCGACGACCGTGATGCCCCGCTCGTCCACGGCGCGGGCGAAGGCGACCTGGTCGTGCGCCACCCGGTCCGGGACGATCTCGGCCCGGCCGCCGAGCAGCAGCGGGCAGACCATCTGCCAGACCGAGATGTCGAAGCCGAGCGGCGAGGTCATCGCGAGCACGTCGTCCCCGGTCATGCCCAGGTCGACGATCTTGCCCCAGAGGTGGTTGACCATCCCCCGGTGCTCCACGACCGCCCCCTTGGGCCGGCCGGTGGACCCCGAGGTGAACAGGACGTACCGGGGCTGGTCGGGCGACTCCAGCCGCGGCTCCCCCCGCCACGGCGCGCAGTCCCGCGCCCCGCCCGCCGGGACGGTGCGGCAGCCCGCGGCCTCGGCGCCCTCGCGCAGC